>CAIODZ010000047.1 GCA_903857265.1 uncultured Phycisphaerales bacterium
AAGTCGATGAAATCGAAGCAAATCCATATCAGGTTCGTTCTTTTTGGAACGTACTGGAATTGACGGAGTTAGCGCAGTCAATCAAGGCAAAAGGTGTAATTCAGCCGGTGATTGTCAGGCCTATGGGTTCTGGTTATCAGTTGATAGCAGGGGAAAGGCGTTGGCGGGCGGCAAAAATGGCGGGGCTTCAGACGGTCCCTGCGGTTATCAGGCCTGTTAAAGATGATGAGATGCTTGAGTTGGCCTTGGTGGAGAATATTCATCGGGCAGACCTGAACCCTATTGAGCGGGCAAATGCCTATCAGAGATATTTAAGCACGTTCTCGCTGACGCAGGCCGACGCAGCTCAACGGCTGGGCGAAGACAGGTCCGTGATTGCTAACTACTTGCGGTTGCTGGACTTACCGACCGAAATCAAACAAATGCTCATCGAGGGCCAGCTCACAATGGGGCATGCTCGTGCGATACTGGCGTTGCCGACCGATGAATTAAGGCGAAAACTTGCTAATCGCGCGATGGCAGGGCGGCTAAGCGTAAGAGAAGTTGAACGGCTGGTTAGGCAATACCTGACCACAAATGATGCACAAAAAATAAAAATCAGGACGAGGCCGGCGCATATCCAGGACCTCGAAAGCCGACTAAGCAAGGAACTTGGGACCAACGTGGCGATAGAAACCCGCAAAAACGGAAAATGCGGAAGGATTGTCGTTGAGTTTCATTCACTCGAAGAATTTGATAGAATAATGCAGCATATCGGTGTAACAAGCACCGAGGAAATTTAAAGCGGGCATGAAAGGTATTTAACTGCCCCGACGCGGGCCCGACGAAAGGTGTGTAATATGAGATGCTGGAAAAGAGAGGCGGATATTGTGAATCTGAGAAATTATAAAAAATCAGTAATATTTCTGAGTTTTATTTTATGTCTTTTCCTGGCAGGGCCTGGCGCTTTACGGATGGCGTATGGGCAGGGGACTTTAGTGGAGACCGTCGGAACGATGGAGATATCGCAGCAGGTTGATAATGGCGTCAATCAGAACGCGCCGAAAGGGACGGTTGATACGAAAAAACCGGCGCAAGATGTAAATAACGTGACGGAGCAGAAGAAACAGGCGCCGGCGAATCCGCCGGTCAAGCCCATACCGGCGGAGACGCCGACGGCTGCCCCCGCTATGACTGCGGATGCGAATGTTCCCGACATAAATGTTCCCGACGTAAACGATTTTAACGCGTTCAAGCGGGAAATTGACCGTATCGATATGTCCGCCCGCGGCGAAGATAATCAGTGGCTTGGAAAACAGGAGAAAAAAGCGGAGCTTGCTAAAGCGATGAATAATGTCGTTGTCGCGGAATTAGGATTCCTGCGAAAAGTAGCAGCGGCAACGAATGATGCAAACACTGTAGAGGCGATTGACCTGGTGTTGAAAAAGAGGGCGGACCGCCTGAATAAACTGGTAACCAAACTTGAGAATGAAGCGAAGGAAGATCGCCAACAGCAAATGCCTGAAAGACGTGAAAGAAAAACACCCAGGACAGGCGGTACGCAGCAGCAGAACCAGACCGACCGTCCTGCCGGGGGCACCAACCCGATAAGGCGCGCAAGAGGAACAGTTGGCGCGGAATAGTATCGGTATCGTCTATCGCGGATGGTTGTTGTTATTGTGGAAACTGCGGCGTGGTTATAGTTGACCTGCCATCGAATTGGCCGCATAATAGTCCCCTTGGTTCCTGACTACGGAGATATCTGCTGAGAATTTATGGCTAAAGATATGGAAGCAAAATCGAAGAGCCGTGCGGCCGAGATAGCCAACACGCTTGAATGGCTTATAACGGCTTTTGCGCTGGCGTTTGTATTTCGCGCGTTTGTAATGGAGGCGTTCCGTATCCCGACGGGCAGTATGGCGAGTACACTGCTCGGAGCGCATTACACGATGCGATGCACACAGTGCGGCTATAAGTACTACTACGGACAAAATATTTACGCGCCGTCGCAGAACAGGGGGGTGACCAGACAGGAATATTCTCGCTGCCCGAGCTGCGGTTATTATCAGATAACGGCGGGAGATATGGCCCCTTCGAGCGGCGACCGAATATTAGTGCTGAAGTGCATATACCAGTTCGAAGAGCCGAAGCAGTTCGACGTGGTGGTGTTCAAGAATCCACTCGACCCGACGGAAAATTATATCAAGCGACTGGTTGGTCGTCCTGGCGAGACGGTCGAGATAATCGACGGAGACGTGTATATCAACGGGCAAATCAGCAGGAAGCCGGCGAAGGTGCAGGAAGAATTGTGGATGCCTGTTTACGACAATGATTACCAGCCGGCCAGGCAGGATGAGCCGACGTTCAACGGGCACAAGTGGCGGCAGCCGTTCTGGAACCCGGACGGCACGAAATGGAAAGTGGACGACGCCAGCCCGACGATTTTCCGGCTAAGCGGAGACCCCAACGAGAAATATTCGCTTGTTTATGATACGACGCGAGGCAATGAGCTTAAGGCGACGTATGCTTACGATGAGCTTTTTGATTATAAATTTATGCCCTATTGCAGCGACCTTATGGTCCGGTTTTTGGTCAATACGAGCAGGCCTGAGGGCTTCGCTGGTGCGTCATTGAGTAAATATGGGATGCAATATACTGGAAAAGTTGATTTTTCGGGACAGATGACAATATCGCGGCTTGCCAATGGCAAGGAAGACGTGCTGGCCACCAAAGCGGCCGGTTCGCTGGCGGTTGACAGTCCGAAGATGTTCAGGTTTGCCAATGTTGACCACGAGCTGGTTCTCGAGTTCGGGGATGAAAAGCTGGTTAAAGACCTTGGTCGCGGGCCTAATGACGTTGGAGAAAGAAAAGCGGAAATTGAGCCGGAGGCGAAGATTTTCGGCGCGGGCGAAATCGCTGTTTCTCACCTGGCGTTGTTCAGGGATATTCACTATACCGGCAGGAACCCCAACAGTAATGAGCGGGGCAGGGCAACCGAGGGCAACCCGCTGACGCTCAAAGCGGACCAGTTCTTTATGCTGGGCGACAACAGTCCTCGCAGCGAAGACGGCAGGTGGTGGGCCCGTCCCGGCAAAGGAAATAACGGAAATATTTACGCCGAAGGGATTGTTCCCCGCGATTATCTCGTCGGCAAAGCGCTTTTTGTATATTGGCCCGCCGGTTTCAAACCCTTACCAAAATTTCCCCTGGCGATTGTTCCCAACGTCGGCGAAGTCCGGTTTATTTACGGCGGCTCGGATAAAACTATGTAACGCCAGATTCGTATATTGCGATTGTCCGAAGCAGTTGGAAACCGGATTAGGACGAATGATTTTTTGTAAACCTGCCTAACGGGAAAAAGAATCTGGTTTGGCCTGTTTGGGCGGAGAATGTCCGGACGCCGAAGACGCTTTCGATTCGCTCGGTTGTGAGGATTTCCCGCGTTGGGCCGAAGTTGTAACCACCGTCCGCCGAGAGCAGCAGAGTCATATCGCTGTATTGTGCGGCCAAATTAATATCGTGCGTAACCGACACAATCGTCTTTTGTTTTTCGATTTGCATTTTTTTCAGCAGGTCATAGATGCCGACCTGGTGTTTCATATCCAGAAAGCTCGTTGGCTCATCGAGAAGCAGTATCGGGGTCTGTTGTGCCAGCGCCCGTGCGATGAATATTCGCTGGCGTTCGCCGCCGCTGAGATGCCCAAGAGGCCTGTCGGCGAATCGTGCGGTATCCGTCATTTCGAGCGACTCGGCTATCGCTTCCCTGTCGGCGTCGGTTTCGAACGCCAGCGCACCCAAATAGGGCGTTCTGGCCATTGAAACAATCTGTGCCGCCGAAAATTCAAAGACCGGAACAAATTCCTGACGCACGACGGCGATTTTTTTCGCGAGTTGCCTGACGGAATAAGAGTTTATAGGTTTCGAGTCGATTTCGATTGAACCGGAAGCGGGTTTGAGAAGACCCGATAGCAGATTTAGAAGCGTTGTCTTGCCTGCGCCGTTGGGGCCTGCGATTGATAAAAAACACGGGCTTGTGAGGCAAAAGGAGATATCCTTTAATATCTCGGCTTGTGCCTTATATGCGAAACGAAGTTTTTGCACTTCTATATTCATCGCAAAGCCCCCACTTTCTTGCTGTATCTGGAAAGCAGGATTAAGAATACAGGCCCGCCGATGATTGCAGTTATCACGCCCACAGGCAACTGCGCAGGGGCGATTATCGTACGGGCGATTGTGTCGCAGATGACGACGAATGCCGCGCCGAGTAACGCGCTTGTGGGCAGTAACTGACGATGGTCCGGGCCGAATACAAGCCGAACCGAATGCGGAACTACTAATCCGACGAAACCAACCAGCCCGCTTAAGCCGACGGCGACAGCGGTTATGAAAGACGCCAGCGCAAATGCGACTAAAGTAATCTTGCGCGGATTGACGCCGAGCGACCTCGCCTCACCTGCACCGAACGCCAAGACGTTTAGCTTTTGACTGATTGTGAATAGCGCAGTGATACCCACTATTATGAATACCGCGCTTACCAGCAGTGTTGTAAAATCTTTTTCGCCGATACTGCCCATAAGCCACATAATCGTGGAGCGAAGCTGCTCGCTATCTATCAGGGATGTCATCAGCATTATCACCGCGGAGAAAAATGCGTTGATGACCACGCCCGCCAGAAGTAAACTGGTTACAGTTGAGCCGCCCGCAAGATGTCCCGTGAACCAGACCAGCCAGACCGTGCCTATAGCGAACAAAAACGCCATCGCTGCCATTGGCGAGCCGTCCAGGAACGACCAGCTTACGCCGGCAATCGCCGCGGTCATTACGCCGAGCGCTGCGCCGCTTGATATGCCGAGGATATATGGTTCTGCGAGGGGATTTCGCAGGATTGCCTGAAGAGCGACTCCGCTTGCCGCCAGAGCCGCACCGACAAGCGCAGCGAGGATTATCCGCGGGATACGAACTCGGACAAAAATATCGTAATCGGTATTCTGTCCCGGCGTATTCCCCGGCCCGGCGAATACCGCAGACAGCGATATTTTTTGCGTCCCCACAAGCGAGCATACAAACATTACGACCGCCAGTGCCGCTACGCACAGGGCGATTTTGCTGATTAAACGTCTTGGCGTGAGCAGGTCAGTCATTTGTGCGTTTGGTCTCCCACCGTTTGGTGTCCCATACGGGACTGATTTGGGTCCTTGGGTTGTGTGAACAGTTCCGGGTGCAGCAATTTTGCGACTGCCATCGCGCCTTCGGGCAGGCGAGGCCCCAGCCGAAGCACAGTGTCGGCTTCTAAGACGTAAACTTTTTTATCTTTCACCGCGGGCAGATTGACGAATCTATTCCAGAATTTATCGGCTGTTTCCTGCTGTTTTGTAATATCCTCTGTCCCCATAGCTGACTGAATTATCACTTCCGCTCCGCTGGTCAGGATGGTCTCTGTTCCGACAGATGGATACTGGTCGCCGGTTGGCGCAATGACGTTTTGGCCTCCCGCCAAATCTATTATCTCATTTACGAATGTTTTTACGCCCACAACCCTCATCGGCTCGGTCTGCACCGCCCAGAGGACTTTGACCTTTTTTGCGGAGGACGCTTTGGCCCGGAGTTGGTCGAGTTCGCTTTTTATTTTCACAGCAAGCAATTCAGCTTTATCCGAACATCCTGTAGCTTGGCCGATTTGTATTATCGCAGAATAAAACTCTTCGATTGATTCTACACGTAAGGAAAGAACGCTTATGCCCGCTCTTTTAAGCGTTTCCGCAACCTCTTTATGCTGAAGGAATGACTCGCATACGACCAAATCGGGTTTTGCGGCGATAATCGCCTCGGTACTCGGCTGCCAAAATGTCCCCATCTTCGGCTTTTGCTTTGCTTCAACAGGCCAGTCGCAATTATTCGAAACTCCGACAACCCTGTCTCCCAATCCCAAAGCAAAGACAATCTCGGTTAGATTTGGCGAAAGCGACACAATTTGTTCGGGTTTTTTTTGTGTTTCCGCTGGTTTCAGGTTTGGTTTAACAAAAACAAATATTAATGTGACGAATAGCCCCACAGATATAGGTAGTATATAAAATAATATGAAATGGGCATACCATTCTTTTTTCATCAGGTTCTCTTAAACTGCTTTTCCAGTTCAGCCACGGTAAATTTAATCACGGTTGGTCTGCCGTGGGGACAATGGCTGGAATTTTCGACCGTTTCTTTGTCGGCGATAAGCTGCTCAATCTCGCTGTCGGTTAGTTTTTGTCCTGCTTTTATTGCCGCCTTGCACGCCGCCATATGCAAGACCTCATCGAATAAGCTGTCCGCGTCGAGCGTCGAGGCCTTTTCGACAAGCATATCCATTACATCCCGGAGAAAATCCGCCGGCTCGGCTTTTGCCAAAAGCACCGGAAACGCCTGAATGGCGACGGTCTTAGGTCCGAAGGGAACAAGCTCGATTCCCAGTTTTTCAAAAAGCTGTGAATTGTTTTCGAGCGTGTCTGATTGTTCCTTTGTCAGTTGGAAACTTTCAGGAACTAAGAGTTTTTGTGATTCGAGTGGGCTGTTTCGCACGCGCCTTTTCAACTGCTCATACATAATCCGTTCGTGCAGCGCATGCTGGTCGATAATAACAAAACCATCATCATTTTCAGCGATAATGAAGCAGTCGTGAATCTGCAGGAATTTCGATGCTCGATTCTCGATACTTGGTTCTCGATATTCGTTAGTGTGTCGAGTACCGGAAGGGCGGCTATCGGGTATGAAATCCAGTTGTCGCTGACCTGAAGGGCGATGACGTTTGAAGAATTCTTCCATCGCTTCCGCGATTCGTCCGTCGCGTCGCATAGGCGGGGCGGATTGCTGCGGGACGCTTGCGAGGGTATCAAGGTCGGTAGCCAATAGTTTTTCGCGAAGGCAGGCAAGAATCTGCGAATGAACGAGATTGGCGTTATAAAAACGCACCTCGATTTTTGTCGGGTGAACGTTGACGTCGTAATCCTCGTAAGGCATCCGAATAAATATAAACGCTGCGGGGAACCTGCTTGGGTCAATTGCTCCGCGATACGCCTCTTTGATTGCGTGCGAGATGAATTTGTCGCGTATGAATCTGCCGTTGATGAATATGTATTGCAGCCGGTTGCTTGTGGTTGCGATTGCTGGTTTGCCTAAAAGGGCGGCTACATGCAAACCCTTTTCATCGATTTCGGTTTCGAGAAGGTTGTCCGCGACCTCCTGCGAGAATAATTCGGAAATTCTTGCTCTAAGACCCTGTTCGGCGGAAAGCCGGTATTGCTCTTTGCTGTTATGCGTCAGTGTAAGTTCGATGGTCGTATTAGCCAGGGCAATCCTGATGAACTGCTCGGCAATGTGGGTCATTTCGGTATTTGCGCTTTTGAGGAATTTTCGCCTGGCAGGCAGTTTGTAAAAAATGTCGCGGATCTGAATGGTCGTGCCGACGTCTGCGCTACAGGGCGTCAATCCCGTTTTATCTCCGCAGTCGATTTCGAGGCAATTACCTGAAAGCTCATCTGCTGTCCGGCTGACGGCCTTCACCTGGGCAATTGAGGCAATGCTGGCAAGCGCCTCGCCGCGAAAACCCAGTGTTGATATCGCTCGCAGGTCGTTGCTTGTTTTGATTTTGCTTGTGGCGTGCGGCTCGAATGCGCTGACGAGGTCTTCGGCGTCCATACCGCTGCCGTTGTCTGTTACCGAGATTAACTTTCTGCCGCCATCCTCCACGGCGACGGCGATTTTTGTCGCGCCGGCATCGATACTGTTCTCGACCAATTCCTTGACCACGCTGGCGGGTCTCTCGATTACCTCGCCGGCGGCTATCATATTCACCATATTCTGGTCAAGAACGACTATCCGGCCCATTTTTCTCCCGCCCACAGTATGATGTTTAGCGTATAGCGGATATGTTATCCGCTATTTTTCAAGCAAACTTCTTCCGGTCATTTCTTCCGGCTTGGGCAAACCCATCATATCAAGCAGCGTCGGCGCGATATCCGCAAGGATGCCGCCGGAGCGAAGCTTTCTGCCCTTATATTTCTCGTCAAAGACAATCAGCGGCACATCGCCGACAGTATGCGCGGTGTGCGGCTTGTCGGGGGTGCCGTCTATCATTTTCTCGAAGTTGCCGTGGTCTGCGGTTACTATCGCCGCACCGCCCATTTGTTTTACCTTGTCCAAAACTTTCCCGACGCAGGCATCGACCGTTTCCGCCGCCTTGATTGCCGCTTCTTGTATGCCCGTGTGGCCGACCATATCGGGATTCGCAAAATTGATTACCATCGCGTCATACTGATTTGTGTCCAACCGCTGAAGAACAACGTCAGCAACCTCATACGCACTCATCTCCGGCTTCAAATCATACGTTCGCACCCTCGGCGACGGCACAATCTGCCTGTCCTCGCCCGGGAACGGTTTTTCGGTATAATCGTTGAAGAAGAACGTGACATGCGCATATTTTTCGGTTTCCGCACAACGGAACTGCTTAAGCCCCAGCGAACCCCAGTAAGCGGCGAGGATGTTTTTCATTTTGGGCGGCTTCGAGAATGCCACCGGCGCCGGAATAGTCGTGTCATATTCGGTCATACAGACGAAATAAATATCCGGCTTTACGTTTCGCGGGAATTCTTTGAAGTCGGGCATGACGAACGCCCTGGAGATTTCGCGAGTCCTGTCGCCGCGAAAATTAAAGAATATCACGCCGTCGCCGTCGGCTATCGTTCCTATCGGTTCGTTATCCTGATTAACTATTGCCGTCGGCTCGATGAATTCGTCGGTTACCTGTTTTGCGTAACTATTGGCTATGGCCTCGGCGGCACTTTTCGCCCTGAGTCCTTTGCCTACCCGCAGGCATTCGTATGCCCTCTGGACGCGGTCCCATCGGCTGTCGCGGTCCATTGCGTAGAACCTGCCCATAACGCTGGCGATTTTACCCACGCCGATTTCCGCTGCCTTCTTCTCGATATCGGCGATGTAGCCGGCGCCGCTGTCTGGCGGTGAATCGCGGCCGTCTGTAAACGCGTGAATGAATACGTCTTTCAGGTCGTTTCTCTTGGCAAGCTCAAGCAGGCCGTATAAATGGTCAAGAAGTGAATGCACGCCTATATCGCTACACAGGCCCATAAAGTGGATTTTGCCTTTGTGCTCTTTTACAAATTTGACGCAGTTTGCGAATTGTTCATTTTTGAAAAACGACCCGTCCTTGATGGCATAGCTCAGTCGAACGGATTCCTGCGGAACTATCCTGCCCGCCCCGATGTTCTGGTGTCCGACCTCGCTGTTGCCCATTGTGCCGTCGGGCAAACCAACGTATTCGCCGTACGTATGAATCAGGGTGTTGGGGTATTCGCTCATCAGCATAGTATCGGTGGGGACCTTCGCGCATTTTACGGCGTTATAGGCGTCCTCATTGCGGTCAGGGTTGTATCCCCAGCCGTCACGGATAATCAGCACGAATGGTTTGCGTTCCAAAACCACTTTTTTTGCCATAAAATAAGACCTTTCATCAAGTAAACGTATTAAAGCAGCCCCATATGATAGAAGCTTATGACCGAAAAGTCAAACATTTGCCTTGGCGGGATGGGCAAGGCGTTACTTTACAGGTGTTTGCGTAACTGTTAATATAACAGGGATTTACGAAACTAAAATTTTGTTCGGACCCGCCTCGCCCCTTAGGGGCGGGCGAGGTCTCGCTAAAGGCGGAGAAGATTATGAGCGGACAATCAATCGAGGTATCCGTAGTAATCCCGTTGTTGAACGAGCAGGATAACATAAGGGCGTTATATAACCAGCTCACGCAGGCCCTTGGCAATAAGTACCAGTATGAGCTGATTTTCATAGACGACGGCAGCACCGATGGCAGTTTCGGGATATTGACCGAACTGCACAAAGCCGATGGCAGGGTTAGGGTTATTCGTTTCCGCAGGAACTTTGGGCAGACGGCCGCTCTCAGCGCCGGCTTTGCCCATTCACAGGGTCGGATAGTCGTAGCCATAGATTGCGACCTGCAAAACGACCCCGCTGATATTCCGCAAATGATTGAGCAACTGCATAAAGGGTTTGATGTTGTCAGCGGCTGGCGCAAAAAGAGGCACGACAATGCCATTACGCGCCTGATACCATCGAGAGTGGCCAATGGGCTTATCGCGAAAATTACCGGCGTGGAACTGCACGATTTCGGTTGCACGCTCAAGGCGTATCGACGAGAAATACTGGCTGAAACGAGATTATACGGCGAGATGCACAGATTCATCCCCGTGCTGGCAAGCTGGAGCGGGGCGAAAATCTGCGAAATGGTTGTCAATCACAGGCCCAGGACGGCAGGCGTCGCCAAATATGGCCTGGGGCGAACATGGAAAGTAATGCTCGACCTGATTACCGTCAAATTTCTCGGCTCATTTTCCACCAAACCAATTTATATCTTCGGAGGGCTGGGGTTCGCCAGCGCATTGGGAGCGGTGCTTATGTGCTTGATTATGCTTTATCAAAAGTTCCTCGCCGCCCAGGAGCTTCCGCTGAACAGAAATCCGCTGCTGATTTTGACGGCTGTTCTCATTATGTCCACCATTCAGTTTATCCTGATGGGCTTGCTTGCGGAACTGCTGGTGAGGACGTACCACGAGTCGCAGAATCGGCCTACATACGTGATTCGCGAAATCCTCGAATGAATTAAGAACTGAGAATGAAGAATGAAGAAAAACAGTAAAATTCCAAACTCAGAATTCTCAATTCTAAGTTCTAAGTTTTCAATTATTCTGATTGCGATTCTGGCGGGCATTCCATTTATGCTTGGGCGATATTTTGAGTTCAACTTCCCCGATCCCTACGACAGCGCCGCCAATGTTTATTCTGCGCAGCATATTCTCAATGGCGCAAAAATCGGTGTTGATGAAAACCCCAGTGCCGCCCTGGGGACGCTACTGGTTAATATGCTCGGAGTCCGGCTGTTTGGATTCAGCGAATTCGGCCCAAAGCTGATTCAGACCATTATGCTGGCGGGCGCATTTATCCTGATGTTTGTTGCGATGAGGAAAATATTCGGCAAATTGCCGGCGGCTGTAGGTGTAATCATAGCCGTGATTTATACGTCATCGCCTCTCATCGCCAAGTTCGGCAACGTCAAAGAGCAGTATATGATAGCGTGTATGGTGATGGCAGTAAGCCTGCTGCTTATGCGGCAATCGGGCGGGAAGTGGTGGCTTGATTTTCTGGCCGGCGCAATCGCCGCGTGGGCGCCGCTTTTTAAGGAGACCGGCGCATCGGTAATCGGGGCGATGGGCCTTTTTGTGATTGTCCAGCCGATATTCAAGCACAGGACCTGGAAGCAAACCGGCGTTGATATTATGCTGCTGCTGGCAGGGGCGGCAGTGTCAATGGCGCCATTATATATTTGGATAATCGGCTGGAACATCCAGATAGCGCTGCCGTTCTATTTTGTATGGGATGCAATTGCCGGTCTGATACCCAAAGCGCCTGCTGCGGCTCCGCAGGCCGGCAATTACATCTCAAGCATGAGAAACGTAATGCCGTTTTCAGGCCAGTGGCCTAAGGTTTTACGATATTACCTTGCCCTGTGCCTGCCTGTATCATTGGCGATTGGCGCCATAATAGTGGGAATCGGCAAAATGATTCTGAGTTTACGTCACAAGTCGCAGTCGTCATCTGCCAAAACCGATTACGACCGTTTCCTGCTTTTGCTTGCCGTCTGGTGGGCGCTCGATATGGCGTTTGTCTGGATAAGCCCGGCTTCTTATGAGCAGTACTATCTTCCGCTTACGGCTTCAGGCGCGATGACAGGCGGTTATTTGATAGCCGTATATCGCGACAAAATCGCAAAAGCCGTGTTCAAAACCAAATGGGTTATCACAGGCATTGTCAGTTTTGTCCTGATGGTTGTTATGTCCTGGTATATATTTTTCGGCCTGCCAAGAAGCCCGTATTCGGGGGTGAAATACCCGCAGAAGCGAAACGGTTACATTCAGCGATGGGATGAAATCTCGCAGCGACGAAATTTAGGAACCAGGATGTACTGGGAGCAGGCGGGCGAGTATGTTCGTAGCCGAACCAAGCCCTCGGACAAAATATACGTTTGGGGCTGGGTTCCGGGAGTTTACCTGTCGGCGCAGAGGTTCAGCAGCTCGCCGTTTGCCTTTGAAAGCGAAATGCACGCAAGGTCCCCCCAACAGCTTGAGCAGGTGGTCGATGGTCTTCTCATCGCGTTTGACAGAGAGATGCCTAAATATATCGTGGACAGTCGCAAACAGCATTTGCCTCTGGACAGGTTTAAGTTCGAGCTTTGGCCTTTTGTGCCCCAGGGGTTTATGGGCTTCCAAAAAGGACAGTTTTTGCCCAATGACCCGCAGATAACAGCCGAGTTTGAGAAACAATGGGGCCAGATGACCCGCGAGCGGTTCGGCGATGATGAGGCACGCAGATTCGAGGTTATGGGTAAATTCAGAAAGTTCATAAGAGAACACTACGAGATAGAGCAGATATTCGGTGACGAGGTCGTTTTTAAACTGAGGTCTTAAATGACATTCGCTGTCGGACGATAAAACCCCATAGAAAAGCTGTGACAAAGAAAAGAGATAAAAAATTCAAAACTATCCTGGATACAGGCCGCAATAACTTGATTACGGCCGAGGCCCAGCATCGGCTGGATATTCTGACGGGCATTGTGCTGTTTGCTTTCGGAGCGTATCATTCAATTCTTTATTTCGGGCACGCGGTGATTCCCAATGCGGATTTCCCCGACTTTTTTCGGGAGGGCAGGAACTTGCTGTCGTTGCATCTGCCGCACAGCTTCAAGCATACTCCCGTGCTGGGCCTGCTGCAGAATTTTCTTTATCCGTTTGCCTGGGGGCCTTCGCGTGAGCTTACCGCAGGCTGTCTGCTGAACGCGATACTGCAGCCCTTCACGGTTGTTCTGTTCTGGCTGGTAGGTAGGAAAATTATCGGCAGGGCTGCCGTATGGTTCGCGATAATAGCATCAATAAATCCTTGGACGATTTATTCCCTTGTTGACCCGGTAGTTGAAACGCCGTTTTTATTTTTCATTCTTCTGAGCTTATACCTGATTTTACGCCGTTCTCGCTGGGCGTATCTGGCGGCCTCGATTACTTCTATGATTCGCTATGAAGGTGCTGCGTTGATTGCCGCCGCGTTTGTGGCGGATATCATTAACAGAAAAGAAAAGCGAGATGTCATAAAAGCATTCATCTTTTCGGCAATTGCCGCCGTCCCTCTGATGTTTTGGCTGACGCTGACCGTTCTGAACTGGCGGGCGGAATCAGGCGGTACGCATTATTTCAACGTTTTATTTTCCAAGGATTACTCGAAAACCTTTGCCGAGGGACAGGGCAAGCGCGGGATTGGTCTTCATTTGCAGATTCTCTGGCAGGTGGCGTTTCAGCCCCTTCTTATTCCTTATCCCGGCGCAAGCGAGGAGTTTGCGGAAACGATTTTGAAGCTTGGTAAAGCCGCTGTGGTAATCGGCTTCGCTCTGGGCTGCATTGTCGCCGCCTTGAGACGGCGGTGTGAAATACTGATACTGCTTTTATTTTTCGTGCCGTATTTCATATTGCACGCTTATTACCCATATCCGTTGCCGCGGTTTCACTCGACCGTTTTCTGGATACCGTTGCTTGTTGCGTGGTTCGGGCTGCAAAGCGCGGGCGGTTTTTTGGCGCAAAAGGCCCGGCTTCCGTGGCAGGCGACATTGGTGCTCAAGTTAGGCATGGCTGTGGCTGCGGGTGTTTGGTTTGTCGATTTTGCCCGGAACTTCGGCTACGCGTCGAGCATCAGTCCGACCTCGGCATCTATGCCCTATGTCGCGATGCTTTTGACGGCAATAATTATCGGGGCCGGAATGCTTGTTGAACGCCCCATACCCGTGTCCCGGCATCTGTGCGTGGCTGCGGTAATGTGCTTAGTTATCGCGTCGAACCAGTTTATGCTGGCCAGGATTGTTGGCGACGGCAAACGGGAAATGGAATTCAGGCAGCTCGGCGAGTGGTTTGCCCAGAATGCCAAACCTGGGGAAAAAATGGGTGTTTACAACTGTGGGCCGGCAGCCCTTTACGCAGGCAAGTTTGCCGAAAACATCGGCGGCTTACCGAAAGAAGACAACCCCGAAAAGTTTACAGCCAGGCTTTATGAGCTAAACATTACTTATGTTGTATGGGCCACCAGAGAAGGGGCAGGCAACCGACATAACGATTATACTTTTTCGAATCTGGACAAGAATCTCGCAATGCTCAGCCAGTCGCGCAGTATCGGGCCTTATGAGTTTGTTATCCGTATTGGCTCCGATAGAGGGTATGTCAATGTCTTTCGTCTCAGGAAGCAGGACTCAAAACAAACGCCGGGAGCAGGCGGCTGATTGGGCGAAATGCAGCAGCAATTTTCCTTTGATGTTATGGTGCGGCAACTTATATTCTATGGATAGCTTATGAATCGGTTTGAGAATAAACCAAACAGGTCGGGCCGGATGATATCAGGACCGAATGAGGAAAATCTGCTCAAGTGGCGCAGACGCAACAGCTATTACTATGGCTGGCTCGACAGGATATACAAATTTGTCGTCCGGCCGAACAGCAGGGTCCTGCACATCGGTTGTGAATGCGGCGACCTCCTGGCGGCGGTGAAGCCGGCGTATGGCGTGGGCGTTGATGCCAGCGAAGAGGCAATCGCGCTTGCCCAAAAGCGGTTCCCGCATTTGAATTTTATCGCCGCAGACCCCCAGGAATTCCGGCTCAGCGAAAAATTCGATTATGTCCTGATATGCAATTCGCTGGGCGACTGGAAGGATATTCAGCAGGTGTTGGAACGAATTCATCCGCTCACCGATGACAACACCAGGATTGTGATTACATATTACAATTATCTCTGGGAATGGGTATTGCGGCTGGGGTCCTCGCTGGGCATTCGCAAACCTCGCAAGCATCAGAACTGGCTGCCTCCTCAGGATATCGCCAACCTGCTTAATCTCGGCAATTTCGACGTAATCCGCACGGACTCGTTCGTCCTGCTCCCAAAAGGCATCTGGCTGATTAGTGCATTGTGTAATTATGTCCTTTCGCTGCTGCCGGTTTTTCGAATGTTCAACATGGTCAATCTGGTCATGGCGAGGCGTTCCGCGCAGCCAAAGTCGGATTTGGATTTGTCGGTGTCGGTGATAGTGCCGTGCAGAAATGAGCGAGGCAATATCGAGGACGCTGTAAAACGCATACCCGATATGGGGCGTGAAACCGAGATAATCTTTGTGGATGGCTCCAGCACCGACGGCACAGCCGATGAGATAGAAACCCAGATTAAAAAACACCCCGAACGTAAAATCCGGCTGATACATCAGGGCGCGGGTCGCGGCAAAGGGGACGCGGTCAGGAAGGGTTTTGCCGCCGCGGCAGGCGACGTGCTTGTAATCCAGGATGCTGACCTCACCGCTCCGCCCGAGGATTTGCCTAAATTTTTCGCGGCCCTCCGCGATGGCAAAGGCGAATACATCAACGGTTCGCGGCTTGTATATCCGATGGAAAAAGAAGCAATGCGATTTTTGAATCTGCTCGCCAATAAATTCTTCGGGGCGTTGTTCTCCTGGCTTCTGGGCCAGCGGTTCAGGGATACGCTTTGCGGGACAAAAATGATTCGCAAAAGCGATTACGAAGTCATCGCGGCCAACCGCTCGTATTTCGGCGACTTTGACCCGTTTGGCGACTTTGACCTCATATTCGGGGCCGTCAAGCAAAACCTCAAGGTGATTGAGGTGCCTGTTAGATATCGCGCGAGGACTTACGGCGAAACAAACATCAGCAGGTTCAGACACGGCTGGCTTTTGCTTAAAATGAGCTGGATAGCGTTCAAAAAAATAAAATGGCTTGGGAAAGAAAGTTGAAATCGCCCGCAAAAAAACGACAGTCAGAAGCGTCGCCGCGTTCGCAAACATCACCGTCACGTTTGAAACATATAATATTGGCGGTCGGGGTTTTCTTCTGGCCCGTCATTTATCTGTTTCGCCATGTTTTTCCAATAAACGGAACATATGCCGCGATAGGAAATGATTTCATTTCTCTTTACTTCCGGCACAAGGTGTATTTGCTGGCTAATTTGGTACAATTTCATTTGCCGCTGTGGTCCCCATCCGAGGCGGCAGGGTTTCCCTTTTATACCAATCCTTTCGCGCAGGCGTGCTATCCGCTCAATATTCCATTAGCGCTCTGGTATAAAATAGCCGGCGGCTACGGCCCTGTTGACCAGCAGGTTTTTACGGTTCTCGGATTATCGATATTTGCCTTGGGCCTGTTTATGTGGCTCAAGTCAATCAACAAAAACATCAGGGCGGTGCTTTTTGCTGTGCTCGTAATGTCCATAAGTTACAAGATTACCGAAACCATTCGATTCCCTAATGCTGTTCACAGCGCAGCGTGGTATCCCTGGGTTCTTTATGCGATGACGAGGATTATGCTAAGCCCGTCGGCGAAAAAAGCTGCACAATACGGAATTTTGCTGGCCTTTTCTCTTATATGTCTGTGCACCGCCGGCTACCCTTACTTTGCTTACTATTCCCTGTTTCTCTTCGTCCCTTATTTTATGGTGTTCCTGGTAAAGCCATTGCGGAGTCGGCTGATAGGTCCGGATTTAATTGACTGGAAGCGAGCATTGTTGACCTTGGTTTTGGCCGGCGCTGTAGCCGGCCTGGTATGCAGCCCGTATATTCTCGGCGTCAGGCACCTTGTCTCCCAGGCCACGGACCGCGGCGGAAAAGATTTCGCTTATTCGACGCAACATCCATTTGCATTCAAAGACACGCTCGGCTCGCTTGTTTACCCGCCCGCTGCCAACACGGAAGGATGGTATTTCTTCAGCATAACCGCCTTGCTTATACTTATCGTATATCTGTTTGCCTGTAAATCGTCCATCCCGGATGGCGATGGGGATGAGCCGTCTTGCGACCTTACAACCAGGTTGTTCTTTCTGGTCTGGTTTGCGGTTGTTACTTATATTACCTATGGGCGGAATTCGTATCTTTTTGCGGCGCTCTGGAAGTATATGCCCGGGTTTTCCCGGCTTCGCGTCTGGCCCCGGCTCAATATTATCCTAGTCCCTGTTATTGCCTGGGCGCTTTCCAGGGCATACGCCTGGTTTGAATCATCACTGTTGGTTGCCGATACCTCTAAAAACAGAAAAGCGCCTTCTATTGCCCGCCTGCTTATAACGTTACTTGCCGGTTACTCGGCTATTGTCGCGGCGCAAATATACTTCTATGGTAACAACGTTTGTGATTATATGTGGCTTACTTATTTTAAGGAATTAGCACCTCAGACAATCCTGTTTATTGTTCTTGGCTGCACAAGCGCAATTGCCATAGTTTCGATTTTGATTCTGAGCAGAAAGTTCTCTTTTGCCTCGCCGGGAAGACGCACTGCAATACTTGTGATTCTTGTTTTTATCGCGTTTTTGGAACTGAGGCATACCGGCACCCGAATCTGGACGTACCAAAGAAGGTTGCCGGCGCCGCAAACCCGTTTCAGGGTGAATATGGATGCAATTATGGCCGACGCGTTTGCGGTCCCCAGGACCGACTATTATGGCACTATCACCCTGAGTCCGGCCTTCAATGTTGGCACTATTGAAAACTGGTATTTTGACCGATACTGCAGGTTCCTGAAAAACACGGAAAACGAAAGGGAGGCGCGAAAAATCCTGCTGGGTGTTTACGACGGGACCAGGATATTCTTTTCTGAATCAATACAACATTCGACGATCGCTTCATTTTTACAGGACGCTGCCAGATTCAAAACAACTGCCGGTCATCTGCAGGCCTACAATACAGAGCAGCTTGATTGGGAAATCCAAGCTCCGACCGATGGATATCTCTGCTTCATTGACAATTGGGAATCGGGCTGGAAATGCTTTGTGGATGATAGCCCCGTTAGAATAGAGCTTCTCTTCGGAACATTCAAAGCGGTTCGCCTCACACCGGGGCCGCATCGTGTCAGATTCTGCTATCGGCCGCCGTTATTGCCGTGGCAAGAGGGTGTTCAATGATAGGCGAACAATGAAGGTTCTGATGATAAATTATGAGTTTCCGCCCATCGGAGGCGGAGCAGGGCAGGCCCATCTGGCTATACTCAAACAATATGCCGGGAAAAGCTATTTACAGGTGGATGTGCTCGCGTCAGCGCCAAAACCCGGTTTTGCGGTTCAAAAACTGTCGGAAAATGTTACGCTTTATACCGTCGGCGTGCACAAGAAAAATCTGCACTACTGGCGCAAGATTGAGGTCGTCGAATGGGTCATCAAAGCCACTGGGCCTTATCGGCGTTTGCTCAGGGAAAACCGCTACGACCTCGTTCACGCGTTTTTCGGTCTGCCGACCGGCTGGCTTTGTTACAGGACTGCTAATCGGCTGCCGTATATAATCTCGCTTCGCGGCTCGGATGTCCCCGGTGGGCATGCACGATTGCAGCTCGAATACAAAATGATGGGGCCTCTGCTGAAAAGAATATGGCAAAAAGCCGCTGCGCTGGTGGCGTGCAGTGATGGCCTGAAAAACAGGGCGCTGAAATTTTTACCTTCGGCGAATATAGATATCATTCCAAACGGTATAGACCTGGACAAATTTCATCCTGTTGCGAACAAGGAATTGTCCGGCGAGTTGAAACTTCTCACGGTGGGCCGGCTGTCGGTAACAAAGAGATTCGAAATGCTCGTCGAAGCTGTCGAGATGTTAAGCAAACAAGGCAAAAATGTCCGCCTAACAATATCGGGCGGGGGCGGACTGCTTGATGAATTAAAAAACTTCGTTGAGCAAAAAAAACTGACCGGTATCGTCAACCTGACGGGCAGAATCGAATCCGATAAGATGCCCGATGTTTATCGACAGCACGATATGTTCGTCAGCGCAAGTATGCAGGAAGGAATGAGCAACGCGATGCTCGAAGCTATGGCGTCGGGTTTGCCGATAATAACTACAAAGTGCGAAGGTGTTGAAGAACTGATTTCGGACAACGGTATTGTTGTCGGGACCGATTCCGCGGAATCGCTTACCGAGGCCATAATTAAGCTGGCTGAAAACGAGCAGGGCTATAAAACTATGTGCGCTGCCGCCAGACGTCGGGCGGGAAATTTCGGCTGGGACAAGGTGGCACAGGGGTATATAAAACTTTATCAGAGGGTTCTCAGTAAAAAATAGTCGGCGAAAAAAATGGCAGGAAGTTTTTGTATAACGATAGATACCGAGCCGGATTGCGATATCCACTGGAAGCGTTCGCGGCCGCTGACGTTTGAATCCGTAACCTTCGGGATTCCCTCAATCCTCAGGCCAATCTGGGATAAGTTCGGCATCAGGCCGGTTTATTTTATTTCGCCTGAGGTAGTTGAAAACGACAAATGTTGCCGGACGCTGAAAGATGAAATCGCTCGCGGCGCCGAGATAGGGGCACATCTGCACAGCGAATATATCGAGCCGCAAAGAAAACACGAAGATATCGCCGGAACTGCCAGCGATGAATTCCCCTGTTTCGCTTATGATGCAGAAATCGAATTGACTAAAATCAAAAATCTGACCGAGCTGATTGAAAATAAATTGGGCGTCAGGCCTGTTTCCTACAGGGCGGCCCGGTACGGCGCTGATTTGGATACGATAAAGGCGCTGGAAAAGCTGGGCTATAAAGTCGATAGCTCGGTAACACCCGACACGGACTGGCGAAGTTACGGCGGCCCGGACCATTCACGGGCGCCGAAGCAGCCGTATTTTATTTCTCAAACGGATTATTATTCGCCGGGCGATGGCACGATTTTGGAAGTGCCTATTACTGTTTCGGGCAAGAGATTGCCGTTTTTGCCCGCCAAGTGGATGTTTTACCGTTGGCTGCGGCCTACGCATATGACCGCCTTCGAGATGAAATCGCTCGTCTCGAAATTTGCGCGAAACTATCCCTCGCCCGTGCTCAACCTGATGTTCCACTCAATGGAAGTCCTGCCCGGCAAAACGCCTTTTGTAAGAACAAAGCTCGGCCAAAAACTGTATTTATCTCGGCTCAATTCGATTTTGCGATATATGACAAAAACGGGCTTCAAGAGCAAAACACTGGCGGAAATTTACTCCCAAACAGTCACCAGGAGCAAAAAATAGTGTGCGGAATAGCTGGCTTTAACTGGAAAGATAACGCCGCAATCGAGGAGATGGCCGGGGCGATGCGACACCGCGGCCCCGATGACAGCGGGACATATCTCGATGACAATGTCTCGCTTGGACATACGCGTCTGTCGATTCTTGATTTGTCCCCGAAAGGCCATCAGCCGATGTATTTTAAGAACCTGGCGATTGTCTTCAACGGCGAAATTTACAACTTCCAGGAAATACGAAAAGAACTCGAATCTTTTGGTTACGGATTCACGTCTGGGACGGACACTGAGGTTATCCTGGCTGCGTATCACCGCTGGGGCGACAAATGCGTCGAAAAATTCAACGGCATGTGGGCCTTCTGCATTTACGACAGGGACAAACAAACGCTGTTCATTTCTCGCGACAGGTTCGGCATAAAGCCGGTTTATTATTATTTAGACGACCGGCGTTTTATCTTCGCCTCGGAACTAAAAGCAATCAGAAAACACCATATTGACCTTGAAACCGACCCGGCAGGCGTGAATTTCTTCTTTTACCAGAAGTATATCGGCGGAGATTTGACGATTTACAAAAACTGCCGAAAACTCAGGCCGGCCCATAGTATTCTCTTCGACCTGAATACCAAAAAGCTGACCATTTCAAAACATTACGACCTCGAAGCCGAAATAGCTAAGCGTCAGGATATTGCTGTTGACGACCGGTTGGAAATGGTCGAGGAAATTCTCAGCGACGCCGTGCTTAAGAGGTTGATTGCCGACGTGCCCGTGGGAAGCTTCCTTTCGGGCGGTCTCGATTCATCGCTCATCTCCGCCATAATCGCCAAAAACAAAAAGGATTTCGACACCTTCTCAATCGGCTTCAAAGATGAATCATACAACGAACTGGAATTTTCGAAGATTGTCGCCGAGCACATCAAAACGGCTCATCATTACGAATATATGGACGTCAATGAAGAAGTTATGCAGCAGATAATCAGCGCGATGGATGAGCCATTTGGCGACTCATCGGTCTTCCCGACGTACCTGCTCTCGAAGATTACCCGGCAAAAAGTTACGGTTTCATTGTCGGGCGATGCGGGCGACGAGGTATTTGGCGGCTACGATACCTACAGGGCTTATAAACTGGCAAAATTTATTCCCGCCCCAGTTGCCGGATTGTCGCGCTTGCTTGTGAATATGATTCCGCCATCGGATAAAAAAGTTACCCTCGGCTTTAAGATGAAAAGATTCCTGCGTGATTTCGACGCGGGCTGCAACAGGCGACACCTGAACTGGATGGCGACCTTCACTGAGTCGAGCAGGAAAGACCTGTTGAACAATAGCTTTATTCCGGACGAGCAGCTTATCCCCTGCGGCAGCGAAGACAGCTTGCTCTCGGTGCAATTGAACGATATTCATAACTATCTTGCCGAAGACATACTCAAAAAAATTGACCTCGCTTCGATGCAGGTTTCTTTGGAAGCGCGAGTGCCGTATCTGGACTATCGGCTTGTTCCGCTGGTCCTGTCGTTGCCTGATAAATACAAAATCAGGTTCCTGACGACTAAATGGTTTTTGAAAAGGATAGCCGATAAATACCTGCCCCGGCAAATAGTGCACAGAACCAAAAGAGGATTTACCGTTCCCGTGAGCAGTTGGATTCGAAACAGCGATTTGATAAAGGAATTTCTTACCGGCCGCAGATATTATGAGGGCGGACCAGTGAATTATGAACGAACACAACAATTATTTAATGAGCACATAAGCCGAAAGCGAGATAACGCCAGGGAATTATGGCTGATTTTCGTGTATAATCACTGGAGATGCAAAAACCGATGACAGCAGACAAAATAGGCCATAACAGGTACGTAAATTATACTCCTGAGTCATACGAAAAACAGGGGATTATGACCTGGCTTTGCCGGATGCCGGCGGACAGGAAATTGGTCCCGGCCATATCGCGAATAAAGGGTAAGCATATCCTCGACGTGGGGCTGGGGACGGGCGACTATACGCGTCTGCTGTTAGACAACAACACGGTTGTCGGCGTTGACCAGAATCCGCATTTGTGTAAGCTCGCGGTCAAGGTACACAAAGGAGACGCGACAGAACTGTCGAAACTGGTTGGCGGCGAAAAATTCGACATAGTACTATCGACGTGGATGACCGATTATTTCAACGGCGAAAAGTTGCAGCAATTTTTCAACGAGGCGAAGAAGGTACTCAAAGACGGCGGCATGCTGATGACGACAACAATTAGGCCGAATGGCTGGGGCCTTATTTATTTATTTCTCGCAAGGTATTGGCGAAGGGTTGACAAGCACGGCTGCGCAAAGAACAAGGTCGCAGCGAAGCTCCGGCAGGCCGGCTTTACAGAAATCGAGCTAATCAACCTGAACTCCTGGCTTGGGATTCCCTGGGCCTGCCTGGTGATTGCAAAATGACAACTGATAGCCCCCAAAGACCAATCAGGGTTTGTTTCATAGCCCCAAAGACATACCCGGTTTTCAATCCTAAAGTCGGCGACTACTTCGGTGGGGCAAATGTTGACCTGTACTACCTGTCCACTGAAATAGCAAAAGATGCGAGGTTCGAGTGCTCCTTTATCGTGGCTGACTATGGCCAGCCCGACGGCGAGGTAATAGAGGGCGTAAAACTTTACAAGGCGCTCGATTTCAGCAAAAACGCACTTAGCGGCCTTGTACGAACGTGGCAGGCGCTGAAGCGGGCAGACGCGGACATTTATATGATGAAATGTGCCTCGCCGGGCGTGCCGGTTGTCACGACATTCTGCAAGTTACGCCGAAGGGTTTTTGTGTATCGCCTCGCCAGCTTGCTCGAAAGCGATGGAACATATCTCCGCCAGCACCCGATTCTGGGAAGATTGTTTGCGTGGTCGCTGCGACAGGCCAAAGCAGTCTTTGCCCAGAACACAATCGACGTCGAAAACCTGGCCATGACGCTGGGCATATCTTCTCAGGTAATTCCCAATGGCCATCGTTTGCCAGCGATGCAGCAGCAGAATCGTGATACTATTTTGTGGGTTGGCCGCGATGACCCCGTCAAAAAACCCGAGCGATTCCTTGAGCTTGCCAAAGCCATCCCCAATGAACATTTCACAATTGTTTGCCAGACGCCGAATAATGACCAGCATTACAAAGACATTATCATGCAGGCCGGCAAAATCCGGAATTTACAGTTTATCAGGCACGTGCCATTTGACAGGATAAACGATTATTTCCAGCGGGCCAAAGTCCTCGTCAACACCAGCGATTCCGAGGGCTTCCCTAATACCTTCATCCAGGCCTGCAACTGCGGCGCGGCGATACTGTCTTTCAATGTTAATCCCGACGGTTTTCTGGATACGCACAAATGCGGTTTGTGTTGTAATGGCGACGCCGCTCAGCTAACATATGATATGCGGTTTTTGCTTGATGGCGACCGCTATGTCGAGTTCGGCTCCAATGCCCGAAAATATTCCGAAAAGTACCACGACATAACCAGAATCGCCGGCGAGTATAAGTCCGTCTTTGCTCGACTGGCCCAGAAAAGATGACCGGCGAAGCCGCCCAATATCCAGGCCCGCCATAGGAGAAAAAAATGGAAAGATTCGCCTTCGGAGAAAACTGGCGAAATTTTTCTAAACAACTGACCAATGAGGCCTATCTCGACGCCAAAAAGTCGGTCAGGGAGCTGGTCGGCGACCTGACCGGAAAAACCGTCCTTGATATTGGCTGCGGCAGCGGACTTTTCTCAATCGCAGCATGCGCGCTGGGCGCCAAAAAAGTTGTCGGTTTCGATTACGACCCGCAATGCGTTGCTACCGCCAAAGACGTGCTCGAACGCGTCCGCCAGTGGGAACCGGTTATCAGGGCGGATTCAATTAATTTCTCCGTCAACTCGATTCTTAACGAAAACATGAATCTCGAACCTGCTGACGTCGTATATAGCTGGGGAGTTCTTCACCATACCGGGAATATGCACAAGGCCTTCGGGGCGACCGCTCGGCTTGTCGCCCCCAAAGGCACTCTCGCGATAGCAATCTACAATAAGCATTTCACCTCGCCCATCTGGAAAATGATAAAGTTCACCTACGTCAAAAGCCCCGCGATTATCAAAAAACTCCTCATCTGGCTGGTCCTGATTGTCAAAGTGCCTGCTGTAATGCTCACATCAAGGCGAAATCCTTTCAGTAAAGAACGAGGTATGAGCTACTACTACGACATCGTGGACTGGGTGGGCGGCTACCCCTACGAATACGCGTCGGTCGATGAGGTAACGGCTTTTTTTGAGCAGCGAGGGTTTAAGCTGAAAAAATTCGTAAAAACCCGGGGCTTTACGGGTTGCAATGAATTTGTTTTTGAGAGAGTAGCATAATGTGCGGAATTCTCGGCTTCAACTGGGAAGACGAAAAAAAAGTCAGGTCGCTTGCCGAGTTGCTTAATCATCGCGGCCCGGAGCAGGAAGGTTTCCACGTCAGAGACGGCATATCTATCGGGCACAAACGGCTTAAAATTATCGACCTCTCCGAAAAGGGTCGCCAGCCAATGTATAACGAGGATGGCTCCGTTTGCGTAACCTTCAACGGCGAGATATTCAACTTTCCCGAAATCAAGGAATCGCTCGAAAAGCAGGGCCACGTTTTCATATCTCATACCGATACCGAGGTGCTCGTTCACGGCTATGAACAGTGGGGCACCGATATGCTCGAACGCCTCAATGGCCAGTTCGCATTCTGTATCTTCGACAAAAAACAAAACCTGTTCTTTCTGGCCAGGGACCGCTTTGGCATCAAGCCCCTGTTTTACTATTGCGATGGAAGAAAATTCGTCTTTGGCTCCGAGCTGAAGGTCTTTCTCAAAAGCGATATCGAAAAAAAGATAAATCAGCACGCTATGGATTATTATATGCTTTTTGGTAATACGCCTTTCGACCGGTCAATTCTCGAAGGCGTCAAAAAGCTGCCGGCCGGCTCTATGCTGGTTTACGACCTCTCCGCGAGAAAAATAAAAGAGAACCGCCGTTACTGGACGCTTTCGTTTGCTAACCAGCTCGACTGCGATGAAACAGAGATAGAAAAACAAATCGTTGAGCGGCTCGACAGGGCAGTCAAAATGCAGTTGATATCGGATGTGCCGCTCGGCGCGTTTTTGTCTGGTGGTTTGGACAGCTCTATCCTTGTCGCCATTATGAGCAAATACGTCAAGAACCTTAATACCTTTTCGATAAGGTTCGACCGTGATGATTTTAACGAGTCCAAATATGCGAAGATAGTATCCGATAAGTTTGGGACACGCCATTTCGAGATAAATTTCAACGCTGACAACGTCAGGGAACTGATAACCGAATTGCCATATTATTATGACGACCCGTTCGGCGACCCTTCGATGATTCCGACCTGTCTTGTGTCGAGGGTCGCAAGACAACACGTTACGGTTTCGCTGTCCGGCACAGGCGGAGACGAGCTTTTCGGTGGGTACGGGCATTATAATGATTACGTTCTGTTAAGGACCCTCAACAACTTGCCTGTGCCGATAAAACGTCTTCTGGATTATTCGACGGTACCGGCAAATCTTCTTTTCAGAAAGGAAAAATTCAACAAGCTTCGCGGCTTTCTCGGCGAAAAAGAAGACCGCACCACTTTGTATCTGCGATTGTTTAGCTATATGTTCAGGACAAAAGACGAGCCATCTTCCAAACTGGCGGCCTTCAGGTATCTTGAAAAGCATTTTGTCTATACGGATGACATTAACAACGCGATGAACTACGATTTGAACGAGTATCTGCCCGACGACCTGCTTGTGAAGGAAGACCGCGCGTCGATGGCGGTTACCCTGGAGGCCCGCGTGCCTTTTCTTGACCATACGCTGGCGGAGTTTGCGGCACGAATTCCGCCCAGGTTAAAAATTAAAATGGGCACCAAGAAATATATCCTTAAAAAGGCCTTCAGTGATGTTCTGCCTTACGAAATACTGCATCGCAAAAAACAGGGCTTTGGCGTCCCGCTGATACACTATTTCAGAAATGAGCTGAAAGATTTCGCGTATAAGCATATTTTCGATTTTGACCTGCTCGACTACTATGACAAAGATACACTGAAAATATACTGGAACAGACACCAGCAGGGACAGGGCGATTACTATCGTATCTTCTGGAGCATTATGATGTTCAACCTGTGGTTCAAAAAGTGGATGGTCTGAGAAGCCGCCTGCAGAGTAATCCTGGCTTTTCTATCTTCCGGTAATTTTCCAGTAGCAGTTTCTGAGAATCATCTTAATCTTCAGCATATCTGCAATTCGTATACAGAAGTTTTTCAATACTTCTGTGTAGTAGTAGAAATATGCCACACCAATTTTGCCTCCGTCTCTAATGAAAATCTCCCTGCCTTCCCTGATTCCAATCAGGCCGCAGCTTGCGCCTCCCGTTCTCATGTTGGCTATCACGGCATCTAAATAAAGGAAGCAAACTTTTTGTTTGCACAGTCGCGAAACAAAATCGTAATCCATTGCTACCCTGTAACTCGTATTAAATAATCCGTATGTTTGGTATGCTTGTCTGCGCACAAAACACGTAGGATGATTTACAGGCAGGCGGAGAGTTGTAACCTTCTCGACCCGCGTTGCTGGTTTTGAAATGCCTAACACGAGCGTGCCCGATTCGTTCCATTGCCTTCGAATTCCGTGAATAACGCCCGCGGTCTTGTTTTGCAAAAACAGTCCCGCGACGTTCTTTGCCGCATTTAACTCATACCAGTCGCCGCCGTTGATAATACCGATGATGTCCCCTGTGCTTGCCTTTATCCCTTTGTTCCAGGCCTCGGAAATACCGCTGTCCGGCTCGCTCACCCAATAATCTATTGCTTGTTCGTATTTCTTTATTATCTCTGTCGTGCCGTCGGTTGAGCCGCCGTCAATAACGATGTACTCCACGTTATCATAGCTCTGTTCCAGAACGCTTCGCAGCGTCTGCTCAATAGATTCATGACCGTTAAACACAACGGTAATTACGCTGACCAGGGGGTTGTCCTGGAAACTTCTTTTAAAGTATCCTTTTGTTCTCAGGCCGCCTTCGCCTTGCCGCCCGAGTTGCGCCAGTAAAAACAACTCCGTCTGAAATTTTGACGATGAGTCATTTTTAATTTCAGGCTGCTCGGTTGTTACCATCCGGGTGGTCGCATATTGCGTGTTTAAACAAGACACGTCGTTTTGGTTCGTATTCATTTACGTTCTTTATCGGCCTGTTCAACAGTGAACAGGTAATCTAATTTGCTACTTCCTATACAACGTACGGAATAACCATGCTGCTTGAATAAATCAAATGTAGCTTGGTAGTTGGGGTTCACGTTGCCAGGATGAAATTCGTTGCTTATTTCGACCATCCAGGTTGGACGTGGCGACATTCTCAATGTGTTCACAGCCCCCAAAAGAACATCGTATTCCGCGCCCTCCACGTCAATCTTAATTACTAATTTTTTGCCCCTAAATCTATTACCCAATATCGCGTCCAGAGTATGGACAGGAATTATCCTTTTACATTTCGTCTGACCATACCAGCCACGGACCAGAGATGCCACCGCCCACGGCGCGGCCACCCACGGCGAATTATACAATTCCAATAGGCCTGCCCTACTATACAAACCGATAGGCCAAACCTCTGCGCAATTTTGCCAGTTATTATCTTTCAAGTTCGCATACAAACATCGCAGGTTTTTCGGTTGTGGTTCAATCGCTACAACGTATTTGCCGAGAGAACAGGCGATGCAGGAGTAAAAGCCGATGTTTGCCCCAGCGTCAACAAAGACCTCTGCTCCCGATAATGCCTTTTTGATTACCTCAATTTCTTCCGCCTCGTAAATACCCTTTGACATTTGTTTGTTAGCGCTGTGGCTCAAGCCGTTCATTCGGATACCGTGTGCCGAAAAATGAATGACCTTGTGGTAAGGGCAGGTATGAAGCAGGTTGGCGCATGAATGTATTATGAACCATATACATTTCCGAAGTTTCTCCGGTAATCCAGTCATTTCTTCTCCTTCTTCGTCTGTTCGATTATGATATTCACCTGGTTCCAGACATCTTCAACTGTAATTTTATCTATGCAGGGAAACGGCATATTACGTGCGGTTTTATAAATACAGTTCAACTGACAGCCGAAACAGGGCATTTTATGTATTACCGCGACAGGCAATCGACGCGATGACTCAACTTCTGCCTGATAAGGCATGAAACGTCCGTAATGTCCGCCCCCGAGGATACATACCACCGGCGTCCCCGTGGCCGCCGCGATGTGTGCCGGGCCCGTATCGTTGGCGACCACCAGCCGGGCATTGTTTAAAATTTTAGCTAAATCAGACAAAGACGTTTTCCCTGCCATATTACGCAGTGGTGCGGAACATAAATTTTTAAGCTTCTCTCCTAACTCCTCATCGTTTTTCCCACCGCAAATTAAGCCCGTCCAGCCGGCGACATCATGTATTTTTTCTGCCAGTCGCGCAAAACGTTCAATCGGCCATCTCTTGCGTTCAATAAGAGAGCCGACTATCAGCACATAATATTTTTCGTCTTCCACAAGAGACGATTTGCCTTGGGGTATATCAATGAATGGTGCGCCGGCGTGAAACGAACTGAATCCGAGGCCTCGCATAAATTCGGCATTGCGACACAGCTCCATCATTGGTTCGGGAGATGCGGCAACAAGATGGGTGTACCAGCAGTCGCTTAAACGCTTTTGCCAGGGCCTCATATACCCGTTGTCTCCCTGGCTTCCTGTTTTTTCTTTTGCCTGGCTCGCTCTTATAACAGCGTCCCCGGTGTAATACTCGCGAGAATACGTCGGCTGAATAGCCGTCTCGAAACCCCTTCGGGAAATGGCCCTGAGGGTTTTATATCTGTAGAAAAGATTTCTATTGAGCTTCTTTGTGTTTATCCAGATGAATTCATCGACGAAGTTATTATCGAATGTCTCAGCGAAATCTTTCCAAGCGATATTGCCGCAAAGGGTAATTCTGTAATTCCTGTACTTTTCGGATTTCCTTAATGTCTCGAGGGAATTTCTGAACAGGATATAATCGCCTATCGAATCCAGCCGGACCAATAGCAGTGTATTCTCCTGGATTTTAGCCGGCTTTGAAATGGCAAAAAAATCAGTGACTGATAACGCCGCGAAGTTGATGACAGTGCCTAATTTTGCCAGTATGTTGAACATATTACATCGCCAGTGCTCTTATCTCGAAACCGTAAATCCTCGGGCTTGGTTTGTGATATGAACTGCTGGTTACTTTGTTCCAGAAATCCTTATTCATTATGTAAATCTTGAGCAATACCTTTACGATTACTCTTTTCATAAAAGAAAGGTCATTTACACATTGGGGGTCTAAAAATTCAATTTGATTAAAGCCGGCGGCTTTCAAAACATAAAACAAACTCCCAGTTGTAAAAAGAGTTGTATGAGTAAAATCTTCATAAGCCCAGTAGCAGCCGGTATTGGATTGTGCGTTTGGAACCATAACCAGCAGTTTACCGTTCTCTGAAAGCAATATTTTTTTGACAATCGACAAAGTTTCGATGATTTTATGTTTTTCTATATGTTCTAAAACATGACTCATTATAACAAAATCGAATGCCTTTGAATGTTTGTTCGAGTATTCTTCTAAATTAGATATCTCTTCAACGTTCAACCCTGTAGATTTACAATATTCTACAGCTTCTTTGGAAATGTCAGCACCATAAATATTTGGATACCCTTCGTTTCGCAAGCACTTGAGCATTTGCCCGAAACCGCACCCAATGTCTAATATTCTTGCGTTCTTGTCTCCAGCCAGCGCCTCAAGCAAATACCGCGGCATCCGGAAGTTGCTGTAATCTTCCGGGCGTATATTCCGATATCCAAAATACTCATTTGCAGGTTTATTGTTAGTTTCCACCAATATTCCCTTCTAATGACACGTGACATCCTAAAGCTTGCTGCTCACGATTTATTTGGTGCCGTAAACAAACAAATGTCGGGCTGAATCTAAAACCAACATAATATCAGCGATCTTAAGGATACCTTGTTTTAATTTCAATTTATTATTTCTCTTATCTTGTCTTTCACTTTATCTACAAAACTAACCAAATACCTTTTCTCTGTAAGTTTATCGCTACTGCTATCCCTGCTCATAAATGGCGGATGTCTCAACGGAAACTCCATCGCCTCAACAGGAATATTGGCCGACTTATCGTTTTTACAAGAAGTGTGTGTGCCACCTGCACTGAAACCAATATTGGAAATAAGATTAACATTAGGAAGAATAGTTAAACAATTTCGTATCCAACAAGTAAAAGTCCACTGATAGTCCCAAGTATTTATTTCTCCCTGGTAGGTCATCTCAAATATCCGCATCCAGTAGTGAACCAACTTTTTATTTCCAAGCCAATCCTGCAACCATCCATTATCATGTATCTCCGGCCACGACTTCATATCAACATCATAATTCTTCCAGGCGCGACGCCAGGTTGCCCATCCCCATATAAGGGTATAGCGAGAAAAATAATAGCTGTACTCCGTACGCTTTTTGCCGAATTGAAAATTATCTCCACTTATTTGTCCAATACGCTCATCATCTCGGTACTTATTCAGCAATTCCTCGCAAAATCTAAAAAATGTCGGATGGGGCAAACAATCATCTTCAAGTATTATCCCTTCCTCTACATGTTCAAAAAACCAATCAATCGCTCGGCTTACTGCAACTTTACATCCCAGATTTTTGTCTCTGAAAAGCGTTTTAACTTCACAATCCCAGTCAATCCCCTCATTAACAATTCTGCGCACATCTGCACACTTTTCCGCCTCGCCAGACTTGCCTTCTCGTGGGCCATCCGCTGCTATAAAAAGTTGCGAAGGTTGAGCTTGTCGGATGGCTTCCAATACCCGTCTTGTTGTATCTGGACGGTTGAAAACCAAGAACAAAACAGGACTCTTTAGCGGCTCTGGAGCAACGAGCACTTTGTTGTTCACGCGGATAGTTCTCCTTTACTCAAAAGTAGCTCGAAGTAATCGATTGTTTTCTTGAGACCCTCTTCCAACGCTATTTTTGGTTGCCAGCCCAGTTTCTTCTGCGCCAGCGTAATATCTGGGCAGCGCTGCTTGGGGTCATCGGAAGGCAAATGCTTATACTCTAATTTTGAGCTTGAACCTGTCAGGTCAATGATGTTCTTTGCCAGCTCAAGAATCGTAACCTCATTAGGATTACCGAGGTTTACTGGACCAACGAAGTCATCTTGCGAATCCATAAAGCTAACGAATGCTGTTATTAGATCGTCAACATAACAAAAGGAGCGTGTTTGCCTGCCGTCTCCATAAATGGTTATAGGTCTATTCATAAGCGACTGGATTATAAAGTTGGATACCACCCGGCCGTCATTAGGATGCATTCGGGGGCCATAGGTATTGAAAATACGAGCCACCTTTATTCTCAGTTTGTGTTGTCGATAATAGTCAAAGAACAGGGTTTCTGCACAACGTTTTCCTTCATCATAACACGAACGTGTACCGATAGGATTAGCATGTCCCCAGTAACTTTCCGATTGTGGATGTACTTGTGGGTCTCCATATATCTCGCTTGTTGATGCTTGAAATATTTTGGCTTTCAGCCTTTTAGCCAGCCCCAGCATATTGATAGCACCGTGAACGCTGGTTTTGGTCGTCTGCAAAGGGTCAAACTGATAATGAATCGGAGAAGCGGGACAAGCCAGGTTGTATATTTCGGCTACTTCCACATAAAGCGGAAAAGTTACATCGTGGCGCATGGCTTCAAAATTAGGATTCGAAATAAGATGGGCAATATTGCTTCTTGTTCCAGTGAAGTAATTGTCAACGCAAAGCACTTCATGTCCTTCTTGCAAAAGCTTTTCACAAAGATGGGACCCAAGAAAGCCTGCTCCGCCCGTGACTAAAATCTTTTTCATCATCTTATTCCTAACTAAATATTTGTGTTAACGTAGCAAATAAAAAACGCTATTAGCTGTTTTTGCATACAGCAAATATCCTTGGTCCCTCATAAATTGTCTTATTTCGCTCCTTTCCACCTCTTCGACAGAAGTCATAAGCTGTTCAACAAGCACTATTCTCGGCTTGTATTTGCTCCAATCGTTCGACCGCAAAACCTCCATCTCCAAACCCTCCACATCGACAGACAAAAAATCCACTTGAGTATTTTGGGGAATATACCGATTTAGAATATCCTTCAATGATACAGTTTCCAACTCCTTGGTAAAAATAATCTTGTTGCCTCTCTCACCATCTCGCTGCAGTGATAACTCTTTAGAAAAGCTGTTAAGAGCAGATTCGCTAAATGCATAGTAAGTAAGTTTACCCGATTTTTTTGAAGAAATTGCTGCTTCAAGATTTATATCTCTTGGTCTTATTTTATTAAATATACTCATACTCCCTGGCATGGCATCAATGTTAATTCCCCTCCATCCACTTTTGTAGAAATGGTAAGTGTTTGAAAATCTTTTCGGGTGATGGGCGCCAACATCTACATAGAATCCTTTTTCCTGCGTCTCAAAAATTCTTTTCAAGATCATATCTTCCCCTTCCTGGGCATATGATTTCGTAAAATAGGAGACGCCTAACCAATCTTTTATTCTCGTCAGGGCATGATGATACTTTAGAGGTATAATGGCCTTTATGATATCCTTTATATTTTTACTCATATATGCCACGCTTCAGCACCCGTACAACTCTTAAAATGTTAAAAGTCCGGCTTAGTCTATAAAAGTTGCTTCTTGTTTTTGGATAGGCGAAATTCAAAAGATATGCTGCACATCCATATGAAATTACTGTCGCCCATGCTGCCCCTACAATTCCGTACTTTTTTATCAAAATAAGATTTAGTACTATGTTCACAACGGCCCCTATAACGCTGTTGATAAAAGAAAAAAACTGCAGGTTTTCCACCAAGTACCATTTACTACTTGCAACTCCCAAGAAAACAAATATGCTGGCCCAACTATAAATCGCCAGCACGGGACCTGCTTTGGAAAATTCCATCCCATATAAGAAACGAATTATGTTGCTCGCGAAAAGAGTCATAACAGCCGTTATTGGAATGGCAATCCACAGCATTAGACTATAAAGCTTTTGCAATCTCGCATTGTATAACTCTTCGCTTTGCTTTTTAGCGTTAATGATGGCGGGAAACAGCGAACCACATACAATTACCGGTATGAAATAACACGCTTCCGACAATTTCACGGCCGCCGCGTATTGGCCTACGGCCTCCGCATCAAGCATTTGCTTAATCATCACCTGGTCAATTCTCAGATATATTGAAATGGCAAGACCCGCCAGCATCAGCGGCCAAGAATCCCGTAACAAGGCGACCGCTGACTTAATCCTGAATTTCCACTCAAACATATTCAGTCTTTGTCTGCCATAAACAATTAACAACCCTGTCGCTAAGATCATACTCTCCATCAGAGAAACAACTGCAAAATACAATAATGGCGCCTGGATCCATACTAAAAACAGCTTTACAAACGACGATACCATCAATGACGCGGCGTTCGCATAGACAACATATTTTGAAAGGACTTTGGATTGGAGATAAAAGTCTATAACATTAAAGGATTGAAACACGGCAGATAAGGCAATTATAAAAATCAACAAACTGGTAAAGCTGTCGGTTGAGGTAAGATGTACGATGGCATATAAAACGGCTAACGCAAAAAAGGCCCCCGCCAATTTCAGAAAAAACGCCGTCCCCAGAAGCTCGTCCCTTCTGCTTTCATCCCTTACCAACTCCCGTATGACAATTTCATCCATTCCCAATATGGTAATAGGCAGGAACAATCCCGCAAAACTCGTTGCGTAACTTAGCAGACCAAACTTGTCAGGCCCCAGATAACGCACCACATACACGCCAACCACAAACACAACAACGCCGCTAAAAATATTTCCCGCCAGCAGCCATGAAGTATTGGTAAAGTATTTTCTGAAACTTGGCATAGATAAGAAATTACTCCAAACGCCATGCCTTGTTTGTATGTAGCTTTAATTCAGGCATGTCTTTCATACTATGAAAACGACACAGTTAATTAAGTACCGGCTAATAAAAAAATACCAAAGGCGCAGAGTACTTCCTCTGCATCCTTGGTATTAAATCTTACAGCATTGCCATTGCTGTTGCAATATAATACTGAATCCATTTGATGTTATTGCAGCCCTTCTCCTCGGCAACAAGTTTCATTATCGCCTGACCAATGCCAAGGTCGCCTAATTGAACAGTGGCCATCACAAGCCAGACGCCGTATTTTTCGTAGCCGAGAAAGTGCAGGTATATTTGGATACGCGACCAGTATTACAGCCGTATTTACTACCGTCATTACAAACCCTGAAACCATATTGATGCGTAACTGCGACGATAAACCTTTCTTAAGCATAAACGGTAGGTAGTCAGCGTCAAATCCGACTGTAATTTTCCTTTTGTTCGTTGCTTCATCCTGATTTGCCGGAATTAAACGGCAAACCGAGCTTTGCCCTGAAATACGCTTTTATTATAACAACAAGGGCCAAATATGCCAGAGCCGTTACAAACACGGAACTGTGTCAGCGGATAGGAAATTCTGCGGCAAGCTCTCTCGCCTGTTTCCTGACGTGGTCCGCAATTGATTGGTCGATTGCCCGGCCTGACGACTTAAGATTACTTAGCACCGCATCGACAAACCCGGCTATCTCGTCGATTTCAGTCGCACCCATACCGTTTTTCGTAATAATAGGTGTGCCTAAGCGTATCCCGCTCACGCCGTTCGGATTGTTATCATAAGGCAAAAGCATCTTATCGACGACGATTCCGCATTGTTCGAGGCATTGTTGAGCGGCAAGACCTGTCAGGTTCTGCGATTTGCCGGCAACGTTGACAAGCATCAAATGATTGTCAGTCCCGCCGGTAAGAACGTTGTATCCTTTCCGCAGTAATATGCTTGCCAGCCGTTTTGAATTTTCAACGACCCTGACCTGCCTCGTCTTATACTCTTCCGACAGGGCCTCTTTGAAGAATACTGCTTTGGCCGCGATATTACTGAAATATGGCGTTCCCTGAACGCCGGGGAACGTCGTCTTTTCTATCAACTGCCACAACGGGATTTCTCCGCTCGCCGTTTTAATCTTGTGGTCGTAATCCTTACCCGACAAAATCAGCCCGCCCCTCGGCCCGCCGGGCTTATAGGTGCTCGTGGTTGTCAGGTGAGCGTAATCGATTGGCGATGCATGAACGCCCCCCATCACCAGCGCAGACAAATGCGAAATATCCGCGAGCAATAACGCCCCTGCCTCGTCGGCGATTTGCCTGAACCTGGCGAAGTCGATTGTTCTGGGATATGCGCTTGCTCCGCATATAATCAGCTTGGGGCCGAATCGTTTTGCCTGCTTGCGTATTTCATCGTAGTCGATAAGAAACGTATCCCTGTCAACGTGATAGCTTTCGATATTGAAAAATCTCGCTGTAACCGAATCTATAAAGCCGTGCGAGTAATGCCCGCCGTGGCTCGTCGCCATACTCAGTATTTTATCGCCTGGCTTAAGCAGTGCGGTTATGACAATTTGGTTAGCCGTTGTCCCTGAATGCGGCTGGACATTAGCGTATCTTGCGCCGAACGCCTTCTTAGCGCGTTCAATCGCCAGTTTTTCAACCTCGTCCATTACGCCGCTGCCGCCGTGAAGCCGGGCCTCCGGGAATCCTTCGCTGGTCTTGTTTTGCAGGATTGACCCAAGCGCGGCAAGCGCGGCCCGCGAGCACTGGTTCTCCGCCGCCAAAAGCTGTATCGTCCCCTGCAATCGCTCGTATTCTTTTGTTATCAGCTTGTGAACTTCGGGGTCAAACTGCATCAATGCCGCCTGCAGGTTGTTGTGATATGCCTCCGATGAAAGTTTTCCCGTCGCTGCGGGTTTATCAATCGTCATTGTCACTTCCAGAATCCTTTCTGATTTATAAATGAGTCCTTTATTGTTATCGTCAGCTAAAGAACCCAAAAATAAGTCGCCCTATATCGTTGAACGTCACATACAGAAACAGTGTGCCGACCATTCCCCAGCCCACGTATGCGATAATTTCCTGTGTCCGGATGCTTATTGCCGAACCTTTGATTTTCTCAATCAATAAAAGCAGCGTCAGTCCGCCATCCAGCGGAGGCATTGGCAGAAAATTAAGGACCGCCAGTGACGCGCTTATAAGCCCCAGGAAATAAATGTAATAAACGAACGGCTGGTCGGAAACAATCTTATAGCTGAATGTCAAAATGCCCACCGGCCCCATCAGCTCCTTCGGACTTAGAAGCCCTCCAACCAGTCGATGCAAAGTAACATACGACTGAATGATAAAAATCTTTGTCCTCTTGTATCCCATTCGCATTGCTTCGACGGGTCCGTCCGCCTTATACAGTTGTTCTAACTGCCTGAACGGCACTACCTGGTTGGGTATCGCCGTGGCCGTAACAATTTGCCCCTCCAAACCCGTTTCAATGGCTGTATTGCCCGCGTTCTGCTCATCAATCCGCCAGTCAATCGTGATGCGCTGTCCTGCGTTTTTCTTCAACTGTTTCGCGATATCATAAAAATTCTTTACCTCAACACCATCCACCGCCGCTATGGTCGCCCCTCTCGGTATCGCCACCGGATTCGGATACAGTTCCGTTGCGATTGTCTTGGCTGCCACTGCGTGCTCCACATCCAGCACGGGCAAAAGAGTAATCCCAATCAATACGTCGTTGGCCTCAGCAGACCATTTCGGCTTCACGGTAATCGCAAGTATTCCTTCAGTTCCATTGGCATCGGTGCGCAGCAACTTTATGGGCAGCTGCCGGTTCTTGTATTCTCTGACAACCTCGCGAAACTCTTTGTAAGTCGGGTCTTCTGTCTCCCCAGCTGCCAGGATTATGTCGCCGCTTTCAAGAAACGGTTTGTCGGATTCCCTGTGGAACAACCGCCGCAGCGTAGTAACAACCTTTCCCTTGGCAGAGTCCCTCTTGTCTGTCAGTCCCGCTATTTGCCACCGCGGCACCACACCGCAGATATTTGCAAGGTTCATGTCCGATTTGTCCTGTGTGTTGTTTTTTTCGCCCTGTTGCAGCATCGCGGGAAATACCAAAGCGATATGTCCCTCAACTAATTGCGTTTGCCCGGACACGTCCCTGCGTTCCGCCAGCAAAGGAAGGTTCGGTTCGAATGTCCCTTCAACTATCCGCTCATACCCCCAATAGCTGTTCATATCGACGCCTGCAGCCGCTTTTATCTTGTCGCCGGGCATAAGGCCGGTAGTTTCCTTGAGAAAATTGGCGTCTTCAGGGGTAACCTTCGCGACCGTTAATGTTAACGCCCTTTCAATACCAAATTCCCGGTATCGTCCGCCTTCCTGCTGTTTCGCCGCGATATTCACCTCATCTGTCGTTCCGTCCTCGTGGCGGATTTTCATCGGCACTATTTCGTTTTTTCCCGATAACACTGCCGCCATCATAACGTCGCTGAAATCCAGCCGGCTGCTGTTGCCCGCGACCTCGACTATCTCATCTCCCGGTTTTATCCCTGCTCTCTCCGCAGGCGATCCGGGCGCTACTCCGCCCACTACCGGGCTCGCCAGGTTTATTCCTATCATGAACACTACCATAAATCCCACAACCGCGCTTATCGCGTTGAATGTTACGCCTGCCGCCAATACCGCCACCCGTGCCAGCACCGGCTTATTGGCATAAGACCGGGGGTCGTCGCTTGTCTTTACCGGCCCGGCGTCTTCCTGCCCTAACATCTTGACAAAGCCCCCAAAAGGAATCAGGCCTATCCGGTATTCCGTCTCGCCGGGCAGAATCTTTTTCCCGATAGTGAATCCCAAAAGCCCGTTCTCGGTATTCTCGCCTTCTCCTTTGAGCAGCTCAGGCAAAATGCGTATCCGCCAGCCGCGGTTCGCCTTCTTTATCCCGAACAAAATAGGCGGCATACCTATCGAAAACGCCTCGACCTTTATCCCGCACAGTTTTGCGACGACAAAATGCCCAAGCTCATGAATTAAAATGACTGCCCCGAAACCGAGCAGCACTAATATTATATTCCTTGAAACACCGAAATTGCGGATAATAAAAACACATACCGCAATCACCACCGCAACCAGCAGAATCAGCCGTGAAGCTGTTTGCGTTGAGTGTTTTGTGTCCTCTGTTTTTTGCTCCCTGTCCTCTGGTTTTTCAGACATTCAGTTACCTCTTTCTTTGCCCAGGCATCCGCCTCTAACAATTCTTCGAGCGACGCGTCAGTTTTTGCGTTACAATTGTCCAGGCATCGCCGGACAAGTTCCACGATATTACCAAATTTTATATTACCCGCGAGAAATTGCTCGACCGCCGCCTCATTAGCCGCGTTAAATACAGCTGCTGCCGTCCCGCCCTTTTTCGCGGCCTCAAAACCCATCTCAATCGCCGGAAACACCTCCGGGTTTGGCTTCTCGAACGTCAGTGTTTTCAGCCGGCTAAGGTCGAGCTTCTTTGCCGAACCGGGCACTCGCGCGGGATACGTCAGCGCATATTGAATCGGCAAAGACATATCCGGGTAGCCAAGTTGTGCTATCACCGACCCATCCACATACTCCACCATCGAATGAACTATCGACTCAGGATGAACCAGAACTTCTATTTTTTCCGCCGGCACGTCAAAAAGCCATCGCGCTTCGATTATCTCCAGCGCCTTGTTCATCATCGTCGCCGAATCCACCGTAATCTTCGGCCCCATACGCCAAACCGGGTGGGCTAGGACCTGCTCAATAGTCGCGTCCGGTATCCCCGCCGGGTTCGCCTTTCTGAAGGGCCCGCCCGATGTCGTCAGGATTATCTTGGCTACCTCATCGTGCCTGCCTGCGGAAAGCGACTGGAATATCGCCGAGTGTTCGCTATCGACAGGCAGCAGTTCCGCGCCGTATTTTTTCGCCGCCGTCGTAATCAGCTGCCCCGCCATAACTAACGGCTCTTTATTCGCTATCGCGACCCTTTTGCCTTTGCGTACCGCCGCTAAGACCGCCTGTAAACCCGCTACCCCCACAACAGCCGCAAGAACCGTATCAACCTGCTCAAGCTCCGCGATTTTGGTCAGTCCTTCCGGGCCTGCGAGGATTTTTACGTCCAGACCTTCGACCTGTCGGCGAAATTCTTCAACGCAATCTGCGTCGCTGACCGCAACGTATTTTGGTCTGTATTGCCGTACCTGTTCCGCCAACAGCTTTATATTGCTGTGTCCGCTAAGCGCAACAACCTCAAACCGCGGCGATTTATCTTTGGGCAGGCCATTCAGCCCGTCGATAACCCGCAGGGCCGTTGTTCCTATCGACCCCGTCGAACCCAATATGGCTATGCGTCTATGCACAAAAATAACGCCTTAAAACTTGTTCAGCAAAAGCAAAAACAGGATACCATTATAACCCCGCCCGTTTAAAAAATCACGTGATTAGGGCTTCTCAAAACTACAGCGGGCGCAATTCTTATTTGCAGGCAACATTGTAGGGTGGGACTTTATCCGCCGCATGCGCAGCATCCCTTACGGGAGGCGGACTGCCCCGCCGAACCAATATAAAGAACTTTAAAAATAAGTATTGTAACGTATAATAACGTCCAAAAGAAAGGCGAACCCTTTTTTGTTTCTTATTATGATTTTCATTGGTTTTACAGCCATTGCAATCGGAGTGTGTACCGCTCTTTGGGGATGGGGGATATTATGTCAACGGCTGGTAAAATATCCTGTTCGAAATTGGGCGGTAACCGTAATTTTTGGGTTAGGGGTCCTCATTTTTTGGGGAGGCGTCCTTAATCTCCTGCGCTTGGCTTATGGGTGGACTTTCGATGGCCTGCTCCTCATAGGTATCGTACTTGCCGTTAAGTATCGCAAATTCAGACCCCAGTTGCCGCGAGATGCAAGCGAATGGTTTCATCTGGCCATACTTTGCATGCCTATCGTCTTGATTATGTTTTTCACCGTGAAAACACAGCTCCCCCCCGAAGCTTTTAATTTTCATGACGATTTCGAAAAATATTTTGCCCATCCTGTCCGGATGCTTCAGACGGGAACCCTGTTTGGGAGTCCGTTGAACGCCCTTGGGTCCGAAACGCTGGGTGGCCAGGCGGTCCTTCACGCCATAGCACTAAATCATTTCCCTGTTCAATATATTAATGGCGTAGACGCGGTTTTCGGATTATTGCTGTGCCTTTTATTGTCCGTTAGCATATTTCCGCTGCGTGCGGAGTTTCTCCCAATGTGTCTGATAGGTCTGCTCATGGTTTTCTTTATTAACCCGCAATACGTGAACGTCTCATCGCTCTATATAGCCGGCGCTTTTATGATGACATCAATCCTGCTGTCCTCCGATGTTTGCGGATATGAAAACGATGAGAAAACAAAAAAGCTGCCGTCTCCGGTCTTAGCGGGGCTAATCTACGCGGCGCTTATTGCATCAAAGTCGAATTTTGTGGTGTTTACATTATTTCATCTGCTTTTTTTTGTCATAGCGCTGAAAATATTTGGCGTGGATTTTCGGCGTTTGGCCCGATGGGGCCTGATGGCTGCTGGCACGACTTTACTATTCCTCTTGCCGTGGATTTTTATGTATCTCCCGTATTATATTCACGCATCTCCTGCTCAAACACCTCATAGGGCAGATATTGTTATTGCTACTGAGGAATTCCCAAACTTATTATCGACGTCGCATCTTTTTTACGGGGCGAGCTTTGCACACTACACTTTCATCTGCATGGCCCCGTTAGTATCTGTTATTGGGGCTGCCTTATGGAAACGCAGGGAACGCTCTGTTGCCCTGGCTGGTTTAATGGCAGGCGGAGTCGCGGTTGCTTTTGTCTATCTGTTGCTTTTGTCTCTTGGCCCGGCCATCAGCGGTTATGGAACCTCTGTTCGCTATGCGGTTCCGGTTCTGATAGCAGGCGTGCCAATCATACTTTCGCTTATTTACCTTATGGCTTTTAGGGGCGGGGCTTCCTGGTTCAAATTATCCTTTGTTGCAATTCCACTGTTACTCGGAATACTAATTATTATCAGTTTTTCATCGTCTTTGATGGATCGTATCCATCAGGGATATAATAGCGGCTCGATACTTGCCTTTTCATGGTTAGCAACCGATAGTAAATACATTGGATATAGCCAGGAAGTTATCCACGGCAATACGCATTCACGGGTCATTACGGCACAAAAATATGTTCCCGCGGGACAGGCGGTTGTGGCATGGATAAGCACGTCGTTTCTCCTCGATTATAAGCGCAATACTATTTACGACGCAGAGCGCTCTGGAATTGCAACTCCTTGGGCGTATGTGCCTGATGCGGACTACTTTTTGTTTGAGTACAGGGGGTTTGCCGTGCGAACTTTAGAGCAATACCTTAATCCCGTTGCGGGCAGACGCGAACGGTACATTTCCGAAAAGTGCATTCTGTTTCTGCAATTTTTTCAGGAGTTAAGGAAGAACTCAGATGAGCTTTACGATGATGGAAGGATAGTGGTGCTGAAAAAACGCAGAGCAATTTAAGCGTCATTGGAATAGTTACTGGTTGTTCTGTGCCGTCTTGATTACCGCATAATAAGCCGGCTTGGATTTTAGATTGCGGTCAAAAAGCAAAGGATAATCCGCTCGCCCCTCGATGGGCCAGCGGTTTAGCCACGATTGACCATCCTGAACCCCCCAGAACGTCACCCGGCTGATTTTGTCGGCATGCTTGTGAAAAACCGCGAACAATTCCCCGTAACGCTTTGCAAGTTTTTCCTGCACCTCGGCGGGCAGCGTATCGGGATATGGGTTAAATTTTTTCTGTAACGCGGGGTCATTTTTAATATCACCGTCCGTGCTGCTGTCGTAACAAGGCAATACCGAAACGTCTATTTCTGAAATTATCACCTTGACCCCAGATTGAGAAAGGGCGACGATGCTGCTCTCTATCGCGTCCGGCGACGGGCTGTAAAGCCCCCAGTGTGCCTGCATCCCTATGCCGTCGATGCGGACGCCCTTCGCTTTAAGTATGCCGACCAGCCGAACGATACTGTCTATATCTTTTTTGGACCACACATTATAGTCGTTGTAATACAACTCAGCGTTGGGGTCGGCTTCGTGAGCATATTCGAAGGCCTTCTGGATGTAATCCCTGCCGATGATTTTGCACCATTTTGTTTCGAGCATCTGGCCGTCATTTCCAACGGCCTCGTTGACTACGTCCCAGCCGTTTATCCGGCCTTTGTACCGGCCAACAACCGTCAATATATGCTCCCGCATACGCTTGAGAAGGACTTCTCGGCTGACCGTTTTGCCGGTGTCATCCTGAAACACCCAGTCAGGAATCTGGTACGGGGCGATAAGAACGTGACCTACAATGAACATTTTATTTTTCTCGCCCAGTGTCACATAACTGTCTGCCATATCAAAATTATATTTCCCCGGCTCAGGATGAACGTATGACCATTTCAAAAAATGTTCCGGTGTAATCGAGTTGAATTGCGACGGCACCACCGAAAGGTCATTCGCATCCTTACCGGAAAGCTGATAGCAGTTCAGTGCCGCACCGACGCGAAAATCATTCTTGAAAATGTCCTTGAGCGAATACTGATTGCTGTCCGCAATTAAATACGTCGATTTGGACGTTGCTTTACATGTTACGGTGCTGCGCATCGGTTCTTCGGCTATACTTCGGGTCATCGGCAGCGTCAGCAGCCCGATTAAAATAACAACAAGCGCCCCATGAAGATTCAGCTTTGCGTTTTTAGGCGCGGGTCCGTTCAGCATCTTTTTAATGCGTCCAGCAAGCGCGCTCCTCGATTCGACAACACCTATCGAACGCATACTAAGTACCGGCTGCCCGAAAGCAAATCTCGCAATATTCAAAAGCGTCTCCGGGTAATGAGGCGACTTTTCCCCAAGAGCTACCTGCACCGCCTCGTCAACCGCCTGCTCACGAACACGCCTTATCATCCAGTTGGCAAGCCATATAAAAGGGTTGTAGAAATAAACAATTTGCAGCAGCGTCTGAACAAGGTTTACCCATAAATCACTGCGTCTTATATGTGCCAGCTCGTGCATTAACACAATTTTAAACTGCCCGGCATCGAGATTTGCGGTAAGCCACCGGGGCAAAAGTATAACCGGTCTGAAAAGCCCGCATACCGCCGGACTTGTCGCGTTTGGCGATTCCTTCAGCCCCACACACCCGCCGATGCTCATTGTTTTGCGACAGTCCTCAAGCGTATCCCTTATTTCACCGCCGGCTTCCTTTGACTGCCGCACTAAACCCCGGACAAACATCACCCGCTGCATCAGCAATAAAAGCATCGCGCCAACAACAATCAACCACAGCAGCAATACTCCCCCTTGCCAGGTTAGTATTTCCGAAGATTCATTTGATTGGATAAGGGATGAAACAGGCCGCTTCAGCAGAGCAAGCTGCTCTGCGGAAAGTGTATTTAACTGTGATTCGGCTGTAGCGTCAGAAGAAAGCCGGATGCCCGAAATGTTGCCCGCCTGCGGCTTTCCATGGGAGGCGAGTTTAACTAAGCCCGCCGGCACTATCATAAATTGTCCGATACTCACAGGGCTTGACAACGACGTCGGCAAAACCAGCTTCACTATCACCAGCATCCACAGCCCATAGCGGAATACCGCGCCAACTTTTCTTCGCAGTATATAATCCGCCGCCAGCAATATTACCACCAGCATGCCCGACTGCCACAGCATTGGCCACGCAAACTCCACAAATCCTTTTCCCGCTGAATTTATTAGCTCAAGCACGTTGCTCATAAGTGCTTTGTCCCATCAAACGGTCTTCTCTCTCGTGGCTTACTTTTTTGCTTTTTCCTTCTTGCTTTTTATCATTGCTTCGAGCTGGTTCAGCTCTTCTTCCGTCAAACTTTTACTGTCTAACAGAAATTGCATCATCGGCGTCATCGCTCCGCCGAATGCCCTTTTGACTGCACGCATAATCTCGCCCCTCTGCGCCTCTTTTTTCGTGATAACAGAGTTGTACAGGATGAGATTGCGGATTCTTTGTGTCCGCAGCAGTCCCTTGGCGACCATCCGGTCCATCATTGTCTTTACCGTGCTGTAACTCCAGCCGGTTTTCTTTTCAAGCTCTTCCTGGATTGTCGGCGCGGCACACGGCTCGTTGTCCCACACGGCCTGTATAATCGCCCATTCTCCGGCTGTTAGCTCCGATTGACTTTTTACCATAGTTTGCCCCTTAATTATTTTTATCTGCACAATAGTACTCTACAAGTGTAGAGAAAGTCAAGAATAAAAACATATTTTTTTTCAGGTAGGGGGGAATCCCATGCCGCAAACCGCTGAAAATCTACTTTAACTCGACAGACCAATAAGCGTTGTCCAAGAACTGTTTCCAACTGCTGTAACGCTGATGGCCTAAGTGAATGTGAATAAGCGGGCTGTGTTTGGGCCTGACTGGTTTTTGTATCAGGGCCATTCCCGCCTGCTGGGGCGTTCTGCCGCCTTTTTTGACGTTGCAGCCGGTGCAGGCGCAGACGATATTAGTCCAGGTGGCCTTGCCGCCGGCACTTCGCGGAAGGACGTGGTCAAGTGAAAGTTCGCTGATGGGTTGTTTTTTGCCGCAATACTGACAGCGGTTTTTGTCGCGGGCGAAGATGTTCCTGCGGTTGAATTTTACCTCGCTTCTGGGCAGGCGGTCATAAAACAAGAGGCGAATTATCCTCGGCACAGCTACATATATATTGACCGTTGATACCCAGTCATAATTATCCGGCTCGAAATTGCGTTTTAGCTCGCTGACATCGCACCAGCTCTGAAAGTCGTAATTGGCGTATGAACCCTCTTCGTATGAAACAACCTCCGCCAGCCGACGACAAAGCAGGGAAAACGCGCGTCTGGCGCCGATTATGCGGATGGCCATATAGTTCTTGTTCAGGACAAGAACATTACAATCGAGACCTGATTCAAGCCCTGCGGATAACATAGCCGGAAATTGCCTTCTTTCTTTGCCTTTCCATTCACCGCCTTACTATTGAAATAGCAGATATTATGGGAGGTTGCAAGAAAAAACTAACGGTATTACAGATGGTTTACCTGCCCGGGGTTGTTTCTGGAGTGGCGCTTTTTTGTCATTCCCGCGGAAGCGGGAATCCAGTTTCTTATTCGGCTTTCGATTTTCCTTGCGTCTCGTCTTTTTTTGCCGGCATCTTGGCCGAAAGAGGAACTACGTTCTCTGCCCTCGGTCCCTTTTCTCCCTGCACGATATCGAAGGTAACCGGGTCGCCTTCTTCGAGTGTCTTGTATCCCTCGCTGCTTATGCTTGAGTAGTGCACGAAAACGTCTTTACCGTCCGCCGCCGCGATAAAGCCGTAACCCTTCCTTGAGTTAAACCATTTCACCGTTCCCTCTGACATATACCGCCCCACTTCAACAACTATAACGCAGATATGCTTTTCAATATTTATTATTCGCCGCTCGGTTTCTGCCAATTGAGTATCGAACGGCGAGTATCGATATTTATTTTGTCCCCGCCGACTCGCGGATACCAGAACTCATACGGTCCTTCATCAATCGGCCCATTTTGAACTTCACCGTCCTTTTGGCCGGCACATCCACTCGCTGAAGCGTCTTCGGGTTCTGCGCGACGCGAGACGCACGGGTCCTCGTTTCAAATACCCCGAAATCGCGAAACTCCAGGCGGTTGCCCTTCATCAACTCAGCGGTCATCGTGTCGAGGAATGTTTGAATGATTCGCTTGACTGTTACGCGCTTCGCCTGTGTGTCTTTTGCAATACGATCGATAAGTTCTTTTTTTGTAACTGTTGTCATATGTTACCTCGCTTCAACGAACAACATGCGGCAAATTAAATCCCTTGTCACAGGAAAACCACCGCCTGACCCTAACCCGCTTTCTGACCATTCGGGTCCCATTGTTTACCTCTGCAAATCCTCTTTAAACGTTGTCGCGGCAAATAAGCCGAGTAACTGCAAGTAACTATACTATAACGACTTCGACGCGACAAGAAATTTTTATCGAAAAAATTTTCGCCTGTTCGAAATCTGGCTCATCCCCGGTTTTGAATCGGGCACAAACTTGTTGGCCTGTGGCACTCGAATAATCGCCGGAATGAGTGCAGTTTTTTCGCCATTGGCAGAACAATGCTAAATACCGCCTTGCCCAGCTTACATTACTTGTTTAGGGGCTTAAGAAATGAGATACTACTCCCAAACTGGGGATGAGTCAGGTTATGCGCGGGTTGACCGGCAGGGCATATCTGCTATAATACCGGCGGCCTTGGCAGAATAGGCCGCGAACAGGAAACGATTTTCCGAAAAGGCGGTTCTTATGACGACCAAAACCTTAGGCGAACTGGCCCAGTATGTCGGCGGACGCGTCCTCGGCGACGCGAACATCAAGATTCGTTCCGCCGCGACATTAGGCAGGGCCGGCGAAGGCGATATAAGTTTTCTCAGCAATGACAAATACGAAAAGCAGCTGCTCACGACAAAAGCCAGCGCTGTGATTGTCGGCAAGGAAACTGTCGCCGCGGGCGCGGTGCCGCTTTTGGTGGCCGAAGACCCGTATTACGCTTTTATGCAGATTATGGTGCTGCTGCACGGTCATCGCAAGCACAAGAAAATCGGCATCAGCCCCCGCGCGATTATTTCCGACAGCGCTAAAGTCGGCGCCGGCTGCCAAATCCACGATTTTGTTACAATCTCCGACGGCGCAAAAATAGGCGACGGCTGCGTAATTTATCCCTGCACGTTCATAGGCGAAAATGTTCAGGTAGGTAACGACTGCATCCTGTATCCAAACGTCGTAATTTACGAGGGGTGTAAAATAGGCAGCCGGGTGATTATCAATTCAAACGCGACAATCGGCGAAGACGGTTTTGGTTTCGCCACGCATAACGGGGCTCATCACAAAATACCGCAAATTGGCAGCGTTGTTATAGAGGATGACGTGGAAATAGGCGCCTGCTGCGGGATTGAGCGTGGAACGCTCAACGACACAATCATCGGGCAGGGAAGTAAACTTGGCGATTTGATTGCTATTGGTCACGGGACAAAGGTCGGGCCTCACTGCCTGCTTGTGGCACAGGTAGGTATCGCCGGCTCAACGACACTGGGGCATCACTGTATTCTCGGCGGACAAGCGGGACTCGTCGGACATATTACTATCGGAAACTGTGTCGCAATAGGGGCACAAGCGGGCGTAATCAATAACGTTTCTGACGGCAAAGTTATATTGGGAGCACCGGCGATAGACGCAAGCCAGGGCAAACGCGCTTACGGTATGATTCAGTATCTTCCTGAGATGAAACAAAGCATCCGTGAACTTCAGGCGCAGATGAAGCAGCTTTTATCCGGCGGAGAAAATGAACCGTCCCCGGAGGATTCGAAGAATTCCGGTTAACTGTGGTTTTTTCTCGTTCTGAGAATGATATGGATAGCGTCAAAGTCGTCGGATTGATTGCGGGTGAAGGCCGACTCCCCTTTATGATAGCGGCCGGGGTAAGGCAGGCAGGGGGGAAAGTTATTTGCGTCGGCCTTGAAGGAAGCACGGAACAGGCGCTGGCGGATGAGGTGGATGTTTTTTATACGGTGCCGCTGGCCCGGCCGGGCAACTGGATTCGCAAATTAAAAAGACACGGCGTAACAGGCACGGTTATGGTGGGGCGTGTTGCGAAGGGACGGATTTTCACGCCTTGGCGAATCCTGAGATACCTGCCCGACTGGCGCGCGGTGCGAATATGGTACTGGCGGCTTCGCAGGAAAAACAAGCAAAACGAAACGCTGCTGTCGGCCCTGGCGGATGAGCTGGCAAGCGGAGGAATTATCCTGGAAGATTCGACGAAATACTGCAAAGAGCACCTGGCGACAAACGGCCCGATGACCGGACGAGGGCCGAGCGCATCGCTTGCTGACGACATCGAATTTGGCTGGCCCATCGTAAAAAAAATAGCGGAGATGGACATAGGCCAGGCGATTGCCGTCAAGGAACGGGAAGTTATAGCGGTCGAGGGGATTGAAGGCACGGCGGATATGATTGAACGCGCGGGTCGGCTTTGCCGGGCGGGCGGCTGGACACTTCTCAAGGCACCCAAAGCAAAAAAGGATATGCGGTTCGATGTCCCCTGTGTTGGGCCTGATACAATAAGCTCGCTGGCGAAAAACGGCGCAAAATGCCTTGTGGTCGAAGCAGGCAAAACGATAATCATCGACAAGCCCCAGACGCTTGCCCTGGCGGATAAAATGGGAATTTGTGTTATCGGCAAGTAGATTATCAGGCCGTTAAGATGCAATCTTACGCTTAATCAGCGAAACCAATCGGGGAGCCAAAGCATTCAAATCAAAATGGGCTACGGATTGTCTTGCGGCAAGACCCATCTGTATCCTGTGCTGTTCGTTGGCGATAAGAGAGGAAATTTTTTCAATCCAGTCATCAATAGTTACGGCCAGAAAGCCGTTGAGGCCGTCGCGGACAAGCTCGGCGTTGACGCCAACCGGACTTGCGACAACGGGCAGGCCGGCGGCTTGATACTGGAGGATTTTGAAGCCGCATTTACCTCTCGTAAAATTATTGTCGGTCAGCGGCGCAAGACCTATATCGCTTTTAGCAAGCTCCGTTACTTCAGTTTCCAAAGACCACGGTCGTTTTTCGACGGGGATATTTTGCAGGTCAAAAAATTCATCCGAGATGATTCTAAGGACAACATTATCGAAACGTGAGCCGATTTCTTCGAGTGCGGGCGATATTTGTTTTAAATGCGGCAAAGTGGGGCGGCTGCCTATCCAGACGAGACGTATTTTCCCGTCGCCGGCCTTTTTTGTGGTAGTATTGTAGGCCTTTGTATCAAGGCCGGTGGGCAGGATTTCGACATTCGGATTAAATCTTCTTGCGTATTCGGCCAGATAAAAGTTACCGGCGATGACAAGGTCAGCAAGCGTCGCGGTTCTTCTGAAAGAAGTTTGCCGTTTGTGGTGGGGCCTTTCGGGGTGTTTGTCATCGAACATTATGGCGTCGTCGAAGTCATAAATTAGTTTCTTCGCGTATTTCCTAAGATAATAAGCATCGAAGGGGTTCAGTATTTTTTTGTGAAAAAAAACAGCGTCGAAATCGTTTGCCTGCATAAACAGCCGGCGACGAGAGATTATCCACTGCGGCAATTGCTCGACACGGCAATCGATGCCACTGGCTCTGAGAATATCGAGGTAAACGGCTATTCGCTGCCTGAAACTGGCTCGATTAGTATTATTTGACAGAATCAAAAGTTTCACTGTTTATTTCTCCGGGCCGTTACAATCATCGTATCGGCCTTTTTTAGCCAAGCCGACAGACGAGACAACGGCGAGACAAACATCTTGACCAAAGAAGAGCGGCGAAGCTTATTTTTTGTTGCCGGATGGCAATTATCGCCGTAAAAAACATATTGCAGCGAGCCAAGCCACCCTTTGGATGATTGTTCATGGCACACATTGACCACATCGAAACCGCATTTTTCGAGCAAGGTGGTAATGGCGGAAGGGGAAAATATATATAAATGACGGGGGCAGTCCAGATGATACCATTTGTCTTTGAACAACTTTGCGGCGAAACTGTCGTAATTGGGAGTTTTGATAAACAGGTAACCGCCTGGTTTACAAAGCGCAAACATTTTTTTAAGGGCCTGTGCCGGGTTATTCATATGTTCGATACAGGACCAGGCGGTAATCAGGTCAAAGGATTTTTCTTCAAAGGGAGCCGACGTAATTTCCCCGTGGAACACATCAAGGCCATACTGTTTTTTTGCACAGAGGACGGCATTTTCAGAGGTATCGACCCCGCTGACCCGACAGTTGCAGAATTGGCGCACCCGGTTGAGAAACTCGCCGTTGCCGCAGCCGATGTCGAGTATGCTCGATTGAGAATTCAGCGTATCAAGAATCGTTTTGGGTAAATCCGGTTTTTTATAATTTTTGTTTGTTGACGCAGAGCCGGCCTGATGGGGAGCGTAGTCATCGGGATAAAACCGCGAGATACACTCTGGCGCAATCTGTGGGTTCATATAAACCAGGCCACAATTTTTACACTGAACATATTGAAACTGCCCTTCGAATCCGTGCAGGCGGTCAACCCCCATCCGAAACGGTTTGGTATTATTACTTCCGCAGATATTACATAGAACAGGAATTGTCCGGATGTTTTGCGTCATAGGACAGAATTCCAAGGCGCTTTATATGCGCCTTTTTCAACCAGGTCGAGGATATAACCAGCGATTTTGACTCCGTTGAACTGTTCGTGCGTCCATTTCATCCCGGCATCGGCGATTTTTTTTCTTTCAGTTTCGTGTTCGAGATACCATTTTGCCAGCTCAAAGAACTCTTCGGCTGTGTCAAAATACCGCAGGTGTAAACCGTTTTTGAAAAGCAAATCCGTATCCGGCACTTTCTTTGCCAGAACAAAACTGCCGCAGGAAAGGTATTGCGTCAAACGGTTGGAATGATACAGCCGGATGTTGTTGTCGCCGTTTATGCTGAGGCCGATTTTTGCCCCGCTGATTGCGTATAAATAATCCATACCTCCGATTTTTGGTTTGCCGCAGCAGCCATGAACGACGCAGTTCGGCATTTTGCTAATCCGGTTGACAATCTCATAACGCAACTCTTCACCCGGGTATCGGCCCGGGTTATGTTCGATGTAGCCGGTCCACAGGATGTCTTTTTTCCATTTGTTTTCGACGTCATAGCGATGGTCGATATCCGGGTCGCAGGAGTTGGGCATAAAGACGCATTTGGAGACGCCCGCATCGCGATATGTTTGCAGGTATTCGCCATCGTTGGTCGCAAGGAGGATATCAAGCTTTTTAGCGGCATCAATTCTTCCCGGGCGCAGTTGCGGCCAGGCATCTCCGTCAAATCCGACCAACACCGCTTTCGGTGCCGCCTGCCGCATTTGTTCTATGGTCTCCGCATCAAGCATTCTGACGAAACTTATGAATATTATATCCGGCCTGTAATTTTCAATGGCTTTGGCCAGCAGCGAATCAGCTTTATTTTTGGCAAACAGACGGGCGACGACCCTGTTCCTGAGAGGGCTTAGCCCCATAGCGGTTTCAAAATAACTGAACTGGCGAACATCGTGCCCCAGACGAATAAATCCCTTAGCTAATTTTATGGGGTTATTTTTAAACATCTGGACCGCGTCAAACCGCAGGTCCGAAACCATAAATATTTTTTTTACGTTTGGCATCAGTTCATAATACTAAGACGCAACGCGATGATAATCAAGCGCAAGGATTGACCCCATACAGAACTTAGGTTAATATCATGGCAACGATTTGTATGTGTCTAACTTAATGTAAGCTTTTGCACAGAGCCGTAAATATACAGGTTTGGCTTAGAGATATCTTTTATGATTGCGGGCCAATCACGGCGGTTATGTGATTGGGGATCGGGTATGAAGAAACATGTTTTCAGATTATTTCTTTTAGATCACTGTATTTACCGGCTATGGCGGATAGTCCGGTGGTTTCAGCGACGGGCAGAATCGTGGAGTAATCGTAGATTAATGTCACAACTTGCCTCTTGTGGCAAGGGGGTTGGTTTTTACGGCCGGATAGTTATTCATTCACCAAAAAATGTAGTGATAGGCAATAATGTGCACATTGGGGATAACGCTTGGATACAAGGAAATGGAGGGCTGACTGTCGGGGATAATTGTCATATAAGCAGGAATTTTGTCCTCTACACAGCCAATCATTGTTACGAAGGAGATCGTATTCCCTATGATGAGCAGCTTGTGAAGAAACCAGTTGTCATTGGTCGCAACGTGTGGATAGGTATGAATGTATGTATCGCGCCGGGCACCAAAATAGGCGATGGCGCCATAATCGGTATGGGTACTGTTGTGTCTGGCGATGTCCCCTCGCGCTCCATTATCGGTAGTGAAAAATGGCGTATCCTGGGATATCGGGACAAAGATGAATATGATAAACTTGATAAGAACCAGGAATATGGGGGGCCAGGCGGCATACCGTTCCACGCAGATGCCTGAGAGTGTGGGCTTGAGAGAAAAGAGGGCTGACGACTATTACAATACGTTAGGATATACAGAAATAAAATGCCAACACGGAGGTTTGTTTCCGCGTAGAAAGGCATGGATACGCCTTCTTCCGTGTCGAAAGTATTTTAGAAAGAACCTGTATTTTGCGGCAATACGCGGAAACAGAAAAGAAACCTTACGAGGACGGGTTAAATAAACAAATATGTGCGGATTATGGAAAACAATACGCAGGACTCTGCGTGACCCTAAGCGATTGCGCCGGGCTATGCTTGAGCAGATGCCGAACGTTATTCACGCGGGAAATCGCGCCATTGCCACAAGAGTTAAGGAGTGGGACGGGGAATACTTTAAAAAAACATTCGAAAACACGGACATAGGCAAATCATGTTTTGAGCGGGAGATGGAGGCAGACCGGCTGTTTGGAACCAGGTCATGGAAGCCGCCCATTAAAGATAAGGGGCCGCTTTGGTTTACAACGCCGCTATACCCTGAGGAAAAACGACTGGATATTGCTGTTGCGGGATTAGACCAGCCGACCAGAATTGAAATTGCCAGGCAGGCCATATCAATTCTTTTTGACATCTTTTTTGCGGGATACGCACATCGGGACTTTCAGTCCAAAAACCTGTTTTGGATTGACCAACAACTTATTCTTATTGATTACGAGTGTATCGAGCCCTATCCGGAAGGGAAACGTCCTCCTTTTGTCCTGTCTTACGACATAACAGGAGAGGGTTTGGAAAGCCCTTTCAAGACAGGAAAGATGTGCTATACATGCGAGAAACGGCACGGGGTTTCTGTTCAATGCACCCTGGGAATACCGGCTGAGCAGGCGATTGAAGAGTTCCGCAAGGAATTGAAGAATAAGCTTCGGGAGGCATGCCTGACTTTCGCAACGGGACAAACGCGACATACTTGTAAGGCCGAGCGAATATATTCGTCTTTTGAGCTGCCGTATTTCCGCGTTATGCCGGATGAAGCACAGCGGGATTCATCGATAAGATTCAAGGATTTCGGGATAACCGAAGAAAATATTCGCGGCAAATCAGTAATAGACTTTGGCAGTAATGCGGGAGGAACGCTCTTCGCGCTGCAAAAGTACAATCCGGCACAGTGCCTTGGGATTGAGTATGATTCGGACAAGGTGCTTATCGCACAGCAAATGGCTGCATACAACGGGCTAAATAACGTGAGGTTCATTCAAGGGGACATAGACCTGACAAGCGTACAAGATTTAGGCGGGCCGCATAATGTGGTTTTTTGCCTTGCGGTAGAGGCACACGTTAAAAATCCGGAGAAGCTCTTTGGGCTTCTTTCCCAGGTAACGACTGAAGTTTTATTCTTCGAGGGGAATTCGACAACCAATCCCAAAAAGGCAAAAAAGGCCTTGACCGAGGCGGGATTCCGTGACGTCAGTATATTGGGCACATCGAGAGACGATGTACTTGCCAGTAATAATTGCAGACCTTTGCTGATAGCTACAAAATAAAAAAAGGGAAAAGGAGTCAGAAGTATTATCTTTTTCGGTTTTTTGCCGGTGACTTTTTAGTCGGTATATACGATTTTATGGGCAGCGACGGACGCGATTCTTTTTTACTCAGGAGGCGGTCAAAGTAATCGATAGTTTTTTTCAAACCTTCCCGCAAGGGAACTGCCGGCTGCCAGTCGAGGTTCTTTTTTGCGAGTGTTATATCAGGGCACCGCTGCCTGGGGTCGTCAGAAGGTAACGGCTTACGCACTAATTTGGAATGGGAGCCAACGAGGTCGATAACGGCTTGCGCCAGTTCGAGAATGGTGTTTTCAGTTGGATTGCCGAGATTGACTGGGCCTGTGAAATCATCGGGGGTATCCATCAGGCGAATAAAGGCCTCAATCAGGTCGTCAACGTAACAAAACGAGCGGGTTTGTGAGCCGTCGCCGTAAATGGTTATAGGTTCGTTTTTGAGTGCCTGTATTATGAAATTCGAGACGACCCTGCCGTCGTTGGGGTGCATCCGCGGGCCATAAGTATTAAAAATTCGAGCGACTTTTATGCGTAGCTTGTGCTGTCGGTAATAATCGAAAAACAGCGTTTCTGCGCAGCGTTTACCCTCGTCGTAACAGGAACGAATGCCTATAGGATTAGTATGGCCCCAGTAGGATTCGGTTTGCGGGTGAACGTCGGGGTCGCCATAGACCTCGCTTGTGGAGGCCTGAAAAATTTTGGCCTTGATGCGTTTGGCCAACCCTAACATATTTATGGCGCCGTGGACGCTTGTCTTTGTGGTTTGGACCGGGTCAAACTGGTAATGAATGGGCGAGGCGGGACAGGCGAGGTTGTAAATTTCATCTACCTCGACATACAGCGGAAAAGTTACATCGTGACGCATAATTTCGAAACGGGGATTGTCCATAAGGTGGGCGACGTTGTCTTTTCTTCCTGTGAAGTAGTTGTCAACGCAGAGGACATCGTTTCCGGCCTTTAGAAGACGCTCGCAGAGATGTGAGCCAAGAAAACCCGCTCCGCCTGTAACAAGAATCCGTTTCATTGTTCGACCTTCTATAACCTTTTTAATTATGAACCACAATCGTCCGGCGGTTATTATATCTTGCGCGCCGGCAAAAACCAATAGGGAATTGACTGCTTTGGTGCTGTTGCCTACAATGACTGGACTTGAAAATTATTTAACCTGAGGACAGTCAAATGCCCCAGCAAAAAGAGCCGCTTGTAACGATTTGTATGCCTCACTGGCAGGTGCAGGAGCTGATAACGCTTTGCCTGCGGGCGATTCGTAAGTTTACCACTAAAATACCGATTGAGGTAATCGTGGTGGATAACGGCTCAGAGGATGAATCGCTGGATTATCTTCGGGGGCTTAAATGGATACGATTGATAGAACGGCGCAAACAGGACCTTCCTGCGTTCTGGGTGGACGGTTTCGTTTCGGCGCTGGACATTGGCTTTGCCAACAGCCACAGCGAGTATTTCATTATTATGCACACGGATACCATTGTAAGGCATCCGGGGTGGCTGGAGAGGATGCTTGAGCCGATGCAGAATGACCCGAAGTGTGCTGCGTCAGGGGCGTGGAAACTTGAGTTAAGAAATCCGCTGAATGAGTTTTTAAGAAAAATCACCGATACCAAAAAGGCGCAGCTCTGGTTCAAGAGGACTTTCCTTGGAGACCAAAAAGCCAGACAGCGGCCGCGTGAGTTATGCCCGCGTGATTACTGTGCGCTTTATCGCTCGGAACCAATAAGACGACTTGGGCTTCATTTTGATTCCGCGGGCAAGTACAAGGGTTACACCGCGGGCGAACAGATGTATTATCAGCTCAAGGAAAACGGCTATCACGCCTCGGTGATTGATACCGTCGAGATGATGAAATATATGGTTCACCTCGCGCACGCTACCGCTGGTCTGCGACCTGCCGAACGACGCCTGGGACACTTGCGGGCACAGGTAAAGGCGGAATATAAAATCCGCCGGCTTTTCAATTCGAATCTGGCGAAAGAGTTGATGGAAGATACGAGTTTGGACCAGTAATTTCGCGACGGGTTTTCGCGGCAGCAATCACCTGTTCTTGTACATCGAATCGTAATACTTCTGGTAATCGCCTGATACCACGTTGGCAAGCCAGTTGCGGTTTGCCAGATACCAGTCAATTGTCTTGACGATACCCTGCTCGAAAGATACCGAGGGCTTCCAGTTTAGCTTGTTGATTATTTTTGAAGCGTCGATGGCGTATCGCCTATCGTGGCCGGGGCGGTCGGTAACGTGTTTGATTAGTGATTCCGGTTTGCCCAGGCGGCCAAGTATCAGCCGGACGACGTCGATGTTGGCTTTCTCGTTGCAGCCGCCGATGTTATAAATTTCTCCTGGTGCCGCTTCAGTCAGGACCTTCCAGATTGCGGTGCAATGGTCATAAACATAAAGCCAGTCGCGGATTTGCATACCGTCGCCGTAAACGGGAAGCTGTTTGTCGTTCAGCGCGTTATTTATCATCAGCGGGATGAGCTTTTCGGGGAATTGATAAGGTCCGTAGTTGTTCGAGCAGCGGGTGATATTGTATTGGACGCCGAAAGTATGTCCGAATGCGCGGACGAGAAGGTCTGCCGATGCCTTACTGGCTGAATACGGCGAGTTTGGGCTAAGCGGCGTATCCTCCGTAAACATACCTTCGCGCCCAAGGGCGCCATAAACCTCATCGGTTGAAATCTGGACGAATTGCCGGAGTTTCTTGTCTCTTGTCGCCTCAAGAAGCGTCAATGTCCCTGTAACGTTGGTTTCGATAAAAATTTTCGGCTCTGATATCGAACGGTCAACATGGCTTTCAGCGGCAAAGTTCACGATCGAGTCGATTTTGAATTCGTCGATGATACGCTCGATAAGTTTGGCGTCGCAGATATCGCCTTTTATGAATTTATGATTCTTGTTATTTTCAAAGCCGGCGAGATTTTCAAGATTGCCCGCATAAGTCAGCTTGTCGAGATTGACGACGAAACAATCCGGTTGTTCGGAAAGAATCATCCTCACGAAATTACTGCCGATAAAGCCGGCTCCGCCTGTAACGAGTAATTTTCTCATATCCTTTGACTCCGCTCAGGACTGGGCCTGTTTAAGGAATTCCTCTAAAGATACCTGCCAGGGTTTAATCGGGCCGTTGAGCAAGGGCCTTATTTTGCTGCAATCGAATCTGCTGTTTAACGGCCTGGCCGCCGCGGAAGGAAAATCACTGGTTTTGCATGGGGCCAGTTGAACGCCGAGATTAAGCTTTTCTGCAATAAACCGGGCGACTTCGAGCCGGCTGGCGTATCTCTGGCTCGCGAAATGGTATATGCCCGTCGGTTTTTTGCTGATGAGGTCGCAAATGGCCCTGGCGGCCTCGGTTGTCGCGGTAGGCGAGCCGATCTGGTCATCGACAACCTTCATTTCCTTTTGCCCGGCTTCGCCCGGCTTCGCCGAGGCGAGCGTCCGCGCCTTTTGAATAATTTTATTTATGAAATTATCGCCGTTGCGCCCGTAAGTCCACTCGACCCGCATGATACAGTAATGGCAGTGGTTTTCAGTCAGCAGACGCTCGCCCGCAAGCTTGGTTCTGCCGTAAGCATTTATCGGATGCGGAATGTCCTTCTCGGTATATGGTTTATCGGAGGTGCCGTCGAAAACAAAATCGGTGCTTATATGAAGGACCCATGCGTCTGATTTTCTCGCGGATAAGGCGAGCATCCTTACGGCCTCGGCGTTGACGCGAAACGCAAGCTCGGTTTCAGTCTCGGCTTTTTCAACATTGGTATAAGCGGCACAATTAACTATCGTATGAGCCGGATGAATTAAGCTGAGCAGTTGGTGTTCATTTGTAATGTCGAACTCCGGCAGGTCAAACACCTCGTAATCGATGCCCCGGCTTTTGCACTCCGACGCGACGTCTGTGCCTAACATTCCCTTGCCACCGAGTATGATTATTTTATCCGGAGAGTTGCTCATTTGTTTTCCCCGTATCGTGGCCCTTCGACTTTGCTCAGGACAGGCAGTTTGTCTTTAGGAATGTCCTTGAGCCGGGGATAACCGGCATCCTTCTTCGAAACCAGCGGGGCGTTAATCGGCCAGGTAATTCCAATGTCCGGGTCATTCCAGATTATACCGCCCTCGGTTGTCGGGCTGTAGTAGTCGGTGCATTTATAAGAAAATAACGCGGTGTCACTTACTACGCAAAAACCGTGTGCAAAACCAGGCGGGATATACATCTGTTTGTGATTTTCCGCCGATAGCGTTTCGCCGAACCACTGTCCGAAATTCGGCGAGCCGACGCGAATATCGACCGCCACGTCAAGAACCTCGCCGGATAATACCTGCACTAATTTGCCCTGTGCGTGAGGATTTTGAAAGTGGAGACCCCGCAGGGCGCCCTTTGTCGAAAATGAGACGTTATCCTGCACAAACGGCTGACTCAATCCCGCTTCTTCATAGCGTTTGCCGCTGAATGTTTCGATAAAAAAACCGCGTGCGTCGCCGAAAACATCGGGTTCAATAATCAGCACACCGGGAAGTTTCGTCTGTGTAACTTTCATTCAGCGGCACTCATTCACAAGATTAAGCAGGTATTGCCCATACCAGTTTTTGGCTAAAGGTTCCGCGAGTTTGGTCAATTGTTTGGCGTCGATAAGGCCGAGGTGAAACGCTATTTCTTCGGGGCAGGCAATCATCAGTCCTTGTCTTTGCTGGACGGTCTGGACAAAATTTGCGGCCTGAAGCATTGATTCCGGTGTGCCCGTATCGAGCCAGGCGATCCCGCGTCCCAGCAATTCGACTTTAAGTTTGTTGATTTTAAGATAAGCGTTATTGAGGTCGGTGATTTCGTACTCGCCCCTGGCGGAGGGTTTGATGGTCGCGGCGATGTCGCAGACCTGCGAATCGTAGAAGTAAAGACCCACGGCTGCGTAATTGGATTTCGGTTTTTTGGGTTTTTCCTCGATTGATATTACATTGCCGGTTTTGTCAAACTCAATAACGCCATACCGCTGCGGGTCCCTGACCCAGTAGCCGAATATCGATGCGCCGCCTTCACTGCTGACTGCCTTTTTTAGCGAATCGACAAGCCCGTGGCCGTAAAAGATATTATCGCCGAGAATCAAACACGCCGGGCTGCCCGTGAGGAATTTTTTACCGATTATAAACGCCTGGGCGAGTCCTTCTGGCCTTGGCTGTTCTGCGTATTCGAGCCGGATACCCCACTGTGAGCCGTCGTCGAGAACTTTTTTATACATAGGCAGGTCGGTGGGTGTGCTGATTACGAGAATCTCTTTTATTCCCGCCAGCATCAGCGTCGTCAGCGGATAATAAATCATCGGCTTATCATATATCGGGATAAGTTGCTTGCTTATGGCCTTTGTTACAGGGTGCAGCCGAGTGCCGCTCCCGCCCGCTAAGATTATGCCTTTGTAGCTCATATTATTACCTCCGCTTCAATGCCAATCTGTCGCCGAAATCAGAATTGCTGCAGGAACCTGAGGTCGTTTTCGTAAAATAACCTGATATCGGTGATGCCGTATTTTCTCATAGCCAGCCGTTCGATGCCGAAGCCGAAAGCCCAGCCGGTATATTTTTCGCTGTCTATGCCCACGGCGTCAAAAACATTCGGGTCAACCATACCGCAGCCGCCCATCTCGACCCAGACCTCTTTGCCCGTCTTATCGACTAAGAGCAAATCTACTTCTGCACTTGGCTCAGTGAACGGGAAAAAGCTCGGGCGAAAACGCCATTTTACGTCCTTGCCTAAGAAAACCTTTATGAACTGGTCGATTGTGGTTTTCATATCGACCATAGTAACACCCTCATCGACGACGAGCGCTTCAAGCTGGTGAAACATAAACATATGCGTCGCGTCAACTGTGTCGGGCCTGTAAACCCGGCCCGGCGCAACGACGCGAATAGGGGGCTTTTGCTTTTCCATCACGCGAATCTGGATTGTCGAGGTCTGACTCCGCAAAAGGGTTTGGTCATCGACGTAAAAGTTATCTAAGGGGTCGCGTGCCGGATGCTCCGCTGGGATATTGAGTGCGACGAAATTGTGCCATTCATCCTCGACCTCAGGCCCGTATGCGACCGAAAAACCCATCCGGGCGAAAATCTCAAGAAGCTCATTTGAGGTCTGATTGATAACGTGTCTTTTGCCGATTCGCGGATGTATCCCGGGCAGGGTAACGTCAATCAACTGCCTGCTTTTGGAACGCTGGGTCTGGGTGATTTTTTCTTTGAGTTGCTCGAATGCGGCGGTTACCTCGTTTTTGATTTTATTGGCCAGTTGGCCTGCCGCGGGTCTTTGCTCGGCTGATACTTTTCCGATTTGTGTAAGTATCTGGGTAACAAGGCCTTTTCTGCTGAGGTATTTTATGCGGAATTGCTCCAGCGACGCGCTATCGGCGACAGCTTTTAGCTCTTCAAGAGCATCCTTACCGATTTTGGCGAATTGCTCAAGCATCCCCTGTCCTGAAACTGGATTCCCGTTTTTCGCGGAAATAGCTCCCGCCTATGTAGCGGGAGTTAAACTCTTATATTTTCGCCGGTTTTGCCGCCGCGACGATTGCATCGAACGCAACCGGGTCGGCTATCGCTATTTCACTTAGCATCTTGCGGTTCAGGGTGATATTGGCTTTTTTGAGTCCGTTGACAAGCCGGCTGTACATGATGCCCCGCTGCTGGCAGGCGGCGGTCAAACGTGTAATCCACAGCATCCTGAAATCACGCTTGCGAAGCTTACGCCCAAAACGCGAATAAACTCCCGCACGAACAATCGCTTCCTTCGCGGCACGATAAAGATGACCGGCGGAACTGCGATGACCCGATGCCGCCTTTAATACTCTTTTGTGTGCCTGGCGTCTTGCTGCGCCTTTTCTAATTCTTGGCATAATTTACCTTTCTAACTCCCCCAACAAATTGAGGGCTAAACGTCGGCGGGGCAAGCCCCGCCCTACAAACCAAACAAACTATTTGCCGGACATCGCCTTGATCATCTTGGCGTAAACCCCGGTCATAATAGCGGGGCCGGCTATCCTTTTTCGCTTCTTGGCGTTCTTGCTGTTCATTAAATGGTTGCCCGAGGGGTGCTTGTATCGCAGTTTCCCTGAGGCGGTAACCTTGAATCTCTTCTTTATTCCCTTATGGGTCTTCATCTTTGGCATCGTTCGCTACCCTGAAAAAAGTCCGTTAAACCGGGCACATAACAGCACTACCCGGCACTAAGTTCAACCCGTGAGATAAAATGCGGGAGATAACATATCGATACATCGATTTGCTATCTCACGGGTTAAACAGGGAAGAATACACTATTTGCCCGCCCGGGTCAACAGCGATTTCGGGATTATACGGAAAAAACGACTATTTCGGGTGTATTACTTTGGCGCAATCACCATGGTCATTCGCTTACCCATCATCTCGCCGGAGCGGTCCACCTTGGCTACGTCGCTCAGGGTCTCGACTATGCCGTTAAGAACCTCTTTGCCTTTGTCCTGATGGAGCATCTGGCGGCCGCGGAAGATAAGCGTAAACTGAACCTTGTGCCCTTTTTCGATAAACTCGCGTGCGTGCTTGACCTTTACCTCAATATCGTGGGTATCTGTCTCGGGCCGCAGCCGGACTTCTTTGAGTGAGCCGGCATGATGGGTTTTTTTGCGTGCCTCGCGGATTTTGCGTTTTTGCTCATAGACCCACTTGCCGTAATCCATTATCCGGCATACCGGCGGGTCGCTGGTCGGCGATACCTCGACGAGGTCCAGATTGGCCTCGCGGGACTTTTCCAAGGCGAAAAGCCGCTCAACTATACCGACCTGATTGTTTTCTGCATCGACGAGCCGAACCTTATCTGCTCGTATCCCCCCATTTATCCTCAAACCCTTAACTTTTATTATCACTCACTATCACCTTTCCAAAAACTATAAATATGGTTGCCTGTCAAAACTTTCAAACCTGTAGGCCTACAAGGCCAGCTCTACCTGCTTATCGGCAATTTTATTTGAGGCGATTGCCGCAAATTCATCTACTTTCAGCGCCTTTGTCTGCTCCTGACCGCGAATCCTGACGTTTACGGAATCCGACTGCGATTCCTTGGGCCCGACCACGAGCATATATGGGGGCTTGTCGCCGTGCGTTCGGGCGATTTTTGCCCCGATTTTCTCATCGGTCAAATCGCAGGAGACACGCAACCCCTGCGCCTTTAGCCGAGTTTCGACCGCTTTGGCGTAGTCGTTAGTCTTTTCGCTTATGGGCAGTATTATCACCTGCTGCGGCGCAAGCCACAAGGGCATATCGCCCGCGTAATGCTCGATGAGAATCCCGATAAACCGCTCGAATGAGCCAAGCACCGCGCGGTGAATCATAACGGGCGTCTTCTCGGTATTGTCTTTATCGGTAAAGACAAGCTCGAACCGCTGGGGCATCGAGAAATCGAGCTGGATAGTACCAAGCTGCCAGGAGCGTTTGAGCGAATCCTCGATATGGAAGTCGATTTTGGGGCCATAGAAGGCGCCGTCGCCCTCGTTGACCTTGTAATCGATATTCTTGTGCTTAAGGGCATTGATGAGGGCGTTGGTGGCGGTTTCCCATATTTCATCGGAGCCGATGTGGTTTTCGGGTTTGGTGGATAGCTCGATGTGGAAATCCTTGAAGCCGAATGCCCGATATATCTCGAAGGTCAATTCGATAACGCCGATGATTTCCGCCTCAATCTGGTCGGGGGTGCAGAAGATATGTGCGTCGTCCTGGGTAAATTGACGCACCCTGAAAAGTCCGTGTATTACGCCGCTTGCCTCGTGGCGGTGAACAAGCCCAAGTTCCGCGACCCGCAGCGGGAATTCGCGGTAGGAATGTTTGCGAGTTTGATAAACCAAGCAGCCGCCCGGGCAGTTCATCGGCTTTATCGCGTAGTCGGCGTCGTCGAAGCGGGTGAAATACATATTCTCTTTATAATGGTCCCAGTGGCCGCTCCTGTGCCATAACTCTTTGTTAAGAATAATGGGCGTTTTGATTTCCTCGTAGCCAAATCGCTTGTGAACGCCCCGCCAGAAATCGACTATCGAATTCCAGATAATCATCCCCTTTGGATGCATAAACGCGAAACCAGGGCCTGCGTCATTAAAGCTGAACAAATCTAACTGCCTGCCTATAACGCGGTGGTCGCGTTTTTTCGCTTCTTCGAGACGGGTAAGATATTCGTCAAGCTCTTTGCGGTTTCGCCAAGCAGTTCCATAGACCCTTTGAAGCATCTTCTGTGTCGCGTCGCCGTGCCAGTAAGCCCCGGCTACCGACATAATTTTGAATGCGCCCGCTTTGCCCGCGCTTGGGATATGCGGCCCGCGGCAAAGGTCTTCAAAGCCGTCGCCGGATGAGTAAAAACTGAGTATGTCGCCGGTGGCGCGGTTGACGTTGTCGGTTTTGTATTTTTCGCCGCCTAATTTGGCAATCGCCTCGGCGCGGGTCATTTCTTTCCTTATGAAGGGCTTGTCTGCCTTGACGATTTCCCCCATCTTCTCCTCGATGCGTTCGAAATCGCCCGGGCGAATCGGCTCATCGAGGTCAATATCGTAATAAAACCCGTTGTCAACGGTCGGCCCGTAAACGAGTTTTGTTTGGGGCCAGAGCAGGCAAATCGCCTCAGCCATAATATGCGCACAACTATGGCGCATTATTTCAAGGCCTTCGGTGTCTTTGGAGGTGATGATTTGGATGCTCACATCCCCGTTTATCGGGGCCGACAGGTCAACGAGGTTGCCGTTGACTTTGGCCGCTATGGCTGCCTTCGCCAGTCCTGCGCCGATTTTTTCCGCTACCTGCTTTCCCGTGATACCGTCATTGGTCTCTATAATCGCGCCATCCGGCAGTTTAATCCTCGCCATTTGTCAATCCGATAAACCAGTCCTAATTCAAAAATGACTTACAATTATCGCCATTTTAGTCCTCCTGCCCGCCATAGTCAAGCAGGGTTTAACGTTATGCAGGCGGTTTTGAAAATTGACTTCGGGGGCGTTTGCGCTTATCCTGAACCGGCTTATATATCTTTTTGGAGTTTGATAATGGTGGATTCGACAAGCTCACCACGAGTCGTAACTCGTTTTGCCCCGTCGCCGACGGGATACCTTCATATAGGCGGAGCAAGAACAGCCCTGTTTAACTGGCTTTTGGCTAAGAAAACAGGCGGTAAATTCATCCTGCGCATCGAGGATACCGACCTCAAACGCAATACCCCGACTGCCACACAGCAGGTTATTGACGACCTTCGCTGGCTCGGAATAACCTGGGACGAAGGCCCCGAAGTCGATGGCCCAAACGGCCCATATTTCCAGTCGCAGCGAAGAGATATCTACGATAAATACATCAGGAAGCTTCTTGACATGGGCAGGGCGTATTATTGTTTCGAGACAGGCGAAGAGCTTGAAAAGCTCCGCAAACAGGCCGAGGCGCAGAAAAAAGGGTTCGTATATCAAAGGCCCGCGGTATTCCCGACCAAAGCGGAAGCTGAGAAAGCGAAAGCCGAGGGCAAATCCGTTACAATTCGCTTCGCTATGCCTGAAGGAACCATCGTTATCGACGACATAGTCCGCGGCGAGGTCAGTTTCAATACAGCAGAACTTGGCGATTTTATTATTATCAAAAGCGATGGTTTCCCAACATATAATTTCGCTTGCGTAATCGATGACCACCTTATGGGTATCACCCACGTAATAAGGGGCCAGGAGCATTTAATGAACACGCCGGGCCAGCAGGCGCTGTGGGAGGCGCTCGGCTTCGACAATCCGCCAAAGTATGCGCACATGTCGGTTACTATCAGCGAATCGGGCGGCAAACTTTCAAAACGTGAACGCCCGCAAACGCTCCGCAAGGAAATTAATACTAGAATAGCAAATCTTTTCGGCGGACCTAAATTAGGACAAACAGGCAGTTCAGGGCTTTCTAAAGAAACATGGCTTGAGAGTCTTGCTAAATATGGTAAAATTTCTGTCGATGAACTTAATAATTTCCTCTCAGGCGAGATTTCGCTCGATGTTCCCGCGGCTGAAGCGATAGCGAAGAATCTTGGTGTGGAGCTGCCGGAAATAAACGTCGTCGATTTCTTCAAGAGCGGCTACATCCCAGAGGCGATGGTCAATTTTCTGGCGTTGCTCGGCTGGAGTCCCGGCGACGGACGCGAGATAGTGCCATTAGACGAACTCATACAAAGTTTCGATATCACACGGTTGACTAAATCGAATAGCTTGTTCGACCGCGGCAAACTCGTCGCCTGTAATACCGAACATATAAAAATGCTCTTCAACTCCAGCGATCGATATAAGTTAATCGAACACTTCAACAAATACTTATTAGCTATCCATTCACCTATCCCACACGATCTCAATGTGGTCAAACAACACAATCTCTTGTTACGTCTAATCATAATCTGCGAAGGCGCAAGAACCCTTGCTGATATCGAGCACAAGTGCAGGTTCCTTTTTATCCCTGATGATAAAATCGAATACGATGAAAAGGCCGTGCAAAAGGTTTTGCTCAAGGATAATGGCCTTGCGATGCTCAAACTCGTCCGCGAAAAGTTGGCCGCGATGCCGGAATTAACCGAGCAGGGTATCGAGGATATGCTGCGGGCGTTGGCTGAAGAGCACAAAGTCGGCTTGGGCAAAGTCGCCCAGCCCCTCCGCGTTGCAATCACCGGCTCAACCATAAGCCCGCCAATTTTCGACTCTGTACAATTATTGGGAAAAGAAAAAACCTTAGTAAGAATCGATAACACATTGAAAAAATTCGCAGGCAAATAAGGAGAAAACGCTCGTGTCGCTATTAGTAACGGGTTCAATCGGGATAGATACTGTAAAGACGCCGTTTGGCGTGAGCAAGGATTGTCTGGGCGGCTCGGCTGTATATTTCAGTATGGCGGCCAGCTTCTTTTCACCCGTCCGGTTTCTCGGAGCAATCGGGGCAGATTGCCCGTTTGATTTGAAGAAAATCTTCAAAGGCAAAAAGGTTGACCTCAACGGGCTTGAACTGCGGCACAAAAGCAAGACATTCCGCTGGGCTGGCTCATATCAGGGCGCGATGAATGAAGCGACAACCGATGCCGTCGAATTGAACGTCTTAGCGGAAAACCCTCCCCAGATGCCTGAGGAATACAAGGACAGCAAATTTGTCTTTTTGGCAAATACCGCACCGATTCTGCAAATCCAGCTTCTCGACCAGCTTAATCGCCCCAAATTTGTCGCAGCGGATACGATGAACCTCTGGATAAATAATAATCTTGCCGATTTGAAAAAACTCCTGAAAAAAATCGACTGCCTCATCCTCAACGAAACTGAAGCGAGGATGTTAGCCAGTGAGCATAATCTCATAACCGCTGCTGCTAAAATCGAGAAATTAGGGCCCACCGTGGTAGTCATCAAGAAGGGCGAATCCGGCTCAATCATCCGTCAATCAGATGGCCAGTTATTTGTCCTGCCTGCCTATCCTGCCACAATCGTCAAAGACCCCACCGGCGCGGGCGACAGTTTCGCGGGCGGTTTTATGGGTTATCTGGCGGGCCAGAACAAGACCGATTTTGCGACACTCAAAAAAGCCGTCGCGTATGGCACAGTCGTCGCGTCTTTCACAATCTCCGATTTCTCGCTCAAAGGCCTGACGAAAACAACAAGGCGTAATATCGACAGCCGACTGAATGAGCTTCGCAATCGGGTAAAATTTTAATCGGGGCAAAATATGCGAGTATTTATCGCAATCGATATCGACGACAAAATCCGAAAGGCAATCGCGGATTTGCAAAAACAAATCGCTTCTAAGGTTGACGTCAAAAAAGGCGACCTAAAATGGGTCGAGCCGAATAATATCCACCTCACGCTGAAATTCTTGGGCGAAATAAGCGACGAGCAATTAGAAGAAGTAAGGGAAATAGTAAATACCGTCGCCCAGGCACACCAGAAATTTAACCTCGAAATCGAATCCGTCGGTTCATTTGGGGGCAGAAGCGCAAAAATCGTCTGGGTTGGCGCAGGAAAAGGAACTGACGCGTTACTGGCGTTGCAAAAAGACCTCGACGACCTCCTTGCCCAGGCGGGCTACCCCAAAGAAGAAAGAGAATTTTCCGCGCACCTGACGCTTTGCCGGGTTAATCACCCCATAGCGGGCCTTAAGGTGGGCGAGGCAATCGCACAATTTTCACATCTCAAGCTTGGCTCAATCGCCGCCGACGCGATTTACGTTTACCAAAGTCAGTTGACACCGCAAGGCCCAATCTATACTATGATAGCCGATTTTAAGTTACGGTAAGGATGAATGAAAAGCCGGGGGAATGTTTCCCCTCACACTACCCACATAGGAGTCGAGAAAAATGACTAAGACAAAGACCACCCAGCAAACCAAAGGCGCAGTTGAACCATTAAGACCACAGCAACCGGGCGCAGCGGATAAATCCGGCGCGGAATCCGCCCTACAAAGAGTCATCGCTCAAATCGAAAAGCAATATGGCCGGGGCTCGATTATGCAGATGGACGAGCACAAGTATGCCAGAATCCAGGGCATACCAACCGGCGCGTTGTCTCTCGATATTGCCTTGGGCGGTGCGGGCATACCGCGAGGCAGAATCGCAGAGCTTTTCGGCCCTGAATCGTCAGGCAAAACAACACTTGCCCTGCACATCATCGCCAACGCACAAAAGGCCGGCGGCGTCGCAGCGTTTATCGATGCCGAACACGCCCTCGATACCACCTGGGCAAAACGCCTCGGCGTTGACGTAAGTTCGCTTCTCGTCAGCCAGCCGGATAACGGCGAACAGGCGCTCGATATTGCCGAAATGCTTATCGCGTCGAATTCCGTTGACGTTCTCGTTATCGATTCAGTCGCCGCGTTAACCCCGAAAGCTGAAATCGAAGGCGAAATGGGCGACAGCCACATGGGCCTTCAGGCGCGACTGATGAGCCAGGCGATGAGGAAGCTCACCGCTATAATCGCCAGGAGCAAAACAGCTCTCATATTCATCAACCAGATTCGCATGAAAATCGGCGTGATGTTCGGCAACCCCGAAACCACCACGGGCGGCAACGCCCTCAAATTTTACAGCTCGGTCCGCCTCGACCTACGGAGAATAACAACCCTCAAGGAAGAAAGCGGCGCTGTCGGCAACAGGGTCCGCGCCAGGGTCGTGAAAAACAAAATCGCCCCGCCTTTCCGCGAAGCCGAATTCGACATTATGTTCGACCACGGCATAAGCTACGAAGGCGACCTGCTCGACCTCGGCGTCGCGTGCAACGTAATCGAAAAATCAGGCACCCATCTGGGTTTCGGCGAAATACGCCTGGGCCAGGGAAGGGAAAAGGCGAGACAATTTCTTGTCGATAACAAAGACCTCTGCGAACAGATAAAACACAAAATCCTCGTCGCGAAAGGATTGATAGTAGAAGATAAATAATATTCAGACACGGATTAACACGGATTTACACTGTTTTTTTAATTCAGCTCTCTGTGCTCTCTGTGGCTAAAAAAAATCTGTGGTTAAGAACTATTTCAGAAAGGATAACACGATGAACTTACTTGCAGCAGCAACGCCGGTACAACCCCCGCCGGCTTACCAGCAGAATCCGGGCTATCAGGGCCAGGGATACCAGAACACGACACAGCAGCCCGACAGGCCAGCCCCATCTATAAAGGGCAAGATTCTGGGTTACGGCTATTTCCTTTTCAATATCGCCGTTGTTGTGTTCGTTGTTGTTATGGTTTACAGGTTCGTAAAGGCCTTCGAAAAAATAGCCGGCAGTTTGGACAAGGGCATCGTTATCAGAAAAGATGACACGACAACCTAATCTCACAGAGCAGATATGACATTGACCGCAAAACAGATAAGAACCGGCTTTATTGATTTCTTCAAAGGCAAGGACCATAAATTTGTCCCCAGTTCGCCTATTGTCCCCATAGGCGACCAGACGCTGCTCTTTGCCAATGCCGGGATGAACCAGTTCAAGGACATATTCCTCGGCCTCAGCGCCCCGTCGTGCAAACGGGCGGTCAACAGCCAGAAATGCCTCCGTGTTAGTGGAAAGCACAACGACCTCGAAGAAGTCGGCCACGATAACTACCATCACACGTTTTTTGAGATGCTTGGCAACTGGTCATTCGACGATTACTTCAAAGCCGAGACAATCGAATGGGCCTGGCAGTTGTTCACCGACGTCTGGCAAATCAACCCGAAAAATTTATACGCGACCGTATTCGCCGGCGACGCCCACGATAATCTCCCCGAAGACAGCGAAGCCGCGAAACTCTGGACAAAAGTAACATCTCTGCCCGCCGACCACGTCCTCAAATTCGGCAGAAAGGACAACTTCTGGGAAATGGGCGAAACAGGTCCCTGCGGCCCCTGCAGTGAAATACACATCGACCTCGGTTCCGACCGCTGCGACAAGAAAAACGTCCCCGGCCACAAGTGTGCTGTCAACGCCGGCTGCGCAAGATTCATCGAACTTTGGAATCTCGTTTTTATACAATTCAATCGGGCAGAAGACGGCAAACTCACGCCGTTGAACGCCAAATACGTCGATACCGGCGCCGGATTGGAAAGAGTTACGGCTGTCCTGCAAAATAAACGCAGCAATTACGACACCGACCTGTTTATGCCCGTAATCGACCGACTTACCGAAATGACCGGCAAAAAATTCACCTCGCAACTGAACAATAAAACCGATAACGCATTCCGCGTCATCGCTGACCACATCCGTGCACTTTCAATGGCTATAACTGATGGCGCGACCCCATCCAATGAAGGCAGGGGCTACGTCATCCGCAGAATCCTTCGACGCGCCTTCCGTTTCGGCAGAGAACTTGGTCTTCACGACCCGTTCCTCTTCAAGCTTGTCCCCGCCGTCGATGATTGCCTTGGCGAAGCGTTTCCCGAAATAAAAGCACGAAAGGATTACGTCTCAACCGTAATCGAATCCGAAGAGGCAAGCTTCGGCAGAACGCTCGACAGGGGACTTGAGATTTTTACCGACGCCGCCGATAAAGCTAAAAACAAAACCATCTCCGGCGACGATGCCTTCCAGCTTTACGATACGTATGGTTTCCCCGTTGACCTTACTCAACTGATGGCGCAGGAGCGAGGCCTCAAAGTCGATACCGCCGGCTTCGATAAGCTTATGGAACAGCAGCGCAGCCGCGCAAGGGCCGCTCAAAAAGGTGCACAAACTATCGTTATGGCATCGGACACGGAATTACCCGTAACACAGGACCACTTCAAATATACAGCCGACAAATGTCCAGCCATGGTGCTTGGTTTTATCGATAACGGTGCATTCAACAAAACAGGCCAAATCAAAACCGGCGATGAAGCCGCGATTGTCCTCGACAAAACCTGCTTCTACGCTGAAATGGGAGGCCAGGTCGGCGACGTAGGCGTTATAGAATCCGACAAAGGCAAATTTATCGTTGATGCTACAACCAAAATCGCCGATTGCGTCATCCACAAGGGTAAATTGCTCGAAGGAACAATCGCTGTCGGCGATAAAGTTACCGCCTCAGTCAGCCCCGACAGGGACGCGACAAAGAAAAACCACACCGCGACGCACCTGCTCCAGTGGGCCTTGCGACAAATGCTCGGCAGCTCAGTCGCACAGCAGGGCAGTTTGGTCAATCCCGATTACCTGCGTTTCGATTTTACCTATCCCAAGTCGCTCGATGCCGAGCAGACAAAACAGGTCGAGTCGCTCGTCAGGGACAAAATCGCAGCCGATTTACCCATTACCTGCACCGTCCTTCCGCGAAACCAGGCCGACAAGCTCGGCGCGATGGCGCTGTTCGGCGAAAAATACGGCGACGACGTCCGCGTTGTTGCGGTCGGCGCGCCAGACGCAAATGGTCTCAACCAGGCATTCAGCAAGGAATTCTGCGGCGGCACACACGTTGACCGGACCGGCGTTATAGGCGGATTCAAAATCATCAGGGAAGAAAGTATCTCCGCAGGTGTCCGCAGAATCACCGCATACACGGGCCGCGGTCTTGCCAAATACCTCGAACAAAGAAGCGACATTGTCGATGAGCTTGCCGCAGCGCTCAAAATCCCCGCGGCGGGCATCGTCGAAAAAGTTGCTCACCTGCTAACTGAAAATAAACGGCTTGCCAAAGAGCTTAAATCACCCTCGCGTCAGGCCGCATCCGATTCTCTCGCCGAAGCGAAACAAATGCTGGATAAATGCGAAAAAGTCGGCGGCGTATCGATAATTACAGGAAAATTATCGCCCACGACCGCCGAACAGGCACGCGCGGCGATTGATATGCTAAAGAAGAAGGCCCCGTCCTCGGTCATCGTCCTCGGCCTCGCCGAAGACGACAAGGCGACCCTGTTTGCTGCCGTAACCGACGACCTCGTAAGTAAAATCGGCGCGGCGGACCTTCTCAAGCAAATCTCGCCCATAATCGACGGCGGCGGCGGCGGAAGACCTAATATGGCGCAGGCAGGCGGCAAAAAACCTGACAAGCTCGACGAAGCAATCGCCAAAGCCGCGGAAGTTATAAAAACAAAACTGTAAAACCCGGCTTGTCAAAAGGAAAGGTCGGCAATGGAGGGAAACACGCCGAACCAGATGTCTCAGGAATCCGCCGAAAAGATGCGGTTGGCGGTCGAGGAGTTGGAGCGGGAAGTTTTTAAACCTGACCCGCTGCCGGAAAGGACCCTGCCGTGGCTTATCGATATATTTTTATATCCAATGAGTTATTCAGGGGTAATCCATATGGCAATTTTTGCGATTATACCGCTGTTGCTTTGGCTTCTTATCCTGCGTTACATTCATCCCTTCGGGGGGGTCCCGTATCTGATTCTTTATTTGCTGCTCGCCGGCTACGCCTTTTATTACATTAGCTATTGCGTCTTCGACAGCTCAAGGGG
>CAIODZ010000048.1 GCA_903857265.1 uncultured Phycisphaerales bacterium
CGATTAACCAATTCCTAACAGAAACTTAATAAAACACTGACACCCCTTCATTAATCTGGGGACGTAGTAATGGAGGATGTTGATGTGACCGCTGGGTGCGTGGCCAGGACGTAATAGGGTACCCCAGCGAAGAAGTGAAACACAATGTTGTGTTTTTGATATAAATCGATGTTTAAGGAGTGAACAAATGGTAACAATGACAAGAAAACCACGGCAAGTCCACGGAATAAACAAGTTTCATTATTCCTGGTTTACGACCTTTCTGCTTGCTCATGAAACCAAGGCACGAAAATTGAACCTGTGTTGCCTGGGCTGCAGGGAGCTTGTAAAACTCGATTATGAGAAACCCACTCATATAAGAGGCGTTATAGAATTTAACGGCTTATATATACCCGTCATAGACCCTGGCATTTTGCTGCTCGGTCGGCCTTCAGCGTTCAGTAATCTAAGCTGCATACTGATTGTGCCGCACCGCTGGGAAAATCAGCAGTATTATACAGGCGTTGTAATAGAAGACATCGATGAGATTATGGAGTTTGCATCCAGCGAACCTGATATCGAGCCGCTGAGAGATATCAGCGTCAATATCAGATTTGTCCTCGATATGCGTAAAAGCCCCGGGGCGGAATCGTGGCTTTATGAGAACTACCGAATGCTGGAAATTTGCAGAAATGAAAACCAGCACGAGCAGGATTATATCGCCTTCAGACGAAGGTGCTCAGAAAAGATGTTAAGCATATAGAAACCAAATCGGCTTCCGTATCATTCCGCCAGATTATCTGGTAAATGTTCCACAAACGCCTTTATTTCATCACGCACTCTACGATAAATGCCCAATACTTCCTGCTCAGTCGCGGCCTGTTTTGCCAGTCGAGGCGGGTCATCAAAACCGAAGTGAAGAACTCTGATTTTACCTGGGAAAATGGGGCAATGTTCGTGGGCGTGGTCACAGACGGTGATAACAAAATCAAAATTTACGCCTTTGAAATCGTCGAGGTGTTTTGAGCGATTATTCGATATATCAACGCCAACCTCAGCCATAACCTTGACAGCAATTGGGTCAAGACCGTGCGGCTCGATACCTGCCGAATACGGCTCAATCAAATCGCTTTTTAACTTTCTCGCCCAGCCCTCGGCTATCTGGCTCCGACAGGAATTGCCGGTGCAAAGAAACAAAATTTTCAACTTCCCGCGCTGCTGCATATTTTGTCATTTTAGCGAATACTAATGCAATCATATACTCCTATTTAACAATAAAAAACATGATAGAGTTTTTCCGATAAGAGTTGTAAACGAAAGAAGTTACGCAGACCTCGGGGGATTATTTAAGGAACATTTGGTTCCCAGCGCACCTTCGTCGCACCAAGAAGCGTCCCCGTCGCGTATGCAAGGTCAACCTGTGCTATTTCGTATTCCGTCAGAGCGCTAATCTCGGTGCTCTGGGCATTCGCGAATTTTGCCTGCGCGTCAAGTACGTCGGTGGCGGTACGAAGCCCAACCACAAACTGCCTTTTCTCCGCCTCGTATAATCGGCCCGCCAAAATCGAATTTTGCCTGCCCGCCAGGATGCTTTGCCAGTTCGCCTCCAGCTGCTCTATCGCGCCAAGCACCTCCGTCTGAATCTGCATCCGCCGATTCTCCTTAGTGAATAATCGCTGCCTTTTGCGATATTGCGCCTCAAGGAGCCGGTTCTTTGCCGCCTGATTACCAAGGGGCACAATCAGGTTCATCCCAACTGTGTAACTTTCAGAAGTTCTGTCAAACATCATATCATAAGCATCGCTTCTCGCTGTGCCGATACCGTTCATATTGTATGTGTAGTCCAGCGCAACCAAAGGCAGCATCTGGTTTTTATAATAATCCACCGCGCTCGAATCCTGCGCAAGCTGCAATTCCACTTCCAGCATCTCCATCCGGTTCTCCACCGCGGATTTCGTCAGCCGTTCTTTATCTATCTCGTATCGCACGGGGTCCGGCTCGGTCATAGGCACGACAACAGCAGGCGAATCTATACCCAGACCCGCCTCGTTCATCATCTGTTTTAGCTCTCTCTGCCTGTCCTCTAACTCTTTTTTGGCCTTGATTATTCCATCCAATCGTTCCGCAACTCCGGCTTCTGACCGCGTTTCCTCCACTGCCGCTTTTTCACCAAGAAGCACCATTCTTCGTGTCTGCTCTAACTGCGCCTTTGCGGTTTCGTATTCCTGCTGTCGGACCTCAAGCTCTTTTCTGGCCGCATACAAACGCCAGTACCCCCGGTCGGCGTTTGCTAAAACGCGTATCACTTCCAGCTTTGTCATCGCATCGGTTATATGCCGCTGGTATTCAAGAACCCGTATCGAATATGTGTTCATACGTTTGCCCGCCCCGCGCAGCAACGGCTGACTTATCGAAAACGTAGTCGTCGGCGTGTAACTTACGTTGCTATACTTTCCAAGAGATTTGCCGTTCTGGTCAAAAATATTACCAGTAACGTTGGTGCGATTATCCGCGAGGTCAAATTTTACCGTCCCTCCCGTCTGCAACGGGACCTGAACCCCAAGGTCGGCTGTCTGGCTTTTGTATTGTTGTGCCTGCTGGACTATAACCGACGGCTGGTCTATGTTGTTATAAGTTAAATTCGTGAAAAATGACGATTCGAATTTTGCCTCTTCTGCGCTGACCTGTTTGGCCGCTATCGCCGGCTCTATCAATTGAACCTTCAAATCCAAGTTATTTTTCAGGGTCATCGCCCGGCACTGCTCAATGCTGAGTTTTATCTCACCCTGCGTTGGTTTATTTACTTCCGCTCCCTCATTGGGGTCTTTCTTTTCTTCCAGTTTCAACGTTTTAATCTCTCTGGTCTGTTCCGGCTTTACTTTTACATCAAGAAAATCCTCCTCCTTCGTAAACTCCTCGCAGCCGGCCAGAGCAATCGACATTCCCAGCAAAAGCATCAAAATTAAACTTTTCACTACAATCACTCTCCTACTCATGTCTAAGCGATTCAATCGGATCAAGGCGGGCCGCCTTTATCGCGGGGAACATCCCGAAAACCACTCCCACTGTCCCTGCAAATGCAAACGACAAAGCTATCGCCCACACAGGTATATATGTTTGCGACAGCATTGGATTCATACTTGCTATCGCCAAAGTAAGGAGTTTGCCCACCCCAACTCCGACAAGCCCGCCGACAAAACAGAGTATCACCGCCTCTACCAGAAATTGTGTCAGTATCGCGGACCTCCTTGCCCCAACGGCCTTTCGTAATCCTATTTCCTTTGTCCGCTCAGATATAGAGACAAGCATTATGTTCATAATGCCGACTCCGCCGACCAACAGCGAAATCCCAACTATCCCGCCGGCGACTAATGTAACTATAATTGCTATATTATTGAATTTCTCAATATAACTATGTATCGTCTCAACTTTAAACGTGTCCGGCTCACCGGGCTTGACGTTCCGCGTACGCCGCAGAAAAAACTCCAGCTCCGCTACCGCGTCGTCCGATACCTCTGTTGACCTGCTGGCCGCTATTGCTTGTATCCACGACCACCGCTGGAATTTCATCCCTGTTTTGAATGGAATGTATATCTCATAGTATTCCTCCCCCCCTCCGCCGCCGAACGCTGACTCGCGTCTTTCTATCACCCCGACAACGCGAAAAACCATCGGCCCTATCCGAATCAACTCCCCTTCGCATTCCTTTTTCAGGCCCAGCTTGTCACGAAGCTGTGGCTCAATCAAACAAACGGCCTGCCCCTCATCCACCTCCGAAAGCTCCCGCCCGGCCGCTATGCTCCGATTCTCTATAGTTTTCCACACCGGCTCCACCCCCCTTATTGCCACATTTTGAACGGACTTCTCTCCGTATTTGACCTGGTACTCTCCTACCCAGCACACATAAGAATATCGCTCCACCGATGGACAATAATCCAGTATATGCTCCAATTCTTTCTCTTTAAAACGTATTTGATGCCACGAAAGCCGGCTCTTTGGTCCCGTATTGGGCCGATACGGATAGACGTATATCGTATTGCTGCCAAATGACTCCATCTCACCGAGAACCTTCATCTTCAATCCAGTCAAGGCCGCTATCACCGCCGTAACCGACGCAACACCTATCACTATCCCGATTGTCGTAAGTATCGACCTCGTCTTGTTGGCCCATATCTGCCCAAGAGCAAGATACACGCTCTGGTAAACAAGCCGGATGAACATAAACGGAGCGATAAGCAATCCCCTCATACCGTTTCCTCCGCTTTTTGGCCGGCTTCGTGTATATTGTCCTCTTCCGTCGTCCTGTCGCTGCGAATGTAACCGTCCCGCATCCTGATTATTCTTTTGGCGTGTTGCGCGACGTCGTGCTCGTGCGTTACCATCACTATCGTCTGTCCCTGCCTGTGAAGCTCATCGAAAAGCTCTAATATGCTATTGCTTGTTTTGGTATCGAGGTTGCCCGTCGGCTCGTCGGCCAGCAGTATGCTCGGCTTGCACACAAGAGCCCTTGCAATCGCCACCCGCTGTTTTTCGCCGCCTGAAAGCTGATTCGGCTTGTGTTTTACCCTGTCGCCCAGGCCTACACGCTCAAGGGCCTTCTTTGCCTTGGCAGCCCGCCCAAACCACCCGTTGCGGGCATACAGCAGGGGCATCTCAACGTTTTTCAGGGCGTTCATCTGGGACAAAAGCTCAAACGACTGAAACACAAAGCCGATCCGCTCGTTGCGTATTCTCGCTAATTCCGAATCCCCAAGCTCCGTAACGTTGTCTCCGTCAAGCTCATACACCCCTTCACTTGGCCTGTCCAAGCACCCAAGAATGTTCATCAGCGTGCTCTTGCCGGACCCCGAATGTCCCATCACCACTATATATTCGTTTTCCCGCACCTCAAGGTCTATCCCGTCAAGAGCGCGTATCTCCTCCACGCCGACTCGATAGAATCGCTTCAGTTCCCTGAGCCGGATTACCACTTTCCCGTTGAGATTACTTTCCTGCCGGTTCATTGATATCGTTGGCGTCCTTCTTGCTTTTTTCTTTTCCTTTTTGCTTTTTTTCCTTCGCCTTCTGTTCGGCTTTAACTTCCCGCTCATCACGCAATTTCTGCTCATGCTTGAGGCCGTCTAAAACCTTGTAAGGCCCCGTTACTATCTTGTCGCCTTCCTTCAGACCCGACAAAACAATCGTATGTGTCAAATCGGACTGCCCTGTCTTAACGGGTGTTACTACCGCCTTGCCGTCGTTATATCTAAACACCACCGGCGCAAACTTTTTGTCCTTGTCCAGATCGGTCGATTTATCCCTAATCTCCAAGGGCAGCCCGTCAACGTCCCTTGCCACAATCGCCTGGGTGGGAACTCTTATTACATCGGTGTGTTTCTTTGTCTCGATATCGACATCCGCCGTCAGCCCCGTATAAAGCTTCAAGACATTCGGATCGTTATCAAGCAGTATCTCCGTGCGGTAATATCTCGTCCGGTTATCGCTGAATCTGTGCTTTAGCGCAATCTCATCGATGACACCTCTGAATTTGATGTCTGAAAACGCCTGCACGCTTACAACCGCTTTCTGCCCTACTTTAAGAGCCCCGATATCCGCCTCATCAACCTGCGCCACCACCAGCATCTTCGAGAGGTCCGACACCTCCATTATCACCGTCCCGGGGTTATTCATCGTCCCTGTCATCACCATTTCGCCAACCTTGGCGTTAACCCGCGTTACAACACCGTTGATTGGGGACGTTATTGTTGTGTAGCTGAGCATTTCCTTCGCCTGTTCTATACTCGCTTCCGCCGCGTCTAAGTTGTGCTTCATCACAATCAGATTTTTTCCAGACGCCTCCAAGTTATACCTGGCCGAATCGTATTGCCCAGCAAGCTCATCCACCTTGTACTTTATCAGATCAAAGTCCGCCCTGCTTATGTCTCTCGACTCATATAATCCTTTTTTCCTTTCGAGGTCTTTTTGGGCTTGTTCCAGCGTCGCCGCCAACGCCGTTAAATTCGATTTGCCTGCCTCAATCCTTGATTTCTCAACCTCTATTTCCGCCTCCTTTGCCGCCCTGCCAGCTTCGGCAAGTCGCAACTGGCTCTCCAAATCCTTAGCGTCAAGCTTCAGTAACAACGAAGCCGGTATAGGCGGGTTCGCGTTCGGGTCGCCGCAGGTTACGGTATTGCCCTCATCGTAGGGCATATCAATAATCCGCGCGGAAACCTTCGCGCTTATCTGGACGGTTGTTTTGGGCTCTATCTCACCCGTTGCGCTTACACGTTCCGTCAAATCCCCCCGCTTGACCTCCTCGATACGAACCACATCCTCCTTAACTTTTACTTTTTTACCTTTTGCCACCAGCCCGCCAATCACCAGCAGCGCCAAAACTACCCCCACTACGGTAATAATAATCCACTTTCGTCGTTTCTTCACAACAACTCCTCTCATGCTAAAAACACTGTTACGGGGCCTCCCCTGCCTTATTACATCCTGTACCTATTATAACGCACGACATTACCGTTTTGTTACCATTTTGTGTTTTTTTGTGATTCCGGCATCATTTATTAGCGTTTTTTGGGCCTATTTGGGCATTTCAAAGCCGTATTTGGGAAGACCAATCTTTAGCTCATCGCTATGATATTCTGGAAGATAGCAATATTGGGGTAAAAAGCCGCTCCTCTCCGCTGAAGCAAGATATCCTGCTTGTCCACTACGCCCGACAGGATTCGAACCTGTGACCTACGGATTAGAAATCCGTTGCTCTATCCAGCTGAGCTACGGGCGCCAGAGTTTTTAAGCGGCTGTAGTATAACAATTTTTTGGCCGTTCTGCCAACATCTGAAACGCCTCAGAGAGGTAAAAAAATGTCAGCTGCCGTTGGCCTGGATTGCTATTCGCCTTCGCCGATTTTCTACTTTTCAAAGAGCAATAAAAAAGGCCCGGGAAAATCCTCCGAGCCCGTTCTTAACGCTTTTAATCCCTCATGTTAGCCATAGCTTGTCAACGATGCAGTCGTGGTACGAACGGGTATTTCCCATTGTGGGGACAGTACAGCGCCAAGGCGACCAAAGATCGGTTATCGTGGGTGAGTTGTTCAGTATGGATATTTCTTCAGAAACAAATGACACTTAATTATTTGCTTCTGTTAATCATTATTTTTCTTACATGAGTCAGGAAAATAAACCTGTATTACATACAGTGGACAAGTCGCAAATTATAAATATTAAACTCTCTTTCCAGCGAGGAAACTTTCATTGCCCCCCACGCAGCGGAAAAGCCGCGTCAGCGGGTAAATCACGCCTTCGGCGATAAATATCCAGCAAAAAAAGGAACAAAAACAGTTGCAAATTCGCAACATCCAGGGTACTGTTGTATCCTGATTCGGAGAATAGATTAAGGAGCGCAGATATGAAAAAAACGGAAGCTAAATCGGGCATTTCCAGTCAAATTCATAAGTTCATACGGGGCAGTTTCCATCCTCATTTTGGCCAGCTTACCTCTTTCAAAAGCAATCCCGTCTGGCAGCAGCTTGGTAAACTTGGTAGCCGGTTATGGTTCGATACGGGGAATATCGACGAGGCGCACCAGCGATGGACAAAGGAATTCTCGGCGTTAACCACGAACAATACCCTTCTCAATAAAGAAATCCAGACAGGCCGATATGACGGACTCATATCGGAGACAGCCGACCTGCTGGAATCCTACCCCGGAACAACGAACAAACAAATGATTCTCGAAATCGCGTTTACTCTGAACGCCTGGCACGCGTTGCGTCTGGTAGAAAAATTCGACGCGTATGTCTCAGTGGAAGAGCATACGGATTTGGCAAACGACGTAACGCTCGCGGTCGATTACGCCAAACGGTTTTATGAAATCTGCCCTGAGCGGTTCATAATTAAACTCCCATTTACACCCGTGGGACTTCTGGCGACACGCAAACTTTCGACGCAGGGTATCCCCGTCAATCACACACTGGGTTTTTCAGCACGACAGAATTATCTTATCTCGCGTTTAGCGAAGCCGGCATACGTTAACGTCTTTCTGGGCCGACTAAACAGCTTCATCGTCGATAACAAATTGGGCAGCGGCTTATACATAGGTGAAAAGGCGACACTCGCTTCGCAAAAAGCCGTCAGACAGCTTCGCAAGTCGGGTATTTCGCAAACGCTTCAAATAGGCGCAAGCTTCCGGGCCGGGACACAGATTCGCGATTTGGCGGGAATCGACGTAATGACGATGCCTCCGAAGGCAGCCGATGAATTTTTGGCTTTGAACCTGCCGACTGATGAAATAAAAGATAAAACCGCAACGGATTACCAGATTGGTTTGAATAAAGACGCTAAGCCGGAAATTGCCAATTTGAATACTCTCTGGGACATAGATGATAAGCTGATTTCCTGTATAGACGCACTCGAAAAGGAAAACATCGACAGCTTCACCCCCGATGACCTGATTGAATTTTTTGAAAGCCACAAATGCGGTGACGTTCTTGTCCGCTGGAGCGACAAACAAATCGAGACAAGTTCCAAAGAGGGCAAAATCCCGAAATTAGAGAACTGGAAGAACATTCTTGAGGACAAATCCATCGGCTTAGACAGTTTGATGAACCTCGCCGGATTGAATAGTTTCGCAACAGACCAGCAGGCGATGGACGCAAGAGTACGACAGGTTTTGGCAAAAACATAATGGGATGACATAATGGCTGCGCATGATACTTCCAATGAAGCGGAGTGAAAAATGACTCAACCGCGTCGCACGTATTTGATTACGGGTGCAGCCAATCGTATCGGGCGAGGATTAGTAATGGGGCTTGCCTGGCAGGATGACACTATTGTCATTCATTACAACTCTTCTGAATCCTCTGCTCAACAGTTATCGCAGGAAATTACCGAAATGGGGTGCAAAGCCTTTACAATCGCGGCGGACCTCGGCTCTCCAACTCAAAATTGATTATCCGTATTTCCAAACTGTCTTGTGTAAAGAACCAAATACCACCAATATTCGGATGGAATTATCCGTTGCAGCATAGGGGCGTGACCTGTGCCGGTAAGCATTGAATAAAGGACCTCGCCATCGGACATCGCCCGAACTTTGGGACTTCGCAGGTCGCTCGGCACAGGAATATAACTGTAGCCGACGGGACCGAAACCGTCGCCTTTATCGCCGTGACAGAAAACACAGTAATATCCGTAATATACCTTTCCTTTTGCAATATTCCCTTCATTTGCGTCGCGCGGATTGACAAGCTTTTGTACCTGTTCTTTGGAAGGCAGCGGCTCAAAAATATCCTTCACGGGAACGGTCTTGGCCGGCGTTACCGGCATCGCTGCCTGGAATTGACGAAACTCAATAAAAATCGTTAAATTATTTCTGCGGCGCTTTGCGGTATCCAGCCATCGCTGCCATCGGCGAGTTTTATGTGAAACCAGCCGGGGCGATGCTCAACAAGCTCGAACTCGGTGCCGGCGTGCAGCGGGGCTTTGAAACTGGGCGGGTAATTCTGCCCGTCGCCCTGATACGCCACGACTTCAGGAGAAACAATAACCCCGGATAAATTGGCGGCCTGAGAATACTCTTCAACAGCAAGCGAACCAATAAGACAAACAAGTAAACCAGCCGAAACTACCGTCACCGCCATCAAAGGGGCGTTGCGGCCAAAACATATCATCACGGTCAAACCCATGCAGAAAACCGCGAAACAAACACAAGCAATGGCAAACTTAGCCCTCATTGAAAAGTCATAATGCCAGAAGACAAGTGTCTTGAGAATCTGCTTTTCGGTCTTTATTTCAACCTTATCGACTCTCCTGCTGCGAGCAAAAGCGAGGTTTTTCCGGATATCCGAATCGGACTTATCAAGCTTTTCTGCGCATCGATAATTAAGTATTGCCCTGCCGACGTCTCCTTTCAACAGATATGCATTTGCGAGATTATAATAGAGCTTCGGGTTTTCTATGCGGCCTTCACGGATAATCCTTTCGTAGCCGAGGGCGGCCTTTTCATAAAGCGAATTAGATTTGTCGGTATCGTCAACGGTGGAGTTGGCCTGACGAAAGGCATCATTGGCCTGGTTGAAAAGGGTGTTAATTTGCTCTTTCGATAATGTATCCCCGGCGGCAAGTCCTGCCGTGAAGAGCAAACAAACCAAACAAACAAGTGATAACCGGGCAATCATATTTTCGACTCTTTCTCAATTACACGGATTAACCTGACGACCTCATCGATTGTCGTCGAATCAAGCTGCTGCTGCATCGGCGCATAGCGTCCGGCATCACAGCGGCTGACGATATCTTTGTAACGGTTCGCAGATGCGGAATCGCCTGTGCGGTCAATTATCGTCTGCATACAATCATCGGCGGTGAGTGAGCCGGCCACTTTGTCGAATCGTTCGCCGATATACTGTTTCATCGCTTCAGCAATAAGCTCACAGTGATTCTGTAACTGTGCGGGTGGGATTCCTTTGAGACGACTGACAGCCCTGTTGGCAGCGTTGCGTCTGCGTTTACGAGCGACCTGCTCCGGGGTAGTATGCACGAGGGCTTTAGCCCAAACGCTTGTTACCAGTAATAACAAAGGCGTGGCCCAGCCGACCAGATAACCGAGACTTGTAATGGCGCTCGCAAGCGAGAATCTGACATTTTGCAGGCAATCTGGCGACTCATAATTGGCGCTGATACCTTTCTTAACGGCCTCCACTTCCTTGCCTGCCGGCGTGAAATCACGCCCTTCGACATCCGCAGTCGTCAGTATCTTTGTGGGCGAAACCTCCAATTTTATCGGGTCGGTCTTTGCAATCACGTACTGCCCCTTGTCCGCATCGAAATACGCAAGCGGGATGGAAGGTATCTCAGTGACTTTATCATTGGCGGGTCTTATCGTCTGGGTGAAAATCTTAAAGCCATTTTCTACAGTCGGCGATGATTTCTGCGAAGGCATCTTGAAATTTTCGGAAAGCCCGGCGATTTTTTCAAGCTCAGGCCACTGAACCGGTTTTAGGTAGTTGCCTCCTATTTTGATTGTCAGGGTAATCGGGTCGCCAACACTGGCCTTGGTCGGAGCGGCAGCAGCGGAAATCGTATATTGCCCTACCAATCCGTAAAACCACGCGGGCTTATCCTGCTGCGGCAAAGGTAAAACGGAAAGCTTGAGCGGTTGCGCGCTGACCGCAAACCGCTTGTATTGAACGTTGTTTTGAAAAAAGTCATCAAAGCTGTTCCTCGAACGGGCACGCCCTACCGCCACATCAGCCGACACTGAAGACGCACCCAAATCATAATCGCCCGCCTGTTTCGGTATTAGAACCTTGCTGAACGTCAAAAGGATTGCTTCTTTATTCCTGCGGTTAACCTTATATTGCTTTGTGGCATCACGGTCCTCAACATAGAACGCGTCATTGGTAAGGGCGGGTATATCAAACTGATAGTCGCCGACATTAGCATATACATAGAATTTGACCGTCAATACTACCGCCTGACCCTCATAGCACTGTTGCTGTGACAAAGTTGTTTCGAGTTCGAGCTGGTCCGTTGTCCCGGGCTGAGCCACATTTAGCTCGACGGGGTTTGTTTTGTAAGATTTGCCGTCAACTGTAACAGCGAGAGCAGGTATGCGTATCGTCCCGGCCTGTCCCGCAGTCAGCGTATAATTCATCACGTAACGCCTGACGGCATTTGTGGTGGTTCGACCGTTGATAATACTTATGGACGTCTGCGAAGTGTTGCCCCCGCCTGCGCTACGAGGATTGTATGCGCTCAGCGGCGTCAAATCCACCTGGCCCGGCTGGTCATAGCCGTCTATGATTATCTGGAGGTTAAACTGCTCTCCGGCGTAAATATCTTTGGATGTATCCACATTAGCATATACGCGCAGCTCCGCTGCACCGGCGACGGTGATGACAAGCGTCGCGGTAATTGCCGCGAATATATTAATCTTAAACCAACGCATACTACCAATCCTTATCGACCTTCTGGAATCCGGGACTTTGCAACATTTGCCTCTGCTCTTTTTGCTTCTGCTCCCTATCAAGTATTTCTTCGGCTGTCGTATCGGGGGCGGCCTGCTGTTCCTGCTGCTGCTCTTGTTGCTGCTGCTGTGCCTGGTTTGGCTCCTGCTGTTTTTGCTGCTGACTGTTTTGCTGTTGGTTTTCCTGCTGCTTTTGCTGCTGATTCTGCTGGTCAGACAGCGACTTCAACGCTTTTTCAATATCTTTAGCGGCCTCATCCTGCGATTGCTTCCCGCCTGCGGCATCGTATTTTTTGAGTTTTTCGGCGGCATCTTTCTGCTTATCAGTCGCCTTTTCAAGCTGTTCGGCGACCTGCTGTTGTTTCTGGTCGGGATTATTAGGGTCATTTTGCTGTTGCATCTGCTGCTTAACCTGCTCCGTGCGGTCTTTGAGGGCCGATTGCTCTTTTGCGACTTCGTTATAATCGGGCGACGGCTGCTGCTGTGCCTGCTGTGTCTTATCCGCGAGGGATTTTTGCTGTTCAAGAAGCTTCTTGAGGTCTTCCTGCGTCTGTTTCTGCTGTTGTTGCTGTTGCTGCTGCTGTTGTTTCTGCTTATTAATCTGGTCGATGATATCTTTTATGGTCAGACGCGCTACCTCGATATTTTTGGCGGCTTTTTCGTCGGTCGGGTCAATGTCCAGCGCCTGCCTCCACCATCCAATGGCCGACTGCATATTATCGACGGCCTTTTGCGCATCCGAATCTTTTTGTTTTGTCCCCTGCTGAAAGAAACAGTTGCCGAGATTGTATTTGGCCTTTTCGACCAATTTCATATCCTTGCTTTCCGCCGCTACGGCCTTGTAAAGGTCAATCGCCTGCTGCATGTCGCCAAGCCGGAAGTAACCGTCTGCCTTGTTGAACCTCGGCTCAACCACCTCCGGCGACTCCGTCGCTACCTTGTCGTATTCGTTAATCGCCTCTTTATATTGTCCCTGCCGATAAAATTTATTCCCCTCATTAACAACCTGGCCGACGGATTCGGCGCGTACCGGCTGTGCCGCGGCAGTAAGCAACAATGAAAACAGGACGATTTTATATCTTCTTCCGCTCACTTATCAGCACCTCACAAACCAAAAGCAAAATACCGGCAACCAAAAATATCTGGAATCTTTCGTCATAAGTAATCATCGTCGTCGTTTCGAGCTGTCGCTTTTGCGCAGAGGCGACAAGCTCCTGATAAATCTCGCCCAGGTCCAGCGTTGTTCCCGGCTCAACGCCGATATATCTGCCGCCTGATGTTGCGGCGGCAACCTTGCGAAGCGTATCAGTGTCAAGTTTCGACCATACTTCCTGTCCCTTATATTTCAAAAATGTCGTCCGGCCATCCGGGCCAGTAACTGGTATTCGCGAACCTTCGTTTTCATTGCCCAAACCAATTGCGATTATCCTTATACCCTGGGCAGCCGCTTTTTGCGCCGCCTCGACCGGGAAACTATCGTGGTCTTCACCGTCGGTAATTAGTATAAGGTCTTTGTATTCACGCGACTGCTTATCGAATACTTCTTCTGTTACTTTGCGGATAGCATCGCCAATATCCGTGCCGCCCCTTGAATTACTCTCGGTTGAGATGTCCGCCAGGGCCATTCTCACAAACGCATAATCCTGCGTGAGGGGACATTTTACGGCGGAGTTGCCCGCGAAGGTTACGATTGCGATTCTGTCGCCGCCGAGCTTATCGAGCAGGTCGCCGATTGCGATTTTCGCCCGTTCCAGCCGGCTTGGTTTTATGTCCTCCGCCAGCATCGACCGGGAGGTATCCAGCAGAATTACCACGTCCCTGCCCTGGCTTTTTATCTGCAATGGTTTTGGATTCCACCTTGGCTCAGTAATCGCTATGACGATAGTCGCAAACGCACAAATCAGCAGAACCGCTTTTATAATTTGCCTTTTCAAACTTACGGTAATATTGATTTGTTTTAGCATTTCGACGCTCGCCAGGACTTTCAATGCCGTCGCCTTTTTCCAGAAACACCAGGTGTAAACCGGCACAAGAACAGCTGGGATTATAAACAACAGCCACAATGCCTTATCGTTGCCAAGATTCATAATTGCTTTAAACCTCTTACGGAATCTTCCTGAATATTGTGCAGCCGGCCAGCATTTCACAAAGAAGAACAACCATCGCAGCCAGTGTCCATGGACCAAATTTTTCAGAGTATTGCGTGTACTGGACCGACTTTACCTCGGTTTTTTCAAGCTGGTCTATCTTTTCAATTATTTTATGCAGCGATTCCGCATCATCCGCCCGGCCATAAAAACCGCCGGTAGCTTCGGCAATCGCCTTCAACAGCGGCTCATCAAGGTCCTGCTCAACGGGAACCTTGAACGCGCCCATCATTGTCTGCACCGTCGCAAAGGCCTGGCCCGAACCGATGCCGACAGTGTAAATTTTTATACCCCATTTTTTTGCCATTTCAGCCGCCTGCATCGGGGCATATTGGCCCGTATTATTCTGGCCGTCCGTCAGCAGGATAATCGCCTTGCTTTTTATTTTGAAATCGGCGTTTTCAGCCGTCGATGACATACCTGCTTTATTAAGCTTCTTGTTTCTTTGCTGAATTTCCTGTTCGGCCGTCTTCAATCTGGCAGCCGCAAGGGCCACCGCATCGCCTATTGCTGTGCCGTCTTCGCTCCGCAGCCGGACAACATCAGTGTTCTTCATAAACTCCAGCAGAACGTTATGACTAAGCACGAGGGGGCAAACCGTATCGGGGTATCGCGCGAATGTAATAAGACCGAGTAAATCGCCGCTCCTGCCGGCCAAACCTTCCTTACCCATTATAAAATCGGCCAATACCTTTTTAAGTGTCTCTATCCGATTGAGTTTCTGACCGTAGTAATCCATTTCAGTGCTCATGCTGCCGGAACGGTCGACAACAATTTCAATAGCAACACCTTCTGTGCTGATTTCCGATAGTACCGTGCCTTTACGCGGCCTCGCCAGAGCGATTATAAGCAACGCCAAGCAAACAAGCCGAACAACAACCAGCAAAGGCCGTAAACGCACCCGCCAGGAAACAGGACAATCATGCACGGCGTTCAGAGATGAAAACGTTACCGCAGCCGTGCGTTTTTTGCGCAGCATCATCCAGCCCAGCACCGGGAGGAGTAACAGCAGCAACAACGCCCATGGCAAATACAACTGCATTTATGCCCCTCCCCCTGACGTTTCCACTCTGTCGGTTACGTCGATTTGTTTTTCATCAGACTTTGTCTGCTCGATGAAATTCTTCGCCAAATCAAAGGTATGCTGAATCTGCTCGTTCGTCGGGCTGTGTTTGGCAAATTTTACAAGGTCGCAGTGCGTGAGAAATTCCGACAGTGCCTTCCCGTGGTCTTGCGAAAGGGCACCGGTATCCCGAATCTCGAACAAAAACTCCTCTGTGGTTCGCTCAGGCGCCTTCATTTCAAAGCGGTCTTCAATATAATGACGCAAAATATCGCTTACGCCCTCGTAAAATTCCTTGACCTTGCCCGTTTTTACCAGGTCCCGCCGGATGAGCGACTTCAGACGGGCATAAGCAATCTCATGGGCGGACTTGAAAATCCTGATGGCCGCCTGCGTTTTCTTTCTTCTAAAATACAACCACAGTCCCCCTGCCCCGCCGACAATCGCAACCGCCGGCAAAAGCCACCACAAAATCGTCTTCGAAGGCATATCCACAACATTTTCGATATCCGCTATTGAAAGTTTTCCCCGCTGGTCACCCAAAAGCGATGTCACCTCAATATCGACCGGCTCGGTTTCAAGCTGATATGTTTTGGCATCCTGCCCGTTAACGTCACGGAACTCAAATGTAAAAGCTGGAATCGCGAATTTGCCTGATAAAAACGGCTCAAGACGATACCGATAAATGCTGACAACGTTATTATTCGCATCGAGCCGATTGCCCAGGTTCTGCCAGTCAACAATACCGAAATTCTCAAGCACTTTGTCAACCTTTGGCATATTCACATCGTAACCTGAGCCGATAGCCGTCTCGAACTCGAGCCAAAAAGTATCAGCGATAGTAATTTTGCTTTTATCGACGCGGATATGCACCGTCATAGGCCCCTGCTGATATGATTTGTTAATTTCAAAAACGGGGTTTTTAACGGCAACCGTTCCGGTCTTTTTACAGCCGGAGCAAACAAGCAGACAGATAAAAACAATAGTTGCGTAATGTTTTATCTGTTGACGTTTTGATTGTTTTTTGTTTTTTGCGACGCTTGTCATAATTTGAGTGTCTTGCGATTAGTAACGCCTGTGTCTTTGATGGAAAAACTGGATCAAATCGTTTATGTATGGTTTGCCGGTGCTTATGCCGATGCAATCAACGTTAATCGAACGAAGCAACTTCTTCAGCTGGCCGAACCGCTCGGCGCTTGCGCTTTCGTACTGTCTGCGGAAACCGCTGTTCGATGTATCAATAATAATTATCTCGCCGGTTTCGGCGTCTGTAAATTCGATAATCCCTGCCTTTGGCAGCGCCAGTTCAGCCGGGTCGCTGACGCAAACCCCGACACAATCGTGCCGTTTGTTCAATAAGCTTAGAGATTTTTTAAAATCGGCCTGAATGAAATCTGAAACCACAAAGACAACCGCTCTTTTCCGCACGACCATAGCGAGATAATCAAGAGCGAGGGGTATATTGGTTTGTTTCTTGGGCGTCTGGAAATAAAGCAGCTCGCGAATCAACCGAAGTATATGTCCGCTGCCCTTCTTGGGCGGTATAAACAGCTCAATCTGGTCGGTAAAAATCAAAAGCCCCACTTTGTCGTTATTCTTGGCTGCCGCAAAAGCCAGCACCGCGCAAAACTCCGCAGCGAGCTGGTTTTTGGTCTTGTCCAAAGTTCCGAACCGGCCTGATGCGCTCAAATCAACAGCGAAAATCACCGTCATTTCCCGCTCTTCAACAAACCGCTTGATATACGGTTTGCCTGTCCGAGCGGTAACGTTCCAGTCAATCGTGCGAATATCATCGCCGGGCATATACTCGCGGACATCTTCGAATTGCATCCCCCTGCCCTTGAAGACACTCTCATACTGGCCCGCAAAGCTGGCGTTCACAGCACGCGATGTGTAAATCTGAATCTGCCTGACTTTTTTTATCAATTCCTGTGGAATCATTGCTGCAATCCGAAATTATTTTATGGCACTTCGATATTGTCAAAAATGGTCTGGATTACGTCTTCGCTTTTCTTGTCTTCCGCCTCTGCCTCATAGCTGACAATCACCCTGTGACGCAAAACATCCATTCCGATACTTTTAACATCCTGCGGGGTAACATAGCCGCGCTGCTGAACAAACGCATGTGCCTTTGCTGCGACTGCCAGATATATCGTGGCGCGAGGCGAAGCGCCGTAGGTAATCATATTCCCAAGTTTCAAGCCATATTTCTCCGGCTCTCTGGTGGCTGTAACGATATTAACAATGTAATCTTTAATCTTCTCGTCAATGTATATCTCATCGACAACCGCCCTGACTTCCGCAATATCAGCCGGACTAATAACCGGCTTAATATCGAACGTCCTGCTGGTAACCGCCATCCGGTCAAGAATCTGCCTCTCCTCGGTCTTATTGGGGTAATTTATTTTGAGCTTGAGCATAAACCGGTCCAATTGCGCCTCGGGTAAGGGATATGTACCCTCCTGCTCGATGGGGTTTTGGGTAGCTAACACCATAAACGGCACAGGCAATGGGAAAGTTTGCTCACCTATTGAGACCTGCCTTTCCTGCATCGACTCAAGCAGCGCACTTTGCACCTTGGCGGGAGCCCTGTTGATTTCGTCTGCTAATATGATATTGGCGAATATGGGGCCTTTGCGGGTAATAAACTGGCTGTCGGATGCACGGTATATCTGGGTGCCAATCAAATCGGCGGGCAGCAAATCGGGAGTAAATTGAATCCTGTGAAAATCGGCGTTTATCGCTCTGGCCAGCGTTGTTACCGCCAGCGTCTTCGCAAGGCCTGGGACCCCCTCCAGCAATATGTGGCCGTTTGACAATAGCCCTATAAGCATCCGCTCCAGCATATACCGCTGGCCTATAATGACCTTGTCTATCTCCGAAAATAATGCCCTTACAAACTCACTTTTCTGCTGAACCAACGCCCCAATTTGCTTGACATCAGTCGCCATAGTAAATTCTCCTGTAAATGCTATCTGTTCATCAATAAAATTAACCTAATCGGGGTCTGCAAAAGGCCCCTGTCTGGATAAAAACTAACAAAAAACTTACGTTTTACTACTAAAAAAGTTCGGCCAAAGAGGCAAAAAACTCCAATTTTCAATGCAACTTTCGATACAATAGCGGCATAAATGTGGTAAGACAGCATTGATAATGGCCGGATGTACGGCTGATAAAGGTAAATACAAGAAATGAGCGGATTATTTTACAACTTGGGCAGGATGCTCCGCCCGTACGTTCGCAAAGCCCAGTGGGTATGGCAGTCAGCGGCAGGCAGCGATGCAGATGCGATACGGCTCGAACATGACGTAGGGCAGGATTTGGCACGCAGTATCAGGCAGCAGTTAAAGCCCGACCCCGACCCGCAGATTGCGCACCTCTTGAACGATGTCGGTTCCCGGCTGGCTGCGTGCGTCGCCAACGAACTCCGCACCTTCAGCTTCGAAGCTTTCGAAGGCGGCGAACCCAACGCCTTTGCCCTGCCTGGCGGATACATTTTCGTGAGCCGGTCGCTTGTGGAACTATGCACGCAGAATCAGGATGAGGTTGCGTTCATCCTTGCACACGAGATGAGCCACGTAATCAGGGGGCACGCGATGGACCGTATCGTTACCAACTCAGCAATTGCTCTCGGGAGCAGATTTATATCTCGCGGCGCCATTACAGGTTTGCTGAATACGGTGGGCATCAGGTTACTTGAAAGCTCCTACTCCCAAGACCGTGAGATGGAAGCCGACAAGCTGGGAGCGCTTCTGGTTGTCGCCGCCAGCTACAATCCCAAAGCCCCTGCGGTCTTACTATCTCGCCTGGCCAATCTAAGCCCGTCCGGCCCTGAATCCAATTTTGGCCATTACTTTTCCTCTCACCCATCTTTCAATCTGCGAATTCAAAATATCAGTTAATCCGGCGGTAAGATTAGACTCCCCATAAACTTAGCATCGAATGAATTTTTTATGGTACGGGATTAACCTGCTAAGACCGATTGCTGCAGTAACCGCCGCCGCGGTTTATGCTGTGCAAAAACAAGTTGCCGCTCGTTTGAGTAACCTTATATAATACAAGTGTGGACATGAATGTTGTATTAAATTGTAAATCGCAAATTTCGCACCAAACAGTATTGGGACAAATGTCCAATTCATGCTGAACCATTACAATACGACTATGAACAATAAGGTTCCACAACCTGTGCTGGTGACAGGGGCCAGTGGTTTCATCGGGCAGCATTTGGTGCGCCGTTTGATTGATCGCGGCTGCCGGGTGTCATGCCTGGTACGAGCTACCTCGCGCATCGACGAATTACAGTCGGCCGGCGCTCAGTTGGTCACGGGGGATGTGGCCGATCCGGCCAGCATTGGACGGGCACTGGCGGTGTCGCAGGCTGGTATTGTGTTCCACCTGGCCGGGCTGACGAAGGCGCTGCGGAAAGATGATTTTATGCGTGTGAACGCAGGTGGTGTCGAATCCGTAGCTGCCGCTTGTGCTGACCGCACCGATAAGCCGGTGTTAGTAGTGGTGTCGTCGCTGGCCGCAGTGGGGCCTTGCGCCGTTGGCCAACCTCGGGTAGAAAGCGATACGCCGACACCCGTTTCTAATTACGGTCGCAGCAAGCTGGCCGGAGAACAGGCCGCAGCCAGGTATGCCGGAGTGGTGCCGATCAGCATTGTACGTCCGCCGATAGTCTTCGGCCCCGGTGACAGGGGCATGCTTGAAATGTTCCGGCCTATCGCACGCTGGGGTATCCATGCTGCACCCGGTCAGGGCGAGCTATGCCTATCGCTGATCCACGTAACCGACCTGGTCGAGGGTCTGCTCCTTGCGGCCGAGAAAGGCGAGCGCCTGCACCACAACGGATCGCCGGGGCAAGGCATCTACTTCATGGCAGCGGATGACTATCCGACATATGCAGAACTCGGGCAGACAATGGCCATAGCATTGGGAAAAAAGCGTGCAACCGTAGTACGCCTGCCCGGGCCACTGGTGAAACTGGTCGGACTCTGCGATGACGCGATGACGCGGATTCGGCAGCGTCCCGCATGGGTAAACAGCGACAAGATAACCGAAGCCCTGGCTGGGTCGTGGACATGCTCCTCCGCCAAGGCACACACACACCTGGGCTGGGCGCCTGCGGCCACCTTGGCCGAGCGCCTGCGCGAAGTGGTCCAGTGGTATCGCCATGCAGGATGGCTCTAAATATCTTTCCCATGGCATCAATGGTTTACAGTATTTTGTCGTAAATCCGGTAGGTCTTGATTCTCTTCATGCCGACGCGTTCCAAGCTGCCGAGTGAACGGCTGTTGCTCTCGAGTATCCACGATAATTCCCAACGCTGGATGCCCCACTTCTTCGCCGGTCCAGTCAGGTTGTCGATTAACACCGCGCTCAGCCCTGCATCCTGGTGGCCTGGCACCATCGTCATCGCCATGGCGCGAACCGCAGTGATTTTCCGTCGCCCGGTCATCAGACGCACGACGCCGAAAGGGAACAACCGACCATTGAGCTTAGTGAGTATCTGGTTGTAGTCGAGCAAGGCGAAAAACGCGCCTATCGGCTGACCGTCAATCTCGGCAAACGCTGTGAACTGCGGCACGATGAGGTGCTTAAGCTCACTGGCGATGTGGCGTGCCTCTCGCGGCTGCAGTGGTGTGAAACCCCACGTGCCATCGAGCGAGCGGTTGTAAATGTCGAGATATGTCTCTATTTCCTGCTGGATCATTGCCGAGTTGATCGGCCTGATCACCATATCGGGCCGATTCAGCGCAGCCAGCACCGCCGGCTTGTAGCGTTCGACCAGTACTCGCAGCATGTTCATGTCCATTTCATAGGCATACAGGTCCTGTGCCTTGGCGAACCCGCAGGTTTCCAGCAGTGCCGCATAGTAAGGTGGGTTGTATGTCATCAGGAAGCAAGGTGGGCAATCGAAACCATCGATGAGCAGGCCGCACGTATAATTGAGCGACGGATTCGCCGGCCCACGACACGCAGTCATCCCTCGCTTGCGCAGCCAATCCTGACCGGCTTCGAATAACCCGCCGGCGACGGCTGCATCGTCTATGCAATCAAAGAACCCAAAGAACCCTCGCTGTTCGTTGTACTTGTGGTTATGCACGTGGTTGATCAAAACCGCCAGCCGCCCCACAGCCAGGCCCTCGCGCTCCGCCAGCAATGTCACTATCTCGGCATTGTCGAAGAAGGGGTGATGCCCCCAGCTCAGCAATTCACGCTCCTGCGCAAGGATAGGCGGTACCCAGTTGTGGTCGCCGTCATATATGGACCAGGGCAGGCGCTGAAAACGCCGGCGATCTCGCCACGATGCCACCGGCCTTACTACAACCCGATTACTCATCAATATCGTGGGGCGCCAAGGTGCTTCAATGTTTTGATGACTGCCTGTGCACTGGGTCATGCGAATGGGTCTTTTCTGTTTCACTGCTCACGCTTCCATAAGGCCGCTGTGCTGGTCAAGTGTCTTGAGTTCGTCGGCAATGGCATTAACCGTGGTGTGGATTTGTGCACGGGTGTGGTTGGTCGTGATGAAAAATCGCAGGCGGGCTGCGTGTTCGGGTACGACGGGGTACAGAATTGGTTGTACGTTAATGCCTCGCTGGAACAAAGTTTTTGACAGGCGCAGGCTCTTGGCTGAGCTGCCTACGATTACCGGAATCACGGGTGTACCAGCGGCCAAACCTGTGTCCAGACCTTTCTGACCCGCCAGTTTCAAAAACAACGCTGACAACTCGTGCAACAGGCCCACACGCTGCGGCTGACGCTGCAGGACCATTAGCGATGCCAGAGCCGCCGCTGCGTTGGGTGGGGAAATGCCCACGCTGTAAACAAACCCCGGGGCTGTGTACTTGAGGTATTCGACCAGTTCGGCCGAGCCGGCTATGTATCCGCCGCAACTGGCCAACGACTTAGAGAGCGTGCCCATCCATATATCGACGTCGGCACGGGCTACGCCCCAGTACTCACCGATGCCACGGCCGGTTGGCCCCATGGTTCCCAGCGAATGTGCCTCATCGACCAGTATCAGCGTCTTGTGCTTTTTCTTAAGTTCCACAAAACGCGGAAGGTCGGGGAAGTCACCGTCCATGCTGTACACGCCCTCGATGGCGATCAGTACGCGGCGATATCGGTGGCGACCTTCGGACAACACAGCATCCATCGCCATCCAGTCGTTATGGGCAAAAGCTCGACGGGTCGCGCCGGAAAGCTCGGCACCCTGGATAATCGAGTTGTGCGCCAGAGTATCATGGAGAATCAGATCGTCCGGTCCCAGCAGGTGGCCGATTATGGTGACATTGGTAGCATGGCCGGAGACGAACACAATCGCCGCAGGGACATTCAGAAACGCGGCCAAGGCCTGCTCCAGATCACGATGCACCTGCTTCTCACCGGATATAAGCCGACTGGCGCCGGCACCGGTGCCGTAGCGGTCTATCGCAGACTTGGCGGCAGCGGCGACCTCCGGATCGTGCGACATGCCTACATAGTCATAAACGCAAAAATTAATGAGCTGACGCCCGTCAATGCATGCTGCGCTTCCTGCTCCACCCTGGTCAACACGGAAATACGGGTTGTCTCCGGTCACTGCCAGCAGCATTCGTTCTTGACGTTTCAACTGAGCATATTCAGGGAACTGGGCGAAGTCATAGTGTTCAGGCAGAATCTGGCCGACCTGGACGTCTGGCTTGTGACCATCGATCAGGTGCTTCTGTACTGCCTGAGCCAGTTCCCCCAATGTTTGCACCTGGCAGTACGCCGCATCGGGCATATAGCCACCGAAGGTTTTCTCTATCGCAGCAACGAGTTCCAGACGCTGCAGCGAATCGAGGCCCAGAGCAATGATGGGTGTATTCGGTGTCACGGCGGGCAGGGCCGCACCTGCCAAGGCGTGGGCGTGCTGGCAGATAGCAGTAAAAGCAGATAATTGCGAAGAATGCAGTGCGGAATGCGAAATGGAAGAATCAGTGCCTTTGATGTCGGGGCTGATGGTGTCGCTGGGGTCGGCATTCTCGACCATCGTGCCGCTGTATTCGGCAATGGTCTTAAGTTCGCCACTGAGAAATGCCCCGCGACAGATGTGACGCTGTACCTTGCCGCTGGAGGTTTTTGGAATCGTGCCGCTTCGTACCAGCACGATTGTGTCCAGTGCCAAGTCATGCTCATCGAGTACCGCCATGCGAATTGCATCCAGCACCGGATTAAAATCCATCTTCCCGTTTTGCCTGACCTCCTGTACCAGAATTAGTCGCTGAGTGCCGTGGTCATCCACGGCAAAAGCGGCCCCGTAGCCGACTTCCAGCAGCGGGTGACTCATGCGAGCCGTGGCCTCGATATCCTGCGGATAGCGATTCAGGCCGCGGACGATAATCAAGTCTTCTCTCCGGCCAGTGATATAAAGCTGGCCATCGTTCATGAAACCCAGGTCACCCGTGCGTAAGAACGGGCCTTCGCCTGTGTTGCTCAGGTGTGCGTTGAAGGAACGACTGGTCAGGCGGGGGTTATGCCAGTACCCTTGGCCGACTGACGTTCCGGCAACCCATATTTCTCCCACGCAGCCGGGGGCAGCCTCAATGCTGGTTTTTGAGTTGACAATTACTACGCGCATAGTGCCGACGGGCGAACCACATGCTACCAGGCGACGAGCATGGGCATTACTGTCGGGCACAGGCTCGACATGATTTTCGGTCAACGCCGTGTCGTGGAATGATTGTACGGTCGCACCGCTGCCGCGTCGCGCGCCACTGACCAGGAGCGTCGCCTCCGCCAAACCGTAGCAGGGATAAAAGGCGCTGGGTTTGAAGCCACAGGGGGCAAATGCGGCGGCAAAGCGTTCGAGCATTGCGGGCTGAATGGGTTCGGCACCGATGAAGGCCACTGCCCAGGAGGAAAGGTCAAGGGTGGCTCGCTGCTCGTCGGTGATATTGCGGACACAAAGGTCGTAGGCGAAATTGGGCCCGCCGGAAATAGTTGCCCGGTATTTGCTGATAACGGCCAGCCAGGTGATGGGTTTCTGGAGGAAGTCGGCTGGTGAGATGAGGACGTTTGTACCGCCGGCAAACATCGGGACCAGAACGCCGCCCACCAACCCCATATCATGGTACGTAGGCAGCCAGAATACGCCGCTGTCCCCGTGCTGTTGCTGTATCCCGAAAGCATTGTGGATGGTGCTGGTGTTATCAATGAGGTTCGCGTGACTGATCATAACACCCTTTGGCTGGCTGGTCGAACCTGAGGTGTACTGAAGCATGGCAAGTGTATCGGGGGTAATGGCAGGTTCGCTCCATCGCTCGGCCAAGACATCTGGAATCTCGTCTGTGGCTAACCATCGTATCTGGTAGCAAGTGTCCGCTTGACCATTTTTCGGTGCAATCAAGCCCTGGAACTGAATCGCGGCAGAAGAAGTGCTAAGGGCGATACCGGCCCCAGCATCGGCAGCGATAGTGTGGAAGCGATTTAGCATACGGTGGCGATGCGGCGGGTAAGTTGGCACCGCCACGCAACCGGCGTATAGGCAGCCGAAGAAGGCCGTAATGAAGTCGAGGCCGGGTGGATAGACCAACAGCACTCGCTGGCCGGCCAAACCCATGTTCTGTAAATGGGCAGCAATGGCGCGGGCCCGCTGTTCCAACTGGGCATACGTAAGGACGGCCTGATTGGACTGGCCATCGAGCAGATAAATAAATGCAGGCTGATCCGGCCTTTCTTCGGCGTAGCGGCATAGCATTTGGATCAGATTGCCGGGAACCTGATGCGGACTAACTCGTATTTTTGAGTGAACCGACATATGTGCTTTTCATGAACATAATTACGATTGGTACCGCCGACTTTGCTCACAACTTTTTCGGAGCCGGTTTAAAAGTTTACTCGCACTACATTTGTATTAATTGTAAAATCTGGAGCGTACAAAGCAAGTATATTTTCAAGGATTCTCCTTGTCGGTTCCCCAGCGATAAGTGTATGATAACGCTTAACAGTCAGGACAGTTTTGTGTACGGAGCCGCATGAGAAATCTCAGCTTAAATGCAACTGACAAAGTAACTATACTCTATAACGTCATCGTGGTTATTTTCACCTTTATTTTCAGAGTAAAGATCACGGCATACGGCTGCCATCTCACATTTAACCTCTCTGTTATCCTTCTCGTCCTTTTATTAAGCCTTAGCAGGAGGAGCAGTTTGAGAAAAATAGGGACTGGCACAAACAATATCCTCCGAGACGTGCCTGTAACTGCTTTTATTCGCACTCTGAGCCTGTGGTATCCCTTGATCCTGTACGGTTTTTTTTACTATCAGACCGGATTGATCAACACGGTTGTCGTACCAAAGTTCATGGATAGCTTTTTTCTTAATATGGATGTGCAGATCTTTGGTAAATTTCCAGGTTTCTTCTTCAGTGGCACACAGGACAGCGCCTTCCTCGATGAGTTTTTCCACTTTTTTTATTTTAGTTATTATCTGATAATTCCCCTGACCTGCATTTTGCTCTACCGCAAAGACATAAAAATCTTCGAGAGCTTTATGTTCCAGCTTTCATCCTTGTTCTACGTGTGTTATGTCATATACATATTTTTGCCTGTTGAGGGCCCGATCCAATTGCGAAATGAATATTATCTTCAACACGGTATGTTTCGCACAATAGTGGATTTTATTTGGGCAAAGGGAGAAAATCCGGGCGCAGGCTTTCCAAGTTCTCACGTTGCGGTTACGTTTCTGATAGCGTGGTGGGGGAGCAAACATTTTAAAATGCTCAAAATCTTTTACTGGCTGACTTTTCTGTTCCTCTCTATTGCCACAGTCTATTGCATGTTTCATTACGCCGTCGATGTTATTGGAGGCGTACTCCTCGGCATCCTCGCAGTCCTTGCGTTTAACTGGGTAGAGCACTATAGCTTAAATTGCTCTGTTTGCTCTCTAAATGAAGCAAATGCAGAAGGCGATGCGCGATCGGCAAAACGATGATGCCAATAATACTGACAAAAACAAGTCCAGCAAAGAGCGAATAAAAACCGGCAAATAACTTGGTTCCCCGTACCATATAAATATTCATCTCAACCATTAGGCAACCTTCTGTATGATTTCATAAGTTCGCCAAGGCGCTCCCGACATAGGCATTGTGCTTCAAGTATCCAGTATCTAAAATCCTCCAATCTCCTGCCCAACTTTGTTATAATTACTGCGTAGTATTTGGGAAGGCGTTTTATGAGTCAAAAGGTCCAGTGCGAATTGTGTCCGAGGGAATGCATCATTGCACCCGGTCAGAGCGGCGACTGCCGGGTCAGAATTAACATAGATGGCGTCCTGCGCACCGTCGTCTATGGTTATCCGTGTTCTATTAATATAGACCCGGTTGAGAAAAAGCCGTTGTTTCATTTTCTACCAGGCACGCCGATTCTTTCGCTTGCAACGATTGGCTGCAATCTGCATTGCCTGAACTGCCAAAACTGGGAAATCTCGCAGGCCAATCCCGAAGAATCGACCGCTTCGCTCGTCCCGCCCGAACAGCTCGTCGCATACGCCCGGCAATATAAGTCGCCATCAATCGCATATACATATACCGACCCGGTTGCTTACTACGAATATGCTTATGATACCTCGCGGCTGGCCAAACAGGCCGGTGTGCGTAATGTGCTGGTTACAGCCGCTTATTGTAATCCCAAACCATGGAAGCATTTTCTTGAAGTTACCGACGCTGCCCGTGTTGACCTCAAAGGTATGAGTGATGATTTTTACCGGAAGTTTTGTTCGGGCACTGTTGGGCCTGTTCAGCAATGCCTTATAGATGCTGTTGCTATGGGTGTGCACGTTGAGGTGATAAATCTCCTTATTCCGACGCTCAATGACAAGCCGGATGATATTAGACGCCTAACGCGGTGGGTCAGGACAAATCTCGGCAGCGATATACCTTTACATTTCTCGCGTTTTTTCCCGCAGTACAAGATGCAGCATCTGCCGCCGACACCGTTGGATACGCTCGATTTGGCGAGACAGATTGCTATGGAAGAAGGATTATATTATGTTTACGTAGGCAATATTCGCAGCCGCCAGGGCGAGAATACATATTGCCCCGGCTGCCATAAAACGTTAATCGAACGGCAGGAATACGTTGTTATGACAAACAATCTGAAAGAGGGCTGCTGTCCGGATTGCGGCAAAAAAATATATGGGGTGTGGAAATGACTCGGCGCAGTTTCCTGCAAAAAATATTGGTTGCCGGCTCAACGGTCTTAGTTGCCGGCTGGGTGTTGGCTAAAACCGTTGTGCCTCGCAGATTCCTGTGGGCAAAGCCGTTGTCAAAATACCCAGGCCGGTTAAAACCCATTGCCAACATTACCTCACAATCCAAATGGAGCGGCTGATATGTTTTACAATTACAGAAACAATCTGCACAGGGCGTTTGTTCTTGTTACGGTTCTGCTGTTTGTCGGCAACTTGTATTCAAAAGAAGTCCTGACATCGCCGATGGGGCAGATGGGCTGGCATGAAAGCGACCAGAATGCGCTGACAAAGCAAATCGAGGGCTTCTTTCAAAAAGCCCAGGCGCAATCCGCCGATGATACAATTGCCATTATAAGTCCTCACGCCGGCTACGCATACTCGGGCCAAACAGCTGCTTTTGGAGTTAAGGCCGCGAAAGCAAAATACAAGCGTATCATTGTCATTGGTCCATCGCATCAGGTCCCTATGCTGGATGTCCTCAGCGTTCCGGGAGACGTAACTCATTACAAGACCCCTCTCGGTGAAATACCGCTTGATACTGAGTTTATAAATAAACTCTTACAGTCCCCGCTCTTTAAGGACATCCCACAGGCATACAGAACCGAGCACAGTGTCTTTATGCAACTGCCTCTGCTGCAATACCGCCTCGGCGATTTCAAACTTGTCCCCATTGTCGCAGGCAATTGTTCTCCGCAAACGGTGCAAAAGGTGGCTTCAATCCTGAAATCGCTGGTTGATAGCAATACTCTCGTTGTGGCGAGTTCCGATTTCGTTCACTATGGCCCCAACTACGACTATGTCCCGTTTGACCAGAATATTCCTGATGGGCTTAAAAAGCTCGATATGGGCGCTTATGATTACATTTCAAAACTGGACAGTATCGGCTTTAGCCAATATTGCGATAAAACAGGCGCGACTATCTGCGGCCGGGTGCCGATTGCGATACTCCTTTCGATGCTGCCGACAACGGCCAAACCAGAATTGCTCAAGTACATCACATCCGGCGAATTGACAAACGACTTCACTAATTCGGTGAGCTATCTTTCCGTCGCCTTTCACGGCGACTGGCAAAAACAAGCTGTTTCTGAACCGGTGAAAACAGATAACTCATTGACCCAGAAAGATAAACAGAACCTTCTGCTGCTTGCCCGAAAAACAATTGAATTTTATTTACAAAACAATGCTGTCCCTGCGCCTGAGCAGCTTGGAATACCTGTAACCGACGCGATGAAGGTCTCGCGGGCGGCTTTTGTAACATTGAAGAAAAATTCCGACTTGAGGGGTTGTATCGGTGAGATATTTCCCAGTCAACCATTGTATAAATCAGTTATAGCCAATGCTATTAACGCAACTGTCAATGACTGGCGTTTCACGGCCGTAACGCGTGATGAGCTCGGCAAAATTGATATCGAAATATCGGCCCTGACCGTGCCTCAGTCAATCGACTCATACGATCAAATCCGGCTCGGCACTGACGGTGTAGTTCTGAAAAAAGGCGGCTATTCAGCGGTATTTTTGCCACAGGTAGCGCCTGAACAGGGATGGACTCTCGCAGAGACACTCACTCATTTGTCGCTCAAGGCGGGATTACCTGGAGACGCCTGGAAAAAAGACGCGAGCTTCCTTGTATTCCAGGCCGAAGTGTTCGGTGAAAAAGAATGATGTCACCTGACCGCGCCGAGCTCGGTACCACTCGTAATTCCGCGTTTTCAATCGGCGTGACCCGCGGCTTCGTGATACTTGCCTATGGCCTGTTCTCAATCTCCGCTCAAACACTTGTCTTCAGAGAGTTCATTACCTCTTTCGAAAGCAACGATATCACTATCGGCATATTTTTTGCCTGCTGGTTTCTCTGGATTGCCATCGGCGCAATGCTGGTCAACGCAAGTAAACGTCTCACCGACTTCCTGCTTGCAAATATTGAGCTGCTCTACCTGAGTTATATTCCCGCCTTTGTCCTTCAGGTGCTGCTGATTATTCATATTCGTCAAATTGCAGACATTGCCCCTTATACGCTTTTGCCCATCCCTGCCGCCTTGCTTTTGAGCGCATTGGTTAATGCCCCCGTCAGCTTCATCACCGGCCTGCTTTTCCCTCTAACTTGTCGCTGGGTCGCCCTCGAAACCACGCCGGCTGTCTCACGGGTTTACCTGCTCGAATCGCTTGGCAGCTTCATCGGCGGTCTCGGCACAACGGTGCTACTGACCTTTGGCATAAGTTCCGTTAAAATTTTTCTTCTTATCGCCTTTATTCTCTCACTTGCCGTCCTGCCGTCTTTGTTTGTGGTTTCGCATCATTCGCGCAAAATAACTGTACCGCCGGTTTTTCTGCTGGTTCTTATTCTTGGTTTTGCAGCGGCGTTCGACGCCGATAAACCGCTTGCCAATTATTTGCGCACTGTCAAGTGGTCCCGCCTTCTCCCGACGGATTCCCTTACCGGCTCCTTTCAGACCGCACAGGCCGAATACCTCTATGGCCTCTACCAGAATCAGTGGGTCGCCGTCCGCCAGGGCAGTGTTGTCGAGGCCGTCCCCGACCCGACTTCCGCTGGAAGAATTGTCGCTCTTACACTATCGCAAAATCCAAAGGCATCTCGTGTTCTCGTAATTGGTTCTGGACTCGGCCTTTGTCGCGAGTTTCTGCAACTTCCTCAGATTGACAGTGTTGTCTGGGCTAATCCAGACGGCGAGTATGTCCGTCGCGTCCTGGAATTTGTGCCGCAACAAATGAGCATCTCTGATAAGCGATTTGATAGTTTTACAGATGACCCGCGTGCTTTGCTTAGCCGGCAAAAAGAACGATTCGACCTTGTAATCGTCAATCTTCCCGACGCAACAAGCTCAATCCTGAATCGTTACTTTACAATCGAGTTTTATGAGCAGTTGAAAACCGCTCTTGGTTCTTCAGGTGTGCTGGCTGTTCGTATTCCAGCCGGCGAAAACATTATGGGTACTGAGCTTGCCACTATCGGCGCTTCTACAAAGCTTACGCTCGAACAGATTTTCTCTCGTATTGTCCTTGTGCCCGGCGACAACTCCTGGTTTATCGTTTCCGACTCTAACAACCTTACAGGCGACCCCGGCATACTGCGGGAACGTTTCGCCTCCATCCCAAACGCCGCCAATTCCTATCCGCCCAATGGTCTTTTGAGTATCTACCTGCCCGACCGCGCCGCCAAGGCATTCGACGCCTATAATGCCGTTGACCTGCCCGCCGAGCATCTTCTCAATCGTGATTCGAGGCCGCTGGCTAATCTGTATGCTCTATTGCTCGCGGCAAAACAATCTGATGCGCCTGTAACTTTGTTTTTCAAGCATCTTTTGCTTGCCGGCCTTCCGGTATTTTTAGTTCCTGTTATCATTTACGTTATTTTGCGACTGATATTTGTTCTGACTTCTCCCGCTGCCGTCAGGGCGTCAACCTTTGACTTCACGTTTCTGCTTTTTTCCACGGGCGTTGTCGGTATCGGTGTCGTAATCGTCCTGATGTATCTCTACCAGACCCGTTTCGGCTCTCTCTATCTTCATATAGGCGCAATATCTTCGATGTATATGGCAGGCCTCGCCGCAGGTGCAACAATCGCCAATCGCCTCCTGCAAAGGAAATATTTGCGGAATTCTGAGACGCTTCTTGTGGCTGTTCTGTTAATCCATTGCGCTGTTCTGACAGCCGTTGCTTTTTGGCCCGCTTCGGGCTGGTCTCATATAAGTTTCGCAGCTGCATTTATTGTCTGCGGCTTGTGCGCCGGTTCTTATTTCCCGATAACCGGCAATCTTTTGGCTGTGAACGGTTTGGATACCACACAGGCATCGATACGGCTCGAATACGCCGACCACATCGGCGCGGCGGCAGGCGGGCTGTTAGCCGCCCTCGTTCTTATCCCCATACTTGGCGCAAAGATTACAATACTGATGTTCATATTACTCACCCTTGCCAACCTGCCCGCAACCTTGTTAAGAATAGACCGTCCGGGAAAATTCTTCGTATCACCAATTTTTCGTTCAGCAGGTTATGCACTGTTTGGCATTGCTGTATCGTTAATCCTTTGTTCAAACCTGCTCGTTACTGCAGGCGCCAGATTTGCTCCCGCACTTCCGCTACGCGAAGCTCAGGCACTGGCCGGCTCGCTCCGACTTGAAGCCGCAACCATTGCCCTGCCCAATACCGGCAGGACAACGACCTATTTCAAAACCTACGATGTCAACGACAAACTCGCGGGTTTCATTTTTAGTTCCGCTGACCTTGCTCCGAATGTTCAAGGATTCGGCGGTAAAATAAATATCGCCATTCACACCGACGCCGCAGGCAATCTCCTCGATTTTCATATAGTTCGCTCAAATGAAACTCCCTCTTACCTCGATATGCTCACTAACTGGCTGCCTTCACTGAAAGACCACGCCCTTTTCAGTCCTAAGCCATTCGCAAATGTCGATGCCGTCACAGGCGCAACCGTCAGTTCAAAAGCAGTCCTCGAATCTCTCGCCCGGTCAGGCAGCGCCTTCGCAGCTCAAATCCTCGGCCAAAACAGTCAACAAAAAACGACTACGACCGCTCACGGGTTGCTCGATTCACAAGGCGTATATCTTGTCTTTGCTTTTCTCATCACGCTGCTTGTCATATATCGAGGCGGCTTGCGGACACGATTGTTTGTTCTCGGTTTTAACATTATCCTCGGCGGTATTTTTCTCAATGCACAGTTTTCTACCGAACAGATTGCTTCTTTATTGTCATTGGCTGTCCCTCTTTCAATATCGACGGGAGTATTTATTCTTACAGTCGGAGCGCCGTTGCTGGCTATTGTTTTTGGCAACATCTATTGCGGGTATCTGTGCCCCTTCGGTGCCTTGCAGGAGTTTATCGGTTATGTTCTGCCGGCCCGATTAAGGCCGATTCTGTCAAGGGAGCAGATGCAAAAAGGAAGATTCGTCAAATTCGTCATTCTTTTTGTTCTCGTAGCTGCGTTTTTCCTGTCTCGCAATCATAATACTCTCGCCATTGACCCGTTGATTAGGGTCTTCAGTTTTAGGCATTTTGACGAGTTCCTGCTGCTCATCGCAGCCGTGGCGATTATCGGCTCTTTTTTCTATTCGCGTTTCTGGTGCCGGTATCTGTGTCCTGCTGGGGCGTTTTTGTCGCTGTTTAATAAAATCGCGATATTCAGCCGATATTTGCCTGCGAAGCGGTACGCCAATTGCGAATACGGGTTGAGCTTCAATGATAAGCTCGATTGTATCTATTGCGACAAATGCCGATATGAGAAAAAATCCGTTGTCGCTGAATTGCCTGCTGGTTTTGCCTCTCACTATTTTCTTCCGACGGTGATTGTTATTGCCATCGGCATTGCTTCTGTGTCTGTCGAAAGTTTTATCAAGGAATTGCCGGTCTCAGCGACCGCCGCTGCGACATCGCCTTCGGCAGGACAACCAAGAAACGTCGATACGCAGAAAATCAAAAACATGATTCGCGAAAACAAACTGTCGGAACACGAGGCCGATTTCTATAAAAAGACGGGCTCCCAATAAATCTTTTAGTTACCCAAAATTTGTTTTTCTGGAGATAGAGTTGGAGAACAGCAGCAGGCGAGTTGCGATAAAGATTGCTGTCACCGTGGTCCTTTTGGCCGGCGTTTATTTTTTTGTGTCGGAAAAAATACGCCGGCCGGTTGAAATTGACGGCGGCTACCGCGAGGTGATGGGGACATTGGCGCGAATAGTGGTGGTAGCAAAACACCAATGGCAGGGCAAACGCTGCATCGAGGCGGGATTTGAACAGCTCAAGCGAATCGATGCGATGATGAGTGATTACAAGAATGACTCCGAGCTAAGCAGGGTCAACCGCGAGGCATTTACGAACCCCGTCAAGGTCAGCCCCGAGCTTTTTGAAATACTTCAAAAAAGCGTTGCGTTCAGCCGGCTTTCCAATGGCGCGTTTGACATTACCGTCGGGCCTTTAGTGGACCTCTGGCATAAAGCGGGCGAAGCGAACGCCGTACCTGACGAAAACACCCTTGCTGCCGCCAAAGCACGCGTCGGATTTGAAAAACTGATACTGGATGCGAATGAGCGAACGGTGCGGTTTGCGGTCAAGGGGATGCGTCTGGATTTGGGCGGGATAGCAAAGGGTTACGCCGTCGATAAGGCCGTTGAGGCAATGCGGCGGGAGGGGGCTATTGGCGGTATGGTCGATGCGGGCGGCGATATACGCTGCTTCGGCAAACCAGCAGACAAAGACACCTGGCGGGTTGGTCTGCA
>CAIODZ010000049.1 GCA_903857265.1 uncultured Phycisphaerales bacterium
GAGACCAGGAGCCGATGGACCTTTACGAGGACACGCCTGAAAGAATGCAAAAGGCGCTTGACGCAGCGGTCTTTCACTGGAAGATGTTCGCGAAACGATACAAGGGAATACCGAGCACACGGCTGAGTTTCGATTTGATTAACGAGCCGCCATTTTTGAAAGAGGACACCCGGCACGTTGAGGTTGTTACGGCGCTGGTAAAGGGGATAAGGGAAGAAGACCCGAATCGGCTGATTGTGGCGGACGGCAAAGACATCGGCAAATTGCCTATTATGGGCATAGCGGATTTGGGCGTCGTTCAAAGTACCCGCGGCTATGACCCGAAGAGCGTGAGTCATTACACGGCGACATGGGTGCCGAAGAACGAGTTTCAGACATTTAATGAGCCAACGTGGCCATTGAAAGCCGACGACGGCACAATATGGGACAAGGCAATGCTGAGAGCCCAATGCATTGATACGTGGAAACCGTTGATGGCAAAGGGCGTACCGATTCACGTGGGCGAATGGGGATGCCTTAACAAGACGCCTCACGACGTCGCAATTGCGTGGATGACGGATTTGCTTTCGCTGTGGAAAGAGGTCGGCTGGGGATACGCGATGTGGAACCTGAGAGGGCCGTTCGGCATTTTAGATAGCGCCCGAGAAGACGTGGAGTACGAGGACTATAAGGGCCACAAGCTCGACCGCAAGATGCTGGAACTGATGAAAGAATACTGACAAACCCGGACTGTAAAAAAGCGACGGGTTTTTGGAACAATAACGACAAAATCGTGTTAAGGCGTAAAATATGAAAAAGACAACTTTTCTGTTTTCGCTGGCAATTCTATGTTTCGCTTATGCCGGCGACGGCGCTTTCGCTGGTCAAAAGAAAACCTATGAAGCGGAAGATGGGAATCTGCTTGACGGCATTTCGGTTTTAGAGGACACAGCCGCAAGCGGCGGGAAATTCCTCCGAATGGGCAAAACCGGAGCAGTGATTTTTCGCGTCGATGTCAACAGCAGCGGAAGATATACAATCGGCATCGGATACCGCTCGCCTAATAAAGACAACGCTCAACGGATACTAATCAACGGCAAAGAATACGCACCGGAAATCGGTTTCCCAGCAAGCTCGAAATGGGCTGAGATTGAAACCAACGCCGGATTAAACGCTGGCATCAACACCATCGAGATCCGTAAATCCCGGGGAAATATGGATATCGATTACATCACCGTGTATGGGCCAATTTCCGAAAGACCTGAAATCTCTCCTGTTACAAATACATTTTACAAAAACAAAACAACATCAGACCTGTTCATTAAATTAGACAAAAACAATAACAAACTCGTTTCAATAACGCAGAACCAGCAGCCGGTGCCCTTCGAAGGAAAAAGCGTCTCATACACACAAGACGGCGAAATGGTAAAAATATCAAAGGAGTATTTATCGTCGCTGGAAACCGGCAACGCCGAAATATGCTTTAATTTCAGCGATACCGAACCCGTCAAATTCAAACTTGATGTAAGAGACGCAGAAAGAAAAGCGGAATGGACAATCGTTTCTTTAGACGTGAGCCATGGGACGTCGGTTTTGATGCTTTTGCCTACGGGTAAAACCATCCTTATCGACACGGGCACCGAACAAATGTGTAAAGAACGTGTCATTCCTTTCTTAGACAGGCATAAAATCGTCCCTGATTATCTGTGGATTACACATTATCACGACGACCACGTCGGCGGCCTGGGCCTGCTTATGGAAAAATACAAAAATCTAACCAAAAAGGATTACAAGGATTTCAATACGGGCGACCGGCTCGAATTCGAAAAAGTGAATGTTACGATTCTGAATTCATATCAGGACGGCATAAACATCGCCGACGAGAACCCCAAATCTCTTTCAATGCGAATGGAATACAAGGGATTTGTTTATACCCACGGGGGCGATATTTACGGCCAGAATCAGCATCAAATCCTTCAAAGATACGCAAATAACCCGGATTTCCTGAAAACCCACGTCTATCACGCGAATCATCATTTTCACGGGTCGGTCGATGAAGATTACCTCAAAACAATCGACCCATATCTTTTTATTGTCTCAGGAGAAGAACATATTTACGGCAGAGGAGCTTATACGCAACAGGTGCAGCGCGATGTTCTTCCGTATTTGAAAAACGAGCACAAACGGCTCATCGAAGATTTGCTTTCATTTGAAACAGGACACATTGTCATCAGGATTGCGGACAGCAACGACTGGAATTATGAAACCTATAAGGACATTAACACGGTAGTGCCTTTTTTGAAGAATAATTGAAGGAGACAGCAACTATGTACTTTGGTAAACTCGCTTTCACGCTGTTTGTTTGCGTAGCTTCTTTTTCGCTTTGTGCCAATGCAGGAGAACCAGGTATGCCAAGAAAATCATCAGCGGATGCAAATCAGACGACAAAAACGAAACCGGCAGCAAGTGTAACAAAGAAACCGGTGACGCCGAACGCTTCGCCCGAGGCGGTGAAGCTGCTCGAATACCTTTACAGCATTTCCGGCAAACAGACGCTTGTCGGGCAGCATTGTGCGCCGCTTGTCGTAACTACACAGCTTCCCACGATTGAAAAATGGACGGGACATTACCCGGCATTGTGCGGGTTCGACTTCGGCTTCAGCGCACCGGGCACATGGGACGGTATTAATTTTAGACAAACTATAGTCGATGAGGCAATTCGACGGAATAACGATGGATTTATAATAACGATAATGTGGCACGCGGTGCCCCCCACCGAAGAGGAGCCGGTCGTATTCAAGGATTCCATACAGAGTCATATCACAGACCAGCAGTGGCAGGATTTAATCACGCCGGGGACAGCAATTAACGAGCGATGGAAATCGCAGGTGGACGTAATAGCGTTCTTCCTGAAACAACTGAAATACGCGGACGTGCCTGTGCTTTGGAGACCATATCATGAAATAAACGGAAATTTTTTCTGGTGGAACGGCAAAACCGGCGACAACGGCACAAAGAAACTCTATCGAATGCTATATGACCGGCTGGTAAATTTCCACAAGCTTAATAACCTGATATGGGTTTATAACTGCAATGAAATAAGGGAAAACGTAGCCCCTTATGACAGCGTCTATCCCGGTGATGACGTGGTGGATATTCTCGCGACCGATGTTTACAAAAACGGCTTTGACCCGAATGATTATAACCAGCTTTTGGCGGTGGCGGGTGACAAACCAATCGCCTTAGGCGAGGTGGGCGCGCCGCCGACGCCGGAAAAATTGCGCGAACAGCCCCGATGGACGTGGTTTATGGTATGGGGAAATCTCCCCCGGGGGACAAGCCGGGAGGTCTACGACTGTAACGAAACCATTACCTGGGAAAAGCTGCCCTGGGTTAAAAACAAGAATCCGAAAATCCATTACCCGATTCTGAAATAAGAAAGTAGGTTCACCCGCGAGAATATTTAGGTCGTAAAGGAAAGTAGCTGTTTATTGAAAGGCACACACCATGTGGAAAAAGATTGGACCAGTCTTTTTCGGTATTGTGACTGGTTGCGTACTGGGCATCATTCTAAGCATGTCTTATATGGGACGCACATTGGCCACAGGCATGTTTTTGCTCCAGGAAAAAGAAATCCTCAACATAGGACAGGCCGCAGAAGATGCGTATCATAACGAACCCAATCAAGTGGCTGTCTGGGCATTAGAAAATTACATCAAAACTTTGAACAATCTAAAAGAAGAACGCAAACCAGCAAAGGTTAAGAATCCATATTTTATACTAACCCCCGATATAGATTTATTATTTGCGCACGCGAGATTAGGGAAAATATACAAGCAGATGGGCAACGATGAGAAATCCAGATACCATTTTGAGCAGGCAATATCTCACAGCAAAAACACCAAGTTTAAATCTCTCAATACGCAAGAGGATTGCGAGAAGATGATAGATGCTTTGGATAAATCGCACATCAAGAGTTCAGAGTAAAATCAACGAAATACCGGTCACTGGTCTTTAATTTGCCCGGCCCCAGACCTCGACCTCGGTGAAGCCGCACCAGCCGAGGGGTTCATCCTGAACAAGGTCTGTTATGCGGAGCCATTCGATTCGGCGAGAAGCAAATTTGAACTCCTGAGACGCCGCGGTTTTCTGAAGGGATATTTTTTCTTTCGAGCCGTCGGAGAACTCAATCGTGCCCCACTTCCAGTAAGCGTCGTGCGGGAAATCAGCCCTTATGTAAATGACTACCTTGTCCGCCTCGACAGATCGGCCAAAATCTATTTTGAGCCACAGGTCTGTGCGCTTATCCGGCCCCCAGGAAGGGAATTTTGGGCCGTGACCTCTATTAGCGGTATTGCCGTCGATGATGTTTCTGGCGGCGTAGCAGATTTCATTCCTGCATTCGCTGTTGCTTGTGGCGTGCGGATAAGTTACAGCCGGGCCGCGGGTATCGTTCGGGTTCAATGCGAGGTTTTTATACTCACCGATACGCGATAAGTGCGACGTTCCCGCACAGCCAGCCAGTAATAAGGCCGCACACATCATCGAATTTAAAAGATATATCTTCATTGTACCTGCGACAGTTACTGAACCAGTTATAGTTTCATTAGTTTGGCATATTTGAGCATCAGGGATTTTGTATGGCCAGCATTGAAGGCGATGGTAATAACCGAGTTGTCGCCCATATCAGCAAATTCCTTTACGGTGCCTATGCCAAATTTTTTGTGGACGACGATATCGCCGGGATTAAAAAGAGACGATGATTGATTATTGATAATTGATGATTGATGATTTGAAATTGTCGATTCCAAATAACTGGTATCGTTCCTTTGAGAGGATTCAGAAAAAGTAAGACCAAGCTCGAAGAGGAATTGCGATGGTATGGTGCGGAGGGTCTGGCCCCTGATTTGGCGGTATCTTGCAAAGGCGATAAACAGGTTGACCTTTGCGCGTGTTATGCCGACAAAGAAAAGCCGGCGTTCCTCTTCGGTTTCATTCTCATTATCCGCGCTTCTTTCGTGGGGCAGCAAACCCTCTTCGACGCCCACGATGAAGACGTTATCAAATTCGAGACCTTTCGCGGAATGCAGCGTCATAAGCGCAACTCGCTCAACCGAGGCATTATACGCGTCGGCATCGCTGAACAACGCGATTTGCTGGAGATAATCGACCAGCGACGGCGTTTCGGTCTGCTTATCATATACGGCGGCTGCGCTTATAAGCTCCTCGATATTTGCGGCGGCGTCTTTCCCCTCTGCGCCTTCGGCAATCAATGATTTCTCAAGTCCCGAATCGGTGAAGACGCGTTCGACCATTTCGGCAACTGAGCCGGAGTCGTTCTTTCGGAAACCTTCAATCATATTAAGAAAAGCGGTGAGTTTGGCGGCAGTGGGCTGCGGGATGTTCGATATCTGCGAAACGGTCCTGATTGCCTCATATAAGCCGATATTGCAGCGGGAGGCAAAGTTCTGAACCTTGTCGATTGTTGTTTTGCCTATGCCCCGCGCGGGGGTATTGATGATGCGCAGAAGCGCGATTTTGTCGGCGGGGTTAACGATGACCTTCAAATAAGCGAGAATGTCGCGGACTTCCTTTCGATTGTAGAACTCAACGCCGCGAACTATTTGATACGGGATTTTGCTTCTTATGAAGGCCTCTTCAATTGCCCGGCTCTGGGCGTTGACGCGATAAAAAATAGCTATATTGGAAAGGGACACGCCCTCGTCAACCAAACGCCTGATATTTTCCGCGACGCCGGTGGCCTCCTCTACTTCATCCTCATACGGCTCAATAACGACTTTGCCAGCGGACGGTTTTGTCGCGATAAGGCGTTTTTCCTTTCGGCTCTGGTTATTGGCGATGAGCCGGTCGGCAACTTCGAGAATGCAGGGAGCGGAGCGAAAATTTTCTTCGAGCCGGACGACCACGGCATTGGGCCAGTCGTGCTCAAAATCGAGGATATTGCGAATATCGGCCCCCCGCCAGCGATAGATTGACTGGTCCGGGTCACCTGTAACACAGATATTGTTGTGCGTAGACGCGAGCGCCTTTGCAATTCGATATTGCGCGTGGTTGGTGTCCTGGTATTCATCGATGAGAAGATATTTATATCGACTGCCAAGCTCCTCGCGAACAGCAGCATTATTTTCGAGCAGAAAGGCTGCCTTCATAAGCAAATCATCGAAATCAACGGCATTGAGGTCTTTGAGAATTTGCTGATAGCGGGAATAAATTTTTGAAAGCGTCTTTGAGAAGAAATCGTCCGCTTGCTTTTCAAAAGTATCGGCGTCGATGAGCTTATTTTTCAAAGTAGAAATTGCGTCAAGCGTTCGCGCAGGCGAAAAATCGGTGGTATTGAGATTGCAGTCAACGATTGCCTGTTTTACACATTTGGACTGGTCGGAATCGTCGTATATGCTGAAGTTTGGGGTGATGCCGGCAACTTCGGAATATCTGCGGAGAATGCGGACGCACAGGGAGTGAAAGGTGCTAATATGCGCGCCAGCGGACGCGGCGAATCTGAATGCCCGCTGTCGCATTTCGTCGGCGGCCTTGTTGGTAAAAGTGATGGCGCAGATATTATAAGCGGGGACACCTGAACTGACGAGCGCGGCAATGCGGCAGGTTATAACGCGGGTCTTGCCGCTGCCAGGCCCGGCAATGACAAGCAAGGGACCATCGCGGTGAAATACGGCCTTTTGCTGGGAAGCGGTCAGTTCGGAAGCAAATGCGTCATCACGTTTATTAGTCGAAGGGAACATCATTGCGAGTTCGGTTGTTGCTGCTGTTGTTGCAATTCCCGATCTAACTGTTCTCCAATCTGCGAGAACTGTTCAGCAAGCTTCGGCTGCTCGATTTTTATCCGCGCAAGGAGACTTTGCCGCACTGTGAGCGGGTAACCCTGGTCGTTAAAGAAATCCATAAACGCGCCAAATTTCATTACCTTGAATTCCGGCAAGGTAATCCGTGCCTCATCGCCATATTGTTTAGTGTAAACATTATATACGTCTTCGGCCATTTTTTCGATGGCATAGGAAGCATCGTCATCGCGCAGGGCATACCTGAAATACGACTCGCGAAGCATCGGCATAATCGTATCCATCGCCTTGGTGATTGTGATGGTCTTGAGGTCCTTGCGTATCTGCTGGATGATGTAAGATTCGACGGCCGGATCGTTAAATTCCGGACGAGGATACAGTCCTCTAACATAATCGTATATCTTCTGCGCCTTCTGCCTGTGACCCGCCTGGTAAAACATTGTCAGGGCATTGGTAAGCATATTGCGGTGCTGAATCATATGAGAGTCATCCGAGCTGTCGTCCCTGGCGTATTTCCTGATTATTTCCACTATGGCCTTGTTGTATGGGTCGAACATCCTGAAATCGGCGCGGAGAAATATATCTTTTGTCGGCCCCGCGGCAGCGGCCTGCTCGACGCCCTGTGGTGAAGCCGTATTTTCGTTCGTATCGTAGATAAAGATTTTTCCATACCGGAACAGATTCTGCAAACTGCTCGCAACAATCCGGTCGGTATTGGTTTCGTCAACCGAGTACTCCCCCCTGCCCATCTTAATCACATTTTTTTTGCCCGCCACGCGAAGGCCCTGGACCGCCCAGTAAATTGCGTGAACGTCCGGATGCCGCCAGTCAAACGGGTAGTGATAATTGGGGTCATTGAAATCTGTCGGGCCATAAGTTCGGTTTAATTCGAGCATAAGAACGGGGTCAAGTTTCCAGACGTTTCGAAGCTGCCAGGCCTTTGCGAAAACATCGAAATCACGAAGTATTGCTGTGTCTCTGAACCGCTCGATTACCTTAAAAGCGGCTGGCGCGAATCTGCCCGGATTTTGCCGGAGAGAAAGGTAATTACCCACAAACCGCGAATCATCCTCGAAGTTCTTGTCGACGGCCCTTAGAGCAGCGATAAACGTCGCAATGTTCGCGTCGGCGGCAATCTGACTCCAGTCGGCAGGAGCTTTAGCAAGCGATTCAAACCAGGCATTATCAGCCGGCCCGAGCAGCGGCTCCATCGAAAGAGCAAGCTGCAACTTATAGTATTTATGAGCATCGTCGCTGTTGCTGCCTATTTTGTGCTGGAAGATTCTGCCAAGCTCACGATACAAGCTAATTGATTTAGGATTGAGGGGAATGCCCTTGTCGCGCAAAAGCTCATAGCCGTTTTTCACCCACTGCCATCGCTGGTCCGGCTGTTCAGCCGGTATAGCCACGGAGATGTTGTAGGCCATATTCCACGCCTGAAACGCCCACACCTGCGCAAAGCGCGGCTGAAGAACGGTAATCCATTCGGCAAGCTGCTTTGCGTCGAAATATTGACCTTGCTCCTTGAGCTTATCGGCCCGCATCCACAGGATATCAACCACCAGCCCTCTGAACGCCCCCATCGCAACCGTCGCAAAGGCCAGCGAAGGCGGTGCATTCTGCAGCGGCTCGTTGCTTATCAGCTTCATCTCAACCCGCTGCGAATTTATATAATCCAGACGCATACCCGCAATGGTCAGCAAGGCAACCATCAGCACAACGCATACAGCAATAATCAGTTTGTCACGTAAACGCATAATCGTATTTGACTGAACTTTTCTACGGCAGACGCCCGGCGGATGTTTTCACGCCTCCGGCACGGGCCAATAATAACGTCACACGATAACTTTTGCAATTTCGCGGTAAGTGAAAATCAACAGCGACAAAATCACCAGAAACAATGCTCTGAGGCAAAGCGTCGAAAAGCCGATCCAGGCAAGCAAAGACCAGCTCAACAGACGGCCCGGAACTAAAAATTGAGAAGAGTCAAACTTGTCGAAATGGGGCAAAAGCGAAAGTATCGGCTGAAGAAACCAGGTATATACCGAGCTGACATTGCCCCCGACGACATCAAAGGATTCACCGATAAATCCGCTCATATTGGCCATAGTAAATATGGCCATGCAAAGCAATATCGCAACGGGAAACGACAAAAATGACCCCGCAAAAACAGCAAGCGAGGCAAGAAAAATGAGTCGAACAAAAATTAACAGGACCGCCCTGATAAAATTGGCGGTAAAAGTGTCGGCTTTGTAAAGCAGCTCAAGACCGTCCTCGAATGGAAAAATAACAGCCGTATCATTAAGAGGAACATTAAGAAACGCCACGGCAAGATAGCCGTCGCCCGCAACCGCGTCGGCGGGAACTGAAAATTCACGGAACGTGCGTATAACATCTTTTCGTTCCAGTGAATATATCGGCGTATCAAAATTGGCCGCCAGGCGAAGCTGGCGAACGTCACCGACAACCCACTTACTGTATATCGAAAGGTCCTGAGGATTGACCGCAACGTCGTATTTAAATCTTACAAACAAGCTCTGGTTGGGGTCTTTGGGCTTAACGTTATTGAATTCCAGGAGCAGCTCTTCGCCCACCGCGGCGGCTCGCCTTCTAAGCCCGATACGTCGGCCAAGCTCATTCATATAGTTATGACGAGCAGCCGGATTTTCATCCACACCGGCAGGAACTTCGCCATTCTGTTTAAGCTTTTTATACGCCTGTTCAAGCTCCTGCGATATATCCGGATTCTCAGGTTTTACCGACATCCTGGCGGTAAAAAACTCGTCCCGAATCTGGGCCATCTGGGCTTCGTCTGTGTGCAGAACCTTCGGCAAAAAAATTGTAATGCCGTAAATAATAACGGAAAAAAGAACAAGCAAACCCGCGTCTAAAATAACAACTCCCAGCAATTTACCGAGGACAAACTGAAACCGTCGAATCGGTTTGGTGAGAACGGTATAAACCTGCTTGTCTTTCACATCGCTTGTGAGCGAATACGTGGTTGTGAAAATGGTAAGCATCGCCAGCAAAAATGCCGTCAGTGACATACCATAGCTGACAAACGCCTGCATGCGCCCCTTTACCGTGCCGTCACCGGTCATAGTCAATCCCATTACCGGCAGCAGCACAAGCAGCAGAACAATAAAAACAGCGGCGATTTTGAGACGCAGGGCCTGCTTTATCATATTGACAGCGACGGCCCAGATGCTACGCATTGGCGGAATCTCCGGGATGAGCGTTCTTTGTGTCCGCGCCGGACCGGCCCGTTAATTCGTCGAGAACGCTTTTATTCGGCTGGTCGGATTGCGCCGGTGCGGGTTTGGTTTGTGTCGGCTGGGTAACAACCGGTTTTGAATCGGCCTGTTCGGTCAATTCTTTGAGCAGATTTTCATCAGCCGGCGACAACGGTGCCGGTTGAGATTTGACCTGTTGCGTATCAGGAACAGCCGGTCGTTCGTCAGAGGCGGAAACGAGCTGGTTAAGTAACGCTTCTCGGTTCGCACGGTCATTAGTCCCGGCGGAAAGAAAATTGCTAATCTGCGTCTTGCTTTCCGCACCGCTTGTCGGGACGGCCTGCTGTTGCGCCCTGGCCACGATATTGATAAAGAACGTTTCGAGCTTGTCTATCGGCGAGCCGATGGTGTATTCCGCATGCTCTTCGGCAAGCGTTTGTTTTATTTTCTCAATCGCCGCCGGACTTAGACGCCCGGTCAGGATTTCGGTCTTATCGGAGTGCCGCAGCAGTTCGCTAACGTCGCCTTCCGCCTGAATCTTGCCGCCATAAAGAATCGCGATTCTGCTGCATACATCCTCGACGTCGGCAAGAAGATGACTGCAAAGTAGAATCGTCTTGCCGCGTTTGGCAAGTTCGAGGATAAGGTCTTTGATTTGTCTTGTGCCGATTGGGTCGAGGCCCGTGGTTGGTTCATCGAGAATAAGCAGCTCAGGGTCATTTATAAGGGCCTGGGCAAGGCCGATTCTTCTTGCCATACCCTTTGAAAATGTCCCGATGGTCCTATTGGCGACGGCCTTCAGGCCGACCATATCCAGCAGCGCCTCGATTCGCATCCTGCGAACCTTCGCGGGCAGTTTGAACAACTGGCCGTAAAAATCGAGCGTTTCGCGGGCTGTCAGGTATTTATATAGATATGACTCTTCAGGTAAAAATCCTATTCTGCGATTGATTTGCGGGTCGGTGGCATCGCCCCCGAGAACGATTGCCTTTCCTTTTGTTGGATGAAGCAATCCGAGGAGCATCTTGAGCGTGGTTGTTTTGCCTGAGCCGTTAGGGCCGAGAAAACCATAAACCTCGTTGGGGCGAACCTTCAGATTAAGGTCGTCAACGGCTATTACCCTGCTGCGGCCCCACCAGTCGGAGAAAATCTTTGTAAGAGAAAATGTTTCAATCGCATATTCCATAATTTCAGTTAATCCCGTCAGGCCTGTATATAGCTATTCTACGCAACCTCACCCGTATGGTGCTGAAGTTCTTCGCCGTGACGAACTAAGCGGGCACTATTGAAGACAACGACAAGCGAACCTGCAAAATGAAGTAAGGCCGCCACGGTCGGCACAATCAAACCCGTCAGCGCGATTGACCAGCCAACAATAATAAAACAAACACCAAAGGCAAGGTTCGAGTTGATAACAAATCGTGTTTTGCGGGACAACTGGACCAAGGCGGGAAGTCGTTTGAGATCATCACTCAACAGCGCGATTGAAGCGGAGTTGATTGCGACGTCGGAACCGGCCGCTCCCATCGCTATGCCGAGGTCGCCCGCGGCAAGCGCGGGGGCGTCGTTTATGCCGTCGCCAACAACAACAACAATGTAGCCGTCTTTTTTGATTTTTTCCACGATAGCCAGTTTGTCCTGGGGCAGGCAATGTGCCTTGTAATCGGTGCAACCGAGTTCCGCTGCGACCCGCCCTGCGACTTCGTCCCTGTCGCCCGTCAGCATCGTTACGCGTTTGACGCCAAGTGCGAAAAGGCCTGCTATGGCTTCTTTTGCCTCGGGCCTGGTTTTATCCTGAAGGCCTATCCACCCGATGCAATTATGGTCCAAAGCAACAAAAAGTGTACTGAAACCCTGCTCCTCATGCATAGACGGCAGAGTAACATTTGACATATTAACCTGGTTTTCCCTGAGGAACGAATCTCTGCCGACGATTACCCTGCTGCCCGCGACTTTGGCGGAAACGCCTTTGCCGGGGGTTTCCTGGAAATTATCCACTTCGGGCAAAATGAGATTTGCCTGTTTGGCGACCTCAAGCAAAGCCCTTGCCGCTGGATGCTTGCTCATTTTTTCAGCAGAGGAGGCCAGCGACAGCAGCGTTGACGGCTCAACCCCATTTGCAGGGGTAAGTTTTGTTACATACAGTCGGCCAGTAGTTACTGTTCCTGTCTTGTCAAAGACCATCGCGGTGATTTTGCCCGCGGTCTCGAGGTCGGCAACGTTCTTGACGAGTATGCCAAGGCGGGCAGCAGCAGATATCGCCGCAACCATCGCGCTGGGCGTCGCCAGAATAAGTGCACAGGGACAGCCAATTACGAGAATTGTTATGGCGATATTGATATTGCCGGTAAAGAACAAGGAAATGCCGGCAATCATAAGAACGGTCGGCGTGTACCATTTAACATAGCGATCGATAATCCGCATAATCGGTATCTTGGTATGCTCGGCCTCCAAAATCAATGACTGCACCTTGCCTAAGGTGGTATCTTTGCCCGCCTTGGTAACGGTAATATCGAGAGCGCCCGTAAGATTGCTTGTGCCCGCAAAAACCTGCATACCGGGAACTTTATCAACGGGCAGCGACTCGCCGGTAATTGTAGCTTCATTGACCGAGCTTAAACCCTTTACGACGTCGCCATCGACCGGGATATTATCGCCGGGCCTTACCCGGACAATATCGCCCTGCTTAATCTGGCTAACCATAACTTCGGTTTCAGCGCCGTCGGAATGTAACAGGTTTGCTTTTTGAGGAGTGAGTTTAATGAGTGATTCAATCGATGCCCTTGCACCAAGAGCCGTCCGGCTCTCGACCAGTTCACTAAGCAGCATAAAGAACGCAACTACACAGGCGGCAGGATATTGCCGGGTGGCAATGGCGGCGAGTATCGCAAGGGCCACAAGCTCATCCATATGGGCTTCTTTATGCGCTAAACTTTTAATTGCGTGCCAGATGATAGGCAAGCCAAGCAGGATTGCGCCAGCGAACGCTAGAATCTCGGTCTGGAAGGCATCAGGGCCGTAAACAAACCATTTGCTTACATAGTGGCTTAGCAGCAGCGTCCCTCCTGCCAGCGTCCCAAGCAGCGCCAAACTGACGCGAACCTGTTTGCCGTGCGTGTGCTCGACTGATATATCGTCCTTAAAATGCAGATGTTCGTGGGCCATTATTTATCTCTCAGGATTTCTCACTAAGTTTATTTTCCGGGTTCGGATTTTGGCTTTATCCCAGGGTCCCTGTTGATGAGAACCCTGACATCGGTTGCTTTGCCGTGCTGCGCGGGCTGAATTACCGTCTTCTCATCGGCGTTGCGAAGAACCTGCTCAATCGCATCCTGATAGACCCTCTGGATGACAAGCTTGGGATACTTTCGATATTCCGGAAGTATTCTTTGCAGGTACTCGGCGCTCGCCCTGGCGTCCTCGACGACCTTTGTCCGATAGCCGCGTGAATCGGCTATTTGCTCCTGTGCCCTGCCGGCAACCTGTCCCCATAACTGCTCCTGTTTTTGACTGTCATAGGAACTATCATGCAGAGAGGCAAGCAGCTCGCCGGCAATCGGACCGCCGGTTTCATTGAGAATCTTTTCCGCATTGAGCTTCGCCTCGCTGATTGCCTTTTGTTTGTTCTGGGTGGCGGTTAAAGACGCCTGGAAGGCAGCCCCTACCTGCCTGGGCCAGGTTATATCGCGGATTTGAACCGAGACAACTTTAATTCCGCTGTCTAATGCGTTGAGCTTGTTTTGAAGACGCTCTTTGACCCGGTCGGTAACCGAGGCCACCTTTTCAAACATCGCCTCTTCGATTGTGTAATTTACCATTGTTGCGACAACCGCGTCGGAGAAAACACTCTCCAGCAGCGGATTTATATTTTGTTCAATGATGTCCGAATAATTCTGTCCGGCGGAAAGATGGTCATCCTGCACATAGCAGTGCTTGTAGAATCTTTCCGCGTCGGCAATCTGGTAGGTCAAAACCCACTTGCAGTGAAGGATATTATAATCGCTGCCTTCGGAGACGGCTGCGGCCCCCTCCTGTTTCTCGCCCCTTACCAGGCAATAGCCGTCGGTAATGGGATTAAGCGTCGGCCCCGCGTATGATTTTTGGTTGGCCGCGTTATCCATTTCTTCGCCTGGTTTTTGATAATACCAGAACGAATTGATTGCCAGGTTGACCTTTTTCTCTACGGGAATTCGAACGATTTCGTGAATCGGATAGGGCAAAAGCAGCTTCAATCCGGGTCCAAGAAGCCGTGCCTCGCCGACTCCGCTGATTTTACCGAATCTCAGAACAATCGCTCGTTCGCCAGGCCCTACCGTCCGGATACCGGAAAGCAAAAACAGTATTATCAGTATGACCATTATAACTTTGAGGACGGCGAAGCTGACCTTTAACGCCCCCGACAGGTAGTCATAGCCTGGGTCCGTCTGCCGCACCTGGCCCGCGTCATCCGGGGTCGCGTGATTATGTTCGTGCTCGTGATGGTGTCCGTGTTCTTCCGTCATATCTTTCAAATCCGCCTATGAGACAAACAGCAATTAATCTTTCGGTTTCAGGTCCGGCATTTGCCTGAGCAGCTTGAACGGCTCGGTATCCGCGCTGATAACAACCGTCGCTCTTTGTTCGAGTATCTTTTTGAGCGCGTCGATATCACGCAGGAACATAGCAAGCTGCGGGTCCTGTTCGAGCAGCTTATAATACTGTGCGGCCTCGGCGTCGCCCTGTGCGCGAATGGCCTTGGCCCTGGCCTCCGCAGCCGCGAGCAGTTCGGTCTGCATCGAAAGTGCGTCCGTAACGATTTTCTTGGATGCGGCATTGCCCTCGGCGATTGTCGCCTCGGTCCTGCGGTTCCGCTCGGCCTTCATCCGCTCAAATACGTCCTTGCTTACGTCTTCGCTGATTTTGAGCTGCCTGATGCCAATCGTCTTGATTTCAATCCCATAGTCACTTCGCACGGCCTTCTGAATCTCAGCCAGCATCTCTTTTTCGATTTCATCGAGCTTTATTTTTGCCGGGTCGCTGTTGACAAATTCGGAGAAGTCATGCCTGCCTATGACCTTGTTCTGAGTGTCGCTTATCTGGGTAAGCAGCTTGTTCTCGGCTTCGGAAATGGTCCCTACCGCGTTAAAAAACGCAAGCGGCTCGGCAACACGCCAGACGACAAACGTGTTGACAATAATCGGCACCGCCCCTTTCGTGGGCGTCTCGCCCATCTCGGCCACAAGACCTCTCGACCGCGAATCGAACTTCTGAACCATTTCGATTGGCGGGGGCCATTTGAAATACAAGCCCGGCTCGGTTATCTGCCGCGTGGCCTTGCCGAAGGTCATCACCAGTGCCGATTCGGTCTCTCGCACCTGGAACATCGTGAACACAAGAGCCAAAATGACAAAAAGCAGAACGATAAAGATGGTTATTGTTATATTTTTCATTGTGAGCTGCTCTCCTGAACCCCGCCGATATCATACAAACTCGGCGTTAATTTTTCCTTAAGGTCAACAATAAATGTCTCCGAGTCATTCGGGTCGGCGACAATAACGTATTTCCTGATTGGTCTGAGCGTTTCCTCCAGCGCGATAAGACGCTGCTGGCGTTTGTAGATTTCAGGCGCAGCCCTGTACGCCTTTACCTGGCTGTCGAAGCGTTCGCCTGTGGCACGGGCGATAGTTGCCTTTTCAAACCTGTAACCCTGGGCCTCCCGCAGCATACAGAATATATCGCCGTCCGCCTGGCCAAACGCCTTGTCCAGCCGGCCGGCAATCTCATCGGTCTGCTGACGGTTATTTCCCTGTTTTGCCTTTTGATAATCCGACGCCAGAACGTAAAGGTCGGATGCACCATCGACCGAACCGGCAAGCGTGCTAAGGGCACGATTGCGATACCCCTCCGCCATGAGAATTATCCCCCGTTTTTTCTGAATCGCGCCTATAACCTTTTCATAATCAGCGGCAACCTGTGTAGGCGGATGTATCCCCTGCAGGCCCACAAAAACAATCTCGATGCCAAGGCCCGCCTTGTCCGCGGCGGCCTGGATATTCTGCGTCAGAACCTGCTTGGCTTGTGCCCTGCCTGCGCCGAGCAAACTTGTCTGCAAAGCGACCTCATCGTCAACCTCAATAGTTGAGCTCGCGGCAAACCTCGCAAGCTCGCGGTAGCATATATCTTCGAGCCGTTTCTGGGGATTGTCGTGGTTATAAAGAAACGCGTAAATGTCTTTGACACAGTAATGCACGGGGATATTTGCCTTGAGCAAACTCACTGGCACCGCCCCCTGCGAATTTTTCTCCGCACCGAGACGGCTCGCAACAAGGAGGTTATATTCTTCTTTGTAATGGTCCTTGCCCCACAGCAACGGCTCGCGGATTATCTGCCCGGTTTTGGGGTCCGTTTTCGGCACGTAGCCGATTTGTAATTCCTTTATATCGCTCGTGGGGTATATTTGAACAATATCGACAGGCCAGGGCCTTTTGAAATGGATACCGGGACCGACCAGCCAGACATTGCCTTTGGCGTCTTTCGGATTGCCGAAGTGCTCAACTACCCCCTGCTCATTTGGATTAATAACGATGACGCAGCTAAGCAGATACAGAGTAATAGCGCCGAAGAAAAAGAGCGGCACAACGGCTTTTTCGAGAAGTTTGTAAAACCACGTCTGGGAAACTTTGAATCCGAATTGATAATCGATTGCGCCCGTGGCCGTATGAAGAATTTCGCCCGGCTCGTTGACCAGCCCAAGCAGCCGGCTGTCAAACGCCGACCTGCTGTATTGACCGGTCAGGCGAGGACGATAGATATCAAATATGACGTTAAGCAGGTTCTCGACACCAAGGATAATGAGCAGGATTGGAATCAAATAATCAATCACCCTGATTACGGTGATTATTTTGAACTGAACCAGCGCAAGCGCTATCGCCAAGGCAAACGACAAAATCGCCGAGCCGAACAGGAAACTGCCTCCCGCCCGCAGCGGCTTCCATTCCGCCTGTCTTGACATCCCGGTCGCGTAACGCGACATCAGGAAGCTCACAAACGCAACAGCAATCATACAAACCGCGCACAACAATGGCTGTTTACCGATAGCCGGATTCGAATCCGAAACCCCCCTGAGCAGATACAGGCCTATGGCCGCCTGATAGGCGGCGATAAGGAATGAGAAAATAGGCAGGAACCACTTTTCAAGCATCGCAAGACGTTTTTGAGCGACGGCGAACAATTGCGCCTGCTCGCCTTTCTGCTGAAAGATTTTATCTGTCCTGTGTTCGCCGGCAAGCGCGCTCATATCGAGCTTTTCCTGCTCGGCAAGGGTCCGCTGATGGAACTGGATAAGCAAAACCAGCCAGATTAACGCCGAGCCAAGCAGAACAAAACTCTCTGAATAGACGGATACAAAACCGCTCCATTTGCCGATAAGAATCGTAATGACAAAGAAGATGACGCTGATAATCAGCGACACGATTGCAGCAAGCTTTGCCTGTCTTGATGATGTTGTCATTTATTAAATTCCTAAAGTTTCTACCGAACCCCAAAAGCAAAGGGCATATAGATATAATAATTCCCGGCTATTTACAAGCCGGTTGTTGTAACATATAAGAATATATCGCCAAAATTAGACAAAAAACCGTTGCCTAAAACCCAAAAGACGCCGAAAAACGCCGATTTCCAGAAAGGTCGTCAGGAATGACAAAGTTATTTACAATAGCAAAAAACACCTTCATAGAAACCATACGTCAGCCGGTCTATGCGATAATTATCATCGCCGCCCTGCTGTTGTTTTTCGTCAGTCCGTCAATCTCGATGTACACACTGGATGACGACAATAAGCTCTTGCGCGAATTGGGTTTATCTACGCTTTTCATAACCAGCTTGTTCATCGCAATTTTCTCCGCTTCAGGGGCTGTGGCGGAGGAAATCGAGAATAAAACCATTATGACCGTTTTAAGCAAGCCCGTGCAACGTCCGATATTTATTTTAGCTAAATTCCTGGGAGTTACCGGGGCGGTGGCTATGGCCCATTACATCTGCACCATAGCACTGATAATGGCGATAAGGAACGGCGTTCTGGAAAACGTTGATTCTACCAACGACTATACCGTGTTAGCGACCGCAGGGACCATCCTCGTTCTTACCTGCCTCCTAACTGCTTTCTTTAACTATACTTATGACTGGAAGGCCACCTCAACGGCTATGGTTTTACTGGCTGGCCTGGGCACAATTGCGCTGATTTTCCTGATTTTCTTCGACCGCGACTGGAAGTTCAATCCTGCTAATAATAACATTAACGCGGTTGATACTTATGGCTCGGTTTTGCTCTTTCTGGCAGCGGTTATAATCGCGGCATTGGCGGTGGCCCTGTCCTGCCGGTTCAATATCGTGGTAACCCTCTCGGCCTGCGTGGGCGTCTTCCTGCTGGGACTTGTCTCCGACTGGGCTTTCGGCACCCTCGCCAAAACCCACCTCTGGGCAAAAATATGTTACTTCGCCCTGCCTAATCTTCAGGTCTTCTGGATAAGCGACGCTATTTTTGAGGGAAGCACACTGCCCGTCAAATATGTGCTGATTACCGCTATATATGCGATTTGCTATGCGGGCGGTATATTAGCGTTGGCAGTGGCGTTATTCCAGCGAAGGCAGGTCGGCTGACGTCCTACTGTCGAATAGGACAGCAGCTTCCCTCGATAAGCTTGACGACGGCTGTTTCGTCGCAATTTTGCTGTTTGGTGCAGCGGGCACAATCGCTCCAGACCTTCATAGGCAATGAATCTTTGTTGACCGCCTTGAAGCCAAGTTTGGCAAAGAACTCCGGCTTAAGCGTCAGGCCGAATACTTTAGGCGCTCCCAGCCGACGCGCCTGCTCAACCGCGGCGTTTACGAGCATCGCCCCCGCCCCTTTGCCCTGATGCGCCTCGTGGACAGCCAATGATTTTATCTCCGCAAGGTCCGACCAGATTATTTCAAGCGCGCAGCAGCCGATTGTCTCACCGTCAAGTTCAACAACAAGAAAAGTCTGGAGATTTGTGAAAATATCGGCCATCGAGCGAAACAGCATCTGGTCACGCTCCGCGAAACGATTTATCAGGGCATGTATGGCCTTTACATCAGTAACATTTGCACTGCGAACTTTCATAATTAAACAAGTATAACATACTTCGAAAACGTTTCCAGAGTTCAATACCATAATCCCAAAGTAAAAAATGCTGGAAAAATCCGGCCCAATGGCTACAATTGCCCCGAACATGCGATTTATACTGATTGATAAAATTGTTGAGATAGAGCCGGGCAAGCGGATAAAGGCGACCAAAAGCGTCTCGCTGGCGGAGGAGTATCTGGCGGACCACTTCCCGACCTTCCCGGTGCTGCCGGGAGTATTGCTGCTCGAAGGACTCATCGAGTCGGCATCGTGGCTGGTTCGGGCGACGGAAAACTTTACGCATAGTATGGTCTTGCTCGAAGAGGCCAGAAATGTTAAATATAAGTCCTTTCTGGCGCCTGGAATGCAGATAGAATACTCGGTTGAAGCCAAAACTATCGAGGAGAACGTAAGCAGCTTCACGGGCACAGGCGTATCAAACGGCGAACAGATTGTCGAGGCCCGATTCGGCCTTAGACATTTTAATCTCGCCGACAAAGATTCGGGTTTAGCGGCGGTAGATGCCAACATTATCAGCGAGATGAAAAAACGCTGGCAATTGCTGAAGAAATAAGCTGATTGCAGATTTCGGATTGAAAAAGAAACTGGAGACGGATTGATATGGCTATGGATAGAGAGCAGATTTTGGAACAAGTTAAGACCGTAATGGTAGATGCCCTCGGAGTCGATGACGACGAGGTAAAGCCCGAAGCAACGCTGATGGGCGACCTGGGAGCAGAGAGTATCGATTTCCTCGATATAGTGTTCCGCCTGGAAAAGGCATTCGGAATTAAAATCGCAAGGGAAGAATTGTTTCCGGCTGAAACGCTGATGAACAACCCCGAATTTGTAAGCAACGGCAAACTGACCGCCAAAGGCGTCGCCGAGCTGAAGGCGAAAATGCCCCATACCGACGTCAGCGAATTCGCGAAAAACCCGGAACTGAGCAAATTACCCGATTTGTTCACAGTGGGTATGATTGTCAACTACGTCCAGAGCAAGCTGAAGGCGGCTTAACATCTTTACCACAAATGTTTTTAGGTGACTGTCCCTAATTGTTCTATAATCGCTGAACCGCTACGGCACTGGTTTCCATTGATTCGCGAAGACAGCAAAATCATAAAAGTCCACTATGCCGGACGAATCCGCGTAAAGGTTTGCACGTGAATCGTAGCCCGCATTACCAGGGACTTTTAACCAGGAATCGGCAAAGACAGCCAAATCAAGCATGTCCACATCCGAATCGCCATCGAAATCGGCAGCAAGTTTATATAAGCCGTACAGATAGCCATACAGAACGGCTTTGCCGTGCATGGTCTGCTGCGGCGTAAATTCCGAATGTGCCCAGACGTATCTCGTATTGAAATAACCTTCCGCCTTCGGCCAGCCGGTATAAGCAGGATAACAGAAAGATGCCAGTACGCTCGGTCTGTTGCCTACCATGCCCGAAGAAGCCCAGTCGTCGGTATTCAGATAAGGCGTGTGTCCAGGATGCAGACCGGGGTAGCCGTCATCTCTGCCCGTGGTGTACATATTTTCAATGCTGCGCTTGCCCGCCAGGTTAGTGCAGGCGGTTGTCATGTAAATGATATTGGCCGAATTGCGTCCGAGTCCCCAGTCAGCCTCAAGGACCATTGCATTCATGAACGTGTCCTTATCCGTATTACTGTCGGCAACCGCGTGAGCAACTGCACATCTTGACACGTTGTGTGATGTTTTCCAGTATCCTGGGGCATTGTCTGTGGCCCTGCGGCTCGGCCGATTGGCAGTATTATTCGACTCTATATTTTTGGCTTCATTAATAATGGAGGCCTTCATGTTGCTGAATAAAGTCGGATAATGAACAGTCCTTTTTGTCTTAAGATAACCGGCTGTCGCCCACAGCTGGTCATAGCTCGAATTAACTATCGTCGATGTTGTTGATGTCACCGCGCTTAATGAACTGACCGTATTTTCATAATTGACATCGCCAGTCAGGTTGTACAGATATGCCGCGGCCGTCATTTTCAGGTCTTTGCCCCTGACCGTATAATCGCCGAGTCCCTGTGATGTGTTAAGCTGCGGGTCAGCCAGACCGTTGGCGTAATTGTATGCCGTAACCGCAGCGTTCGTGTATGTGTCCCTCAAATCGTTGATTCCGGCAAGCATAAAGCAGTAAGCCAGCATGGACGCGTTTGCGGCACTTGCCCACGCCGATATCGCTGTTGTCCCCGCCTGATAAAGGGCATTGCCGCTTGTCGGATTGGTAAGTCCGTAACTGTAACCGGCCCCATCACGCAAATTAAGCCAGAAATCAACTTCGTTTCTCGCTTCATCGAGGATATCGGGGATACCGTTGCCGCTTTCGGCAATTTTGAGATTGTCATCATTCAGTCTGCCGTCGGTAAGAATGTAGGGCAGCAGCATATCGTAAATACTTATAACATGTCCCTGATTTCTGTCCCAGTCGGTTGCATCGGAATGTCCCCCGTATGCGTTGTTGTTCTGAGCACCGGTTTTATAAGCGTCCCATGAGCTGGGGTTGTCCCATTTATCGTCAGGTATGCTGCTCCAGCCCGAAGCCCATGGCTGCACAGTGGTTATGTAAACCTTCGTGTTTGCCGGTGATACTCCCGGAATATAAAGAGGCCTGCGAGGAACCGGCATCCCGGTATAATTGGAATCCTCGCCGACACGCATGTAAAAATAACCCAGCGTACTCAATCTGAACGGCTCAAAATACGCGTATTTTTTGATTTCGAAATTTTCACTGCAGCCTACGCCTTCTATCGCGATGCGATAGGTGCCCGGCGTGTTGAAACCGGTGAAATCAGCTTTCCAGACATTCGAGGCCGTAAGGTCAACCCAATAAACATCCTGGCCCTGATTTTTCCAGAATGAGACAGTAGCCACCTGCTGACTGGCGGAAGTATTCACGTTATATATATAAACCTTTTTGCCGACAAACGATGAGTAATCACGTGCGCCGCCGTCTCCCATCCACAGATACAAATCGACTGGTTTTATGCTTGCATCGTTAATATATCCGACCATGTTCAGGTGTATCGCTTCCGAAGGACTGTTGAAGATATCAAAGGTGAGGGTTTTACTCAGCGTGTCTGAATTTGTGTTTGAATTTATTTCTATTGTGTATGTTTTGCCCTGCGTTAAGGAAACAGGCGCTTTGATATAAATTGTCTGTTCCATCGTATAAATGTAAGTCCAGTCATTCGTCGTGGAATTCCAATCCATCTCAGCCATACCATTCATTTTTGCTTTGCGGTAGCAGTTGGTTGGATTTAAACCAGTTGTGCCGTAATTCGCGTCATCGGTCGATTTGATTACCCAGTTGGCTGTCGCGACGGCATTTGTTAAGTTAAGCGCGCTGTCATAAGACACGGCATAATTATTGGCTGTCTGATGGTCTCCTGTAAATGCACTGCTTCCAAGCCCGTCATCTACAAAACATACATCACCGTCTTTGAAATAGAACTGAAGGTAGTCCTTGTCGATGGCCTTCATCCAGACAAGTTTGGTTGCGAATGCGTCCGTGGAAATAATCATTAATGACAAAGCTGAAATGATTAATGCTGTTCTTTTCATCATATACCTCTTGTGTAACGGCTTTATCTCTCTCCGATTGATTAAGCCGGACACACATTCCCCATTTGCATGGCCCAAAAGCTCATTTTTTTCGTGTGTTACCTAGTGTGGTACTATTAATTTTACAAAAATCTGCCTGAACTGTCAAGATTTATCTTCTCTGAGGCGGTTTTCTTCAATATTTACGCAAATACGCGGTTTATTATGCTCCCGACCTCTTCCAAATCCTGTTTTTGTGCAGACCTTGACCGTAGGGAGTGGCTAACAAAGATTTGCTTGAGAAATCGGGGAAATTGTCTTATTATGCCGGGCTATGCGTTGGATTTGGATAGATAAGTTCGTTGAGTTTAAAAGCGGCGAATCGGCGGTCTCGATAAAGAACGTGACCTTGGCCGAGGAGCATCTGCACGACCATTTCCCCGGCTTTCCCATTATGCCCGAGTGCCTGATGATTGAAGCAATGGCGCAGACAGCGGGCATACTGGTGGGCGAGGCAAAGAATTTCCAGGAAAAGGTCATCCTGGCGAAGATAAAAAAGGCGGTCTTCCACGATTATGTCAGGCCGGGAGATACGCTGAGATTATTGGCAAAGATTGAGTCGATAGCCCCTGAAGCCGCCAGCACAACCGGAACAATCACCTGCGATAACAAACCGATAGCCGACATCGACCTGATGTTCAGTCACATCGACCAGAACCTCGCGGGCAAGGAATTCCCGAAAGAGAACTTTGTGTTCACCGATATGTTCAAATCGCTTCTGCAGGGAGCGGTTTTTCAGAAAGCCGACAAATAGGAGACAAACCCTGTGGGACGGACCCGTGTGGTGATAACAGGAATAGGAGCGATAAGCCCGCTGGGATTGACATCGGCCCGGACGTGGGAGGGACTTTGCGCGGGCAAATCAGGCATAAAACGAATAACGAAATTCGACCCCGCGAAATTCACCTGCCAGTTGGCGGGCGAGGTCGAGGAATACAAGATACAACAATACGTCCCCAAATCATTCCGCAAGGCGACCAAGCTGATGTCGAAGGACATCGAGCTTGCGGTAATCGCCGCAGATGAGGCGGTCAGGGACAGCGGCTTAATTACAAAAGCCATCGACGAGCAGAAAATAAACGTCAACCCGCAGCGTATGGCAATCAATATCGGGGCGGGGTTAATTAGCTGCGACCCCTGCGAGCTTGCGCCGGCTGTCGCCAAAAGCTTGTCCGACGGTAAATTCGATATCCAAAAATGGGGCAAAGAGGGGCTCGATTTAGTCACGCCCCTGTGGCTGTTGAAGTATTTGCCGAATATGCTGGCCTGCCACGTTGGTATCATTCACGACATACAGGGGCCGAGCAACACAATCACCTGCGCGGAGGTTTCGGGACATATCGCGATAGCCGAGGCGACGGAAGTCATAGCACGAGGTAATAGTGACATCGCGATTGCAGGCGGAGCGGAAGCAAAAGTAAATCCTGTTTTGATAATGCGCCAGTGCCTGATTAAACGGACTACCAATAAACACAACAACGATGCCGAAGGGGCATGCAGGCCTTTTGACGCCGACGCGAGCGGCTCTGTATTCGGCGACGGCGGCGGAATCGTCGTGCTTGAGAACCTCGACAACGCGACCAAACGCGGCGCAAAAATTTACGCGGAAGTTGTCGGCACGGGCCAAAGCGCCTGTATTAACCCCGTGTATGAACACATCGAACCGGATGGATATGGATTAACAATAGCGATTGAAAAGGCGCTCGCGCAGGCAAACATATCGCCAAAGGATATCGATTTGATAATACCGCACGGCACGGGAATTCCGCAGGACGACCTCGCCGAGGCAAAAGGAATAGAGGCAGCAATCGGCAAAGAAACAAAACGAATACCCGTGTGGCCCACGAAAAGTATGCTCAGTAACACCGGCGCAGCGTGCGGAGGGCTGGATGTTGTCGCAGCAGTTTTAGCGATAAGAGACGGCATTATACCAGCAGCGAAAAATTGCGTTAAAAAAGCTATCGGCTGTAATCTCAATATCGTAACAACGGCGCAGAAAGCAAACATTCGCTACGCTCTGTGCTGCGGCTACACCTACGGCGGACAAACCGCCGCTGTCATACTCAAAAAATTTGAGAACTAAAATAATGACACAAAATGGAAAAAAAGAGCGTGTCGTAATTACCGGGATAGGCATAGTTTGCCCGCTGGGACACGATATTGAAACAATGTGGCAGGCATTACTGGCAGGCAAAAGCGGTGTCGCAAAAACAACCATTTTCGACGCCTCAACCTTCCCGACCACGTTCAGCGCTGAAGTGAAAAATTATGACGTCGCGAAGTTCGTAAAAAATCCCGACCTGCATAAAAACGGCAACCGTGGAAGCAAATTCGCCGTCGGCGCAGCTGTCCAGGCGTGCAGACAGGCGGGCATAAACATCGAAACCGAAAACCCAACCGACGGTATCGACCGCAAACGAATCGGGATTTATCTCGGCGCGGGCGAAGGAGCAGCGAATCACGATGCATTCTTTGGGGCAATCGCGGCCGGCTGGGATAACCATACAAATGTTATGGACTGGACAAAATGGGCCGACGTCGCGGCGGTGCAAATGAGAGCGATGCACGAGCTGGAGCAGGAAGCGAATATGCCCGCGGCGCATTTGTCGATGCTCACCGGCGCAAGAGGCCCGATACGAAGCTGCCTGACCGCCTGTGCGGCAAGCACTCAGGCAACCGGCGAGGCGACAATGGCTATCCGCAGGGGCGACGCGGATATTATGATTGCGGGCGGCGCCCACTCGATGATTCACCCATTGGGACAGACCGGCTTTAACCGGCTCACTGCCCTGTCAAAAAGAAACGACAGCCCGCAGACCGCGTCGAGACCATTCACCGCCAGCAGGGACGGATTCGTCCTGGGCGAAGGCGCGGCAATAGTGATACTGGAAAGCTTGACCTCCGCGAAAAAACGCGGGGTGAAAATACTCGCGGAAATTATCGGCTACGGCAGCAGTTCGGACGCGTTTCGAGTTACGGATATGCACGAGGAAGGGCGAGGCGCGATTCAGGCAATGGAATCGGCTATCGCGGACGCTGGTCTAACTTATAAGGATGTAAATTACGTCAACGCCCACGGCACAAGCACCGCGGAAAACGACTCGATAGAAACAAAAGCGATAAAAGCCGTATTCAAAGAACGCGCCAAACAGATAGTCGTCAGCAGCATCAAAAGCTCGATGGGACACCTGATCGGCGCAGCAGGCGGCGCAGAACTGATTACCTGCGTTCTTGCAATCCGTGACGGCATTGTGCCCGCAACGATAAACCTTAACGACCCGGACCCGCAGTTGGATTTGGATTACGTCCCAAATACGCCGAGAAAAATGCAGGTCAATATCGCAATGAAGGAGTCATTCGGCTTCGGAGGCCAAAATAACGTCGTCATTGTAAAAAAGTATCAGGACTAAAGGCGAAAAGACAATGATTGATATCAAGGAAATAAGAGAAAACCCGCAGCGATTCAAACAGGCGGCGAAAAATAAAAATATCGAGGTCGATATCGACCGGCTGACGGCGATTGACGCGGAGTTGCTCTCAGCCAAACAACAGCTTCAGGAAATCGCCACAGAAAAAAATCGCATCGGCAAATCAATACCCAAACTCGCCGGCGACGAAAAGCAAAACGCACTAGCACAATTAGCCAAATTCAAGGCCGACGAGTCGCAGTTTGAAGAAAAAGTAAAGCAGTTACAGCCCGAAGCTGATTCGCTGATGATGCTTGTGGCCCAGCCCGCGGATGATATTGTGCCCATTGGTAAAGATGACACGGAAAACGTCGAACTGAGAAGAGAAGGACAGGTTCGCAAGTTCGATTTCAAGCCCAAAGACCACGTTCAATTAGGCGTTGACCTCGGAATAATCGACATTGAGCGGGGAGTAAAATTGGCGGGGTCACGAAGTTATTTTCTCAAAGGCGATGGCGCGCGACTGCACTGGGCAGTGCTGCAATTCGCGATGGACGTGATGATTGCGCGGGGCTATACGCCTATGTCGGTGCCACTTTTGATGCGCGATGAGGCGATGCGCGGAACGGGATATTACCCCGGCTCGGAAGAGCAGACCTATCGAATGGAAAAAGACGAGGTCAATCTCGCAGGAACAGCAGAAGTACCCTTGACCGCATTCAGAATGGGCGAGATACTGGAAGAAAAGGAGTTACCCATTAAGTTCGCCGGTATGTCAACCTGTTTCAGACGCGAGGCGGGCGCAGCGGGCAAAGACACCTACGGCCTTTACAGGATTCACCAGTTCGACAAGGTCGAGCAGGTCGTAATCTGCAAAAACAGCGTCGAGGAAAGCAACAAATACCACGAGGAAATTCTGAGCAATTCGGAAGTCGTAATGAGAGCTCTCGAGCTGCCCTACCGTATCGTCGCCGTCTGCACGGGCGACCTCGGCAGAGGCCAGGCGAAAAAATACGATATCGAGGCATGGATGCCTTCGCGGAATAACTACTGCGAAACGCACAGTGCGAGCAAATTTTATGAGTTTCAGGCCCGCCGAATGAACCTGCGATACAAAGATTCCGCGACGAAGAAAAACCTGTTTTGCCACACGCTCAACAACACCGTTATCGCAAGCCCGCGAGTCCTGATACCGATACTGGAGCTTTACCAGAACGCCGACGGCTCGATTACGGTGCCGAAGGTTTTGCAGCCCTATATGGGCGGACTGGAACAAATCGCAAAATCATAATCAGGAGAATAGTGCGATGACAAAAGAACAGATTTTTGAGTTCATCAGGAACAACCCGGTATTTGCGATGGCGACGGCAGAGGACGGCAAAGCACGGGTCAGGATGATGAATGTTTACAGGGCTGACGAGAACGGTATCATAATCAATACCGGCGAGAACAAGGACGTGCACAGGCAGCTCCAGGCCAATCCGGAAGTCGAACTGTGCTTTTTTAATACAGATGAAGATAAACATATACGCATAACCGGCTCGGTAGAAGTGGTTGAAGACCCTTCGCTGAAAAAAGAAATTGGCGATGATTACCAGTTCCTTAAAAAATGGGTGGACAGCGCCGGTTACGACGTTCTCGTCGTTTACTGCCTCAAAAACGGCAAAGCAACAATATGGACGATGGAAACCAATTTTAAGCCGAAAGAATATATCCAGCTATAATCGCCTGACAGAAATCAAGCCAATCAGAAAAAGGAGATAAATAGTATGGACACAAACAATCGAATCCTGACTTGTCTTCTGCTGTTATCTGCCTTTTTAATGCAGTCGTGTTCACCAGTGAACGTATCACACGGGGACGCCAGGAACGCCTCGCAGCAACAACAATGGCTCAGCAAGGCATACCGGTATGACAAAAACGGCTGGATTTTTCTGCATATCGAGGGCGCTCCATTTGAAAGGGGATTTCAGCGCGGGTATCTGACGGCAAATGAAATAGAGGACTTTAACAAAACGCTTGCATACATGCAGGAGTTTGAAACGAGCGAGAAGCTGGATTTCTTCGTTAAGGCAGCGGCCAGATTATTCAAGGACAAGGTATCAAAGGAATACGTCGAGGAAATGCAGGGTATGGCGGCCGGCGCGCGGGCGGCAGGCAAAGAGATAACATACGACCAGATGCTTTTAATGAACGGATTTATTGATATAGCGTGGTACTGGTATCCACAGGAAAAAGACAAAATTCGCAGCGGCGGCCCCGGCTGCAGCGCGTTTATAGCCGCCGGAGATGCAACAGCAGATGGCTCCATAGTGATGGCGCACAACTCCTGGGCTTCGTATGCGGAACTTCGGTTCTGTAACATTATCGTGGATATTGTCCCCGAGAAGGGTAATCGCATACTGATGCAAACATGGGGGCCGTGCATATACAGTGCGACGGATTTTTTTATAACTTCAGCGGGCCTGATTGGGACTGAGACCACCATCGGCGCCTTCAAGGGATTTGACGCCAAAGGCACGCCCGTCTTTGAGCGGGCGAGAAAGGCAATGCAGTACGCCCGCGACATCAACGAGTGGGCGAAGATACTGATTGACAAAAACAGCGGCGCATACGCCAACTCCTGGCTAATCGGCGATATAAATACAGGCGAAATTGCCCGGCTGGAGCTTGGACTGAAATATCATAAGCTTGAGAAAAAAACCAATGGGTACTTCACCGGCTCCAATGTCGCGGAAGACCTCAAAATTTTAAGGAAAGAAACAAGCGCTACTTATGACGATGTAAGAAATCCATGTGTTTCGAGGCGGGTCCGCTGGGAACAGCTTATGAAGGATAATTACGGCAGGATAACAGCAGAGACCGCCAAAAATCTGCTGGCTGACCATTATGACGTTTACCTGAAAAAAGATAACCGGTCATCGAGGACTATATGCGGACACTCCGAGCTGGACGATGGCTCCGTGCCGGCAAGCGGAAAACCATATAGCCCCAGCGGTGCAATCGACGGCAAGGTTGTCGATTCCAAAATGGCTAAAAACTGGCAGCTATGGGCCAAATGGGGAAGCTCCTGCGACAGGGATTTCAACTCGGTGGATTTTCTCACCGAACATCCCCAGTACAGCCGGCTCAAAGGTTATTTGCCGAATTTGCCCCCACGTCCGTGGACAATTTTGCCGGCAGATAAATAGAGACGACAACAGAAAAAACTTTAAACCGAAGAAATATATCCGGTTATAAACACCCTTCCCAACTTCCATAAATTATTAGGAAGATGAGAACTTGGACAACATACAGCAAAGATTAGCTGAAATCGACAGGCAGTTCGATCAATGCCCGGCATATTACTATAAGCAAACCGCCAGCACGGCCCCGCTTGTATTCTGCGCCATTGGCCTCATCGCCGGAATAATCATACAAGACCATTTTCCCTCGCCGGTTTGGAGCCGATGGTTGCTGCTGGGTTTCTGCACAGCAATATTAATTTTGTCGTTGATAATTTATTTCCTTTGGCTCGCATCAGAAACTCTAAAATTATATGCCTTGCCTCTCCTGGCAACTGTACTTTTCGCATGTCTTGGCGCAATTCGCATGGCAAGTTTTAATAGCGCACCGCCGAATGATATCCGTAATCTCGTAGGCAGCGAGCCGAACCTGGCAACCGTGCGCGGCGTGATTGTTACCGAACCGTATATCGACAGCAACGACTGGAAATTCTCGAAATTCACACCCACCGACCAAAGCAGCAGTTTTTACCTGGAACTTACAGAAGTAGAAGCGACCACCGGTTGGGTAAAAATAGGCGGCCTTGTCCGAGTAAGAGTCAACGAACCGATTTTCGACCTGCGGGCAGGCAACTACGTTCAAATATACTGTATCCTGAACAAATTCAATGGGCCGACAAATCCGGGCGAGTTTAATATCGACAAATACATGGCTCGCAATGGCGTCTTCGTCGCCGGCTCCGCCGATTCGAGACAGGCAATCGAACTATTAAGCAGCGACGCCAGCACCACAGGATTATATACCAAAGCAAAATCGCGGTTGAGCAGGATTGCTGTTAACGCGCTTTTAGGCGGCCCATATCCGCATGACCAATCCGAAAGTTTGCTCCTCGCCCTTGTCCTGGGTTACAGGACCAATATCGACAAAGAAACTTATAACGCCTTCCGCAAAACAGGCCTGCTGCACTTCGTTTGTCTTTCCGGGATGAATTTTGCGATGGTGATTGGATTCGTCTGGTGGGTTTGTAAAACCGCCGGCCTTATGAAACCGGGCCGGGCGATTGTTTGCACCATTGCCGCCGTGCTTTTCCTTATGGTCGTCCCCGAAAATGCCCCGGCGTTCAGGGCAGCGGTGATATGCTTCGCGTTTTGCGCTTCGTTTATATTCCGTCGAAATTCAAACTCATTTAACTCGCTCGCTCTGGCAGCGATTGTCCTGCTGCTTATGAAACCCACAGGCATCTTCCAGCCCGACTGGCAACTCTCGTTTGTGTCGGTACTGGGCATACTTATGTTTTGCCCGCTGTTCTTCTCCTTACTCCGTGAGAAAACGATAGACCATCCATGGTTTACAGATTTCGTGAAAAACAGGCCATTTCTGCATATTACCACCCGACCCACGCCATATTCGATGTTCTCTACGAGCTTTACCGCATGGCTGGCAACCTCAGGAATCTTGTTATATAATTTTTACGGTATTCAATGGCTCACCAGCATCTGGACAGTTCTTGTGTCCCCATTGATAGGACTCGTCTCGCTTTTGGGATATCTGAAATTGATTGTGGCGTTATTTTTGCCGAGTGTTTCTGCGGTGATGGGAATAATAATTAACTGGCTATCAGATTGGCTGATTTGGATTGTCAAATTCCTGGCCAACCTGAATGTCCCCGAAATACTCACGGGAAAAACAAACGTCGCGATAATTTTATTATTCTACGCGTTGATGGTATTCGCGTTTTTCTTCCGCCTGCGAAATCCGGCAATCAAGAAGACAATTTGCGTAACGGCAGCACTGGCGCTCGTCGCAATGGTAGCAATACCGAAATGGCAAAGGACACACGGGGATAATCTGACCGTTACGGTTCTCGACGTAGGCCACGGCCAGGCGATACTCGCTCAAATGCCCGGAGGAAGCAATATCCTGCTCGATGCCGGCTCACAAAACAGGTCCGACATAGGGACACGGGTTGTATCTCCCTTTCTGCGATATAACGGCATAGGAACTATCGACGCCGTTGTGATAAGCCATCCCGATATCGACCACATTAACGGCCTGCTCGAAACGATTGCTAACTGTAAAACAAAAGCAATCTACTCGGATGACCTTTTCTTTAACAACCAAAAGAATAAAGCCACCGTTAAATTGCTCCGCGAAGAACTGATACGAAAAGGTATTGAGATAAAACCGGCGGAAGACAAAATTCCAATAACCTGCCCGGCAACAGTCAAACTCCTCTGGCCCAATAAAGCAATTTACGAAGACGATAAAATCAGCGCAAATGACAAATCAGTGGTAATGATGATTGAATACGCCGGCAGGAAAATACTCACGACTTCAGATATCGAAAAACTCGCGCAAAATGAAATCTTCCGGCTTTATCCTGACCTCAAAGCCGACGTCTTAATAATGCCTCACCACGGCTCCGCCAAAACCACCGAGCCGTCCTTCGTCGATAAAACCGGTGCCGTCGTTACCATCGCCAGTTGCAGCGAATCTTCTTATGAAAAAGGACAGCTCATCCGGCTGCGGCCAGAACTGAAATCGTACTACACCGGAAAAGACGGGGCGGTAACTGTCTGTATAAATAAACAGGGAATTATCAACACAACCGCCTTCGTAAAAGAAAAGCAGCCCGCTTATTAACGGGCTGCTTTGGTATTCCTGCAGATTTTCGGCAACAAGCCGATGCGTTATCTCATCATATGAACCACAATTTCAACCCTGCGGTTTTTCTTCTTGCCTTCCGCTGTTGCATTTGAATCTTTTGGTTTCCCTTCGCCATAGCCCGTCGCCGAAATCTTGTTCTTAGCAATACCTTTGTCTTCGAGGTATCTGGCAACCGCCATCGCGCGTTGCGAGGAAAGCTCCAGGTTGTCCTTCCAGCTTGATTTCTTAATTGGGTCGGAATCGGTATGCCCCGCCACTTCAATATGTCTGCTTGGGTATTTTGCCTTCAGCACTGAATAAATGTGGTCAAGCTCTTTGTTTGTTGATCCTTTCAGCGTGGCCTTGCCCGCGTCAAACAAAATCGCGTTCGGAAGCGTTACCGTAATCGTCCCTGCATTGGCGTCGAAGCTCACGTCGTAACCTTCGCCGAATCCGGTCGCATCAGCAGGACTTCTCTTCTTTTCAACAATCTGTTTTTGCAGGTCCTGAATGGTCTGCTGGTCTTTCGCGAGCTGGTCGGCCATCTGCGCATTTTCCGCCTTCTCACGTTCCAGCAATCCTTTTGTATTCTGGTTCTCGACGTTCAGCGCATCGTGTTTCTTTTTCCAGTCGGTGCAGCCGGAGAACATCGTAACAGCTATTAATGCAACCAGTAACGCCACGTTTTTACTCTTTGTAAACTGCATTTCTGTGTCTCCTTAAAAATATTAAAGCGATTCCTTTCTTATCTGCCGAACACAACTTTCAGATAGTCAATAATACCATTGTGAAAAATCATAGCAACAACTATTCCCATTGACAAGAAGGGACCATAAGGAATTTGCCTGGTTTTTTTTGAAAACAACTGCACCGCCGCCCAGACCAGCCCAAAAAACGGCGCAACAAAAAAAGCGATAATTATAAACAAAGGCCCGACTACAGTCCCTGCCGCACCCATCAAATGAACGTCGCCTAACCCCATCGCCTCCTTCCCGAATGCCAGTGTGCCAAAAATCCGCGTCGCCCAGACAACCGCACAGCCCACAAAATAACCCGCCAAACTTCCCATAACCCCTTCAACGACAGGCCTTTGCGAAAACCCAAACCACCACTGATGCAGCGGCGAATACCCGCTGAAAAGCCAGTTAACAGCCAATGCACATACGATTATGGGAAGCAGAAAAAGCATTTCACGCAACATCTCAATTCGGTCATTAAATTCCCCGCCAGCGGGCAAATTACCATGCTCCGAACCCGGTTGAGGGGATGAGCCGGCTGGCTTTTCAGGATTTTGAGAATTTTCATGTAAATCCTGAATCCCGGAAAAATCATAACTTCTTTTTAAAATTCCTGTTACCAGCAGCAGCATCGATATGCCCAGCCCGATTGTCGCCCCCAGCGATAATGACGCAACCGTCGTATGATTGACAAATATTAAATCGGCGGTTGTAGGCAGCAGGAAATAATGACGAATGGTCGCCGGATGAATGAGCATCGGCGCAATCGCCCCGCCAATCAGCCCCGCCGCAGTTGCGAACCAGCAGATAGACAACGGAATAATCCACATCTCCAGGTCAATTGCCGAACACACAATAAGTGCAGAAAGCAGAACAACGGAAATCAGGTACAGAATCCAGCCGCCTGATAAAAACTCCGGTATCCCGTGACGCAATTCGGAATTAAAGAAAAGCAAAAATGTGCCGACAAAAACCAGGCCCGTCAGCATTTCGATAACAAAATACCTCGGCGAAATTCGCGTTTTGCAATACCGGCATTTGCCTCCCAAAGCCAGCCACGAAAAAAGCGGTATGTTATCGTAAAACTGAATGTGCTTTCCGCAGGACGGACATGCCGACGCCGGCTTTACGAGCGACTTATCACGGGGAACGCGGTAAATAACAACGTTCAAAAAACTCCCGACGCAACAGCCGATAGCAAAAAGAAACACTATCCAAAACCACATCGGCAGTACTATTTCGCTTCCTTGCATTTATCGCCGCTCACTGCTTACTTCTTCTTTTTAGTATTTCTGCGCACCGCGCCCGCAACTTGCATCGGCAAACCGAACAGCCGGATAAAACCAATTGCATCGGTCTGGTTGTATTCCGCGCCCATTTTGAAGCTGGCTAAAGCGCCGCTGTACAAGCTGAACGGGCTTTTCACTCCCGCAGGCGTACACCGGCCTTTGAAAAGTTTCACCCGCACCGTGCCTGTAACATTTTGCTGGGTAACATCGATGAACGCGTCGAGCGCCTCGCGCAACTGGCAAAACCACTGGCCATAGTAAACCATCTCCGCATACTTCAGCGATACCTGTTGTTTGTAGTGCGCCGTCTCGCGGTCAAGCGTAAGTGTCTCCAGCGATTTATGAGCCGTCATCAGAATCGTCCCGCCGGGCGTCTCGTATGCCCCGCGTGATTTCATTCCGACTAAACGATTCTCGACCAAATCAATCTGCCCCACCGCATGCTTGCCGCCGATTTCGTTCAGCGTTTCAAGAAGCTTCACACTGTCAGTCGCCTTGCCGTCTAATTTAACGGGAACGCCCTGCTCAAAACCAATCTCCACGTAATCCGGCTTATTTGGCGTCTTCGAGACCGGCTCCGACATCACCCACAACTCATCTTTCGGCTCATTCGCCGGGTCTTCGAGGTCCGCACCTTCGTGGCTGATATGCCAGATATTCCGGTCGCGCGAATATATCTTCTTTTTGCTCTGGTCAATCGGTATCCCGTGTTTATTCGCGTAATCAACCGCCGCCTCACGACTGGTCAATTTAAAATTCGGGTCTTTCCACGGCGCGATTATTTTCAGCGTCGGGTCAAGAGCCATATACGTCAGCTCGAAACGCACTTGGTCATTGCCCTTGCCTGTCGCCCCGTGAGCAACGCCCATCGCCCCTTCCGCGTGAGCAACGTCAACCTGATACTTTGCAATCAGGGGACGCGCAATACTCGTCCCGAGTAAATATCCATTTTCATAAACCGCCCCGGATTTGAGCAGCCGCCAGAGGTATTCCTCGACAAACTCCTTTCGCAAATCCTTAACGATGCATTTCGACGCGCCGCTTGCGAGCGCCTTCTTCTTTATACCCGAAAGCTCATCGCCCTGTCCTAAATCCGCCGCGAACGCGATTGTATCGTAACCATACGTCTCTTTCAGCCAGGGCAGAATAACACTCGTATCCAGTCCGCCGCTATACGCTAATACTACCTTTTCTTTCTTCGCCATTTTCGTCCTCAATCAATGTTATCAAAACGGAAATTATACACATTTGGTTATTGAAAGACAATGACAGTAACCTTTAGCAAAGTTTTATACTTGTTTGAAAACGCCTTCTCGGCATTGATTTTAAAGATGGGCAACTTTGCTAGTCTTAACCTGCTGCGTAAATCGGCTCAATGGCTTTGAGGATATGCCGTCGGCGGATATAGTTCTCGCTTTTCTCTACGGCCTGACGTTCCACAAGGTCAACACTCTGACCGAATATCTTCGCCAGTTCATCCTGCATTTTACTCAGTTTGACTGATTCGGGCATATGTTCCTGCTTAAAACCGACCAGCACGCCGATTCCGCTGTTGGCGCGAAAATCATCGTGCAGAACCGTGCCGAAAAGCGCAAGTTCGCAAACATTGTGCTGCTGGCAAAACGCTTCTATTCTTTCTTTGTGTATCGCTACATGGCTATTCATATTTTTTACCGCCTTCTCCCTCATTATACCACAACCACCCGCCAATACAATGAGCAGAAAATGATTTCGCCGCCATGTGCTTTTTATGAAAGGGCTTTTCGCATTGTCTCGGTATTTGGTGCAATACCTGTGAATAGCTTGAATTGGGCGGATGCCTGCTTGAGGAACATATCCACGCCGGAGATTATGTGGCAGCCGGTTTGTTTCGCGTGCTTCAACAGCAATGTCTCAGGCGGAGTATAAACCGTATCGAAAACCGCCATATGCTTTTGCAGCAAATTTACATCAACCGGCGACGCATCCACATTCGGATGCATACCGATACTCGTACAGTTGACGATTAGCTTTTCTTTCAGCTTATGTAAGCTGTCTAATGACGCGTAATCACATTTGAAATCAGATGCCAGATGTTTTGCCCGCTCGACTGTGCGGTTATAGATTTTTATTTTCGCTTCTGCATCCGCTAACCCCGCAACAATCGCTCTCGCCCCCCCGCCCGCGCCTATTACTGCAACCGGCATCTTCCGCAGCCCGGCTTTATCGATTCTAAGCCCCGCGATTATCGCGTCAATCGCCGCGACGCAATCGGTATTGTATGCCGACAACTGTGAGCCGTTGATTATGATTGTATTTGCAGCGCCGATTCTTTCAGCGAGCGGGTCGATAACGCCGCCCTTTTCTTTGACGTAGTTAATAGCGTATTCCTTATGTGGAATCGTAACGCTAAAACCTTTGAAACCAAGCCACGGCCGAGCGAGAATATTATCCATAAACGCGTTGAATTCCGCCTGCCCGCCCGCAATCAGCAAAGGCACATAAACCTTGTTCAAACTACGCTCCGCAAAGCACGCGTTGTGGACCGCGGGACTCAACGAATGCGCAATCGGGTCCCCAATCACACCATAAAATTCCGTTTGTGCATCTATCGAATCCCATCGATAAAGGTCTCGCATCTGCTCAACCGTCGGCTGACCCGGCGCCGTCGCCGTCTTTGCGCCGATGCTTGCAAAACTAACAAGACCGTTAAATTTTTTCGTCAAAATCCTCGTCACAAACCCCGGCTCATCCATACAAAACGCAATCATCTCGCCCTTGGCGTCGTGCATCAAATCCAGGATATCGAAACAATCGTTGATATGATGCGCCGAATAAACCAGCTTGGGTATCGCGCCGGCAACTACGTTGGCAATCTCCCCGTAATGCTTTGTGATGTTCTTGAATTTCGTCTGGAAGTTATGGTCCGACAGAATCAGCCGAGTCCCTTTCCCCGTCGAAAGCGCAAGCGATATTTTACTGCCGATTGCCACCGACATAAAATTATCATATTCGACATCGATGAAATCCGCCCCCGCCCGAACCGCCGCGGTAAGAACGTTAGTTCGCAAATCATTCGTATGACGAAGCGTCCCCCCCTGCTGATAATCCCGGCAGGTAACGATAATCGGCAGTCCCGGCGCAAGCTGCTTGGCCGCCTCGATAACCTGTAACGCAAGCCCAACGGATAATTGCACGAGATAATCCGTGCGTAATTCGAGAAGCTCCGCGCCAGCTATAACCGCGGCCTGTATCTGCTCCTCGGCTTCCTGCAATGTCTTGGCTGCTATCGGAACCGCTAAATATGTCATAATTGTCTCCCGCATTCAAAAATCGACGAATAGCGAAAAAAATCAATTGGGAAACATATTACGAAATAGAACGTGCAATTTCAACCAGTTATAGGATTAGGCCCCACGTTTACCCGCCGTCGGTGTGGTGGGCCTGAGGTGGGGGTCAGTTTTACCGGTTAAATCTCGAAGCATGAGGCGGATTTTCTCTGCCGCTTCTGGGCCTCTCCCGCATCGATTTGTGAGATATTTCAGAAATCTTGAACTGCGGCTTAAATTGCGGCTTAAATTTCGGTTTGAATTCCGGCTGCGAGTCCGGCTGCCGCGGTTGTTGCTGTTGCCGAGTCGCCTGTTCCTTCGATTCTTTTTCCAGCAGCAATGCCCTCGCACAAACCTGACGTGTCCCTATATTCGAATGCTTAAGACCCTCCACGAGAAGGGCTATACCATTTTTCTTCATCCTGCCCCGCATCTTGCGAAGACCGTATGCCGCCGCTCCCTTCGTCGCCCGGCAAGCCGTGCCGAATAACGCTTCTTTGAGAATATCGTATCCATCCTCCTGCATCCACGACAGATTAAATGACGCATGGCGCGCAACAGAAGGATTATCGCAATACACCTTCTCACGAAGCTGCTCAAGCTTGATTATGGCTGCCTGGTCTTTTTCTCTGCCACTCGGCACTCGTTTTGTCAGTTTCATCGGCCTCATAAACCCGTCCCTTTTTCAATCGGCAACTATGCTATATTTTCTTGAAAAAGCCCCCTTTTGTCAAGTGTCTTTTTACCACACAAGCGTTTTATTGCCAACTTTAAAATAGGCAGGGCGTCGATAATTTGTCAAAATTGCCCGCTTCGCCTCGCCTCGACAAACTTTATTATCGCATAAACCGCACGATTATAAGGAACCTCGACCCCGTATTTGTCCGCCAGTATCAATACCGACCCGGTCAATGCTTCGATTTCGGTTTTTCTCCCGGCGGCTATATCCTGCAAAGTCGATGACTTGTGTTTGGCGGTATCTGGAATGAGCTTTTCATAAAAAACCTTCATAAAATCGTCCGATGTCACCCAGTGCGTCTTAAAACCCGCCGCTCCCATAACAGCGAAAACCTCCCCGGCAATTCGGCTCATCAAGTCCCTGCTGTAAGCATCTTCAGCCAGCACACCATAAGGAACATCAAGAATTGCGCCGAGAGGATTAAGAGCACAGTTATAAAGCATCTTGGCCCACAGGTCCTTTTCAATATCGCCAACAGTTACTGCCTCAATCCCACCTTCAGCAATTGCCTTCGTAATCGGCTCGACGCACTCAAGTCCACAGCCGAAAAGCGAGCCGATATGAATCGCGTCCGCGTGAACCGTTATCTCAACCTCGTTGGGCCTGCGTCGAGTAAATCCCGTAATCACCCGTGCGCTGTAAACCCGTTCTTTCGGGAAATGCACCAAAAACTTCTCCGCGTTGCCCCAGCCGTTTTGACAAAGAATAATTTTTGTGTCCTCGTCGAAAATCCCCGGATGCCTCGAAATATCTTCCGCCGATGAGGCGGAATCGAACGACTTGACGCAAACAAGAATAAAATCGAATTTCGTATCCCTGATTTCATCCAAAGATTGATACGCTGTAAAAGAATCCCGCTCAGCTTTAAAAGAACCGAATATGCCCGTCCTGCTCAAGCCCCCCCGCTTCAGCTCGCCAACTGTATCAGGCCTGGCAATAAGACATACCTCGCTGCCTGATTTCAGCAGACAGCTCGCCAGACCCAAACCCACCGCACCGACTCCATAAATAAGAATTTTCATTTCTAATACCTGTCAAAACCTTGGTTCTGAGTCGAAATACCAATTATCATTCAATTTACTTTCGTATTTAAAATTGTCTGGCAATTGTGTGCTTTGAGAATAGTAATAAACATAATAATAAACCGGTGAATCCCATCCTCCTAATGTATCATGTACTTCGTATCTAACTATATTTGGTTCCGGATAAAATTTAACATCGTCAAACCCTATTCGACGAATTAATGCGCTTGCACGAGCACAAAATTCAAAATCATTTTTGTCAACAACCTTCGAATCTGAAGTTTGTTTATTTGGCATGCCATACAACTTAAGAGATCTCACAAAACCTATATCTTCCACTTTAACTGGAATATCGAATTTATAATCTTTTGGTATGTTCTGTGAGTTAAAAACCCAGGTACCATCTGCATATCCAATCCCGAAAATAAAACGCTTCCATCTGTTTTGCACCCAATAAATATGTCGTCGGGATATTAATTCTTCCGATAATGAGGAGAGCTGTTGAACGACGACGGAATTTGATATAAATCGTTCGGGAAACGTTGGCCGTGATATTCTCTGAATATCCCTGTTAAGTATTAAATAATGCGAACTCAAACAACCAAAGAAAACAAAAAATAATCCAATGTAAATCAAAGCAATTAAAAAGCGATTTGTGACAGCTAATTTTACAAATATAGTAAAAAAGGAAATCATAAAACAAACATAAAATGCAAAAGAGGAAATCCGGAAAGCAATCGCGGCATTAAACAAAGAACGTTTCTCCATCTCTACACCAATCTTTGTTAATATCACAAAGAAAATGAACAAAAGAATGCAAAGCACGCCCATTTTCACTGCGTTTTTCTTGTTTTTGAATGGCATTTTACCTCCTGCCCTTCACGACCATAATCCCAACGTACAATTTTAGCAGACAGCTCGCCAGACCCAAACCCACCGCACCGGCTCCATAAATCAAAACTCTCATCGTGACAAACATTATAAACCCGCACCGATTAAGAGCAACTGCGTATTGACTATTTATTACTGATGACTGATGATTATGAATAAAAACTCCCCGGCATAGATTCCGCCGGCGCCGGTAAACATAAAGTGGATGAGCTAAAAGGACATAAAGCGATTTTTCGTTCCCTGCGATACAGGAACTATCGCCTCTTCTTCATGGGCCAGATTCTATCCCTTATTGGCACTTGGACTCAGCAAATCGCCCTGCCCTGGCTGGTATATCGCCTCACCGGCTCGAAGTTCCTCCTCGGCGTGGTCGGTTTCGCAACCCAGATTCCCGCCTTCCTTCTTGCGCCTGTTGCAGGTGTTATAGCTGACCGCTGGAACCGTTACCGCATCCTCCTCGCCACACAAACCCTTTCTATGCTCCAGGCCTTGCTTCTGACAATCCTGTTCTTCACAGGACACCTCGGCATCCCGAACATTATTCTTCTCGCCATCTTTCTCGGCCTCATCAACGCCTTCGATATGCCCACTCGCCAGTCCTTCGTCATTTCCCTGGTGGAAAACAAGAAAGACCTCAGCAATGCCATCGCGATGAATTCTATGATGTTCAACAGCGCTCGCCTCATCGGCCCGGCTATTGCTGGTCTAATCATCGCCGCCTCCAATGAAGGCGTATGCTTCGCCATAAACGCCGTTAGCTTTCTATTTGTCATCGCCTCCCTGCTTATGATGAAAATAACTCCCACGAAAACAAACCTGACCTGGAAGCACGTTCTGTTCGAGTTCAGGGAAGGTTTCGCCCACGTCTCCGGCTTAACACCCCTGAAATATCTCATGCTCCTGCTCGCGCTTGTGAGCTTGACGGGAATGTCCTACACAGTGCTTATGCCCGTCTTCGCTGATAAAATGCTTCACGGCGGCCCAGGCACTTTCGGCCTCCTTATGAGCTTCGCCGGAATTGGCGCTATGACCGGCGCGGCTTACCTCGCCTCCAGAAAAACAGTCCGCGGGCTTCTAAAAATCATCCCGCTTGCCAACATCCTGTTCGGCCTGGGCCTCATTACAATCGCATTTTCTAATACCCTCTGGCTCGCTCTGCCCCTGATGTTCGTAATCGGGCTTGGAATGATGACACAGATGGCCGCAAGCAACACAATCATTCAAACCATCGTCGATGATGACAAACGAGGCCGCATTATGAGCTTCTACGTTATGGCCTTCATCGGCACCGCCCCCTTCGGCAGCTTGTTGGCAGGAACTTTAGCCGAAAAAATCGGCGTTCCTTACACCCTCGCCATCGGCGGTTCATTGTGTGTCCTCGGAGCTGCCGTATTCGCCCTCAAAATACCGGACATGAGAAAAAATATTCGCCCAATCTACGTCAAGCTTGGTATCATCCCGCAAATGTCTTCTGGCATTCAGGCGGCATCCAACCTCACCGCCCCGCCCGAAGATTAACAATACATAAACTTATGATAGACGAAAAGCGATATATAGCAGTTGACCTTGGCGCCGAGAGCGGGCGTGTGATGCTGGGAACCGTCTCAGCCGATAAACTGCGGCTGGAGGAGATTCATCGATTCATCAACGGGCCAATCGAACAGAATGGGTCCTTACGCTGGGATTTCCCCCGGCTTATATCGGAAGTCAAAACCGGTATTGGTAAAGCTGTCAAAGAATCCCCCCATATCGCCGGCATCGGCGTCGATAGCTGGGGCGTTGACTTCGGTCTTCTCGACGACAATGGCAACCTCGTTGAAAACCCCTGGCACTATCGCGACGGCAGAACCAACGGAATGCTTGATGCCGCATTTCAACTGATGCCTCAAAGAGAAATTTACGAACACACCGGCATCCAGTTTATGCAACTGAACACCGCTTACCAGCTTCTTTCGATGCGATTATCCGATTCACCGGTCTTGGCAAAAGCAAAACGACTGATTTTCATGGCCGACCTCGTCTCTTATTTTCTTTCAGGCAAACCATACGCCGAATACACCCTCGCGAGCACAAGCCAGCTTATGGATATGCGATCAGGCGCCTGGTCGCAGGCGATTTTTCAGAAATTGAGCCTGCCTCTCGATATTATGCCCGAAATCGTCAGGCCGGGGACGGTAATCGGAACATTGACGGAAAAAGCAGCCAAAGAAATTGGCTGCCCACGAATTCCCGTTATAGCAGTCGCTTCGCACGACACCGCAAGCGCAGTCGCCGCCGTGCCCGCCGACGAGGTCTCGACGTCGGCCAAGCCGACGGCGGACGACAAAACCAGATGGGCATACCTGTCCAGCGGAACCTGGTCCCTGATGGGCGTCGAATCCGCAGTTGCTATCATAAACGACAAAACATTCGCGTATCCCTTTACCAACGAGGGCGGCGTCGATGGTAAAATCCGGCTCCTCAAAAATATAATGGGGCTTTGGCTCCTCCAGGAATGTAAAAAACACTGGCAAAAACAGGGTATCGACCTCTCATACAACCAGTTGACCACCCTGGCGGAAAAGGCAAAATCAGGTTCCGCTTCCATCGATGTCGATAACAGTTGTTTTCTCGCACCGGGCGATATGCCCCGTCGGCTAAACGATTACCTCGCCAAAACCGGACAAAAAACCATCGACGACAAAGGACAAATGGTGCGGACAATTCTCGAAAACCTCGCACGAAAATACGCCGAAACAGTAAATCAGCTCGAAGATGTAACAGCCAGCCGGCTCGACCGCCTGCACGTCGTAGGCGGCGGCTCGCAAAATGACCTGCTCAACCAGCTAACCGCCGACGCTACAGGCA
>CAIODZ010000050.1:0-20000 GCA_903857265.1 uncultured Phycisphaerales bacterium
ATCGTGGCGTCGGTATCGTGCATATTCGGATTGGGCTCGCCTGAGGATTACAAGGCAAGCGTCGTGGGCGTGAGGGTGGGCGACACGATTGACAGAAATACCCTGCTTGGACGATTGGCGGATATTCAATACTCAAGGAATGACTTTGATTTTCAAAGGGGCAAATTCCGGGTCCGCGGGGACGTAGTCGAATTGCACCCGTCTTACGAATCATTCGCGATTCGATTCGAGTTCTTCGGCGACCAGATTGAAAAAATCAGCTACATAAACCCCGTCAGCGGAGATATTCTCGCGGAAGAAGAGCAGGTCTTTATCTACCCCGCGCAGCATTACGTTACGGGAGGCGACAGGTTGCTTGGCGCGATAGAAGGAATAAAAGCGGAATTATCGCAACGGCTTATGGAGCTTCGCAGCCAGGCCAAATTGTTGGAAGCCCAGCGATTAGAGGCCCGCACCAAATACGATATCGAGATGCTTCAGGAAGTTGGTTATTGCAGCGGGATAGAAAATTACAGCAGGCACTTGGCGGGTTTGCCTGCGGGGTCAAAGCCATACACGCTGATAGATTATTTTCCGAAGGATTTCCTGTTATTTATAGATGAGTCGCACGTTACGATTCCGCAACTGCGCGGGATGTGGGCTGGGGATAGAAGCAGAAAAGATGTTCTGGTCGAGCACGGCTTCAGGTTGCCGAGCGCATTGGATAACAGGCCTTTGCGTTTCGAGGAATTCGAGGAGAAATGGAACCAGGTGGTATTTGTATCGGCGACACCCGGCCCATTTGAAATGGCAAAGTGCAATAACGAGGTGGTGGAACAAATAATCAGACCAACAGGACTGATTGACCCGGAGATTTTTGTTCATCCGGCAAAAGACCAGGTGGCGCATCTTATCGGCGAAATTGAGAAGCGAATCAAGGTCGGCGAAAGGGTCCTGGTAACGACGCTGACGAAAAAAATGGCGGAAGACCTGTCCGGGTTTATCGCCAAAAAAGGCATCAAGTGCCAGTATCTTCATAGCGAGATTGAAACACTGGAGAGAGTTGAAATCCTGCGCAACCTCCGGCTTGGGCAGTTTGACGTTCTCGTGGGGATAAACCTGCTGCGGGAAGGGCTGGATTTGCCCGAGGTCTCGATGGTGGCGATTCTGGACGCCGACAAGGAAGGATTCCTGCGGAGCGAGACCTCGCTGATACAAACGATAGGCAGGACCGCCAGAAACGTCAACGCGACGGTGTATTTGTATGCCGATACGGTGACCGAATCGATGAAGAAAGCTATTGACGAAACGTACAGACGGCGTAAAATTCAGCTTGAATATAACCGTGAGCACAACATCACCCCGGAAACGATACGCAAGGAAATACGGTCGGGATTGACCCTGGAGTTTAAGGCCAGGCAGGCCGCGCGCGAGGCGGTGCGGTTTGAGCCGGATGAATTCGAGAAAGTCGAGCTGGCCGGGCAAATCGAAAAGGAAATGCTCGAAGCGGCTGAGTCGCTTGATTTTGAGCGGGCCGCCTTTTTGCGCGATAAGCTCAAAGAATTGAAAGAGCTGCCGCAAATGGTCCTGCTGGATTCAAAAAAGAAGAAAAGCGAATTTTTAGCCACAAAGAAACTGAAGCGATTCAATAATCAAAACGAAAGGTGATATGAACAAGCTTGAGCTCGAAAAAGTAGTGCCGCTGCTGAAACTGGCGATAGAGGAAGACATGGGACAGGGGGATATGACCAGCGACCTGTTCTTCAAGAGCAACGTCATCGACAAGGCGGATATTGTCTCCCGCGAAGAGATAATCGTATGCGGGATACCAATAGCGAGAACGATACTGCGTATGTATGACAAGCGTTTGAAGCTTGATGCGTATGTCAAAGACGGGCAGCAGGCCTACGTCGGGTGTCACCTGGCAACCATCAGGGGGCCGCTTGGCCCAATGTTGACCGCGGAGCGCGTGGTGCTGAATTTTATGCAGCGGCTGTGCGGAATAGCGACCTCAACAAAAAAATACGTCAGGGCGGTGCTGGGAACAAATGCTAAGATATACGACACGCGAAAGACGCTGCCCGGCTGGCGACTGCTTGAAAAATACGCCGTGCGGTGCGGCGGCGGATACAATCACCGCCTCGGACTTTACGACGGAATATTGATTAAGGATAATCACATTGCGCAGCTGGGCAGGAATTTTAAGCCCAAGCTGAAAAAAATCATCGAAGAAGCACGCAAGATAAAACACGCCAAATTTGTCGCCGTAGAGGTTGACCACGTCGATGACCAGCTCAACTATGTGCTGGCGATACCGGGCATCGACATAGTTCTGCTGGACAATATGGGGCAATGGCAGCTAAAGCACGCCGTGCAAATGAAACGCAAAATGTGCGGCAAGGGTAAGCCCCTGCTGGAGGCGTCGGGCAATATCTCGCTTGCCAATGTCTCGGCTATTGCGCAATCAGGCGTTGACCGGATAGCGGTCGGGGCAATTACGCACTCGGCGACGGCTGTCGATATCGGAGTTGACAGGTGAGCAAAGCAACAACACCACCGGACGCGCTCGACCCCGATAAGATAAAATCGAATCTCAGGACAAAACGCATCGGCCAAAAGGTCGTCGTTTACAACAGCACCGCAAGCACAAACGACGTCGCCGCTCAATACGCCAAAAATAAAAATAACGACGGCCTCGTCGTGCTCGCAGAGGAACAGATAAAGGGGCGGGGCAGAGGCGGCAACAAATGGGTCGCCGGTTATGGCGACAGCGTAATCTGCTCGATACTCCTGACCGATTGCACCATAAACGCGGAATTGCTCTCATTAACAATCGCGGTTGCGACCGCCGAGGCAATCGGCAAATGCGCAAAAGCCGAAGCGAAAATCAAATGGCCAAATGATATCATCCTGAACAACAAAAAAGTCGCCGGCATTCTCGTCGAATCAAAGAAAGCCAATAAACTCACCGCTTACGTAATCGGCATTGGCATTAACTGCCATCAAAACAAAAAGGATTTCCCCGCTGAACTGCGGAAAATAGCGACGAGCATCGATATCGAGACCGGCGGCGGCATCGACAGAATCTCGCTGATAAAACGCCTGCTTACTTCGATTGAAAACTCGCTTGAACTCGCGGAACAAAACAAAGAAGAAATTATCGAACATTGGCAGCGATTAAGCACCCAGCTCGGACAAAGGGTATCGCTTGTTTACAACAAGAAAAAATTTGCCGGCAACTGCATCGGCATCGACCCCGAAAATGGACTCGTTTTGCAGTTAGACACCGGCGGAATAAGAATGTTCCAGGCGGCACAGACAACAATCGCTAAAGAATAAAAATGCAGACGCTTGAACGAAAAATTCGCTGCGAACCACTACAAATACGCGACTGCGGATTGGAGGGCTTTCGCGAAACGCTGGAGGCGCAGCATAAGCTCGTTGAGCAAAGACGGCAAAACGAAATCGGCGATATGGTTTTGATTGTCGAGCATCAGCCGGTAATCACGTTAGGGGCAAGGCAAAACGCAAATAAGCTGCTTGTCGAGCGGGATAAATTAGCGGCTAAAGGCATTGATGTCGTCGACATCCGCAGGGGAGGCGGCGCAACAGCTCATAACCCGGGGCAAATTGTGTTTTACCCGATTTTGAACCTTCAGGAATTGCACCTTGATATAAATGAATATATCAGGACGCTTGAGCAGATTGGAATCGAGCTTCTCGAACAGTTTGGCGTCAAAAGCGAAAGACGAAAGGACTTTCCGGGGCTTTGGGTTGAGGAGCGAAAAATCGCCTCAATCGGCGTGCGCGTCTCAAGACAGATTACACATCACGGGATGGCGATAAATATACAAAATGATTTGAGCATCTTTGAGGCAATCGTCCCCTGCGGCCTTGAAAATATCAAAATGACATCCGTCTTTAACGAAACAGGCAAAAAATGCTCGATGCAGGAAGTAAAAGATAATTTATCACAACTTCTGAAAAGTCATTTTAAATCAGAAATCATAATTCATAATTCAAAAATCAAACGCCTTCCAGATTGGCTGCGAAGACCAATGCCTACAGCCGGCGAATACAGCAAGACAAGCGACATCGTTGGTTCGCTTGGCCTTGAGACAATCTGTATGAACGCCAACTGTCCCAATCGAGGCCAGTGCTGGGCGAGAGGAACAGCCACGGTTTTGATTCTGGGAAATATCTGCACGCGGGGCTGCAAATTCTGCTCGGTCGCCAAAGGTAAACCAAAGCCGGCTGATACAACCGAGCCGGGACGGATAGCGGAACTGGCGAAAAAACTCAAATTGCAATATCTCGTAATCACAAGCGTCAATCGCGACGACCTGTCTGATGGCGGAGCGGCTCATTTCCGCGATTGTATTAGCGAAGTCCGCAGGCAATGCCCCAGCGTTAAATTCGAAATCCTTACCCCTGATTTTAGCGATTGTAAAACCGAGGCAATTGATATTCTCGCGGAGGCGATGCCATTCGTATTTGCCCACAACGTCGAGACCGTGCCTTCACTGTATAAAAAAGTCCGTGCGGGCGGCGATTACAAACGTTCGCTCAACCTGCTTAAAATAGCGAAAGATAAATATGGCGGCCTCCCGACCAAGTCATCGATTATGCTCGGTCTCGGCGAAACCGACGAAGAAGTTGAGCAGGTCCTGAAAGATTTACGGGCCGTCGGCTGCGACCGGCTGACAATCGGGCAGTATCTCAAACCATCGAAGGGTTCCCTTGAGGTCCTCAAATACGTTACGCCTGAGAAATTCGACTGGTGGAAACAAAGGGCGACCGACCTTGGCTTTGACTGGGTAATATCCGCACCATTTGCCCGCAGCTCATATTTCGCGGAGATGAAAGCCGCGAAGTAGAAGCCGTCTAAACGCCGGAGACGACGACATCATTGAAGACCATACTCGGCGTCCGCCAGTCGCTGTAAAACCATGGGTCGTTGGCGCATTCAGCCAGCTTGTGCCAGAATTTGAGGTGGTTGTCGGCGATATTCATTTCGGAAACAGGGTGAACTATTTTGCCGTCTTCGAAATATTGCCCGAAAATGCCGACCGAGAAATCGCCTGTCGTCGGGTTTGAGTTGCCGCCAAGAAAATCGGTAATAAGAATTCCTTTGCCCAGGTCTTTGATTATCTCATCGACCGAACGAGCGCCCGCCGGGACAATCATATTGCCGGTCGAGCCGCTTGTCGGCTCACAGCCAAGCTTTCTGCTATAATACCAGTCGATATAAAAATCTTTCAGAACGCCCGCCTCGACAATCGTCCGCTTTTTCGCCGCGAAACCGTCGCCGTCATACAGCCGGCTTCCCATGCCCTCCGGGATAAGCGGGTCATCAACAAGGATGAATTTTTCGCTCCCGATTTTCTGGCCCTTCTTGTCGGCCAGAAAGGACTGCTTGCGATAAATGTTGCGTCCATCGAGTGCCTCAAAAAAACCGCTTATAATCCGATGCGCGTGTCTGTTCTCGATGATAATCGGCAGCGTGGCAGTAGTAATTTTTTTTGCGCCCAGTTTTGCCAGTGCCTTGCGCGCAGCGTTAGCGCCGATAGTTTCGGGATTTGCCAGTTTTTTGTGGAAATGGGATTCCGCATAGTCACCCGCTTCCGGTCTGCGGTTGTCATCGTCGCGAACGCTTACCGAAACACCGACGCTAAACCCTGTGGAGCTGCTGTAGCCCGAAAAGCCGTTGCTCGTAAGCGTAACCGACTCGCCGAACTCGTCGTTAAAATCTGCCTCAACGGTAACAATCTTGTCCCCGCCCGCCGACCACGCGGCGTTTTCCGCTGTTTTTACTATCGTATGTTTCTGCTCCGCCGATAAATCATCGATAGACGCGTCCGCGATTTTAAGGTCGATACCGGATTGCCCCTTGTAATACTTCGGGTCAGGCAATGTTCTGTATGGGTCTTCCGCAATAAGTTTTGTAGTCGAAACCGCGTCTGAGATAAATTCCTTCAGTGCATCTTTTCGCAAATCGCAGGTATTCTGCGAAGAATATCTGCCCGCGACAAAAAAGTCTATTCCCATCTGCAACGTGGTCGCCTGCTTGATTATCTCGGGCTTTCTGTCCCTGTATTGGATTTCGACGAATCGGCTTTTGCCCAGCGATACTCTCAAATCCTTCGCGCCCGCTTTGCCCGCGGTCTCCAAAACCCACTTACACAGGTCATACATTTGTTTGTTCATTCTATGCTCCCCGTTTTTTTGTCCCGCCAACAGTTAAAGACCGCACTAGGACCGTAGGCATTCCCGCATCTACGGGCACCAATTGCCCATCTTTGCCGCAGGTGGACGTACCGCTCCAGCCCAGCTTAAGGTCGTCTGCGACCATCGTGATGTCCCGCAGCAGTTTCGGGCCGCTGCCCATTATGTTGACGTCCTTGATTGGCGCTGTGAGCTTGCCGTCTTCTATCAGCCGGCCCTGCGCAACATAAAACGCAAAATCACCCTGGCCTATATTCACCTGCCCGTTGCTGACGTCCTCGATATAAATGCCTTTCTTGACGCTCTCGATAATTTCCTGCGGCTTGTTCGGGCCGGGCAGGATATAGGTATTTCGCATTCTCGGTATCGGGTAATGCGCGTAACTTTCCCGCCTGCCGTTGCCAGTGGATAACAATCCGTAATGTTTGGCGGAAATCCTGTCGTGGAGATAACTTTTTAAAATTCCGTTCTCAACAATCGCCGTTTTCTGGCTCGGCGTGCCCTCGTCGTCAAAGTTAATCGAGCCGCGTGCGTTAGGCCACGTCCCGTCGTCAACAACCGTTACCATCGGCTCAGCAACTTTCTGCCCCATCATCGTGCTGTAAATCGACGTTTTCTTGCGATTGAAGTCCGCTTCGAATCCGTGACCGACCGCTTCGTGAAATAAAACGCCGGATTCCCCGGGGGCAAAAACAACCGGCATTTCGCCCGCAGGAACTGCCACCGCGTCAAGCAGCATTACCGCGCCATCGACAACGCCCTCGGCTACTTCCTTCGCAATATCGTCTGTGTAATATGAAAAATCGCGCCTGCCTCCCCGCGAAAACCAGAACTGTTCTTTACGACCGTCTTTCTCAACTGTAACCATACAGGTTAGCGCGCCGCCCGGAAGCAAGTCCTCTGCCTTGACCCCGTCGCTCGTTACAATCATTATTCGTTTCCTGCCCTCGCCGAAACGGGCAATTGTCTTGATAACGTAACTGGAACGGGCGAAGCACTTGCCCGCGGTTGACTCGACAAGCGAAAGCCGGGGAGCCAATGGCGTTGGCTTTGTGCCCATCAGCGGGAAATAGTCGCTCATCTTAGCAGATGCAAATTTGCCTGCCACAGGAGTCGCTGAACCGTCTGCAATCGTCGCGGCCATCGCCGCCGCTGCCATCATCGATTTCTCCGTCAGCTCCTGCGTAAACCCGAACCCCACCTGGTCGCCCTTGACCGTGCGGATACCCACGCCTAGATTGACCGATGTAGATGCCCGGTCAACCTTCTTGTCCTCTAAGCCCAGCGAATTCGATATGGTATGCTCAAAATACAGGTCCGCGAAATCCCCGCCCTTCGATAATGCCTGTCCCAGCACTTTTTTGCACAGAGCATCGGTTATCCCGAATTCCTTCTCAAAATACCCCGTCTTTCCGGTGTCCGCGAAGGTCAGCCAGCCGTCGAACAGCACAGGCGCAGCGATTATCGCGCCCCCGGCAGCCGTGGTGGCTTTCAGAAAAGTCCTTCTGTCAATTCTATCCATAATCATTCCTCGGCTATTCCCTGATAATCTCTTTTATACTTGCCGCAAGTTTATTCTGTTCGCACCTCTTATGCAACCCGATTTTCAGAGCCCAAAAGCAAAATAGCGAAACTGGACAGACAGGAGCTAATCTGATAGATTTCCCATAGCCAAGGCCCGCTGCCTTACAATCAATTATAAATACGGGGAATTAATATGACCGGAGAAAACGAAAAAGAAATCAGGCGAGATTTTATAAGGGATATGGTTACTGAGGATATCGCCCCGGGCGGCCGGTTTGAAGGAAAGACCGTCTGCACCCGCTTTCCTCCCGAACCGAACGCCTATCTCCACATAGGCCACGCGAAAGCCGTCTGGATTGACTACGGCATCGCCGAGGAATTCGGCGGACTGTTCAATCTCCGCTTCGACGACACAAACCCCGCAAAGGAAGAGCAGGAATTCGTCGATTGCATAATCGAGGATGTCCGCTGGCTCGGCGCAAAATGGGATGGGCGACTGTTCTTCGCCAGCGATTACTTCGGCCAGATGTATGAATGGGCAATCGAGCTGATTAAAAAAGGCAAGGCATACGTCTGCGACCTCACCGGCGACCAGGTCAGCGCGCACCGCGGCACACTTACTGCCCCGGGCAAAAACAGCCCCTATCGCGACAGGAGTGTTGAGGAAAACCTCGATTTATTTACCCGGATGAAAAAAGGCGAATTCCCCGATGGCGTAAAGACGCTCCGCGCCAAAATCGATATGGCACACTCCAACCTTAATATGCGCGACCCCATTATGTATCGCATCCTGCACACCGAACACCACCGCCAGGGCAATAAGTGGTGCATTTACCCGATGTACGACTGGGCGCACGGCTTCGAGGATTCCATCGAGGGCATCACACATAGCTTGTGCAGCTTGGAATACGAAAATCATCGCCCGCTGTATGACTGGTTCATCGATGCGGTAAACGAAGGACGTACCGACGACGGCTCAAGCCCCTGGGGCAAAAAAATCAATCACCCGCGCCAAATCGAATTCGCACGCCTCAATCTCACTTATACCGTTATGTCAAAACGTAAGCTCATCGACCTCGTAAAGGGAGGCCACGTCCGCGATTTCGACGACCCGCGCCTGCCTACGCTGGCGGGACTTCGCCGGAAGGGCTATACCCCCGAAGCGATTCGCAATTTCTGCGCCACCATAGGCGTCAATAAATTCTACAGCACTATCGATGTCGCATTGCTCGAACACTGCGTCCGCGAAGACCTGAATAAAAGCAGCGCACGCGTTATGGCAATTTTACGCCCCCTCAAAGTGATTATCGATAACTATCCCGAAGGACAGGTTGACCAGTTGGACGCGATAAATAATCCCGAAGACCCGTCAGCCGGAACACGCAAAGTGCCCTTCTCAAAAGAGCTTTATATCGAGCGTGACGACTTTATGGAAACCCCGCCCCCCAAATTCTATCGCTTAAGCCCCGGCAAAGAAGTCCGCCTGCGCTACGCATACTTTATCAAATGCACAAACGCCGTAAAAGATAATGCAGGCAACATCGTCGAACTGCATTGCACCTATGACCCCGCCACAAGAGGCGGCGACGCACCAGATGGCAGAAAAGTCAAATCGACAATTCACTGGGTTTCCGCGAAAGATGCTATCCAAGCCGAAGTCCGATTGTATGAAAATCTCTTCACCAAAGAAAACCCCGATGACGCCCCCGAAGGCAAGGACTTCACCGCCAACCTGAATCCCAAATCGCTCGAAACTCTTAGAAATTGTTTTGTCGAGCCGGCCCTGAAGGATGCAAAGCCCCTCGCTCGCTATCAGTTTGAGCGGCTCGGCTATTTCTGCGTTGACCCCGACACCGCCAACGGCATCCTCACCTTCAACCGAACCGTTTCCCTCCGCGACGAATGGGCGAAAATACAGAAAAAACAGGAGCGTTAACGAACCGGAACCGATAAGTGTTTATATGAAAATCAAGGAGCGTTGATATGGCCTGTTGGAAACTTGTTATTTATCTGACATTTATTTTTGGCTTTGCCTCATACTGTTATAGTCAATCAGCGGACACAAACACCATCAAGCTGCCCGATGGCTGGACCTCCGGCGATGTCAAGGCCAACGGGATAACTCTGCACTATTATCGAACAGGCAATGGCTCTTTGCCCCCAATGGTGCTCTCGCATGGCTATACCGATAATGGCCTGTGCTGGACGGATTTGGCGCTCGCTATGGAAAAAAAGTATGACGTTATAATGTACGATTTGCGCGGCCACGGATTATCCGATGCCCCGCCCACGGGTTACACCATAGAGAACAACGTCTCAGATATTGTCGGCCTGATTCGCGCCCTGAAACTCCAACATCCTGTCATTATTGGACACTCCCTCGGAGGAAGTATCGCTGCGGTCATGGCCGCTCAATACCCGGATATCCCGAAAAAAGTCGTTCTTATAGACCCGCCCGGACTGGTCAAGCCGATGTTTGAAACCAGTGAAGATATGAACCGGGCCAGAAGCCGGTTCACGGGAGATATGAAGTATCTTAAAGGCCTCCGCAAAGAAGACCTGATAAAAGTGGCCGCCCAAAGACATCCCGCCATATCAGAAGCTGCCCGAGGCCGCTGGGCTGACTCGAAAATGCAAATGAAACCCCAGATTATAGATAGCGTCCTGACGATTCCGCCTCTCAAGCCCTATCTGCCTAAAATAACTGTCCCGACGCTGATTCTAAAAGCCGACGCCAATGATGCTGTTAAGAAAATGGAAATCGACGCGGTAAGCGCGCAGCCCAACATCAAAATCTATCACGTAAAAGGCGCAGGCCACCTCGTTCATCTCGAACGCCCTGAAGAATCGCTCGCTGTCCTCAATGATTTCCTCGATGATTCCAAACAGCAGCAAAATCAAACCGAAAAAAAGAAGAATTGATAAATCAGGTGTTATATATGAGATACGTAACGCTATTTGCGATGGCGATTGTTTTTGCGGGCGGATGCCAGAATACCCACATAGCTGAAAAGCCGAAGTTGTCCGATGCCGAGTCGCGTGAAGTGTTCAAAGCCGAACGCCTCGGCGAAGAACTCTATTTGCAGGATGTCGTTGCCGCAAAGGCCTCGCTTATGCTGTTGCAGAAGGTCGGCCCCATAGAACACGGCGTACTTTCCGGCTGGATTGTCGTCAAGGACGGCGTAAAAACCCTGACACGATTCATAAAGCAAACCGGGGAAGATATTAACGTCATTTATGACGTGCAGATTGACGTTAAAGGCGATGGTACGGTTACAAAAGATGATCTGAGGCCTTTGTCGAAAACAGAAATCGCGATGTTCCGCGCCAGGCAAAACGCATTGCGAGCCGCGCCGAAGGATTGCGCCCGCGGTTACAACACCGCCGTAACGGAGGATATTGATTCAAGCAGCTGGCTTGTATATGTCCTCGCAGCCACAAAGGAAAATGTAATCTTCGTCGGAGGACACAGCCGGGTAAAGGTTTCGCCCGACGGCAATAACGTCCTGTCTGTAACCCCGCTTTATAAATCCTGTCTTGCCCTGCAGATACCCGCCAACGTTAAAAAACCCAGTGAGGAAGCGTTTTCCGTCGATTATCCTGTGGCCGACGTCCCTTCCGAAATCCACGTATATCTGAATCGCCTTTACGGATATACCATCTATGTCACTACGGCGAAAGGCACCTGGCAGGTCAGAAACGGCAGGATTGATATCGTCAAGCTGGCCGAGAAAGCCAAACAGACCGATAAAGCTGTAAAGCAGAAATAAATCGCAGGGTCGTTATTTCGCTAAAATAAATTTGATTGAAATCGCCAGCATCGCCACGCCGAAAATCCTCGAAAGCGTCACCCCCGATAAAGCTGTCGCGAATTTAGCGCCGAAAAACCCCCCTATGAAAAACCCGACGCACATCAGCCCCGCGACCTTGATATCCACGAAGCCCGCCTTGTAATACGCCCACGCCGCCAACAAGCCAATCGGCGGAACCATCATCGCAAGCGTCGTCCCCTGCGCCGTTTGCTGTGAAAACCCCAGCAGAAAAACCAATGCAGGGATAATGAAAATTCCGCCCCCGATACCCAAAAGCCCACTCAAAACCCCCGCCGCCAGACCAAACAATATGAAAATAGCATAGTTCATACAGATTTACCTCCTGATTAATCAGTCGAATAATTCCCGGAATTTCGCTTTTATATCGTTGCTTTCGCAAAGCGTCTGCCCTACCAGCACCGCGCTGACGCCCGCCGTCTTTAATTTTTCAACGTCAGCCCTCGTCTTGATTCCGCTCTCCGCTACTAAATCGACTTTGTTATCCAGCAGGCCCGCAAGACGCAGCGTCGTATTCAAATCCACCTGCATCGTCGCCAGGTCCCGGTTATTTATCCCCAGAACACTGTAGCCCTTTCTCGGAAAGCCAACCATACTTCGCACGCCCAAAAGCGAATCCGCGTCGTGAATTTCCAGCAGCACCGTCAGCGTCAGCTCCGCCGCGGCTATCATCAAATCCGCAAGCTCCGCTGGCTTCAGCGCCTCCGCTATCAGCAGTATCGCGTCCGCACCCGCCACCCGCGATTCATAAACCTGCCAGACATCGATGATAAAATCCTTGCGCAAAATCGGCAAATCCACCGCGTGCTTCACCTGGTCGATATATTCGAGCTTGCCCTGAAAATATTTCTCATCCGTCAAAACGCTTATGGCGTCCGCCCCGCACTTCGCGTATGCCTTTGCGATTGTCACCGGCGCAAAATCCTTGCATATCACCCCCGCCGACGGCGACGCCTTTTTTATTTCCGCGATAACATTCAGCCCTCTTTTGTTTGTCTTCGTCACGGCCTTATAAAAATTCCGGCACTTGTCCAGTATCGAAAGCTGCTCTTTCAGCTCCTCTATAGGCCGCTGCCTTTTTCGCTTTTCGACTTCTTTCCTCTTATCCGCGATTATCTGTTCCAGTACGGTCACGAATGTCCCTTTGCGCTTTTTGTTCGCTAATTTCCGGTTTGACTTGCGACCTTGACATATACCATACGAAGCTCATTAAGCGCGCTCGTTATGGCCTGCTGCTCCTCGTCGTTAAGATTGCCTTTGGTCTTCGCTTCGAGCATCCCCAGCATATCGATATTATACTTGGCAAGCGCAAGGTCCGGCGCACGTTTCTCCTGTCCCTTCACCTGGATAAACCCAAGCGAAAAAAGCGTCTGAGTGAAAAGCATGCTCACCAAAGCCGCGAAATCCCCTTCAGGCAGCGCACCCTGGCGCCCCCCCTCTTCGGCTTCCTGCTTTTGCGACTCCTCATCCGCCGCCAGCACTTCTTTTTCCTTCTTGGCCTGCTGCTTCCAGTCCTCATCGATAAATATCTTCTTCTCGTCTTTTTTCTCGTTCTCAGCCATAACCTGTTCACTCCTTATTTTTAGCGACGATATTTCTTCATCCGTTTGTCAATGTCCCTTTTCTGTTCGCGTTCAGCTATTGCCTGGCGTTTGTCATATTGCCTTTTGCCCCGCGCAAGCGCAACTTCCGTCTTCGCCAGGCCCTTTTGATTGAAATATATCCGCAAAGGCACAAGCGTATAGCCGCGCTGTTCGAGCTTCGTGTAAATCTTGCGAATCTCGTGCTTGTGCATCAGCAGCTTTCTTTTTCGCGTCGGGTTATGCCCCGCCAGTCCCGATACCTGGTATTGCGATATTTTCGCCCCAACCAGCCAGCATTCGCCGTTCACGATTCTCGCGTATGACCCGCTCAGGTCCGCCTGCCCCGTGCGAAGCGACTTCACCTCGCTGCCCAAAAGCTCCATCCCCGCTTCGAACTTGTCTTCTATCTCGAAGTTATGCCATGCCTTTTTGTTGACCGCGACCGAACTCACCGCCGCGTCTTTTTTCTGGGATTTTGCGGACATTCTGTCAATAATAGCCGCCCAGACCCCTTTTTGCAAGGTCAACGGTTACGAGGATTCAAATCTCCCTCTGCCGAGTGCTGCCTTATTTCTTCTAAACTATCCCCTGCCCGCTAAACGCTCGCTTTGCGATTCTCCTGGCAGAACTTACCCATCAGCATCATCGCCTTATTAGTCGCCTCCGCCGAGCCGTCCATCTTCGCGAACGCATCCACCAGCGCAACCAAATCCGGGTCCGCAGGCACTCGCCCATAGTGATGAGCCACGTTTACTATCCCCGCGTCAAGCCCGTATTCCATCGCTTTCGCCACATACGCCCTGCAAACACCAATCCTCCGCCCCGGTAAATCGCGAACCGAATTACTGATGCCCAGCGAACAATGCACGCCCTTCATCGCCGAATCGCTCTTTATTTTCTTAATCGCCTCGAATGCCCTGTACGTATATCCCGGCACCCCCGGCTCCATCGGCATATCTATCGCCAGCGGGAAAACCGTCGAATCGAAGAAAATCTCCTCCGGCTTAAAACCATACTGCCCCACCGCCTTTTCGTAAATCCGTTTCGCCAGCGAATACAGTTCTTCCATCGAATGTGACCCGCCCGGCCCCGTCGGCTTATCCTCCGTCATCAATAACCCGATGAACGCGTAATCGTAATCCCTCTTCAGCGGGAAAAATTTCTCCATCGTGTAAATCTTCACCGAGTTAATCAGCGGCTGATTCACCACCTCATCTGTGTTATACCATTCCTTCAGCGCCGCGACGAGCACGTCATTGTTGCCGCTGTCGATGCAGATAGGTACACCATTGCTCCACCTGCGCACCAGCTTCACGTATTCCAGCATCATCTTCACCGCCGTCTGCGGGTCGTCCTCGCCGAACGCGTCAACATTCACCGCGATATAATCCGCCCCGTCATTCGCCTGCGATTCAATCAACGCCCTTATATAATTCAAAGGCCCGCTCGGCTTGGTATATGCATCAGGCCCTAATTCCGCTAGTTGTTTCATTATCTGACCCGTCTTCGGTATCGAGGCGTGAACCGATTCGCCAATCGAAATCAGCGCGTTCTTCATCGTATGGTCCTTCCCAAACAAATAATTCAGAATCGACGCCGTCTTCTCAAGTGCCTTTATCCTCGGCTTATTGATTGTTCGTCGCAGTTTCGTAATTCCGAATTCTTCCGAAGCCGCTGCGTCGTAAATCAATTCCCCGATGCAAACTCGTTCCAGGTTATTCCCGCATTTGCCGTCAGCCGTCGCGTCCCCGCACGGCGCATTTGCAAGCCCCTTTTCGCATCCACCCATCGTACAAAGCCCGAAATTCTCAGGCAAATAGCAGTCCCCGCATCCCTCGCAGTCAAATACCAAATACTTAAACGCGCTCTCGTTGGCGTGGAACAATTTGTACATCGCGCCCTCGCCCTTTTCTGTCCCCAGCGCAGCCATCGTGCCCCTGAACATCTTAAACCCGCGATAATCAGGATTCAAAATCGCCCTGTGCATAAAATTGAAAAACTTATGACTAAACGTCGCCTTCGGCTTCGACAAACCTCTCTCTCGGCCGCTATCATCGTAAAGATAAAACGCCTTCTTCGCGGGCCAGCACAGATTGTCCTTGTATTGTCCCCACCCATCGCCAATCTCCGCCGCCCTTTTCAGGATGCCAGCGAACGTCTCGAAATTACTCACGCCCCCGATATCCGCCCCCGCCGCGCCAATCGCCTTATACATCGCCACCTGCTCCGCCGCCCGCTCGATATGCTGCGCCAAATTCTCCGAATACAGCTTCGCCAGAAACTCATCGCTCACAAAACACCCCGTCAGCTTCGCGTCGTGCATCAACCTCGGTGCCGCCGTCGTCGTGCTCAAAAGAAAAACGTTGCCGAATACCGGGATATTTATTTTGTGATTCTCTAAGTATTTGAACAGCTCCTGCGATTTCTTCCAGTCCCAGCCGACCTGCGTAATCAAAAATTTCGCCCCGCACGCAATCTTCTTCTCCATCTTGTAATATTGCTGCATTTGCGATTGCTCTGTATACTTGAATGGTGACACCGCCGCACCCGGGAAAAACTGGTGCACCTTTCCCAAATCCGCTTGTCTCGCCTTCAGATACGCCTCGTTGTTCATGTCCCTGATGACTTGCAATAATCCAATCGAATCCAAATCGAAAACGCCCGTCGCGGAAATCGGCTTATCGCCCGTAAGAATCAGCACGCTCTCAACGCCCGAATCCCTCATCGCCACAAGCGAAGTAACAAGCGAATTGGCGTTCTGGTCCTTGCACGAAATATGCGGCACACAATCCAAATCGCCCAGCAGCCCTTCCGCGTTCAACCTGTCAATCGCATGCCCCGGGTCGATATTCGCCACCCCGCCCGGATTCTGCGGCAGCATTATCCCCGCGAAATCGAACCCAGCCGGTATCGACTCAGGCCCCGCCTTTTTGTAAGCCGACAAAAACTTTCCTATCGGCCCAAAGTCGAAATTCGGCCCTCCCGTAAGCTCCGCTACCACCAAAAACCCGGATTTGCTTTCCAGCCGTTCTCTTATCCTTTTCCGCTGCTCCATTATCAACCCCATAAACGTGCTATTCGTGTTCTTTTCGCTATATATATTACGTCTGGCGTATCAAAGAACCGCTATTATATCCGTTTGCGATGATTTTGCCAGTACCGCGAAGACTTCCTCATCCCCCCGCCCGTCCTCGACTGCTGCTCCATTGGCTTTTCTGTCGGGGATCCAGTATTCTAATCCGGTTCTCCGCCGGCAAGAGGAGTAATACCCACCGGCACGCCCTCGATTGCGTTCCTGATGCGGTCAGGAACCCTCATCGCCGCCATAACACTGGCGCCAGCGGCTGCGGAGCCAATCAGGAATGTCCATTTAAACCCGAGATATTTCCATACTATTCCGCCGACAAGAGGCATCGTAACGGCTGCGACATGATTCATCGCAACACCCATGCTGAGCGTCATTGTCTTTTCGTTGGCGGGCGCCAGCCTGCCTATATACGTCGTCAACGCCATCGCGAAAACAAAGAAAGAGCTATCCAGGAGGAAAACACCGTAAAGAATATATTTACTTCTTATGAAAGCATAACCGAGAAAGCAAACTGTCATAAAGGAGTAATAGAAAACGAGTATCTTGCGTTCGCCGATGCGGTCGATAAGCCGGCCCACAACGGGCGAGCTGAACCAGCCGACCGCCTGCACGACAATCCACATTATCAGCATCGTTGATAAGGGCGTGCCATAAACTTTGACCAATAAAAACCCCGCGAAGGCGAGAAATATTTGTTTCCGCCACCCTTCGAGAAAGTTGAGCAGGTAGTAAAGACCGTACTTGCGTCTGATTATCAATCTGGGTTTTTCGGTTCGGATTTGGCGCGGGATATACAGACACGCCACCGAGGCAATCAGTGCCGCCGAGCCAGCCACAATATATAAAGGCCGAATCGCAACTCCCGCAATGTTAAGCGCCAGGGCACATACAAGTCCCAAACCGGAACCGGCTGCTCCCGCTGCCTGAATCTGGCCTATGCGCCGACCTTCGCGGCCCGGCTCAGCCAGCGCAAGTCCCATCGAATTCGGAAGGGGCATCCAGATGTGAAGCCCCTGACTCCAGACCAAGCTTGCTATTATCAGCCAAAAATAATTGTGCACAAAACAATAGCTGCCAAGCCCCACAGCAAGAAAAATAAGTACGGCCGCCCCGATAAGCGGTTCGGCAAGGCCTGCCAAAAGTGCCAGAATCCCAAGCGCGAAAATCCCGCAGCTTTCGCGGAACATCTCCAGAAGTCCCTGCTGGAACCCGCTCAGATTCATTTCCTCAACGGCGAAATTCGCGTTCAGTGCGATTTGCAGCGTCAGCGTAAATCCCACCGCCGCCGAAGCTATGCATAGGAATCTTAGCCCTCTGGCTCTATGGTGTTCTATATGAGAATCTGTCTTTATCATAAGACCTGCAATATAGAGATTACTGATTGATGTGCAATAAAAAAGGGTTACCCGCCGGTCGGTTTGGCGGGTCGTTATCTGGGGTCCAAAAATTCTCCGCCCAAATTTCAATTCAAAAAATCGTGGAGAGGTTCCTTTTTATCCTTATCTTGCATACTTTTCCACGCCATGCTACACTCTAATCAAGGTATTACTGAAGGGATACAATTATGAATTACAAGGAGTACGACAGAAAATGGTTAATCTCCAATACCGAAGCAATTCTTAATGGCCAATTCTGATATGCGATATAAAAGCATAATTTCCTACGCCGAGATCATAAAACGCGAAGATCTTATGCTGCAGCGCGGAATGAATTTTCAAATCAAACATGGCTATTCGATAATCTTGATGAGTGTCAGAAAAGGGGCACCATATAAAGACCGTTGGCACGAAGATTCGGGCCTCCTTGAATACGAGGGACATGACGAGCCGAAACGGTCCGATATCGATCCGAAGACATTAGACCAGCCGCTTCAGACGTCAGCCGGAACTCTAACTGAAAACGGCAAGTTTTTCGAGGCGGCTTCCGGGTACAAAGCAGGAAAACGAAAACCTGAGGTTGTCCAAGTATACGAGAAAATAACAGAGGGAATATGGTGTGATCGAGGAAGATATGAGTTGATTGACGCAACAATTGTGTCTGATGAAGTTAGAAAAGTTTGCAGATTTTTTCTCAGACCCGCAAAGACTCCTCGCGCAAATGAACCTCTGCTAAAACAAACTCGCGTGATTCCAACGGCGATTAAGGTTGAGGTCTGGAAGCGAGACCAAGGACATTGCGTTATTTGTGGCAGAAATGACAATCTCCATTTTGATCACGATGTTCCATATTCTAAAGGCGGAAGCAGTATAACCGCCAAAAATGTTCGTCTTTTGTGCGCAAGACATAACCTTTCAAAATCCGACAAAATTATGACCTTTGCCCCTTGGCTTACTACTCTTGCATCCGCGTTTTTTTCACGAGCCGGATAAAAAACGGAGACCACGAAAATGACCCGGAAGATGTGTGATACCGTAAATCTTACTATTCAAGAATATGCTGCTGTATTCCCGACGGCTAAGAGAAAATATACTGAAAAGAAACTAATAGATTAGGCACGAGTTGAGGGCAAACTCAAGAATGAAATGGAATGGACGGAAGAAGGAGCAAGACATTTAACAATGCTTGCGCGAGAATACGGAGAATTTATACTTCGGAACGCATTGTCCTTGGCTAATGTCTTGGGTGTAGAAGATGGTTCGTTGGGTTTATGAACAAGGAAAGGCAGAAACCCCAGGCAACGACATCCTTATGGCCGATTTCTCCTGTCAGCCATTCTCGAATCAAATATGAGATATAATCCGGATATTTATCATCGGCGGTCGATTCGATTAAAGGGATATGATTATTCGCAACGCGGATATTATTTTGTTACCGTTTGCACACGGGGGCGGCGGTGTATATTCGGGGATATTGAAAAAGACCGGATGGTTTTGAATGATGCTGGCAAAATGGTTGGCCGCTGGTGGAATGACTTGAAAAATAAATACGCCAATATTGAAATTGATGAATATGTGGTAATGCCGAATCATTGTCACGGTATTATAAATATTGTCGGTTCGGTAGGGGCAGACCAATGTGTCTGCCCTAATACTATGGGCGAACACACAGATTCGCCCCTACAAGGACGGCCAATATATGAAATGATTCGATGGTTTAAAACAATGACAACCAATGAATATATTCGCAACGTAAAACAAAACCACTGGGAACCGTTTGACGGCAAATTGTGGCAACGCAATTATTATGAACAGATTATCCGTGACGAAACATCATTGCGACGTGTTCGCGAATATATCATTAAAAATCCCCGTCAATGGCAACAGGATAAATTGTTTGCAGAATAATGCATGTCTCCTATCGTTTAATCAGATATTTCCCTTACAGCCATAAAGGTTTGTAGCAAGGCGTACCAATATCTGGCAAAATAAACGCCGGGGAAATGTTGCTCGCGACAAACGCAATACCCGACTGCTGAAAACTTTGGGCTGGAAAATCCTCATCGTCTGGGAATGTCAAATCCGCGATATTAAAAAGCTCTCGTCTAATCTGACAAAATTCCTAAAATCCTAACCCCCCAAAACAAGTCCCGTTTTTTCGCTTAAACACGTAGCGTAGCGCAGAGCCCGCTTCGGCAATCGACAATTGATTAATCCGTGTTTTTTGCTCGGCTTATACAAAGAAACCCGTTTTTTCGGGATTCTGCGGACGAGGCAAAAGGGTATCGCAGATGCTTGTATCGAGAATACCCTTAGCCGAAGAACGCAAGCCGAGCAAATACAGCGTAATCAGTGGCAAAAAACAGCGTTTTCTGCGCAATCAGCGTCTAAAAAA
>CAIODZ010000051.1 GCA_903857265.1 uncultured Phycisphaerales bacterium
CTCCGGCGGGTTATCGTCGGGAGATGAAATAAAATAGCTCACGCAAAATCGCGTGAGCTTTTTGTTTGTTCAAGTATGTCTGCTATATTACGCTCTTTTTCTTCTGATGACGGATACCGCGCCAAGCCCAAGCAGAATAATCGTCGTCGGCTCAGGCGTAGGAACCTGGGCTGTGTAGAAATTTGTACTCCCCAGGAACGATACTTTGAACCCGAAAAGGCCATCATCACCTATGGCAACCGAGTCGCCCGTACCTTTGTAGTAGTTAACAACCCCTACCCAACCTGTCCCAGGGCTTATGTCTCCCGGTAACGGCTGGTCAGCTGCTGGAGCTGTTATGACCCATGTCCAACCAGTTGGGGCCGTTATGCCAGTGCTAAGAATTGAGAAACTCTTAGTCATACCAATGGCGATATGATAGTCCGCCCATGCGAAGTCGGTATCGTTACTCACGTCTTCTAAAATTTTAACAGTCGGATCAAGCTCAGTATCGGTTGTGAAACTACCAGCCAAGTGTGCCGGATACCCATGCTGTACGCCATCCATATCGAGGAGATACTCCCCACCGTCAGGCGTCAGAGTCGTGTAGTTCATCGTGATAGCGCCATCAGTATCAGGACCGCAGGTCCAACCGGTGATAGACGCATTAACAGTTGATACAGCAAACAATAGAAGAACACAAAGAATTGCACTAAAATATCTCATACCCACTCTCCTTACTTCAATCACCACTCTTCTCATTCTTTCACATATCATACAGACTATGTGATTCTCTTAACATCATGTAGTTTACACTAAGCAAGGCCTATAACGCAAGTTAATTTACGGTTATTTCGATGTAGTAATGATAACCTCTTGTAATATAAGGAGTTAAGGTGGCAAAAATTTTTGAAAAAATTTCAAAAAAATGTTTTTAGGACTTTTTCAGAGGCGATTTTGGGGCAAAAACGCGGTTTTTTATAGGCCCATGGGGTTTCAAAGGGAAATCGCTGTTATTTAGCGGGTTTTGTTGAAGCGATAGCCAAGCGGTCGAGATTTGAGTAGTCCTTATCTATCTTTACATCGCCAAAGTACCCTGCGGTTTCGAGGAGGTTGCGAACCGCGTTTCCCTGTTCATTGCCGATTTCGAGCATAAGCGTCCCCGTGGGTTTCAAATGCCGGCCGGCATCGGCGATGATTTTTTTGATGATGTCCAGCCCGTCATTGCCTGCGGTTAGGGCGAACTTCGGCTCGAAATTTTTTACGTTGGGGGCCAACTTCTTGTACTCGGGCTCGCTGACGTAAGGGGGGTTGCACACAATCAGGTCGAATTTGGCGGGGCCGAGGCCGGCGATGACCGGCTCGAACAAGTCGCCCTGCAAAAGTTTTATGCGGTTCATCAATCCGTGTTTTGCGACGTTTTTTTCGGCGACGGCAAGTGCAGCATCGGAGATATCGGTGGCGACTATTCTGCAATTAGCGAAATTTCTCGCTATGGCGACTGCGATACAGCCGGAGCCGGTGCAGAGGTCACAGATGAATTGTTCACCGTTTCGTGTTCGCAAAAATTCAATCGCACGTTCAACGAGCAGCTCAGTTTCGGGACGTGGGATGAGGCAATCTTTTGTGATTTCAAATTCGAGGGAGTAGAATTCTTTTTTGCCGGTGAGATATGCGATTGGCTCGTGTGCGCCAGCCCGTTTTACCAATTCGTGAAGCTGCGAGAGTTGTTCCTGTTCCACCACTTTGTTGAATTGGGTGTATAACTCGATGCGTTTGAGGCCAAGCACATAGCATAACAGCCAGTCCGCGCTCAACCGGGGCGAGTCGATGCCTTTGCCGGTGAAATACTCCGTGACCCAGTTCAGTAATTTTTGTATCGTCCAGGGTTCCATTGATTTTTGGTTAAATATAGACCTTGTCCATCATTCGTGGGAATGGGATGCACTGGCGGATGTGGGATTCGCCAGTGAGCCAGGCGACGGTCCGTTCGACGCCGAGGCCGAAACCGCCGTGAGGGACGGAACCGTATTTTCGCAGGTCGAGATACCAGTCGTAGTTTTCACGTTTGAGGCCCATCTCATCGATACGTTTTAGGAGCATATCGTGGTCGTCTTCCCTGACGGAGCCGCCTATGATTTCGCCGAAGCCCTTTGGGGCGAGCATATCGAAGTTCTGCACGACTTTGACATTGTCGCGGTCGGTCTTCATATAAAACGCTTTGGCTTCTCTGGGATAATGCGTTACGAAGACGGGCTTGTCGTGCATTGTTGAGATTATGGTTTCGTCTGAGCCGCCGAGGTCTTTACCCCACTGAAATTCGGCGGCGAGTTTGGCGTGTTTGGGATTGTTTTCGATTTTGATGTTAATTTCATCGAGGTCGCTGCGCAGGGCAATCAATTCGGCGGCGTTTTTATCGCGTTTCCACTGCTTGATTTGGCCCGCCTGCTCGGTATCGAGTTCCGTGATTCGTTTTTCGATTGTTTCTTTTTGCCTGCTCAACTGTGTTAGTTGTTCAGCCATAAATTTGACGGTTTTTTCGCCCCTGAGGATTTCGACTGCCTGGGTGTAAGTCAATCGGTAGAAGGGTGGCTTGATATTTTCGAGGCCAGCGATATCTGCGCCGAGGGTTTCAAGCTGGGGTTTATTATCCTGCAGGACGCGGGAGACTATATTAGAGACGAAATTTTCGGCGAGTTCCAGAAGGCCTGGCAAATCGATAAAGGCGACTTCTGGCTCGACCATCCAAAATTCGGTGAGGTGCCTGCGTGTTTTGCTTTTTTCGGCGCGGAAGGTGGGTCCAAAACAATAGACCTTGCCGAAGGCGGCGGCGGCACATTCGAGGTGCAATTGTCCCGTCTGGGTCAGGAACAGGGTGCTGCCGAAGTAATCGACTTCGAAAAGAGATTGTTCTTCCTCGCCCGCCGCCGACATCAATATGGGGGTATCGACGAGGGTGAAGCCATTATCGTTGAAGAACCGTCTGATGGCGTCGATAACCGTGTGGCGGATTTTGCCGATGCACCACTGCCTTTGCGAGCGAAGATGCAGATGGCGGTGCTTGAGGAGGAAATCGACGCCGTGCTCTTTTGGCGTGATGGGGTAATCGGTTGTGGCGTGAATGACCTGAGCGTTTGTGGCTGCCAACTCGAAACCGCCTACGCTGCGAGGTTCTGCGCGGACGAGGCCCGTTATTGTGAGGGATGATTCCTGTCCGAGGTGTTCGAGCTTGTCGAAGACATCGTCGGGTATTTTGCCTTTTTCGACGACGCACTGGCAAAGGCCTGAGCCGTCGCGGAGAATGATGAACTGCACTTTGCCGCTGGAACGCGCCTGATATACCCAGCCGGATAATGTTACCTGCTGACCCGCGAAATCTTTCAACTGGATTATAAGTGTTCTGTTATCGCTCATTATCAATTCCTTTTTAAATGGCCATATCAGGCCATAGAATATACACCGCGGGACGCCTGACGCAAAGCACATATTTTAAGTTGAGGTTGACAAACATTAAAGATACTGGTATCCAATTCAGTATGAAAATGCGAATGGCTTTTATATTGGGTGTGTTACTCCTTGCCGGCTGCGTAGCTGCACCGACTTACGGGGTACAAACAATTTCTGCCTCGAACAAGTGTTTCCGCTATGAGGGGCGATTTGATTTTGCCGATGCTAATTCGCCGGTTGTCGTCTGGCAGACGAGCAGAATCAGCATCGATTTCGAGGGCGATACGCTAACGCTGCTTTTTGACCGTCCAAGCTGGCAAAACTTCTTCAATGCGCAGGTGGATAACACAACGACGATAGTCGAGGTCAACGAGGGGATGACGGCGAAGGGGACGACATTTACGGGACTTGGCGCGAGTCGTCATCATCTGGTGCTTTCTAAACGCAGCGAGGCCAACGCGGGCAGCGTGCATTTTAATGGCATACAGATCGGCGATGGCGATAAGGTATGGTTGCCTGCGCCGGTGACGTATAAGCTAAGGATGGAGTTTTTCGGCGATTCGGTGACTGTCGGGGCGTGCAATGAGGACGATGGCAATGACCAGTGGGATAACCGACGAACGCATAATGGGATGCTTAGCTACGCGGCGATGGTAGCGGAGGCGTTCTCAGCGGACCACCGGAATATCGCCGTTAGCGGGATGGGTATTATTACCGGCTATGTCGATGTGAAGGCGGGCGAGATGTGGAACCGCATCTACCCGAAGGCGTCGTCTGTGATTGCTGACCTGAACGCGTGGACTCCTGATGTTATTTTTGTTAAATTAGGCAGTAACGATGAATCGTTTACGCGAGGGCATAAGCAGCCATTCCCTGCGGATTTTAATGATGGTTACATTTCGCTTGTGCGGGCAATCCGCGTCGCATATCCGAAGGCACATATAGTGCTTTTGCATGGTGGTACGTATGGGGGAATGCACAGCAAGCCGCTTGATGCGGCGTGGAAATATATTGTTGAGCAGCTTGAAGCGGGCGACAAAAACATAAGCCATTTTGTTTTCAAATACCAGGCGATGAACCATCCGCGAGTCGCTGAAGACCGCAAATTGGCAGATGAATTGATTAGCTGGCTCAAAGAGCAGGATTTTATGAAGTCCTACAAGTAGCCGGTTTGCCCCGTCATTACTTACGGGGCATAATTATTCCTGCGACGATGTATGTTACTATCAAAGGCACTACGAATGTCACAAGTGTGAGGAATACAAACACCAGCCGAACGATAGTGGGGTCGATATCGTACGTTTCAGCTATTCCGCCACAAACCCCGAAAATCTTCTTGTCCGTAGTTGAAAGATAAAGTTTTTTCATTTTGCTATTCCTTAATTTGAATTTTGATAATCACTTTTCGGACTTCCGCTGGGCCGGCAAGTTGGCGACAGGGGAGGTGGGCGTCGTCGGGAAAAAGGATGCAGAACAGGCCCGGTTCGAGTTTTACTTTCGTGATTTCCTTGGGCGTATTGAAAAAGGCGATATCCTTTTGGGGATTGTAAACTTCGGCGGTTGTAAGACCTTTCAATGGTGCGTAGCCGAGAATTTCGACGCCTTCTAATAAAAATTGGATATCGATGTATTTGCGATGGGCTTCGAGATTGCCTTCGTTTAGCGGTTTGGTCGTATAACGCTGGATGGTGTAATAGATTTTATCACCATCGACGGAGTATTTGCCGTCTTGTTTTTTTGCCAGGGTTTTATCCGTGAGAATCTCAAACGCCTTTGCGAAGCCGGCGTGCAGACCGATGTACAAACGGGTGTTGTCAATTGTGTCCAGAATCATTTTCACATCTCGCTCATTAAGATTCACGAGACTCCGCAAGGCTACGTATCCAGTTTATCGCGCAGGAAGGCCTTTAGCTGGTCGGTGGCGACGCGGATTTGCTCCATCGAGTCGCGCTGGCGAACGGTAACGGTCTGGTCCTGAGCGGTCTGGCCATCGACGGTGACGCAGAAGGGCGTGCCTGCCTCATCCTGCCTGCGGTAACGTCTGCCTATTGCGCCTTTTTCGTCGTAAACGCAGTTGAAGCGTCCTTTGAGGTCGTTGAAGATATTGCGGGCGGTTTCGGGCATGCCGTCTTTATTGACTAACGGGAATATGCCTGCCTTTGTCGGCGCGATAGCCGATGAGAATCGCAGGACGTTTCGCGTCTCGCCGCGGACTTCCTCTTCATCGTAAGCGTCAACGAGGAACGCCAGCGTGCTTCTATCCATACCTGCGCTTGGTTCAATTACATAAGGAATAAACCGTGCTTTCTTCTCGTCGTCGAAATATGACAGAGGCCCCTTGAGATAGTCCTCGGCCTCTTCTTTGAGTTTTATCTTGGACAGGTCGCCCTTGGTCTCATACCAGGCGTTGAGCGTGCGCATTCCGCGCTGGTGCTGACGAAGGTCGTAATCGGTGCGGTTGGCGATGCCTTCAAGTTCCTGCCAGTCGCCTGAGCCGAACGGGAATTTATATTCGACATCGACGCAGCCCTTGGCGTAATGGGCAAGTTCGTCTTTTTCGTGTTCACGGAAACGCAGGTTGTCTTTTTTTAGCCCCAGGTTCAGATACCAGTTGAAACGTTGTTCTTTCCAGTGCTCGAACCATTTGTCATCGGTTCCTGGCTCGCAGAAGAATTCCAGTTCGGCCTGCTCAAATTCGCGTGTCCTGAAAATGAACGCCTTTGTAGTAACTTCGTTGCGGAAGCTTTTGCCGATTTGGGCGATGCCGAAAGGTATTTTGACCCTTGTGGTATCGAGGACGTTTCTGAAATTGGCAAAAATGCCCTGGGCGGTTTCAGGACGCAGATAAAGCGTCATTGAATCCTCGACGTTTGCGCCCATTTGGGTTTCAAACATTAACTTGAAAGGCATTGGTTCCGTGAAATTGCCTACTGCCCCGCAGGAAGGGCATACCTTTTTGCTCAGGTCCTGTTTTGCGCCGGGGGCAATCGCAACGTGCTCGGTATGTTCCTCTGCTGACTCGTTTGCTTTGTCTTTCAAGTGGTCAACACGAGTGCGGACGTGGCATTTTTTACATTCGGCGACGAGGTCGGCAAAATGGTCTGCGTGGCCCGATGCCTTCCAGATGAGCGGGTGCATAAGGATGCTGCAATCGAGACCGACGACGTCGTCGCGCATCTGGACGACGTTTTTCCACCAGGCCTTCTTGACGTTGTTTTTCAGCTCGACGCCCAGTGGGCCGTAGTCGTAGCAGCTTGCAAGGCCGCCGTAGATTTCGCTCGATTGAAATATGAAACCACGTCTTTTGCACAGCGATACTATATCGTCCAGTTTTGTCAACTTTGCCATAATGTCCTCAGTAATTCGATTATTATAAAAAGCTCAGAAAGACAGGATTATAACAAAGGGGCCGCTAAATTGCCAATGTCTGCTGCCAGTCAGTTTGATTTGTTTTTGAAGAGCCAGCCAAAGGGGTCGAATGGTTCTTTGGGTTTTACTAATTTTACGATGTTATTACCCATTGGGAGCTTCAATGATGCTTCCCAATTTGCTTTTCCAGCTTCGAGCGAGCGGGCGAAACCGTATTCGAGATTGCCCGATTTGTAATACAGTTTTTCGCCTGCGTATTTATCATTCGGGTCGTATTTGCCCAAAACCGTCGCGGGATACCAGTGAAACGGGAACCTGTGGTCTTTAAGGCCTGGGGTGATATTGCCAATATCAACGTTATGGGCGTGGGCGAGCTGGCAATAGGTAACATCAAGCGTAATATCTTGTGTAAGATAATGGTCGGCCCAGTAAATTTTGTTTGGTTCGGCAGGTATATCCCCAAGTGAATTTGCGTCCCAGCCCAGCGGGACATAGGCGTCGAGAAACGTCAGGTGAATATTCGTATTTGTTTTTTGGGCGATGATTTTGGCCGCTTCGCTGATTGCCCAGCAGCCGGAGGAATGAGCGATTAAATGAACGTGCCTCGGGTTGTTCGATATTTTCAGAATCTGCTCCGCCAGCATTTTGCCGGCTGTGTCGCGGGCATAGAGAGCCGCGTCTCTCGGATTGATGACCCTTGCCTCGTTTCGCCAGTCGAACCAGCCGCAGACCCATTCGTTTGAATCAACCTTGTCCCTGATATCGAAGGCCAAATTCTTAGGCCATTGTTCTCTTTCAATCCACCCGTGCGTTGCTATGACGATATTCAAGCCGTCGGTTCGGGGCAGGTTGACCTCGCCGGCTTTTACTATCCGGTGGTTCAATTCGTTAGTCGCGATGTATAGTGTGGGTTTGTCCTGCGGCTTATCGCCAGCAAAAGCAATTGCGGTTATGACCGTCAGGGACAATGCGATTAAACATAAATTGTTTGGTTTCAGGGGCATAATTTTTGCTGTTATCCTATGCGTAGCGGGCTGAATTGCAATAGTGGTCTTTGACACAACAGGCCCGCTCGGCTACACTCAATCTCACTATGAAAACAGACGTTTGTGTAATCGGGGCGGGGCCGGCGGGGTTGATGTCGGCGATATTCGCGGTGCAAAGCAAAGCGACGGTGGTTGTGATAGAAAAGAACCAGGCACCGGGGAGAAAGCTGCTTTTGACGGGCGGGGGCAGGTGCAATATCACGCACACGGGCACGGTCGATGATTTTGTCCGGGTGTATGGCAAATCGGGGAGGTTCCTGCGGCATTGTCTGCACGAATTTTCGCCTGATGCGACACGCGAATTTTTCAGCCAGATTGGTATCGATACCAAAATTTACGAAGATGGCTGTGTGTTTCCGGTAAGCGAGCGAGCAGGCGACGTTCGAGATGTCTTGTTGAGTCAATGCCATAAACTCGGCGCGCAGTTTATATTTGGCAGGGGGGTTGGGGAAATCGAAAAGCGAGGCGACGGCTTTGCGGTTTTGGCCGGGAGTGAAATCGCGTCTGCTACAAAAGTGATTATCGCCACGGGCGGGATGAGTTACCCCGCTACCGGCTCGACGGGCGACGGCTATAAATTAGCGAAATCCTTAAGGCATACAATAATCGAGCCGAGACCTGCGCTTGTGCCGCTTGTCTCGACTGAAAAATGGTGTGCTGAACTGGCGGGAATTTCACGCGATAACGTTACGATATCCGCGATGGTTAATAAAAAGAAAATCAGCGTCAGCGGGCCGATGATTTTTACTCACGACGGCATAGGCGGGCCTGCTGTTCTTGATTTAAGCCGATTGCTTGTTGACTATCTGCCCGCCACAAAACCGGTTGAAGTAACTATTGATATCGCTCCGTCGATGAATGAATCGCAATTGGAAGAATATCTGATTGGACAGCTTTCGCAGTATTCCAAAAAAATCATCGCAAACGTTCTTTTCGAGCTGGCTCCCAAAAAATTAGGCGGGTTTATCTGCACTTTGGCGGGAATTATCGAGACAAACGCGAGCCAGTTGAAAAAAGAGCAGCGAAGAAAAGTGATTCAGTTATTGAAAAAACTGCCTGTCCCGATTATTGCGACAAGGACGATTGATGAGGCGACGATTACAAACGGCGGCGTTAGCACAGCCGGAATTGACCCGACGACGATGCAATCCAAGGTTTGCCCCGGCTTATTCTTTGCGGGCGAGACAATTGATGTTGACGGCCCCTGCGGCGGATATAATCTTCAAATTGCATGGTCAACGGGAGCGTTAGCAGGCCGCAAGGCGGCGGAGAACGGAGGACTGAAGACAGAGGACGGATAACGGAAGACGGAGGACAGTAATTGACGAGAGAAGGCCTTTAAGGTATTGTATGGCCGGTATTTTGCTGGAGGTTTTATATGACGTTTTCTGAGCGAATAGGTAAAAAGCAGGTTCGTCAAGAGTTGCAGATAGACGGGATGAATGAATCGCTCAGGAATTGCCTTTGGAATCTCGTTTATACTTCTGTTTTAGAACCGATGCTGACCGTTCGCCATGGTACAAGCCGTTCTCTCTCGTTGAACTTGTTCATACGGAATATCTGGCACGGCTATTTTGGACGAGCCATTGATATATTGCCTGGTAGCCCTCAGGATATCAATCAGAATATACGAGATTGGTTCTTTGGTGCAGAGTGGTACAAAATTTACGATCTATTGGAATTCATGGTAACTCTTCATAATTTCGATAAAGGGATGTTCAAATATCGCTGCAATGATATCTTGCAAAAAGAAGGTTCCGGATATCGGTTTGTAGGTGAGGAAATTGTTCCTATAGTAGATGAGATAGAACTCCAAGCGATAGAACAAGCGATAGATTGTTGTAGTAAGCACCAATTTGATGGTGCAAGAAAACACTTTGATTCTGCATTAGAAAAATTGTCGGATAGACCAAAACCGGATTATAGGAATTCGATCAAGGAGTCTATTTCAGCGGTTGAGTCAGTGTGTGTTATTATTTCAGGTGAACGCAATTTTGAGCGAGCACTTAAGAAACTAAAAGATTCTATTGGTTTGCATCCTGCTCTTGAGAAGGGAATGTCTTCGATATATGGCTATACGAGCGACGCAGACGGTATCAGGCATGCGATGATTGAGGAGAGCGATTGTGATTTGGCGGACGCGAAATACATGTTGGTAAGTTGTTCAGCCTTTATCAATTATCTAATTATGAAGGCGGGAAAAGCAGGGTTACTGAAATAGCAATACGAATGTTCAGTGCGGAAGATGGAAATTGATGTTAAGGAGGATTTAGATGAAAATATTTTTAGCATGGTCCGGTGATAGAAGCCGTCGGGTGGCAAACGCCCTGAAAGAATGGCTGGAAGATTTACTTGATGATACCGTGTGTTGGGAATCTGAGTACGATATCGAAAGCGGGGCTTATTGGCACAATGAAATCCTTAAAGCTGTTGAGGAGTCCAAAGCGGGCATTTTGTGTCTAACAAGTGACATGTTTGATGCTCCTTGGGTTATGTTTGAAGCTGGTGCCCTATGGGCTGGTTTTAGAAAAAGACATGTTGTTCCTTTTTTGTTGGATATTTTGCCAAGTTCGCTAGATGGGCTGAATTATCCACTTTTTCCATCCGAGGCTGAATACTTTCATAGAAAAAGTGTTCTTAAAATGGTAAAGACCTTGAATAATCTTTTACCCAAGAGATATCGGATGCAGCCATCATCATTGCAGAAAAGATTTGCAAAGTCTTGGCCAAGACTGCAACAAAAATTGTCAAATGTTTCTAAGGAGCGAGATCTTCCATATAATTTAATAGAATACAGCAAGCTAAAGCTACAAAAAGTAATGCGGTATAGATGTCTTTCTACAACTTTTGTTTCTAGCCAAGTTTCTGAATTGCCATTTAGTATAGTTGATTTGCTTTCTAAATCTAGCAAAAGAGTATTGTTCGCTGGCCAGAACTTGTACACTCTCGCTGGCAAAGGAGAAAAGCAACTCGAGTTAAATCACAAGAATGCCGTTTTCAATGCTCTGAGATCAGGCAAACAAGTCGATATTATGCTTTGTGATATTCGATGTAGTGAGTCAGCATACACATGGGGCAAAGGAGTTATGAACAATTTGAATTTGTTCAAACAGCACCTGCGGTATTCAACTAGAATTTTCAAAAAATGGGCCGAGGAAGCTCGACGAAGTTCGCTTAATGGATTGACTTTGAAGAAGATAAAAATGGTCCCTCTGAGTATCACTTTTGTTGATCCAAATGTCGATGCCAAGGGGCTATTAGTTATAACTAATTCGGTTTATGAGAGAAAAGAGCCTACCGCACGACCTTGCTATTTAATTTTCAATCGTGTTCATCCTGATGTTTTCAACTACTACTGGAATGCCTATGAATGGGCTTTTGGACAGTTAGCTACTCCAATTGTATAAAGGAAGCATGTTCGCGCCAGAGAGTTTCATATCTCGTGTATTTCGTTTTTTATCTGATTGAGCAGATTTATCGCTTCAATCGGTGTCAGATTATTTACATCGACGGAGGCGAGTTTGTCCAAGACGGATTTGTGTTTTTGGACGAAGAGGGTGTCGGCGTCGGGCTTTTTGGTTTTGTTTTTGGCAAGGTGTGAGCCGGAGGCCTCTTTCTGGAAGGTAGTTTCGAGTTCGGCTAAAATTTCTTTCGAGCGTTCGAGAATTGATTTTGGGATGCCGGCTAATTTTGCGACGTGAATGCCGTAGGATTTATCGGTGCCGCCCGGCAAAATTTTGTGAAGAAATACCACCTCATCCATCCATTCGCGGACGGCGACATTGCAATTTTTGATATTGGCAAATAATTCCGAAAGCTCGGTCAATTCGTGATAGTGCGTTGCGAAAAGCGTTCGGCATTTGATTTTGCCGGCGATGTGTTCAGTGATTGCCCATGCAAGCGAGAGGCCATCATAGGTGCTTGTGCCTCTGCCTACTTCGTCGAGGACGACTAAGGATTTCGATGTGGCGTTATTGATTATGTTTGCGGTTTCGGTCATCTCGACCATAAAGGTTGATTGTCCCCGGATTAGCTCGTCGGATGCGCCGACTCGTGTGAATATGCGGTCAACGAGGCCGATTGTCGCTTCTTTGGCGGGGATGAATGAGCCGACCTGTGCCATAAGGACGAGCAGGGCGGTTTGTCTTATGTAGGTGCTTTTACCGCTCATATTCGGGCCTGTGATTATCATTACATCGCCCGACTGGTTGCCGAGCGAGATATCATTGGGGACAAATTCCGCGCCGAGCATTTCCGCGAGGACGGGGTGCTTGCCATCCTGGATGAGAAGGTCGTTATCGGTTGTCAGTTTGGGCCTGATGTAGCTGCGGCGATGGGCGATATGAGCGAGGGCTGCAAGGCAGTCGCATTGTGAGATTGTGTCCGCCAGCTCCTGAAGACGGGGAATATATTGAGCCGATTGGATTCGCACCTCTTCGAAAAGTTTTTGCTCGATAGCAAGGGCTTTTTCTTCTGCGCCGAAGGCGCGGGTCTCGTATTTTTTCAATTCATCGGTGATATATCTTTCAGCGTTTGAAACTGTCTGTTTGCGAACGTAATCGGCGGGGACTTTGTCGGCGTTTGTTCTGCTGATTTCGATGTAGTAGCCAAAAACCTGGTTGAAGCCGACCTTGAGCTTGTCGATGCCCGTGCGTTCGATTTGCTGTTTCTGGTATTGTTGGAGCCAGGTTTGGCCATCGCGTGAGATTGAGCGAAGTTCGTCGAGTTCCTTATTGAACCCTGTGCGAATGACGCCGCTATCGGTCAGTCGCAGCGGACAATTTGGTTCAATCGCGGAATCGAGCAAATCGGCCAATTCATCCATACTATCGCATCGGCCCGTCAAATCGCGGAGCAGTTTGGCGCTGAATTGCCCTAATGTTTCACGCAACTTGGGTATTTGGCGCAATGTGCGGGCCAACGCGATGAGGTCTCGCGGCAATGCCCTCGCGGTCGCTATACGCGCGGCGATTCGCTCCGGGTCAGAGATATCGCTGAGCAGTTTGCGGACTTCAACCAGACGATTATCGCTGTCTTTCAATTCTGCTACGGCGTCCTGGCGCAATTCAATTGCCGATAACTCGCACAACGGCCTGCAAAGCCAGTTGCGGAACATCCTGCCTCCCATCGGCGTCAGCGTCGAATCGAGGCAGTCGAGCAAGGTTCCTTTTGTGCCCTCGGTGCGAATCGTGCGCAGGACCTCCAAACTTTGGAGCGAGGTGTAATCGATGTGCAGGAATTTTTTCCGGCTAATTTTTTTGATGTTTGAGATATGCACCAGTGCGGTCTTTTGCGTTTCGTTGAGATACTCGATTAACGCGCCGGCAGGGGGGATGACCGCGCCATCGGTATCGTTGATTCCGAAACCCTCAAGTGTCGCGGTACCGAAGTGTTTCAGCAGCCGCTGTTTTGCCTGATAGGGGTCGAAATACCAGCTTGGCCTTTGTGTAACCGTCGCGCCGGTCAGTTCGCTGATGCCTTTAGCAAGTTTTTTCGCCTGTGCCTCGAATAATTCGCCTCTCCTGTCGGGCAGGAGGCACTCGGCGGGGGACAATCGCACGATTTCATCGAGCAATTCGTCCTCGCCAAGCTGCTGGGCGAAAAAATGCCCGGTTGAGATATCAACCCAGCTTATCGCGGAGGCCGAATTTGTCTGCCAGACCGCCGCGAGAAAATTATCCTGTTTGGCCTCCAGCAAAATATCATCGGTGAGTGTTCCCGGGGTAACAACCCGAACCACATCGCGTTTGACTAAGCCCTTGGCGGTTTTCGGGTCTTCGATTTGTTCACAGACGGCGACTTTGTAGCCCGCCTGAAGCATTTTTCGCAGATAGCCATCGACGGCATGCCAGGGAACGCCCGCAAGCGGGACGGGGTTATCGCTGCCCTTATCCCTGCTGGTTAACGTCAAACCAAGGACTTTCGAGCAGGTTTTGGCGTCCTCGTAGAAGGTTTCGTAGAAGTCGCCCATCCGGAAAAAGAGTATGCAATCCGGGTACTTCTGCTTGAACTGATGGAACTGCCTCATCGCGGGCGTCAAATTGTCGCTGCCTGTGGTCATAGGGGCTGATTATACATTCAGCGGGCCACTTAACAACTCTGTAATGAGGGAGTTGATGGCGTCTTTTGATTTGGGTTTCGTAAGTTGAGTCAAAAGCTGCTCCTGGCGGGGGGTGAAGCAAACCGGCTGATTCGGGTCAAAATTTTCAACGCCGGCTAATCGTACAATCTCGTCGCAAAGGTAGTCGATTCCAGAGCCGAGTTTTGCGCTGATACTGACTGCGTTTGGCATATTGCCTGTTTCGAATAGGCAGGGCAGTTCCCTGCTGCGCTGTGAAACGAAGGGCAGGTCTGACTTATTAAGGACCATCAGGATTTTTTTATTGACCAATATATTTGTGAAGGATTTATCGATTTGGTTGGCCGGCTCGCTGTTGTCGAGGACCAATAAGACGATATCTGCCTGGTTTATGAGTTCTGTCGTTTTCTGTTGAGCAGCTTTGCCAATCTTGTCTGCGAGTTTCTCATCGAGACCTGCTGTGTCAATAAGTTCAACGGCTAATGAGCCGATTTGACAATTTGCCGAGACCCAGTCGCGGGTTGTGCCTTTGATGTCTGCGACAATCGCTTTTTGTCTGCCGCAAAGCTGATTGAGCAGTGTGCTTTTACCCGTGTTGGGCGGGCCTGCGAGGACTATTCGAGAGCCATAAATGATAAGTTTGGCGATTTTACTTTTGTCGATAATATTTTGTGTTTGAACAGCGATATTTTCCGGCTGGTCTTTCAGCCAGCTTTTTGCTGAGGCCGTAAGGCCCGAATCGATTTGATTGAGGATAATTCGCGTGCCTTCGAGCGTTTTAACCTTTGGCAGAGTTAATTTTGCTTCAAGTGCTATTGTGTTGTTCCCTGTTGAGGTTTTGTGAAGCAGTTGTTCGGCGGTCAGTAATTCGACGCCATACTGGCGGAGCAATTGCATAATTTCTTCGACGATTAGAGGATTGCCGTGGCAGTTTATGGCGAAGGTGTTGTTGTCTTCGCAGCCGATTGTTACCTGGTCGATTGTTTTATCGCCTGATTGGATAGTGGTCAGTAAAATTTTACCTGTCGTGAATTCGACGGGTTTTTGGGGTCGAGGGGGGAGTATTTGCCTGAGGATGTCCGTTGCCGAATCGCCACAAAGCTGTATCGTGGCGATAGCCCCTGTTCCTTTGCCGGTCATTACCGCTGCGAAGATGCCCATATCTTTATTGAATACTTGAAAAATTATCGAATTTCAGATTGCCCGGTTGCCAAATATTGGTCAATACAAAAGATTTCCTCCGAAATCCGGCATCTTACCGTTTCTCACAAGTTCCGACCACTCCTTTAGTTTTTCATTACCCATTTTCCAGAACTTTCCGCACAGTTCAAAGTAGCTTAGCACCGTTTGCGTTTCCTTTTTTTCCAAGAGTTCTTTCGCAAGCGTCATATTTGGGCCGAACGAGTTGAGTTGAGGTGAACCGGGGGTTTTCCCTGCTTCTATAAGGTACTTCTTTGCGGCCTCGATATTTCCCCTTGCCAACGCGATTCTGCCTAATACGATGTTTGCTTGATGAATAGCGTTTCCATAATTCCAATCTTTTGGATATTTCGGCGCCATGAGGAGAAGCTCTTTGGCGTAATTTTCTGCTTTGTTTAAGTCGCCCGCATTGTATGCGTATTTGACCAAATCTGTGATAGTATAAAATTTCTCAAGCTCAGATGTGGCAAGATCCAGCGATTTTTCCATTTGTTTAAGAGATTCTTGTGAACTCTCGGATTGTGCAGACGGTGCTTGATGGGTAGCCCTGAGGGTATATAAATGGGCAAGTGATTGAGGCCATTTGGGATTTTTAGGTTCGAGTGATTGCGCCTTCTTGAACAGAGATTCAGCGAGATTTGAATCATTAAGCAGGAAGAAGTTTGCCGCATTTCCAATAACCATTGGGTTATTGGGGTCTTTATCAATTTGTTGCAGCCACAGTTTTTTCGCCTGAAGATACGCCTGGCCTTCAAGTATCCGGTTAAGCCCCGTATAAGGGCTTCCCGCAATATTGCTATCCGGTTTGTTCTCGATTACCCAAAATACATGTTGCGAGTATGGTTGTTTTGCTTGTTCAGATGTGAACCTTAGAGGGAAATAAAAGCCAAGCAGTTTTGCTCTTGTAACCGGGTCGTTTGGTTCATTTTTCAGCTGCTCCTCTAATTTTTCGGCGTCTTTTGCGGTAAGGTCTCTTCCGTGCATCGCAACCATTTCTAAATCTTCCGGCGAACTAATAACGACCGATGGGCTTGATTCGTTGTCTTTAGGGTTGATTGAACTGGCTTGTGTTTTCCTGCCTGAAAAAGCACCAAACACGGCTACGCAAAGAACGATACCGATAACAAGGTTGAACATTGATTTCTTTGGCATATCTGCCTCCTGTTTCTTGACTCGAAAAAAAAGTCAGTTTATTTGGTTGTGTTTCTGAGCTAATAATGTAACGCGACGTATTTTGTTCGGCAAGGACTATTCTTTCGATTCGATGTATTTCTTATAGGCCAGGGCGATGCCTTTGATGACTAAATTTGGCACGTAGTTATCGGCGAAGTCGCAGTCATCTTTTATCAGTTTTGCACCTGAGCCGGTGATTATCAGTTGAGGCCAGGTCCCAATCACTTCGGCGTATCGCCTGACAATTTCCTGTAATGAGCTGACAGCCGAATAATACAGGCCCGCGTTGATTGCCTCGACGGTATTTTTGCCGAAGGGCCATTGCGGCTTTGTAACCGTTACTTTTGGCAGTTGAGCGGTATCATTGTGCAGGGCGTTTGCGCTCATTTCGAAGCCGGGGAAGATTACGCCGCCGCAAAATACGCCTCGGTCATCGACGAGGTCGATAGTTACGGCTGTGCCGAAATCCGCGACCGCGACCGCGTGTTCCGCGACCGCATAGGCAGCCGATGCCGCGAGGGCTCGGTCTGTTCCTACTGTTTCAGGATGTTCTATCGATAATTCGATTGGGAAGGGAATTTCGCTGCCAACAAGCAGTATATTCTCACCCAAGGTTTGCTTAGCGATGTCGCGCACGACCTGCGTCCAGGCGGGTTTGACGGAACTTATGACGATTACGCCTTCGCGTTTGCCTTCTTTGGAGCGTTTGGCGACAGGTATCATTTCCCAGGTCGATTTGAGCAGTTCGGTCAGCTCGGCCTTTGCATCGCCTGGGACCGACTTTATGAACTGTTCTTCATCATTGAGAAACAGCCCAACGCCAATATTGGTATTGCCTATATCTATTGCTATCAGGTTCATAGCACGTCTTCTACCTTATTTGGGGGGCATTGTCAATTTATGGCTCTGACAGGCACTTGATTTTGCGGCGGATTAGGTTTATTGTGCAGCGAATTCGAGGTTTGACAGGCAGTCGGTGACGAAGCCGGGATTTAAGGTTTGGAGACAGGATATGGACAGCAAAATAGTCAAAGAATTCAAAAGCAGGGTCCAAAAGGAGCTTGATGAGGATATTATTCCATTCTGGTCGCAGCGTGCCATCGACCCCAAAGGGGGGTTCATCGGCAGGATGAATAACGAAGGCGTCATCGACGAAAAGGCGCCAAAAGGACTGATACTCAATACCCGGATACTCTGGACGTTCTCCACGCTTTATTGTTTCGAGAAAAAGCAGGAGCTTCTTACGCTGGCAAAACGTGCATACGATTATGTTATGGAATACTTCTGGGACAAGCAAAATGGGGGTATGTATTGGATGCTGGATTGGCAGGGTAAACCCATAGAAAACCAGAAAGTGGTCTATGGGCAGGGGTTCGGGATATACGCGCTTTCGGAGTATTACAGAGCAACGGGCGATAAGGATGCGATGGCCAAAGCGATGGAGCTTTTCGGTCTGCTGGACAAATACGTCTGGGACAAGCAATACAAGGGTTATTTCGAGAAATACGACAGCGACTGGACGAAAGCAAAAACCCAGCAGCTTACTTCCGGAGATATGGCTGCCCCGAAATCAATGAATACGTCGCTGCACGTTCTGGAGGGCATCGCTAATTTATATGACGTGAACAAGGATGAACTGGTAGGCCAGCGGGTTGGTGAGATGCTCGACATATTCGCGGATTATATCCTGCACCCGTACGGGACGTATTGCCAGTTGTTCTTCGATGAAAAGTGGTATCCCAAGAGCCAGATGATTTCGTTCGGACACGATATCGAGACGGCCTGGCTGGCGCAAAGGGACGCGGAGATTTTCGGCAAGCCGAAGACGATAGCGAAGCTTAAGCGGATGGCTCTGAAACTGGCCGAATCGACTTACGAAAGGGGCCTGGACAATAACAAGAGTATGTTCTACGAGGCAAACCTTAACGGCGTCAGCAATTCAGGCAAGGACTGGTGGGTGCAGGCGGAGGCGGTAGTGGGATATTTGAACGCCTATCAACTGACCGGCGACCAGAAATATTTCGACGTTGCGCAGAATATCTGGCAGTTTATCGAGGATTACGTCGTCGATAAGAAGGGCGGCGAATGGTTCTGGACGATTGACGCCAAGGGCAACGTCGATAAATCGAAACCCAAGGTCTCGGAGTGGAAGTGCCCGTATCACAACAGCAGGGCGTGCATCGAGATAATACAGCGATTAGACAAGATTGCCTGAAGGCAGCAAACCATTGATAGGGGGGCGATACCGGATTTTACTTACCTCTAGCAACTCAACGACCACTTTCGCTTGAAGTTCGAAATAACCATCCTCGGCTCTTTAAGCATTCCTTTCTTTGACCTTATAAAAAGCCTATAGATCTTTTTTCGCAACTCTTCTGCTCTTCTCTTATTACCATACCTATTCTCATTATACTTCATGGTCGGCGTGATCAAATGGGTACCTAATATATGATAATTGCATTCAAGTAAAATTTTAATGAATACCAAATTCAATCTAACATTCCAGATTAAATCTTTCTCGTCTTGACCTAAATGGACTTGCTGTGCACATGTTGAGGCATGGGTATAGTCACACAATAGCCCCCAGAATCTGCCTATCTCATAAAGGTTAGGGTGTTGAACTTTTTTCAAAACATCCTTCGAAAGATATATTGCCATCCCACTTTCCCATTTTTTGAACAATTCTTTGTTAGTTGAAGTTGAACAAAATTTCGCAATTATCAAACTCTCAAAAGCGTGTCGCATTATTGGCCTAGCACTTCCGTAAAAGCCTCTTTCTGTTAGGTCAAGTGCCGTGAACACAGAGAAAAGGTTCTTATGAAAACACGAAAGGAGAATCGGATAAACGCTGTCAATTGGTTGCTCCATTCCCAATACCCATAAGTAATGGGTGGCGATTCCATATTCTAAATTCAAAATTTCTTCGAGTATTGAAAACTCTCCACCAACCTTTTTTCTCAGTAGCTTCTGATTTGATAACCCTAACGCGTGAAATATGCCTGTCAACCGGAGTTCATCACGTCCATAAAAACCGGATTTCCACGACATTTTTCGTTTGTTTCTTTTGCCTGTGTAAATCATAATTCCGTCCTAATTTAACCGCCTTGAGGTGTCAGTCAAGAGATTAAAGTCAACATATTAAAAAAGAACGAAGCATTCAATTTGCCATAAAATATAAAGGCCCTGTGATTCCTCACAAGGCCTCCTTGTATCACCTTTAACTATCTTTCTCTAAAAGAAGTGGTTGCGGTTAGCGCCGTCAAATTTGCCTGTTTTCATACAGCACTTCTTGAAAGGACTTGCCCGAACCGCATGGGCAAAGGTCGTTTCGTCCGAGCTTTTCTGTCAGCTCTTTGCCTCCATGCACTATTTGGACGCCGGCCTTTACCTGTTTCTCGGAAGGATAGCCTTTGCGTCGCTTGCTCATTACGTCAAAACCACTGTTCCTCGTTGTTTATTCTTCTTTTTACCATGGTACACCTCCTTATTTTAGTGTTGTCTATAAAAAGGAGAGGCCGGTCAAATAATTGACCGGCCTCGTAATTCCTGGCAATACCTACTCTCACCCCGAAGGACTACCATCGGCCTGACGAGCTTAGCTTCTGAGTTCGGAAAGGGATCAGGCGTTTCCCCGTCAGTAAATTCACCAGGAAACTTTTTATCCCCCCAAGAAGGGGGTACATATTCAATTGTCAACTTGTTGCTTGAAACAAGAAAAATATGCGGGTGATACTGTCGAAATTGTTAAAAGTGGGGCACAACCATCTGAACATTCATCGTCAGATTACTTATGTTGAACAACCAATGAATGATATGGTCAAGTGATTGAGCGTTAGTACCGGTTAGCTGAAGCGATTACTCGCCTTACACACCCGGCCTATCAAACTGGTGGTCTACCAGTGCTCTTTGTGACCGAAGTCACCGGAATCCTAATCTTGGAGGGGGCTTCCCGCTTAGATGCTTTCAGCGGTTATCCTTTCCCGACATAGCTACCCGGCGGTGCCCTTAGCAGGACAGCCGGTACACCAGCGGTCAGTACTTTCTAATCCTCTCGTACTAAGAAAATATTTCCA
>CAIODZ010000052.1 GCA_903857265.1 uncultured Phycisphaerales bacterium
AGCTTCACATCCTGCTTGAAGGATTCGCCCCTCTGCAGCGAGATGGTAACGCTCTGGGTTTCACCCTGTTTGACCTTCGTGTCGAAGGATGGGACAGAGATATTGAATCCTTCGCCCTTGGCAACACTACCGCCTTTAGGGCTGTCCGTGGCAAGCGAGACGGCTGCCAGAACCAGTGTTAGTACAATAGTGATCGCAAGTAACTTTTTCATTTGCTATTCCTTTCTTAAATAATTAAATATGGAGTGATACAACACACTCCTTGTTAAGCACATATTCCCTTAGGTTTACCAAACGACAAACCACCCAGGCCGATAAATATCACAATGCCGGCTCCGACAGGCGAGCCATATAGTAATCCTGTAGCTATTGATTATGCCTGACAGGGACAGGTATCGCAGACACAACCAAAAATCAAAAACAAAAGTACAAAGTGCCCCTTTTGCGAAGAAAAGGGGCACGTATTTTTAGTTAGTATTTGTCAGATTGCAAAGAGCCGCCCTTCATCGTAGATGGTATGCGACGGACTGATCGAAGGCGTCGCAGGTAATGCCGACTTCAACCGTTCCGGTTTTTGATGTAATAGTTGCATTTTTAACGGAAAAAGTAAAGGTGCACTTTTCGAGGTCGAAACTGGCATTTTTTATCTCAATGACCGTGCCTCTGGGGCTTTTGTATTTGTATCGGCCATGAGTTGATGCCACAAATCCGCCGGCGGGCACATTAAAATCCTGATTGCCCCAGTGCAAGGTGAGCGAATGTTGCGTCAGGTTTTCGGTGGCGGATTTAAAGGCAATAGCTCCTTTGACGGTAAGCGAATCCCTGTTGGCTCTTTTTGTGTTGGTATGTACCGATGCTTTGTCAACACGGAGCGCATCGGCATAGCCGCTCAGCAGCTGCATGGGAATCGGGTTTCTGCCGTTGACGATGGTCTCATCTGCCTGAGCGTGGCCGAGATAGCTTCCCCATTCAAGTTCCACATTTACCGGACAACTCAGACCGGTCAGGTTGATGCCTTTGGCGGTGATGCGGAATGTTTTCTTGTTCAGGTCAAAGCTACCGGAGCAGATGTTATTCGGGTCGTTCCTGCGCCGTGTATAGGTGTACTTGCCATTTTTGAGTTTGGCGGAGTTATAGGGGATTACGCCTTCAAAAACCAGTTCACTGGCGTTGCTCAGGCGTAGATATATGGCCGTACTACCGCTGATGTCCTGCTGATTGGCGTTAAACGACGTTCCCGTGACGGTGAATGAATCTCCCGATGCCGCCCTTGTTCTGCCTGCCTTGATGGTGAACTGCTTTATTGTCATCGTAATCTGCAAATCAATATAATTCTGATCGTTAAAATCTGCGGTAACGTCCGTATATGACCTGCTCATCGGCATAAAGACATAGCCTGTCTTCGTCGGCGTAACCGTTCCGTCCCAGCCATAAGGTACTGCGGCGCTGTAAAGGCCGTTACTATCGGCAACAGGATTGCCCGGCAGGCCGCTCATTGTGACGCCATTCACACCTGCATTGCCGGAGATTGTAAACGTAGGCGTTCCTGAGTAGTTCTCGCTGTTGGCATCTGCGTTAACACCCGTGTATGATCTGCTTGGCGGCGTAAAGATCTCTCCTGTTTTTGCCGGAGCAACGAACCATGTCCAGCCGTTCGATACTATAGCGCTGTAAAGGCCGTTGGCGTCGGTGACGGGGTTGCCCGGCAGGCCGTTTATCGTAACGCCGCTGACAGGTAGTCCATTGGCGTCCCGAACATGACCGCTGATGGTAAACAGAGGGGCAGTGCTGGTAACGGTGATATTGCCAAAGGTAGCATCGACATGATGAGCCAATAAAAGGACAGAACCATTCCGCGGGCCGTTCAGGTCTTCCTGATGCTGCAGCAGCCATGTATTCGGTTCGGCCAGGTTGCTGTCCCACACCTTGAATTTGTATAAACCACCCACGCTATTGGTATCGACACGCATCTTGAAAATATATGTTGTTTCCGGCTTGAGTGTGCCGCCGGGCGAGTTGGCTTCTCCAACAACGTTAAAGTCATGGTTATAGATAGTGTACAGACCGTTTGAATCACTCGACCATTTGAAAAGGGCGGATGCTCCTATCGGGTGGTTGCCAGATACCGGCTGATTATTATCATTAGCATCCGGATAATAACCCGTCCATCGCATGACAAGACCAACCGTGGGCTGGTTTCCATCATGATAGCTTTGATGAACCGTAATCGGGACGTTAACTTCATAATCTCGCCAATTATTCATATCGCCAAGGGCAAACGACCTGTTATAACCCTCGACGACAGTGCTGAGTCCGTTCGGTCCGGCAGTCCATTGGCCGTCAACAATCTGGACGGCATTAAAAATGTTACTGTCGGCAAGGTTACTGTCGATGACGGTACGCCAGTTGACGTCGTAAGGCAGGGGCCATGAATTCATATTGAAGTATTTGCAGTTTACAGATGCAGTAGTCACGTGGTCATTTAAATCCGTTGCGGTAATCACTATGTTGTTTTGAGTCGGCGCATGCAGCAAATTCACATCCGCACAGGCCAATTCAACATTCAGGTCTCCCAAGCCGGCGAGGCGGGGATTCGGCGGGCCCATTGAGAGCGGTAATTGCGGACCGCCATTGAGCGAATACGTCAACGACTGTACCAGGGCAGGATTTATGATATCTCCAAGGATATTTATCCATCTCTGCGGCGTGCCCTGCTGGGCGAAAACCTGGTTCGGGCCATACCATATTCTTATATGTAAATTACTATCAGCAACGGTTGTTGTTATCGTTTCTGCGACGGAGATTTCTACTTTGGCGTTTATAGCCAGTGCTCGGCCGTTCAGAGCCCCGCCGCCAAGGGTAATGCTCGTATACGCAAGAATATTTCCGGCGAAGTTGTTGGTGGCGCCAAGGGTCGCGGAACTGCCGACCTGCCAGAACACATTGTTAGCCGAGGCGCCCTTAATCAAAACCACATTGGCGTTAGCGGGCGTTATCAGGGTGGTGCCGATCTGGAAGATCCACTGCGCGTTGGGATTGTCATTAGCGTCCAGCGTCAGATCGCCGGCCCCGAACGTCCAAGCCGCACTCGAACCAAAGGTGTAAACTCCCGCAGTGAGGGTCGCTCCGCCCAGTTCCCCAGGTCCGGCCGAGCCGCCCGGAGCGTCATGCGCTGCATTGTATGCGGTAAGCAAGTCCGCTTGGGCCGTGGCCGCGACCGCATCACCTGTGTGGATCGTTCCGGTCGCGATCCCCGGGGGAAAGCCGGTAATTGAGGCGCTTGGCCAGACACCGACATCACCGTTGATGATGGTGAAGCCGGTATTGGCTACCTTTGAGCCGCCCAGCGCCCCAAAGTTTGCCGCCGTTCCTAAGTCAATAGTCACGGCATAGGCACTGATGGGCAATAGTGTGAGAACCAGCAGGCAAATGAACAATAGTTTCGATTTAGCAATAATACTACCAACAGTATTCTTTTTCATTTGTTCCTCTCTATAAATTGATGTTTTTTGGTCTTATCGGTAGGATGGCAAAAGAGATTAAGGTAGGCAATTCCTGAAAAACGACTTCGCAAATCCTTAAATACTCATACCAAAGGCCTTAAATAAACTAACTCTCGACATACATAACAGAACCTTTAAATAATCGCTTTAGAGCCTATTATGACATCTATTCAAAAAAGCGCACGCCCTAATACTAAATACAGCAGGGCGCATATTTTTATGGCCGCCGGCAATATACACTATAAGGGCACGAAACCCCTATTGGCAATTTGCTTAATAGTAATTAGGCGATTGCTTAGGGGGCTGCGATGGCCGGCAACCTTTTAGGATACAGCAACGCACTGAGGGAAATTTAGCCGGGCGAATTCCCCGTGATATTTCTTTGCCATTTCATCATAGTACTTTCCCGGCATTAGCCCACAGCAAATCAAGGCCTTGCGAAGCTCTGAAACTCCCGCTCAAGCTGCTCGGCGGATTTTTGGCCTTCGTAGATAATCATTCGGAATTTAAAAAGCGCACTTTGACCTGGGTAAAGCGTAAAATTTAACGGCTGGGGATTCTCAACGTTTGTGCCCTTCAGAAAATCGAGCTGGCCTAAAGGGTTTGCGCTGAACAATCCATAACCGCGAGCCATCCAATATGTCGGGTAATTCGCACTTGCCGGGTGATTGAAAATCGCAATACCGATTGTTTTGCCATCTTTTTGACCTTCCAGCCGAACCCAGGTAGCTTTTTTGCCCCAGATATTCGGCTCGCCTATATTGCCATCTGAGTCGAGATATTTGCCTGTCCCTTTGTCTTCTCGCAGCCAGTCAGCCACGCGAATCGCGAACATACCCTCTTTGGTGTCGCCGAAGACAATTTTTTCATCCTGCGCGGTCAGGGTGATATTGAAATCGGTAGCGTATTGATTCGCCTCAGCGGAAAAAACCATATCCCTTTTTTCTTCGAGCAGCTGTTTCCCTGATTTGCCGACCCAGTGCGAGATTGTGGAAAGCTGACCATTCTCCATCTTTGTGGTCTTTATGTGCTTTATCTGCGGCGGCGAGGTCGTGTTGTTCCAGAAACCATCGTGATTAACTTTGTCATAAGTAAAGAATATCCCTGTATGATGCGGATGGTCGTTGCTCTCGCCCGGTATCTTCTCGAACGGGAAGCCGCGTGTCAGCACAATACCCGAAGGACTTTTCACGGGATACAAAATCGGCTTGGTCAGCTCAGAACCGTATCGGTAGGTCGTGAACAGGTTGCCTCCCACAAGGATGTCGATTTTGTTGGTATCCTGTACAAACCTAACATTCTCGCCTGCCATACAGACCGATGCTAAAAATAAAATCGTCCCGGCCAAAATAGTTTTTTTTAACATCTGAATTTCCTTTACCAATAGCACCGGGCCACTTGGTCATCTCAACTTGCCTGTTTATCTGGCTATATGTTCTCGAGGCGGTCCGTATGCTTTTGCTAAAACTTTTATCGGATGAATCGCGCGTTTTCCGCTTATATGCTCAATCTGCATACCGCAGGCGGCACACTCGGTAAGGACGCACTGCGCGGACGTATTTTTGAGCACATCTTTGAGTGATTGGGCGATTTGCTCCGACAGCTCGTAATTTTTCTTCTGCATTCCGAATGTCCCCGCCAGGCCGCAGCAACCCGCATTGAGGTCAGCCACCGGTATATTGCATAATTTTTGCAACAACTCGATACTCGCCCCGTATGACCCGGTCGCGAATAAATGACAGGGCGTGTGATAAACGTATCCCTGCAGTAACGTTCTTTTGGGCTTGTTTAATTTGCCTTGTCGCAGCAGTTCGCGGAGGTATTCCATCAACTCATAGGTATTTTCGGAAACGATTTTCGCGTCCACGCTGTCAACGTAATGCCGAAGCTCCTGTTTGAGACACATTGCCGCACTTGGTTCGGAGCAGATAATTTTATAGCCCTCTTTTACGGCCGCGGCGAGGTATTTGACGCTGTAAGACAAATCCTTTTTCGCGGTTTTGACGTCGCCGTAAACAATCGCGGGCAAAGGCGCGGGTCTTTGCCTGGGTATTATCACTTCAACTGCGTTGTGTCGCAGGACATCTATAACAGCGAAGCCCAATTCGTGGTCGTTGTAATTGACGTATGTGTCCAAAAAGTACGCGACTTTATCAATAGGCATTTCACTTGGTTTGCAGGTTTCCAGGTAAAGCCGGCCGGCAAGGGAAAATGAGCCGAGGGCGAATTTGGGCATCTTGCGTCTGCTGTCAAGCCCGATTAACTTTTCGAGAAGCGACCTGGTTATCGGCAGACGCATTGCAGAATTCGATATTGGCGAGAAGGCGCTTGCCAGCATACTGAGGTATCGATTGTGGCCGAGAATCCGTTCGGTCAGGCGCAATCCTTTTCGGCGGACATATTCGGCGCGGGCAGCCGCTATAATTTTCGAGACATCGACGCCCGACGGGCACTCAATCGAGCAGGCCTTGCAGTTAATGCATAAATCGAGGAACTGGCGGAATTCCGGGGAATCGAAATATTCTTCTTTAAGCTGACCGCTCGACCAGAACCGCAGCACGTTCATTTTCGCGCGGGAACTTGCCAACTCATCTCCTGTTGTGCGGAACAGTGGGCACATTCTGAATTGCTGCTCTTTGCTTCGGCATACTCCGCAGCCGCTGCATTGCCCAAGCTCAAGCGATATTTCATCGTCGGCGAAAATTACGCCCGATTCCGCGAATGTTTTATCCTTCTTTATGTGGTAGCCGGCCTTTAAGTTTTCGATCATTACATTGGGGTTATCGTTGATTATTTTTCCGGGATTGAGCAGGCCGGCGGGATCGAAAATCTTTTTGATGCCGCAAAGCAGGTTATAAAATTCGTTGCCATATTGTTTTCGCAGAAACGCCGCACGGACTAATCCGACTGCGTGTTCGCCGCTGACTGTCCCGCCAAGCGACCAGGCAAGGGCGAAAACTTCATTGGCTATTTGCGTCATTTTATCGATATCGCCCTGCTTGCCCAAATCGAGATATGGCCTGATATGTAATTCGCCGTCGCCGGCGTGGCCATAGTAGCTCATCGCGATATTGTATTTTTGGCCGATTTTTTGCAGACCTGCGATATACTCCGCCAGTTTGTTATTTTCGACCGACACATCCTCAATAAACGGCACGGGTCTTTGTCTGCCTTTTCGCCTGTCCAGCAACGGGACGGCGTCCTTGCGTGCCTTCCAAATCCGCTTTTGTGTCTGCTCATCGAAAACAATCGTTCGATTGCTCGCGAGATTGCCGATGGCGGAATCGGTGGTTTGAATTTTAGCCCGTACCTGCTCGGGCGTTTCGCCAACGTGCTCAACGAGCAGTGTGGCTGTGGCGTTAGCGGGAAGAACATCCTTATATGCGGGCAGGTGCTCAATCGCCATCGCAATAAGGCGATTATCCATCAGTTCGCAGGCAGACGCCCCCGTCGACACTATAATCGGCACCGCTTTTGCCATTTTTTCCAGCGAGTCGAATTCTAATTGCAGCAATCCTTTGGCTTTGGGCAGAGGCACGGTGCGAAGCGTGATTTTAGTGAATATGGCGAGCGTGCCTTCTGAACCGGCCATCAGGCGGGCAAGATTTACTTTTGCATCGTGATATGTCCCTGCGATATTGTATCCGCTGCGATTGCGTTTGGTTGCGGGAAGCGCATTTGTGATTGCGTCTTTTTTGCCCGCCAGCAGCGAGACGCACTGTTTGGCAATGTCGTCGATGCGGCTGCCACTATCGGCTTTTGGTTGATAATCGTTTACCAACTCGACTATTGAGCCGTCTGCGAGGACCGCCTCGACTTTTTCGACGTAATCGCCTGTGTAGCCGAATTGCAGCGAGTGCGCCCCTGTTGCGTTATTGGCGACGCATCCGCCTATGACGGCACGATTAGCCGTCGACGGGTCAGGCCCGATTTTCCTGCCGAATTTCGCGAGATAGCTATTTAATTCATCGAGTACAATGCCCGGCTCGCAAGTTACCAGCTCACTCTCATTTTCGATACTGATAATGCCGTTCATATAACGGGTTACATCGAGCAGGATTCCGCTGGTCAGTGATTCGCCTGCCACGCCGCTGCCCGCCCCGCGAGCGGCAACGGGTATTTGTTTGGCTTTGGCGTACTTGACGACCGCGGCGATATCCTGGGTGTCGCGAGGGCATACCACGCAGGTCGGCACAATCTGGTAAATGCTCGCGTCGCTGCTATAAGCGGCACGATGCAGAACGTCTGTGAACACCTCTCCTTTGATAAGGCGAGCAAGGTCACACAATTGAGTATCGAATGTTTGCGGGCTCACTTGTCCAATTATCAATAATTAATAGAAAACAATCAATAGCTTGTGGTTAATCTTCTATGTCGCAGGGCAGGCGGACAGAAGAGCCGGCGCTTGTTTTTTGAAGCTGCTCAAGCTCCTTTAGGCTGATTTCGCCCTTTATGAATTGCTGGACGATGGGGTCGGGATGGCTGCGGATGTTATCGGCGTCGCCGTCAGCAATAATTTTGCCGTGGTGGAGCATAACAATGCGGTCGGCTATTTTATATGCGCTTTTCATATCGTGCGTTACGGCGATGCTCGTTACGCCAAGCTCTTTTCGGAGTTTCAGGACAAGCTCGTTTATCACGTCCGCCCGAATCGGGTCAAGGCCGGTTGTCGGCTCGTCATATAATATAACTTCCGGGTCAAGCGCTATGGCCCTTGCAAGGGCGACACGTTTTCGCTGGCCGCCGGAAAGGTTGGCGGGGAAAAAGTGCTGAAGCCCGTCGAGACCGACCATTTTGAGCTTGTTTCGCACAAGCTCTTCGACGGCGCTGAAACGCGTTATCTGGCAGTGCTGCCTGACGGGGAACATTATGTTTTCCGCAACGCTTAAGCTGTCGAAAAGGGCTCCCGCCTGAAACAGGTACCCGAAATGCGCCCGCACGCCGGTCAGCAACTGGTCGTCGAGGTTATCAATTCGCTTGTTCTTGAAATAGACCTCGCCCGAAGTGGGTCGCATCAGGGCTATAGTGTGCTTGAGCAGGACGCTTTTACCGCAGCCGCTTGGCCCGATTACGACCGTGGTTTTGCCTTTTTCTATTGCCAGCGAAATATCATCCAGGACGACGTTATTGCCGAATCTTTTGGTGATATTTTTAAGAACGATTAACCCGTCGTCGGGTTTGATGCCGGTTTGTCCGTTGTCTGTTGTTTGTTGTTCAGTGTTCATTGTCTTTTTCTGCGAACCGATTATTATACTAAGCTCTTCAATGGCCAGAAGGTGCTGTAAAGCGCCTTAAAAATTATCACCAGGACGAAGTCGAGAGCCAGTATCGAAATAAAACTCATTACAAATGCCTCCGTGCAGGCCTGTCCCACTCCACGTGCTCCTTCTTTGCAGTTAAAACCTTTGTAGCAGCTTATAACCGCCATGGCGCCGCCGAAGAAGAAGCCCTTGATGATGCCGCAGCCGACGTCCCACAAATCGACGCCGTATGCGCTGAAACTCCAGTATGCCTTGGCGTTGATATGCAGGTGAATGACGCTTATAAACCAGCCGCCGATGATACCGAGCAGGTCCGCGTAAACGATGAGCGCCGGCGTAAGGAGCAGGCACGCCAGCATGCGCGGCGCGACTAAGTATTTGACTGGGTCGGTTCCCATACTTTCGATGGCGTCAATCTGCTCGGTAACTTTCATCGTGCCCAATTCAGCCGTGAGCGCGCCGCCGACTCTGCCCGCAAGCATAACCGCCGCCAAAACAGGCCCAAGCTCTTTAACGACCGAGATATTTATCAGGACTCCGAGGTGTTCTTCAAGCCCTATTCCTGCCAACTGGTCGTAGGCCTGAAGCGCCAGCGTCATACCGACGAATGCGCCCGTTATCATAATGACGGGAACGCTGTAAACGCCTATCAGCAGCATTTGCGCCCATATCAGCGGATAGGTGTCGCTTTTGGCGACACTTTGCATACTGGTTACGGCCGAACGCCAGGCGAATCGGGCGAATTGCCCGACGTTGCCTACCTCTTCGCCAAGTTTATATATTGCGGTTCCTATCATAGGGTTTCTGAGTGCAATGGCAAAAAACATAAGGAATTATGCACTTAGTCCTTTTGCTCTTATAATAATCGCCCAATTTGCCTATCTGCCTGAATACAAAATAGCCCTGTTTTGCAGATGGTCAATCTTAAATACCAATCTATGCCTGTGCTTATGGGACCTTAAACTTTCGAGCAGTTTGGTCTTTTCCCATTTGATATTCGAGGTTATAATGGGGCCGTATATGGGAATGAATAAATCATTGCTGTTGTTTTGCATTTTAATAGTCGGTGTGGCCGGTTGTGTTGAGCGTAAACTCACTATCAACACTAACCCGGCCGGCGCACAGGTTTTCCTGAATGACGAGGAGATAGGTATCTCGCCGGTGACAACGTCGTTTAACTGGTATGGTGATTACAATGTCACTATCCGCAAACAGGGCTGCGAAACCCTCCAGACGCATCGCAAACTACAGGCGCCCTTGAATGACTTTTTCCCCTTTGATTTCGTAACTCAAATCCTTTACCCGGGCCGAATAGTTGATTCCCAGGAATGGTCGTTTGACCTGAAACCGCAGAAAGAGGTCGGCAGACAGGAATTAATTCAAGCCGCGGAGCAGCTTAGCAAGCAGGGCAACTGATAGTCAATCATCAATCCTTATACCAGGTTTACGCGGTACCATTCGATTGCTTTTTTCAGCCCGTCTTTGAATGAGACAACCGGCTTGAAACCTATCAGTTTTTTTGCCTGAGTGATATCGGCGAGCGAATGTTTTACGTCGCCTTTGCGGGAGGGGACATACGTCGGCTTGACATTTTTGCCGACGATTTTGTTTATCATATCGATAATTGCGTTGACGGTTATTGCTTCTCCGCAGGCGATATTAATGACCTCGCCTTTGGTCTGCTTTGCCCGGGCAGCAAGAAGGTTTGCCTCCACGACATTATCGACATAGGTAAAATCCCTGCTTTGCTCCCCGTCGCCGTAAATAGTAGGCGGCGTGTCTTTGAGGATTGAGGTTACGAATGCCGGTATTGCCGCGGCGTATTGACTTGTCGGGTCCTGGTTCGGGCCGAAGACATTGAAGTATCGAAGCGAAATTGTCTCAAGGCCGAAAACCTTGTAAAAGACGGAACAGTAGTATTCGCACATCAGTTTTGCCGCCGCATAGGGCGAGAGCGGATTGACGGGCATTGTTTCAACCTTTGGCAAAATCGGCGTGTCGCCGTATGCCGAGGAGCTGGCGGCGTAAACAAAACGCTTTATTTTTGCGTCTCGCGCGGCCATCAGCAGCGTAAAAGTGGCATCGACGCAATGTCTGTGTGTGGCGGCGGGGTCATCAACGCTGCGGGGAACCGATGGTAACGCCCCCTCATGCAATACCACGTCAATTTCTTTCATCGCGGCCCGTGCAGCATCCGCGTTACCCATATCCGCTTCTATGAACTCGATCTTGTCTGCAATACCCGCGAGGTTGCTCTTTTTGCCGGTAAGCAGGTTATCGATTACGCGGACAAAACAACCCTGCGAGACGAGTTTATTGCAGATGTTTGAACCGATGAACCCGGCTCCGCCGGTGACCAGAAACTTATTCATTTAAAACCCCTCGATACTCGATCGTTGTCATTAGTTGAGTAGCGTTTTATGCCTTTGCCGGCTCAAACGCCTGATATTCCTGATATGAGCGGAACATTTCCCGGAAGTAGCCGCCTTTTAGCGTTTTAACTCCAAGCAGCACACAGCCGAGTATTGTGGCATTTACCTGTTTTAGTTCGCTGATAGTTCGCACGCCTGTGCCTCGTCTGGTTACTGCCGCATTAAATACCAGTATAGTGCCATCGACATATTTTGCCAGCAATTTTGCTTCGCTTGCCAGTAGCACGGGCGGCCCGTCAATTATCACATAATCGTAATTGTCGCGTAATTGCCCGATTAACCGCTGCATTGCCTCGCTTCCCAATGTCTCCGCCGGGTTGGTCGGCATCGGCCCTGATTCAATAATGGTTAATCCTTCCATCCCGCTGGGGCGTATCGCTTGCTGCAGGTCGCATTGCCCCGCCAGCAGATTGCTCAATCCTGTGTTTGTCTGGATTGCGGCCTGTTTGCTGGCAAATATGGCGTTTAGGCCCGGTCGCCGGAGATTGGTGTCTATCAGCAGAACTTTTTTGCCCTCGGCGACGAGTGTTGCGGCAAGATTTACCGCCACGGTGGTTTTGCCGTCTTTGGCTCCGCCACTGGTGATTAGTATTGCTTTGGCTTTTCCGCCGGGTTCCGACAATTTCAGATTTGTTCTCGTTCTTCTATACGATTCGCTTAGGATGCTATTTGGCGCCTGGCGAACCACGAGGGCCGGCTCAATACCTTCAACTTGTTCGTCCTCTTCGGAGTCAGGTATAATACCAAGCAGCGGAATATGCAAATGCGTCGCCACATCTTTGGGCGTACGAACAAGGTCATTGAGCAATTCTATTAAGAATGCCAATCCGATGCCAAGTAACAGCCCTAAAAATGTTCCGCCGGGGACAAAAACCATAAATCTCGGAAAACTTGCTTCAAGGGGCTCAGGTGCGAGGCTAATAAGTTGAACTGTGGGCGTTTCGGGGTCGTCGTGAATTATCTTAAGTTTTTCCGTCTGGGTTTTAATTGTATCGAGCATCGCCCTTCTTTCGTCTCTTATTTTCACCCGCTGTGTGAACTGCACCCTCGCCAGGTCAAGTTCTTCTTTTTGTTTTGCGGCGGCCTCGCGCATTTTTTCGAGCTGGTCGAGCTGGCCCTCAAGTGTTGTAAGCTGATCCTGGGCGTTTTTCAGGTTTGATTGCCTCACTTGTTCGGCTATTATTGCCTGTCGACGGAGCCGTTCCTGTTGTATACTATCGATATATTCTTTGATTTGTCGAATGACCCTGTGGTCTTCGCCGAATCGCGCGAGCGCGCCTGACAGCGTCGATTCCTGAAAAGCGAGTTGTTGTGATAAACTCAGCATCACGGGGTCCGTCTCCGTCTGCCGCTCAACCTGCACCTGAACGGGTCCCTGTGCTTGTGCCGCGAGAGTTTCGATACTGGCCCGCGTCTGGCTGATATCCATTTCCAGCTTATTTGCCTGGTTTTCCAGATCATTGAGCTTTTGTTCTACTACCGGCTGGAATGCATGCTCTTCAAGATCGGTAAACCCGTATCTGCGGCGAACGTCGTCGAGCGACCGCTCAGCCGAATCCAAATCCTTTTGAACGCGAGCTTGCTGGTCATCGAGCCGGGATAATTTTTCCGCCACTTCTTTACGTTTTGTTCCTCCCTGGCCGCTGACAAACAGAGATGCCATTTCATTGACTATAATCGCCGATTCTTCTTTATCCCCGCAGGTCATCGAAACTACGATTGAATCGCCGTCCTTTTGTGGGATGGCGCTGAAGCTTTTCTTTAAATTCCCGACGGCTTTTCCGATACGGATGTCCTTTATGTCGCCGAACCCTTTAAACCATTTGGTCTGTTGGATTTTGTCCCTGTCAATGAGCTGTTGGAACATGCCTTGGCTCGTCAATTGCATAGCCATCGACAGCCGATAACCGTATTGGACGTCCTGTCCGACAGTAAGACCTTGTATTGCAGTGGGGTCTTTCATGATGGGCGGGAGCACTTTGATAAAAGTTTGTGCCGTGTATTTTGGCCCGTATCTTGAAAACAAAAACCAGCTTACCCCGCCACACCCAAAGCCGAGTATCGTTAGCAGGAAAATCATAAGCCAGTGTCGGCGCAGTATGGCGAGAATTTCTCGCGGCGTCATTCCTTCGGCGGCCCCGCGCGCAGCCATAGCTGGCCTCGGAGTCATCATCCTGGGTTCTACTGCAACCGGTTTTTGTCCTGCGTCTGCCATTTGTCAGTCGATTCTCATAATATCAAAACGAATCTTTATCCTGGCGTTATTGTTATTTTTTGTCATCGCCCTTGTTTTTTCCGAGCCGCTCGATTGCGGCATTTATCCGTTCCTTGTCCGCTTTCTGCATGTTGTCTCCGCCGGCATCCAGCGCCTGCCTATAAGCCACACGTGCCTGTGTCAATTCACCGAGCTGCTCATGGGCTTGTGCCAGGTGCTCATACGCCTCTGCGGGCGGCGATAACCGTCTCGCCTCATACTGCTGTATCGATGCCTGCGATAACTGCAATGACTCAGCATATTTACCTTTTTTGTATAGCGCAACAGCATAAGTATCAAGGTATTCCGGTTCGTCTGGCTGCATCTCATGAGCCCGCCTGGCGTATTCAATCGCCTTGTCTAAATCCTGGTTGTTAACCGCAAGGATGTACGCAATGTTGTTCAGGATACTGGTATTATTCGGCGTTTTTTCCAGCAGACTTTCGTAGACCCCGATAGCATCCTTAAGGTATTTATTATCGGAAGTTTTGCTGAAAGCGAGTATCAGCGTTTCGGCCTTCTGCATCGTGTAATTGAGCCATTGTGGCTGGTCAGGCCCGATTACCTTAAGACATTTATCAAGATATTCAAGTGCCTTGCTGTAGTCGGTTTTGAGTCGGCACAGGTTATACATAGCCCAGTTTGCCGAGAGCGACTCCGGTTGCATATCGAGCTTTTGCCTGCACATTTGTTCAGTTTCTTGTTCGCCAAGTAGCTTGTAAATATTTCCCAAAATCTGCACGGCCATAGCATCATCGTCGCCTGTTTTTTCGATAGCTTTTTTGCAATACTGCACAGCAGTGATGCGGTCACCGAGCTTCATTTTGCCCTCCGCCATTTTTAAATAGGCGACCGGGGCAAGGTTTCCATCGATGTATTTGCTGGCCTCTTCAAATAACTTGTCCATTTTCCCGGCAGTCATAATTGCTCGCAGATATCCGCTAAGAGCGTCAGCGTCCGACCGTCCCTGTTCAATGCTTTTTCTCAGTGCGGTTCCATATAATTGTTCCGCCCCGGCAATATCGCCTGTGCTGCCTGCAAACCCGCCTGCGCGCTTATACCAGTAAACGCTTTCGGGCAATTGTTTGAGAATTTTCGGGTAGAAATCCTCAAGGGCTTCCTTTCGCCCGGCTTGTGAGTAAATTTGTTCGAGCATCGTCCTCGCCTCATCTGGCGCCTGCGGGTCCTCGACCAGGCTTTTAAGCTCGATAGCGGCGTCATCGGGGCGCCCTGCCCTCACATAAACCTTCGCGAGTATAATACGAGTCGTTGCTGAGTCAAGCAGGGTCTTGCTTCGTTTAAGGTCCGTGATTGCCTGGTCGTAATCCGACATCATACCATTAATCTGTCCGCGCAGTTGCCAGGCGATCGCGTCGTTCTGGTTGCTCTCAAGTCGCTTGTTTACCAGTTCCATCGCTTCTTTTAACCGTCCCTGTTTCATATAAAGCCATGAGCTCAGCAGTAATCCTTTGCCTTCCTGGGGGTATTTTTCCCTGAAACTTGCCAGTTTTTGTTCGGCTTCCTTGATTAATCCGACGCTAAGATACGTTTGGATCACCAAAAGATGAATTTCAGGTGTTTCCGTGGCGGATAACAGTTGTTCCCCATATTTTGTCGCGGCAGTTTTATCGCTGGTTGTTTCCGCAACAAATAACAATCCCTCCAGGACGTTTACGTCCTTGGGGTTGGTCTGATAGTACTGCTCTAAAGATTTGCGGGCATCGTCATATCGCCCCGTCCTTATATAATGCCGCCACAACAGTTGTGATTCCTTCGTTCCTTTCAATAGCTGCTCTGCCTTTTCCGGCTGGCCCGTTTGCCGATAGTATTCTGCGTAACTCTCGAGTATGAGAGGGCTCTGGGGGTCATAGCTTTTCGCCTGTTCCAGGGCCGAGAATGCCATTGCGAGCAGCGCCTGCCGGCGTTGGGTATCAGTGTTGTCCAGACCAAGCCGTGTGGCGAGCCGGGCAAGCAGTAGCGCATTCGTCATACTCGGCATATTTTCCTGCAAGCTCTGCCGCAGCGCAAGCGCGCGATTCGGGTCGTTTTCGCTTATGTATTCCGCATAGAAACTCATCAGTTGCACGTCGCCCTGATTAAGCGCCATCGCCCAGTCCAAAGCCCCCTTGGTTTCGGCCAGTTGTGATGTCGATACATTATCGCCGAGAGCTTGGTTGCGTTTGTACAGCCGACTGGCATATTCTTTCGCAATTGTCTTGTCCAGCGGGGTGGTTTTTGATGCCATGCTTATGTCGGTAAGCGCGGCCGCCTCATTGCCCAGTGCGGAGTTGATGCGGGACCGCAGCAGATAGCCGTACCCGAAAACGGGTCTTTGCGACAACGCACTGTCTATGCTTGCAAGAGCAGTTTCATATTGTTCTTTCGCAAGAGCGGCTCGAGCTGCGAAAAAGTCCCCTGAGCAATCGTCGTAATTTTCTCGCCTGGCTATTTGCAGGATTTTGTCGACAGTGTCCCAGTCCTTTTTTTCCAACCCGATGTCAAACAAAGATGTTATTGCTCGACGTTTTGAGCTATCGTCTGCCTGGAGCGAGCCGGTGCCGATAGGTGGGGGGGCAAACTTCCTGAATTGCTCCGATGCCTTGTTGGAATCGTTGTTAGTTGTGTAAAAAACACCTAGGGAGAGCGCTCGCCTAGAAGGGTCTGCGATGCCGGTCAGGACATTCTCTTTAAGCTGTATAGTCCTTTCGGGAGGTACTTTTGCCGGGGTCGGCTCGGCGAGAAGCCGTTTGTAATACAACGCAGTTATATTATCCGGCTGGTATTTCAGATACTTTTCTATTATCAAATTCGCCTGGTCAAGGTTCCCGCTTGCTACCGCGTCATCGCACATTGAGGCGGCTGAGGCAACTTCCAGCGAATTTGGGTCCGCCGAGAGCATAGCATCCATATTTTCGATAAAGGCCGATGCGAGGGTTTTCATCTCTGCCGTAATCTGTTCGGTTGAACGCTGGTCAACCTCTTGCTGCGGCTTTTGTGAAAGGGCATTCCTCAGAACCGTGCTGGTTCGCGGTTTTTCCTCTCGGCTAATGATAATTGTGCGTAATTGCATTCCCTTGGTTTCGAGAATAGCTGCTTTAAGCGGTCGCCATGAAGGGTTATTTTGTGGTATTTGGTCAAGACAACGCTCCGCCTCTGCAAATTCTCTGGCGATTATGTATGCACGCGTTCGCAATATCCGGCTTCTGTCTGTGATTCCGTATCTTTCCTCGAACAAATCGATATGGGCAAGGGCTGACTTCCATATAGCGGCTTTGAGGAGAAGCTCGGCATATTCCAGTCGCGACTCCGGCCGGGCCGATTCTATTCCATTTTGTAGAGCGTCGGCGAGAAACTCCCCAACCGCGCCGTTTTCTATGCCGTAAGCAAATGTTTTTGCAAGCTGGTATGAAAGGCGCGGGTCTGAACGTCCCGCCGCCTTCAGCTGCGTATAAGTTTTGTATAATTTTCGAATGGCAGGCGCGGAGTCGCCTTGTTTGAGTCGAGCGGCGGCAAGCTCGACCATACCCTGCCATTTAACTACCTGCGGGTCATCGCCGCTGCGATAAAGCTGCTCAATCTGCCTGACCGTCTGTTGGGCGTTCGTCAATAATTGTTGTCCCTCAGATTCTCCCAGTGACGCGTTTGCATCCATTACCTGGTCGATATAAATGCTGGCGAGCATGCTGAGCATTAGTAATCGATTAGCCCTCGTCGCTTCAGACCTGGGGCCGGTCGTTTCCTGTGTGTCAGGAAGCAAAAGAGCGTTTTGCGTAAGCTCAATTGCCTTGTTCAAATCCGTATTTTGGTTTTTTATATGAAACCTTCTTAAGTGCAAACTTGAGGCGATTGCAGCGTAATCGACGTTATTTTTGTCGAGTTCGACGGCTTTTTCTGCCGCTTCAATTGCCTTATCGAGATAAGCCGGGCCGAGACGGTAGTCAGAATAGAAAGAAGCAAGTGTCGAAAACACTTCCGCTTTGGAACCGAATTTGGCGGTAAGCGACAAGTACTCCGGTTCCATTTCCAAGAGCTGCTTTTTCTGGTCGGATGACGCGGCGCCGGTCTGAGCAAAGCTGAAATTATGCTTCATATCGAGAAAATTAATGTATGCTTTTACGTCGTCCTTTGTTGCTTTTATCCCTTCCTTAAGCAAGTCGATTGCCTCTTCCTGGCTTTTAACTCTCGCCTCCAGGTTTCCTTTCGACGCTTCCGTCTCACCTCTGAAAGCCGTTGCCTGCGCAAGATATCGATACACATCAGGATTTGCCGGCTCGAGCTGTTTTACTTTCTCAAGGTCGGCAACGGCCTGTTTGAGCGTTTCTTCCTTATTTGTTACCATTCCAAGTATCGCAATCTGTAAATTGGCCTGTCCCCTCATCAGGTGCAAATATGGCCCCAATTTATGCACCAGCTCTCCGCTTTGTTTAAACGCTTCGATTTCCAGTTTCGATGTATCTTCTGTTGCAAGTTCCGCTGTGGCGCCGGGCGTTTCTATCATTTCTATAAGATCCCCGGCCTGCGTAGCTACCTCCTGCCACGTCTGCCCGGAAACCGTCTGTGCGAATATGTAAAAATATTTCAGCCGGTTATATCTCGCGTTTATGTCCTTTGGGTCGAGACGGACAATCTGGGCCCAGCACCCCATAACGCTACGCCAGTCCCCTGTTTCTATATAAATATCCGTGAGGCGATGAAGACCTACAACTTTTAGCTCGTCGGTTTTGGAGTAACCATAGGCCTTTTTGTAGTTGCGTTCGGCTTCTTTGTAAATTTCCTTGCGCTGCTCTTTGTCCGTTGTCTGGCGGGCTGTTGCGATTGCCTCATCGCCGTATTTTAGGAATTTCTGCGGGTTTCTTCTGCTTAGATATATAAGCCCTACAATGACCATGATTGCCACAAACACAAAAAGCACAGAACCAATCATCGCTAATTTTTTGTTTAGCCGTTTTTTTGCCATCGAATTTTGCTCCTTATATTTTTGAAATTGTTAATGTCATCTGGTAAACCGGCAAAGCAAATCCGTTTTTGATTACCAGCGCCCGCTGGGCCAATGTTCTTTTTCCAGAACCGGTAAAATAACCGACATCAATTTTTCACTTGCCGCAATTGCCTCTTGTTTATTCGGATAAATTGTCCGCCCGGAGGCGATATTATAGAATTTCCATTCGACCTTGGAAAAATACGAAAATTTGCCGAATAAGTTCTTGTTCAACGCTCTCCGGATGTCATCCCTGTCGCCGTATTTGCCGTTGGCATTAAAAGTATAAAGGACTGGAAAAGACGTCTCGCCAAGCGACGACTCCATCTTCGTGTCGGCAAATACGAGGTAGCGTGTTTTCACTTCCCGCTCGTAAACCCCTTTTATGGCTTTGAGCGTAATTGTTTCGAATTTTATTCCCTGTAAGCCGCCCCCGATATAACATTCCTCGGGCCTGTGCGGCACGATGTCAGGCAGCGAATAGTAAGTGATGAATAGCGTGCAAAACCGCGTTTTGCTTTCCGCCGGGACGCTTGTGTCTTCCAGTGTCCACTGAATGTAATCTTCGGTCCCCAGGGTGTTAAGAACATCCTGGTTCTCGATTTTTGATTTCCCGACCACTTTATAGGGTGCAAGATTGGATTTGTCCAGGTCGCTTAGGGATTTTTTCAGGGGCAGCGGTTCCTTCTTCAGGTATATTCCCGCCATTTTCACTGCTGCCGACATACCGCCGGCTGTTGTTGCCAGCAGACAGACGCATATCAGAAAAGCCGGCTGCAGGTAGTTGGCTTTAATCGTCTCTCGTATAGTTTTCGGCGTTATCATTATTATTTAGTTCCGTTTATTTATTGCTCCGAACTCCTATGTTTTAGCGGTGCCTGACGATGACATCCGAAACTTTGGACTCATCGTCCTCGACAAACAGGTTCGACATAAACCAGGCGATTCCCCCGTAAAGCCCGAACGCTATCGGGAGCATAGCCATTCCCAGCAGGTCGTGGTAGATTCCCTGTGCATATTGCGGGTCACAAAACACGTAGATGAGACCGGTTATAGTTACCCTTAGAACATTGCAGAGAATCGCTATTGGGATAGTGCTGGCCAAAAGCACGAGGCGCTGCCATGCGGGCCTGTAGTGCAGATATGCCATTGCCACGCCCAGGGCAAAAAACGTCATCAGCAGGCGCATACCACTGCACGCCTCTGCCACGTCGAGGGGCGGTTCCATGGCCTTGCCTTTGTAAGCGATATCTATTACGACCCCATTGGCTATTGCGTCCATTTTTGGTATCAGATTGAGTACCGCGGTCGAAGCTGCGGCCGCCCACAGACGCATTGGTATCGTGGCGCTTCTTAATATTTCATCCGGCAGCGGTATCGCGAATATAAGGTATGTGATTGGCAGCCACGTATATTTCAGCAAAACCCAGCCGCCAAGAAACAATACCGCGGCCCCAAACGCTCCGACAGCGGATATCTGTCGGAAGTATCCATACCCCGCCGGGGTAATCGTGTTAAAAACGTAAAATAGGATGACGCCCACAAGCAAAAGCAGCCCCAGGTAGTTTGGTTTGGTTCGGATATTGAGGATTTCCTGCTTGGACTGGTTCAGGAAGTATAAGCTGAAAAGCGGGATGAGGAATCCGTGTGACCAGCCGGGGTCAGTCAGCCATTGACTAACGATGCTGCCTATTTCTTTGTTAAACAGGCAGTAAAGCAGCGTTCCGATTATCACAATCCGGATATATTTGTGCACTCCGAGTTGCCGCCACTGCTCTTTTGGTGCCGAAGCGGTTTCCTGCGGCTCAGTTGCAGATGTAACAATATTATCCGCCATAATCCTCGAGTTTTCGCATAATTAGCCGGCGATTGGGGCCATTTTCGGTATCCGGTCGCTTAAAACACAATCAACCGTTGTGTGGCCATCCCACTAAAAGTTTGATGTTCCGAGCACATTTGCCGGGTCAGTGAAAAAATTCCGGTCATAAACAAACCCGAAACCATAAGTTGCCCTGAAGGCATTTCGCAACACCGCACGCCATCTGGCCGACGGATGTGTCCCGACGTTGATTAAGTCGTTTGGTTTGATAAAGAAGTCCGGCTGTTCGCCCGTTGCGATTTTATCCAGGTCCACCATAACAATTTCTTCACGTTTCTTACCAATTCTTCTGACGACCTCGCAATTTTTTGGCCAAGCCAGAGGTCCCAGACCGCCCGCTGAGGCAATCGCCATTTTCAGCGTCATAGGCCGGCCCGTTATGTTAACAAAGCCCTGATTATTTACGTTGCCCATAATACAGAATTCGCCAATAATATCAACAGGCACGTGAATAGTATCGCTTGGTCTGATTACGATATTATAACGAGGGTCTCCGCCAAGAAGTTTGTCTGCGGGAACTCTTATGATTCGTCTCTGTGCGCCTCCGGAGCCGATTTGTTCCCAGCCGGCTGCAGCGGGTTCTTTGGCGGCTTGTGGCTGCCTGGGTTGCTCAACCTGTTCCTGAGGTTTTTGGGGCTCGCCTATCTGTACCGGAATCCATCGGCCATCCTGGAATACCCATTCAATCCGGCCTTCGCTTGCAGATGATGGAGGGCTGGTGGCGGAAGACGGACGTCCGTCTGTTCTCTGATTGCTATTCTCGGATTCCCGTAACGTTTCTGGTAATGCGGTTTCATCAAGCTCGTTGGCTGTGGCCATTTCTGTTGAGGCGATGACAATGTTGTTGCCTGCGCCACGATTTGCCATTGGAGCGATTATGTCCAGCATTTCATCCGGTTTCTCAGTTGGGGGGGCGGCTGGAGGAGCGGCCTTCTCGGTATTTGCTTTGGGTGTTTCTGTCGAAGGCGGGGCCGGTTCAGCCGACGTTTCTTTGCCCGTAATTTGTCTGGACACATATATATAGCTTATATTGAACTGGCTTATACCGCCCGCGATTGCCAGTGCATCCGCCAGCCGATAATCGTAACGGGGTATTTCATACAGGCCGGGCTTCGGAACGCCGTTGCCCAGAATAGAGAACAGCCGGCTTTGGGATTTGTTCAGGACTACTGTTACCGAAGGCGATTTCAGGATGTTGGGTGAGAGAATCTGTTTTATTTCCTCTTCGAGTTGCGATTCAGTCAGTCCTCCTGCGTTCACCACTCCGACATCCGGAATAGATAATTTGCCTGTTTCGGTAACAACAAACTGGTTTGCATACAAAGCGCCTTCCTGGAACAGCTCGAAAATGCTTATGTTGACAATATCGCCGGGGCCGAAGACGTAATCGGTATCGTATGCGACGACGTCGGCAGGTTTGGGGTCCTCACCAGATTCCCAGGCAGCGGTCGTTTCCTCTGCCACGCCCAGTGAATCGAGTATCACGTTCACTGCCGGAACGGGCTTAAATCTGCCAACTTGGGAGGGGTCCCAGAACTTGACATCGCAACCAACCGCGCAGACGCATAGCGCAAGCAGGGAAACAATCAAAGATGCTGTCTTTATTTTCTTCATATCCTTGAATTTATCGGCTTAGGACATACACAGCTTTACCTGTCTTACCCAGATTCTAAGTGTGAATAGCTTCGATTTTAGCTTTAAAAATCGCCCCTAAAAATGGCTGCGCACACCAAGGCCCGTAAAAAGCGATATATAGACCTAACATCTTATATTAAAAAGAGTTACGCGCATACTTTGCCTGAATGTTCCAAGGCAAAAGCAAAGCGTTGCGTGTGCTCACCCCACCTCGAGATGACCTCCCTGACACTACAAGTCCCAGTTTATCGGGACCTATCGAACAACGCCCCTATCTACTATTAAAAGCGGACATTTGTTCATTGTCGTTTCTATCATTTGGTGTGTCCTATAACAAAGGGATTGGCAATATAGATAAAATGGGCAATTGCGTCAAGAAAAAAAGTGGCGGGACTAAAAAAAAGTTCCTGAGGGCGAAAAAATTATCAAATTTAATGGTTTTACACGCTTACCATGCAAAAGTTTTTTGCCAAGCCTGTTTGAGCGAATTAATCTCGGCGTTAACGACTTTTTGGCCTCGAAGGTCCTTTATTACTAAGTTTTTAGTGTCAGTTACCTTTGCAATTTGGCCAAATGGCAGATTTAACATCAGTTTGGCAAAGGAATTATAGTTTTCCGGCTCGACCTCTACGATGTATCGCGAGTTCGACTCGCTGAACAACTGGGCGCTGGTTTGGCTGCAATCTTTGGTTTTTGGCAGTCCTTGCAGGTCGGCTTCGATACCCAGTCCGCCCGCAAACGCCATTTCGGCAAGCGCAACCGCCAGCCCCCCTTCCGAACAGTCATGGCAACTGGCGACCAGTCCTTTGGCAATTGCTTCAGCAATCTTCTTTGCGATTTTAGGTGCTAATTTGAGGTCAACTTGTGGCACATTCCACAGTTTCGAGTTTTGAGTTTTAAGTTTTAAGTTTTCATAATGTGAGCCGGCAAGCTCGTTTTTCGTCTCGCCCACAACGAAAAGCAGATTGCCCGGTTTTTTGACGTCCATTGTTACGCACTTGCCGACGTCATCGACTATGGATATCGCGCTTACCAGCAGCGTCGCTGGGATAGAGATTCGTGTGCCGTCGTCGCGTCTGAATTCATTGTTGAGAGAATCCTTGCCTGAAATGAACGGCGCATCAAATGCGATTGCCCCGTCGTAGCAGGCCTGTGCCGCACGAACTAATGTGCCGAGCGTTTCCGGTTTTGTGCAGTCGCCCCAGCAGAAATTATCCAGCAGCGCAATGCGGTCTGTCTTTGCGCCGACGCAGACGAGATTCCTGATTGCCTCGTCTATCCCGGAAAGAGCCATCCAATAGGGGTTGATGTCCCCATAGCATGGATTCATTCCGCAGCTTATCGCGACGCCGCGGTCGGAATTATATTTTGGTCTTATGACAGCCGCGTCGCCGGGGCCGTCGTTGGTAACGCCGGTCAACGGCTTGATGACCGATGCCCCCTGCACCTCGTGGTCATACTGGCGAATTACCCATTCTTTGCTTGCGATGTTGTATGAGCCGAGAATTGCGAGAAGCTCGTCGTTGTAATTATCTTTTTTGATGCTCGATACTTGATGCTCGATGCTCGATGATGAACGAGAAGTCCAGATGGCTTTTCGAGAATACTTCGGGACGCCATCGTGGAGGAACTCCATATCGAGTTCGCCTACAACAGTACCTTTATAGCGGAGCTTCAGTTTTTTATCGCCTGTGAATGTGCCGATTACGGTGGCTTCGACGTTTTCGCCTGCGAAGATTTTCATTATCGCGTCGAGGTTCTCCGGCTTTACGGCGATGACCATTCGCTCCTGCGCTTCGCTAATCCAGATTTCCGTGTAATTTAGTCCGGCGTATTTGAGCGGGACTTTATCGAGGTCAACTTCCGCGCCCAGTTCCTGGCCCATTTCGCCTACCGCGCTGCTTAGTCCGCCCGCGCCGCAGTCGGTAATTGCCTCATACAAGCCGAGCTCATTGGCTTGTACAAGCACATCCAGCATTTTCTTTTCGGTGATGGCGTTGCCGATTTGAACGGCGTGCGAGAAAATCGTCTCATGCTCGTGGGTCATTTCACCCGATGAGAATGTCGCCCCGTGGATTCCGTCTCTGCCTGTTCTGCCTCCGACGACGATAATGAGGTTGCCCGCCTGCTGATGTTTGAAGCATTTATTTTTATCCATTATGCCTATGTTGCCGCAGAACACCAGCGGGTTTGCGATATACCTGTCGTCGAAATAGATTGCGCCGTTGACGGTGGGGATACCCATCCTGTTGCCATAATCGCGGACGCCTGCGACGACGCCCTTCATAATTCGTCTGGGATGCAGGACGCCCTTGGGGACATCTTCGAGCTTCATATTCGGGTCGCCGAAGCAGAAAATATCCGTATTGGCTATTGGTCTTGCGCCCATTCCCGTGCCCATTGGGTCGCGTATTACGCCGCCTATACCTGTTGCGGCTCCACCATAAGGGTCGAGTGCGGATGGGTGATTGTGCGTTTCGACTTTGAAGCAAACCGCTGAGTTGTCGTCGAAATCGATGACGCCCGCGTTATCGGCAAAAACGCTTATGCACCAGGGCTTGTTCAGGTCCTTAGTGGCTTTGAAAACGGTTTCTTTTAGTAGGTTATTGAACTCAACGTGCTGGCCGTCGATTTCCATATCGACTTTGCTTTTGAGTGTTTTGTGGACGCAGTGTTCGCTCCATGTTTGCGCGATTGATTCAAGCTCGATATCCGTCGGCTCCCTGCCGATTCGTTTGAAGTAATCCTGAATCGTTTTCATTTCCACCGCGTTGAGGAACAGGTCTTTTTGCTTACTGAGATTAACCAGTCCCTGCTCATCAAGGTCTCGTATCGGCAGGCGGACTAAATTCAGTTCGTATGGTTTTATGTGCGGGCTTGGCGGTTCGGTGTCGTTGCCTACAACGCAGACCTCGATGCAGTCGTTGGCCAGAATTTTTCTGGCGATTGTGTCGATTTGTTTGCCGTTCAATTCTCCGAGAAGGACGTATTTTCTGGCGGTGCGGACGCTGTCGGGTTTTATACCCATATCGTTCATTGCGCTGGTTACGGATTGGGCGACGGGGTCTGTAACGCCGCTTTTGAGATGCACTTCCATAAGCGTGACTTTTGCCAATCCCGCCGGTGCGCCGCTTCTGCCTATATAATATTCTTCACAAACGGGGTCCGCCAGAAGCTCTTTTGCGAGCCGGTCGGCGAAATCCTTTTCGAAATCCGCTTCAATAAGATAAACGCGGGCGAACTGCACCGCTTCGACTGCGTTTATACCAAATTCTTTTATATCAGTAAGAACGCTGGCTCCCTGCACATCAGGAAAACCCGCCTTGTTGCACACCTCAAATCGCCATTGTTTCACAGTGATGTTACCTCACAATTTAATGATAAGGTTTGAAAGTTCAGCGAATTATACGGCGGAGCGATTCAATCGTCAAGAAATGTGGCATTTGGATTCGGACACGGATTTACACAGGATTAACACTGCTTTTTTAACCACCGAGGGCACGAAGAAACACGAAGTTCTTATTTTAGTTCAAATGCGGCTTATGGCGGGAAAATTATTCTGCAGCCTCACATAGAAGTTTGCCTAAATTTGCAAGGGCTTGTGTTGCTTTTTCATCAGGACGATTTTTTATGAGAACAGGCTCTCCTATGAGCTTAAACTTAAAAGTCTTGCAGATAGTTTTAACACTTTCAACAGCCTTGCCGCCGCCTCCATGAGTGACAAAGATCCCACAGGGCTTATCTGTAACAGAACCCTGGGTTGGATAATACGTTCTGTCGAAGAAGTCTTTCAAGCCTCCAGCCATGTAACTGAAATAATCTGGTGTCCCCACAGCAACAGCATCACAGGAAAGTAAGTCCTCAGCTGCAGCATTTAATGCTTCTTTAATAATAACTTCGGTCCCGCTTATTTGTTTTGCGCCCTGAGCAAGAGCCTCTGCCGCAGCTTTTGTATTGCCGCTCTGGGAGTGATAGACAATAAGAACTTTACCCATTTTTGTGCTCCTTACATTATTTTTGCATTTATCAGACAAAGCTATTTTGTTTTTTCCAGGCGGGCATTTGTCAGATCCTCGCGGACATTTTCAATATTGCCGCGCAATCCATAAAATTGTTCGGCGAAAGACGCCGGGACTTTCATTTTGTTCACGGCCTTTTCAATATTATCGAGTCGCTGCGACAATTCTTCTCTATTGCCCCCCTCGGCCATCATATCTTTTTCCAGAACCATTAAGGCTCGATACCGGCGGAAGATACGCAAACGCATTTGCCAGCGATAGATGGCCGGGATGGTGCGCATTCCCGGTATTAAAACCAAAAGCATCGGCACAAAAGCAAATAAAGTACGGTTAAGCAAACTGGCCAGCCAGAACGGCATATACCTGTAGAGAAAACTTTTGCCGGATTTATAGAAGCGTGCGGCATCCGGGCTGATGTGATATTCATTCTCGATGGCAGCAGGAAATTCGCCGCGACTGTGATTTAATCCTGCGCGCGAATGTACTTCAGTTGCCGCTTCCAGTAACAGGTCGGAGATCGCAGGATGGAGATCGGCTCGAGCAATAAGTTCAACAGTCGGGCTGACCAGACTTATATCATGGTCGGGAATATTTTTCCCGAAATCTATAGATCCCATAGGCAACACTACTTTGTGCAAGTAAGTTATGCGGCGGATATAAGCATCGGCCTGAGAAAAATCAAAAAGTCTTATTTCCGGTTTGTGCAACAATACATGTACAGTCTTTGATGATGCCGAATCGCTCATCATAAAAGCTGCGTCAATTTTCCCCTCAAGCAGAGC
>CAIODZ010000053.1 GCA_903857265.1 uncultured Phycisphaerales bacterium
CACGCCGGGCGATTACACCAAGGACCTCAACAAATTGCAGAAAATCGCGATGGCCAGACCCTCTGGGATTCCTCTGCATATGACCATCGATTTCGAGGGTGATTTCAAGAACGATTATATGGCAGGCGGCATAAGGCAGTTTCCGCCCCCAATGGGAATGGCGGCTATCGGCGATCCAAAACTCACCTACAAAATCAATAACGTTATCGCCAAGCAATTAAGCAATATCGGCGTTACGCAGATGTATTCGCCGGTCTGCGACGTGAATATCAATCCCAAGAACCCGGAAATCGGCGTCAGGTCATTCGGTGACGACCCCGAGGTTTGCGCAAAACACGCCGTCGCCTTTATACAGGGTTTACAGGACGGCGGTATCGCCGCGACAGCAAAGCATTTCCCCGGTCGAGGCGATTCAGGAACCGACGCACACGACGTGCTGGACATTATCAGAGCCGACAAGAAGAGAATGCAGGAAGTCGAGTTGGTTCCCTTCAAGGCGGCAATAGCTGCCGGTGTAAAGGCCATTATGACGGGCCATTCGGTTTACCCGGCATACGACGATAAATACCCAACTACTATATCCGTAAAGCTCCTTACAGGGCTATTGAGAGAAGAACTGGGCTTCGACGGCGTGATTGTTTCCGATGCGATTGGTATGGCCGCGATTCTCAAACAATGGCCGCTTCCGACTGCCTGCGCGATGGCGATAAAGGCGGGTTGCGATACGATACTGCTTAAAGCAGACGACGAGTCGAGGTCGCAGTGCTTCTTCGGAATCAAGCAAGCAGTCGAAAACGGCGAGATTTCAGAGGAACGCCTTAATGAGGCAGTAACACACCTCCTGAGAATGAAATATGACCAGGGCCTGTTCGAAACAGCGGGTAAGATGAGCCCGGAAAAAGCTCAGAAATACGCAATGAGCAAGCCGGTCGTTGATTTTTGCTGGGACGTCTCAAAGAAGGCCTTAATGGTCCTGCGAGACGACAAAAAGATGCTGCCCTTGAGCACCACCGAAAAGACACTGGTAATCGAACAGCGTATCCCATACGAATTCTGCGGCAAAGACCCCTATATGCATCAGCATATGTTCTGCGAGGATATAGTGGCACATAACCAGAACCTGATACTGGTCGATACCGATTTCGCAGCGAATGAAGATGAGTTTAAGGAATGTCTCGAATTGGCCAAGCAGGTGGATTTGGTTGTTATGACCAATTATTACGCCCGAATCGTAAAGACGGGCAACAACCGGCTGCTTGTCAAGAAACTAAAAGAAATGGGCAAGAAAGTCGTTGTCGTGACCAACTTCCCATACGTCGAAGGCACAACTGTTGAGGCCGACACCGTGATATGCAACTTCAGCGGCACGCCGGATTCGATAAAGGCCGCGGTTGAGCTGATGTATGGCAAGATTAAACAGTCGCCCAAGACGAAGCTGCCCATAAAGCTCGGCGATCAGAAAGAAGCTCCCGTAAAAATGCCCCCGCAGAAGCAACCTGCTCTTGGCTTGTCATATTGTTAATAACGTGCAAAGCAGACTGTTTATCTGTTGACCCTGCAATGAGGTCGCCGTGGCATTTATAAAAGCACTAATCACAAGGCCAATTTCATCGAATGCATTAAAAGCCAAAAGCAAACGATTACTGACGCAGAAATCGAAAAAACAGGTCTTGCATTGTGCGTATAATCGGGTATAATGCTGCGCGTCTGGGCCGAAAGCTGAAATGGGACCCTGAAATATTCATAAATGATGGACAGGCAAACAGGATGTTGTCGAGACCAATGCGGAGCCACTGGCATTTGTGAACAGTTGAGAAATAAGAAAGGAATGGATGTATGGCGTTATTATTAGGTTTTGACGTTGGAAGCTCGTCGATAAAGGCGACCCTTCTGGATTCCCAGACGGGCGCTGTTATCGGTTCTGCTACATCGCCCGAAAAGGAACTGGAAATCATCGCGAAAAAACCCGGCTGGGCGGAGCAGCACCCGCAAACGTGGTGGGAAAATTGTATTGCCGCGATTGGGAAGATTAAGGCAAAGACCAATTTCAATGCCGCAGACGTAAGGGCAATCGGAATCTCATACCAGATGCACGGGCTGGTCATTGTCGATAAAAAGCAAGAGGTCTTGCGGCCCTCGATAATCTGGTGCGACAGCCGCGCGGTCGAAACAGGCAAAAAGGCGATGAAGGCAATCGGCGAGAAAAAATGCCTCTCCGAGCTTTTGAATTCACCGGGTAACTTCACGGCGTCAAAGCTCAAATGGGTCAAAGACAACGAGCCGAAAGTTTTCGCGAAAATTTACAAGATGATGCTGCCGGGCGACTACATCGCAATGAAAATGACGGGCGAAATCAAGACCACGCCCTCGGGGCTTTCAGAGGGCATTATGTGGGACTTCAAAAAAGAGGGTCTTGCCGGAATGCTGCTCGAACATTACGGCATATCGCCCAATTTTGTTGCGGAACAAACGCCGACGTTTTCGGTGCAGGGGAATCTGACAAAGGACGCGGCAAAGCTATTAGGGCTCAAGGCGGGCACCATTGTTTCGTACAGGGCCGGCGACCAGCCGAATAACGCGTTGTCTTTAAACGTACTTAATCCCGGTGAGATAGCAGCAACCGCGGGAACTTCGGGCGTCGTTTACGGGATTACTGATTTGACAAAATACGACTCCAAATCGAGGGTCAATACGTTCGTCCACGTAAACCATACCGGGAATAAGCCAAGATACGGCGTGCTGTTGTGTATCAACGGAACGGGCATTCTCAATAGCTGGCTAAAACACAATACCGGCACGATGGACTACCACCAGATGAATGAGCTTGCCGCAAAGGCCCCGGTGGGTTCTGATGGTCTTGCGATACTTCCCTTCGGCAACGGTGCCGAGCGGACACTTGAGAATCGCAATATAGGGGCTTCGATTCACGGCCTGAATTTCAATATTCATAACAGGTCGCACCTGCTGAGGGCAGCGCAGGAAGGCATCGTCTTTGCTTTGAACTACGGCCTCGAAATAATGCACAACGCCGGCGTCAAGGTCAAAACCGTCCGGGCGGGACACGCCAATATGTTCCTTAGCCCGTTATTCGGCGAGGCATTCTCGACGGTTACGGGGGCTACCGTGGAATTGTATAATACCGACGGCTCGCAGGGTGCCGCGCGCGGGGCAGGGATAGGGGCGGGGATATACAGGGATATAAAGGACGCCTTTGCCGGTTTGAAGCCGGTCAGCAGAATCGAACCAAACGGAAGATTGACAAAGGCCTACCAGGAGGCGTATAAGAAATGGAATAATGTCCTGGAATATCGATTGTCGAACAAGGAATAGAAAAAATAACTAAAGAATAACTAAGGAGAATATGAAATGGCGGTAAAATCATTGCACAGTATTTGCAGATGGACATTCAATCCCGGTAAGGGCGGTTTTGTTCCCGGTGATATGAGACCCGAATGGGGCGGCAGCAAGTTCGGAACGCCTGAGATGATTGAACTGACGGCAAAGAAGGTTCAGCCGCGTTTGCCGAAGGACGTTGAGCTTGGTATCGAGATGCATTATGATGCCGAGGTTGACGACAAGAACGCCTCAGCCGTTGCTGATGCGCTGGTAAGCAACAAGCTGTATCTTGCGATGATTACACCTGGCGCCCACGCCCATTTTGCATACGGCGGTATCGCATCATTAGACGCCAGCGAGAGAAAAGCTGGTGAAGCGTTGGGCACAAAGACGGTCGATTTGGCATACGGCACGCTGAAAAAGGCCTGGCATCCCGACGTCAACAAGGCGCCGGCGTTTGTTATCTGGAACGGCTCGTTCGGATACGACATTGCCACAATAGGCGTCAAACAAATGTATCAGAACCTCAAAGAAAGTGTCGCCGGCCTGTGCAAGTATGAGCAGAAAAAGGGTGGCAACCTTCATATCGGTTTCGAGCCGAAGCCCAACGAAGGGCATCCCGCGATGCTCATCCCGACAGTAGCAAGCGCTATTGTGTTTTGGAGGAGAATCGAGAAGGAATTTGGCGTCTCCTTGAAGAATAAGGGCGTCAACAAGGAATTCGGCCATTCGGAGATGATTGGTCTTGACCACGTTTACGACAGCGTTGAGGAATTAGACAATGATATGATGGTGCATATGCACCTCAACAGCCAGGGTTATAACGACGGCATTATCCTCGGCGGGCCAGGTAAATACGATATCGACCACGGTACGCGCATTAACGGGATGAATATCGCGATTGCCGGTCTTCTTCAGCAGGCGGGATATGCCCGCTGGAAGGGCCACGATATGCAGACCCGTGCTTATGATAACGCCGAACAGGGAATCGACAGGGTCGTAAGAAGCGTGTTGAGCTGGGAGGCCTGCGCAAAGGCCGCCGCTGAGCTGGATACCAAGGCCCTGATGGCGGTTCTTGCCAAACGTGAAACAGCCAAGGCCGAGGATATGATGCGTGCCGCGGTCGTTTCCGCTCAACGGTCATTCGACGAGATGTATAAATAAGCGACCTTGACCTCGGTTGACAAGTAGAAGACCGGGCAATACTATGTTGACTTAAACAAAAGATTCTTGGGATACATGGGCGCACCATACAACACATGGTGCGCTCTTGCATCTCATCTGCTAATCCTATTGCGTTCAGCATCAGGAAAAGCACTTAAAACAAATGATTAAATCTGAAACTGAGGAGATATTTCATGCCAAAGGCAAACAGCTTGAAAATCAGCGACGTTTTTACAATATCAGGGTCGCAAATTTCCGAGATTTACGCCAAGAATAAAATGACGGTCCATTTTCAGGGAATGTCAAAAACCCTGCAATTCCCCCATACCATTTTCCTTCAGGGCGCCCCCACCTGCTCGATAGGCATATCTCCCGATGGTTTATACAATCGGCTTAACAATGCAGGCCGGCTGATTTTGTTAAATCAAAACGCGATTCAATTCGCCTCAGCACCTTTTATCGGCATCGATAACGAAAAGCCTGTTATGCTCACCGCAAAAAATCCGACAACAGCGGAAGGGCCTGATGATGTGCCTGCCTTGAA
>CAIODZ010000054.1 GCA_903857265.1 uncultured Phycisphaerales bacterium
CCACCATCCTCTCCGAGACTCAAGCTTAGCAGTTTCGAGTGCACTTCCTTGGTTGAGCCAAGGGCTTTCACAGCCGACTTGCTAAGCCGCCTACACGCGCTTTACGCCCAGTAATTCCGAACAACGTTTGCACCCTCTGTCTTACCGCGGCTGCTGGCACAGAGTTAGCCGTGACTTCCTCTGGGTTAGATCAATCTGTCTTGCGACAGACTTTCTTCCCCCTGACAGTGGTTTACGTCCCGAAGGACTTCCTCCCACACGCGGCGTCGCTGGGTCAGGCTTTCGCCCATTGCCCAATATTCGTTACTGCAGCCCTCCGTGGAGGTCCGGGCAGTGTCTCAGTCCCGATGAGGCGGGCCGACCTCTCAGCCCCGCTACCCGTCAAAGCCTTGGTGAGCCATTACCTCACCAACAAGCTGATAGGCGATAGGCCGCTCTCGAACCAACGTATCTTTGGTCATCCACCTATCGGCAGATGACATTATTCGGTATTATCGCCCCTTTCGGTAGTTACGGTTTCCCGTAACGGCGCTATCCCAAAGTTCGAGGTACGTTACCTATCTATTACGCACCCTTTCGCCACTGATAAGTCCGATGATTGCTCACAAGACCTATCCGTGCGACTTGCATGTCTTAGCCACGCCGCCAGCGTTCGTTCTGAGCCAGGATCAAACCCTTCAGTTTGATTCATCGATCCGCCGACGATTTAATCGCCGGACGGAGGTCGTCTTGTTAATTCTCACCCCGCCCGAAAGCGGGATGAAAGGCTCAACACATTCATTGGCACACACATCGAAAGTGTTGAAAGCCCTCCAGGCTATGGAGGACCTTACTATATGCACTTTCGTTGCTGTATTTGGCTATACTGTTAACTTGTAAAAGAACAACTTGTGCCTTGTTAAGACACCAGTGGCCAAGCAACATCGTTGTTAGCTTGACCACTGAGATAGGTAATTGTACTACCATGCATAGCGGGCGTCAAGGATGAAAATGGAAAAAAATAAAAAAATTTTTGGAGGTGCACGCCGACACAAAAGAGCAACCCCGGCATAAATACCAGGGCTAAATATTTATAAGGAAACCGCCCTGCCTACGGCGGGTAAACTGCGGCGAGGAAATCCTAAATATTTATTGTGAGGGATACTTACAAACAATAGAATTCCGTCAGATATGGCGAAAACGATTGCATATATGGTTACATGGACGACTTACGGAACTTGGTTGCAAGGCGACAAACGTAAGTATGTTAAAGATGGGCGGACATTGCCTGCAAACGAACCGCTTGCTAATGCCAACAAAGAAGCTCTCGCAAATGAACCTGTGCGGTTTAACAGACAGCATCGCAAGATAGTTGAGGATGCCATACGTCAAAAGGCGATTCAATTCGGCCAGGAAATCTACGCCCTTGCGGTTCGTTACAATCATTTACACCTTGTAGTCAGTTATATACCAATACCAATTGATTCCGTAGTGCAACATTACAAGGCCGCGGGCCTCATAGCCCTTCGTAAAGTCGGGATTCATGGCAAGGTTTGGACAAAAGGATTCAACACGCGATATTGTTTTGACCAGCAAACCCTTCAGCAAAAAATCGATTACGTCAGCAAGAATCCAAAAAATACTTAGCCCTGCTACTTGCCTGCCCTCGAAAGCCGTTGTCGGGGGTGGCAGGGTTCATTTCTTAAAAATTATCGAAGATTGGTAAACTACGCTGCGGGAAGCGATTATTGACGAAAGATAAAAACTGGGGTATTGTGGGGTCGGGAAATTAAAGGCATTGGATGGAGTTTTGCGATATGGGAAGTGCACCAAAAGAAGTAATAGAGCTTATTGAGCAATTCGAGCGGAATATCGAATCGTTCAAAGGGCAGGGATATAGCGAGGCACAAGTCCGGCAGCAATTCATCAATCCATTCTTTGAAGCGCTCGGCTGGGACATGCAGAACAAGGCAGGAATCGCCCCGGCATACAGCGATGTGATTCACGAAGACGCAATCAAAGTGGGCGGGACAACAAAAGCCCCCGATTACTGCTTCCGCGTCGGTGGAACGAGAAAATTTTTCCTCGAAGCGAAAAAGCCATCAGTCGATATAAAATCCGACATCAGTCCTGCTTATCAACTTCGCAGATACGCATGGTCTGCGAAATTGCCTCTGTCAATTCTGACAGATTTCGAGGAGTTCGCTGTTTATGACTGCCAGATGCGGCCAAGCCCCGACGATAAACCATCGACCGGACGAATTATGCTTTTCACTTACAAAGATTACGCCGACAAGTGGGAGCAAATCGCGAATATATTCAGCAAAGAAGCGGTTTATAAAGGATTGTTCGATAAATACGCCTCTGAAAAGACAACCAAAAGAGGCACAACTACAGTAGATAAAGAGTTTCTGGCCGAGATAGAACAATGGCGGAACGAACTGGCAAAAAATATTGCGATTCGCAACGGCAAACTATCCGTTTATGACCTTAATTTTGCGGTCCAGAAGACCATCGACCGGATTTTGTTTTTGAGGATATGCGAAGATAGAGGCATAGAGCGCAGCGAACAGCTCTTAGGCCTGATTAGCGGCTCAAGAATATATCCGCGTCTTTTTGAACTTTTTGAGAAATCCGATGAAAGATATAATTCCGGCATTTTTCATTTTCACAGGGAAAAGGACAGGCCCGAGGGGCCGGACGAACTTTCTGCAAATCTGAAAATCGACGATGACGTTCTGACGCGGATTTTGAAAGACCTTTATTACCCGCGCAGTCCTTATGAATTTTCCGTTATGCCTGCGGAAATTTTGGGGCAGGTTTATGAGCAGTTTTTAGGCAAGGTAATTCGTCTTACGGAATCGCATCAGGCAAAGGTGGAGGAAAAACCGGAAGTTAAAAAGGCGGGCGGAGTTTATTATACACCTTCATATATTGTCGATTACATTGTAAAAAATACGGTTGGAAAACTTTGTGAAAATAAAACACCAAAACAAATTGAAAAGTTAAAAATTCTCGACCCTGCCTGCGGCAGCGGTTCGTTTTTAATCGGGGCGTATCAGTATCTTTTGGATTATCACCGTGATTATTACGCCAAAGAACCATCGAAACATAAAAAGGTGATATATCAGGGTAAGGGCAAACAGTGGTTTTTGACGATTGATGAAAAGACAATGATTCTTTTAAAGAATATTTACGGTGTTGATATAGAGTCGCAGGCGGCAGAGGTAACGAAACTTTCCCTTCTGTTAAAGGTTCTTGAAAATGAGACGCAGGAGAGTTTGAGATTGTTTCATGAACGTGCGCTGCCGGACTTGGGAAATAATATCAAATGCGGCAAGTCGCTTATTGGGCCGGATTTTTATCAAAAGCA
>CAIODZ010000055.1 GCA_903857265.1 uncultured Phycisphaerales bacterium
ACGATATGATGCGCCTCTGCTGACGCCCAGGGGGTCTTTCCACAGCAGCAACACTTTTAAGTTCGTTGACTCTCTCACGGAAAAAGGCAAAAAGCGATACCGCGGCGTATGTATGCGATACGGCTTTGCATCTCTGGCCGTTGTCCCGATTTGTTACAGGAATAAAGTGCTCGGCGCGATGCATCTTGCCGACAAACAGGAAAACAAAATATCGGCCCAAACCGTCGAATTCATAGAAAATATGGCGATGCTTATCGGGGAGGCCGTCCACAGATTCGATATAGAAATGGAGCTGCGTGAAAGCGAGGACCGTTATCGTCAGCTCGTAGAGCTTTCCCCGGAAGGCATCGGTGTCGAAAGAGACGACAAAATAGTGTTTATAAACACCGCCGCGGCCAGATTGCTCGGCGCTAAAAGCTCTGCGGAGCTTATCGGAAAGTCGATTCTCGATTTCGTCCACTCCGACTTCAGGGAACGCACGCACAGGCAATTAGAATACCTGCGAAGAAAAGGGGAAGCCCTGCCGCTGAGGGAAAATGTATTTCTGCGTGTTGACGGAACCGCTATTAATGTGGAAGTGGCGGCCACGCCGCTTATCTATGAAAAAGGGCTGGCTGCGCAAATCGTCTTCCGCGATATCACCGAACGAAAACTCGCCCAGGAAAGAATCATCTCTGACCAGAAACAGCTCCGGATTCTTACCGCGGAACTGCTCCTCACCGAAGAACGCGAACGGCACGAAATCGCCACGGCCCTGCACGATTCACTTGGCCCGATACTGGCCTTCTCAAAAAGGGAGCTTGGAATCCTGCAAAAATCTGCCCCGCCGCAAGTTGCCGAATCCTTGAAAAATATCGGCGATAACATCAGCGAGGCGGTCAAACAGACAAGAACGCTGACGTTTGACCTCAGTCCGCCGACGCTTTACACCCTCGGATTCGAAATTGCGATAGAAGAGTTGCTTGAACGGTTTTGCGAAGAGCACAAACTTGAATATTCATTCCAAAAAAGTGATGCGCCTAAACCGTTGACTGACCCCGTAAAAGTGCTGTTGTATCGCTCTACCCGCGAAATGCTGATAAATATAGCGAAACACGCAAGGGCTAAATTTGTCAAAGTCGTCCTCTCCAGGGTCGAAAATGACATAGAAATAACCATAGAAGATGACGGCAAAGGTTTTGATACCTCTGCGATGAAGGAAAAATCTAAAGGACTTGGATTGTTTAGTGTTCGTGAACGACTCAGGCACATAGGAGGCAAGCTCGAAATAGAATCGAAACGAGGCAAAGGAACTAATATAACCTTGACAGCGCCTTTGAAAATCGAGTAAAATCCTGATGAAAGGGGACTAACATTATGAGCATAAAAATAATACTGGCCGACGACCATGCGATGTTGCGACACGGCCTCAGCAAATCGTTTCAAAATGAGAAAGATATAGAAGTGGTTGGCCAGGCAAAAGACGGCAGGACTACAGTCGAGCTTGCCAGAGAGCTTTCTCCGAATGTCATAATAATGGACATCGGCATGCCCGACCTCAACGGCATCGAGGCGACTCGCCAGATTATCAAAGAGTGCCCCAAAGTCAAGATTATTGCCCTGTCTATGCATTCGAGCAAGAATTTCATCATCGAAATGTTCAAGGCGGGCGCAGCCGGTTATCTGCTTAAGGATTGCGAGTTCGACGAGCTGGTCAATGCCATCCGGCTGGTGATGACCAATAAAACCTATATCAGCCCCGCCATATCAGACGTCGTCGTCGATAACTATATGCGACAGCCCGCGAATGCCAAAGAATCCGCCTTTTCAATACTCTCCCAGAGAGAACGGGAAGTTCTCCAGCTTTTAACGGAAGGCAAAGCCACCAAGCAAATCGGAAAACGCCTTCACATCAGCGCAAAAACCGTTGAAGTTCACCGCCTCAATCTTATGAACAAGCTCAAGATAGACAACATTGCCCAGCTTACCAAATACGCGGTTCAGGAAGGTTTGACCAGGCCGGAACCGTAATATGTAATATTCAGATACATCACATTCCAGATATTTTCCGCTGACCCGGCAGACGCCCCTGCGCTGGGTAATTACGACCCCCCAATTAAGTATTTCCCTTATTTTAAGTTGCCCGCAAATACAATAAAAAGATGTTTAGATATTGTTATTGCGGATGTCATTAATACCAGTTTGGGCAAGGAGAAAATACTTTAAGGAGCGTCTTATGAAAGCAACTATTTCCGACGAATGTGTCTCATGTGGATTATGTGTGGATATTTGTCCCGATGTTTTCGAGATGGGTACCGAGTATGCACAGGTAAAGATGGCCGACATCCCCGAAAAATTTGAAGCGGAGGTTCGTCAGGCCGCGGATGAGTGTCCGGTATCGGCGATTGCGGTAGAAGAATAACCCGTGTTTTTGAAAGGAAATTAAAATGAACAGCAAAAAAGTGTTTCTGAGCACAATGGCATTGTTTGTATCCTTGCTGCTTGTCTCGCTAATTGTCAGCGGCTGCAAGTGCTGCGACAAAAAGTCCGAAAAGTGCATGACGCACGATAAGGCCTCTATGGGAATGGAGCAAACCGTCTGCCCGATATCAGGAATGGCTGTCAACAAAGACATTTCGACCACCTACAAAGGCAAAACAGTTTACTTCTGCTCTCCGGCCTGCAAAACCGAATTCGAAAAGAACCCCGAGAAGTACACAGGCAAACTACCACAGTTTAAGTCGGATATGTAGAACATAATACGATTCCTGGTTAAGTTCAGCGAGCCAGACAATGCTGTTGCATTTAAAAAGAATTTACGAAAACTCTTCGAAAAAAGACGGCCTGAGGGTTCTTGTTGACCGGCTTTGGCCTCGAGGCGTCAACAAGAAAGCCGCAGCTATTGACTTGTGGTGCAAAGATATCGCTCCGAGCGGTGACCTTCGAAAATGGTTCGGGCACAATCCTGCAAAATGGGACGAATTCAAAAGTAGATACTTTAAGGAGCTTGACACAAATCGCGAGGCGGTATCCCTGCTTGTCGAAAAGGCGGGCAGGGGGCCCCTCACTTTGTTGTTCTCCGCCAAAGACAAAATTTTCAATAATGCAGCGGCTTTGATGGAATATATTAAAAAAACTCGGAACAAATGAAGATCTTGAAGCAACATGAAGGTGTTTATGTGTCATAAGACAGGCCAGAATAAGATGTTAAGACCATCACAAAAAGTGAGCAATTGCGATGCCATAATTAGGCAATATGCCTATATGCCCTCGAATGGATGCAGGAGTAAAATACTCAACGACTATTATGGAAACTAAAAATAATGCCGGGCTGTTGTCAATAATTATGCGGGCCCAGGACCACCGGTTGTGCCCGGAATGTGGGGGCAAAATGACCGAGTTGGAAAGAGCATGTGAAAATAGCACAACTTTTGTATGGTTCAGGTGCAGCGATAAAAACTGCAATGGGCAGTGGCTGCAAAAAATGCCCAGGCAGCAGCCCGGTTATCCTGATTTTTCTGTAAATGTTACGTAGGCACATTGATAAAAATTCAAAAAATTAGAACAGGGGCACGTATGCCCAGGGACAGAAAGGGAAGCAGCAATGAAAACTTTTATGCTGGGATGGGAATTCCCCCCCTTTATCAGTGGCGGGTTGGGGACGGCTTGTTACGGCCTGACAAAGGCGATGGACAAGCTGGGCATAAAAGTTACGTTTGTTCTGCCAAAGGGTACGGGCAATCCGGCTGGTTCAGTTAAAACTATCGGTGCAAATGATGTACGGACAGCGACGCCGTCTGAGCAATTCACTAATACGAAATTTCGCGTCATATCTTCGAACTTGAAGCCCTATGCCAGCGTCGGTTCTCATGAACATAATTACAGTTACGGGAAAATTTTGCTTGAAATACCCGATATCGGCCCGATGTTCAGCCCGGACAATTATACGGGGGATATACTCGCTGCGGTCAGCCAATACGCCGAAAAGGCGATGATGATTGCCGGCGTTGAGGATTTCGACGTAGTCCACGCGCATGACTGGATGACATATCCCGCCGGCAAGGCCGTGTCTTGTCAAAATCATAAACCCCTTGTTGTGCACGTTCACTCGACAGAGTTTGACCGAAGCGGCGAGCATGTCAATCAGACCGTTTACGACATCGAACGAATGGGGATGCATGCTGCCTCGAAGGTAATCGCCGTAAGCAATTTAACCAAAGAAACAATAGTAAAACATTACGGCGTTCCATCGGCTAAAGTTGAAGTCGTTTACAACGCTGTTGAGCACAATGGCGACGGCATCTGTCATATCCCGGCGGAAAAGAAAGACAAAATTGTCCTGTTCCTCGGACGAATCACAATGCAGAAAGGTCCGGAGTATTTCCTCGCCGCTGCCAAAAAAGTCCTCCAGGTTGTCGATAACGTCAAATTTATTATGGCCGGCTCAGGCGATATGATGCACCAAATTATCGAGCTTGCGGCCTCTATGGGCATCGGAAACAAAGTCCTCTTCACCGGCTTTTTGTCCGGCGAGGATGTTAACAGGGCATACAAAATGGCTGACCTCTACGTAATGCCCTCCGTTTCCGAGCCGTTTGGAATTTCTTCCCTTGAAGCGATGGACCGCAACGTCCCGGTCCTTATGAGCAAGCAAAGCGGCATCGCCGAAGTGGTAACGCATGCCCTCAAAGTCGATTTCTGGGACATCGATGAAATGGCCAACAAAATGATAGCTGTCCTCAAAAGACCGCAGCTTAAGACAAATCTCAGCAAAAACGGCTTTCATGAATCCTGCAAGTTTAAGTGGGAGGACTCAGCAATGAAAGTGAAGAATATATACGAGGAAGTAATCGAGCAAGCCAAAAGTAAGGAGAAGAAATAATGGCTTCGGTATGTTTTTATTTTCAGGTTCATCAGCCCCAGAGATTGCGGCATTATAACATTTTTGACCGCGGCGATAACTACTTAGACGATTATAAGAACGCCGAAATATGCAGGAAAGTCGCCAACAAATGCTACCTTCCTGCAAATAAACTGATGCTGGAGCTTATCCGCAAACACAAGAGAAAATTTAGAATATCCTATAGCATCACAGGCGTTCTGCTTGAGCAGCTCGAAAGATTCGCGCCGGAGGTATTGACTACGTTCAAACAGCTGGCCGACACCGGCTGCGTGGAATTTCTCGGCGAAACTTATCACCACAGTTTGGCTTTTCTATATTCCAAGGATGAGTTTATAGAACAGGTAAAGGCCCACAGGCAGACCATAAAGCAATTATTTGGTCAGACACCGCGTATTTTCAGGAACACCGAGCTTATTTATAACAACGGCCTGCCTCCCATCATTGACCAGATTGGCGGCTTCGATGCCATCATTGCTGAAGGCGCAGACCACATACTCGGTTACAGGAACGCGAATTTTGTTTACCGTCCGCCAACATCGACAAAGCTTAAACTGCTGCTGAAAAATTACCGGCTAAGCGATGATATCGCGTTTCGGTTTTCAAACCGCGACTGGAGCCAGTGGCCTCTTACCGCAGACAAGTTCGCATCCTGGATTAACGCCGTCAACGGCTGCGGTAATGTCGTCAACCTCTTTATGGATTACGAAACCTTCGGCGAGCATCAGTGGGAGGACACGGGCATTTTCAACTTTTTAAGACATTTGCCCCAGGCCATACTCAGGCATCCCGACAATAACTTCAAAACGCCTTCGGAGGTAATACGCACTTACCCGCCTGTCGATACCGTCGATGTCCCATATACCATAAGCTGGGCGGATATCGAGCGAGACCTTTCCGCCTGGCGAGGCAACTCGATGCAGGAAAACGCGCTGGCGGAGCTATATCGCCTCGAAGGCAAAGTCAAAAACACCGAAAACGCTGGTCTTATCGACATCTGGAGAAGGTTACAGACCTCAGACCATTTCTATTATATGTGCACTAAATGGTTCGCAGACGGCGACGTGCATAAATACTTCAACCATTACAATTCACCCTATGACGCCTACATCAATTTTATGAACGTCCTGGATAATCTCGACCGTAGCTGTTCCGAAGCGATTCTTAAAAAACCACAACGCATATACGAACTCAGTGCCGAACGGCAGAGTAAAACAAGTAATGATAACGTTGTAAATAGTTTGTGTTTTTCTGAAAGGACTTAAGTTATGAAAACAGCAAAATTTTCAAAAGGAAAAGCAGCATCGACAACAATGTCTTCAACAATCATGAGCCCCGGGCCTTCAGCCGTAAGCGCCACTAAACCGCTTGGCCCGTGCCAGGTCGGAGATAGCGTTATTTTCGTAGCGTCTTATCCCCAGGCAAACAGCGTTCAGATTGCCGGTGATTTTAACAACTGGCAGCCCGAAAAGACCGTTATGAGAAAAGCAGGCGACGGCACCTGGCAGGTCAGGGTACCGCTCGTAAAAGGGACTTACCATTACAGATTTATCGTGGACGGCCATTGGCAGCAGGACCCTTATAATGACGCCACGGAACCCAACCCATACGGCGGAGTAAATTCTGTCGTAAAAGTTGACTGATATTAGCAAACAGACATCAGGGAATCCCGGCTTGTAAAGAGCATTGTGATGGGCCGAGGAGATGAAGACAATTGCGCCTAAGCGCGGCAGGGGCTTTTCCCGGCCCCTGCCATGTTTTCTTTTTATAGCGATTATCCGTCGTCGCCATTTCTCTGCCTATCCCACAAATGCGTGCAAATCGCTTGACTTTGGGACCTAAGAAAGCTACCCTCATTTAATCAGTTTAGCAGTGCCGTTTTTTTTGTTTTTTTATGTAAGGAGATTAGTTTTGAGAGTATTTTCGGGTATTCAGCCGTCGGGTCGGCTGCATATAGGCAACTATTTCGGCGCGATGAGGCAGCATATACAGATGCAGCAGGGTAACGACTGCTTTTTCTTCATCGCCGATTATCACGCCCTGACGAGCAACCCCGCGCCTAAGGACGTCTCCGAATTCACCCTCAGCGTCGCTATGGATTACATAGCGCTGGGGCTTGATACTGAAAAAACGATATTCTGGCGTCAGTCGGATGTGCCTGAAGTTACGGAACTGACCTGGCTGCTGTCGTGCATCACGCCTATGGGGCTTTTGCAGCGTTGCACAAGCTACAAAGACAAGGTCGCCCAGGGAGTCAGCCCCAATCACGGGCTGTTCGCGTATCCTGTTTTGCAGGCGGCGGATATCCTTATATATAAAAGCGACGTTGTGCCCGTTGGCGCAGACCAAAAACAGCACATCGAGGTTACGCGCGATATCGCGGGATATTTCAATAATGCTTACGGCGAGATTTTTGTACTGCCCAAGGACCACATTATCGAATCGGTCGCGGTCGTGCCCGGCATCGATGGCCGCAAAATGAGCAAAAGTTACGGCAACACGATTGAAATGTTCGAGCCGGAAAAGAGCATCAAAAACAAGGTTATGAAGATTGTTACCGACTCAACGCCGGTTGAGGCGCCGAAAAATCCTGATAAGTGTAATGTGTTTGCGCTTTTGAAGCTTTTCGCGTCAGCCGAAGAAATCAAACAATGGGAAGACAAATACCGCAAAGGCGGCACAGGATACGGCGAGGCGAAGAAACGTTTGGCTGAATTAATCGTAGAATACTTCAGGCCCTACCGTCAAAAACGTACCGAGCTTGAGAGTAACCCGGATTACCTCAGGCAGATTTTGGCAAAAGGCGCTCAGCGGGCAAGGGCCGTCGCGGTAAAGACGCTGATTGAAGCACGAAAAGTTGTAGGGTTAGGTGAGTATTATGGCAGATAAACTTGTTACAATAGCCGAGTATATGGATTCGATGCAGGCAGAGATGGCAAGGCAAATCCTTGAGGACTTTGATATTAAAGCCGTGATAATAGGCGAGAATGCCGCCAATACCTGTTTGGCTCCGACTGTTATAACCGCCAAACTGCAGGTGTTGGAAAATGACGCCGATGAGGCCAGACAGATACTTGAGGATCAGGAGCAAGGTCACGAGCCGGAAGAATATGAAGTAATGGATGAAACGAACGAGGCGGATGAGCCCTATGACCCAAAGGAGGAGTTGTAATTGGCTGATTATCGGGTAAATCTTGAGATATTCGCGGGGCCTTTGGACCTGCTTTTGTACCTTGTCCGCAAGGAAGAGGTTGATATTTACGACATACCCCTTGCGAAAATCACCGACCAGTACATTCGTTATATCGATATTCTCAAACAGCTCGATATCGACGTGGCGGGCGATTTCCTGGTGATGGCGGCAACGCTGATGCAGATAAAATCGGCTATGCTTCTGCCAAAGACGCAGGGAGAGGAAATTGGGGCGGAAGATTTGTCAGACCCGCGTGCCGAGCTTATCAGGCAGCTTTTGGAATACAAGAGATTCAAAGACGCGGCGAATATGCTCGCGGCATCAGCCGAAGAACACGGCGACCGGTTTGCCAGGCCCGATACGGTCATCGAGCAGTTCAAGCCCAACGCCGAGCCGACGGTTGACCTCGACCAGGTAAGCGTTTGGAATTTGCTTGAGGCCTTCGACGCGATTATGGAGGCGACCGGCGCTAAATACGATACCCGTCTTATTGTTGATGACACGCCGATTGACCTGTACCAGATAGAAATTCTTCATCGGCTGCAAAAAGAAGGCCAGATAAGCTTCGAGCGTATTTTCGAGCCGAGGAACAGCCGGCTGGTGCTGGTAGGGCTGTTTTTGGCCATACTGGAGCTTATCAGGTCGCAGTTAATCTGGGTGGAACAAAACCAGGAAACAGGCAAAATATCCCTGCGTGCGCTGACCGATGCGCCGCCTGAAGAGGCCGTGCGTAAAGCGATAATGAGAATTGAAGCAGAGGAAGCAGCCAGCCAGCAGGCAGTGGCGGCAATAGAACAGCAGCCAACGCCTGCCCCGGCTGAGGAATTACCCGCTGAGCCGGATTCAACTGACGAAGAAACGATTGAAGATGTATATGAGTTACCAATACCGATAGTGGAAATACCGCCGGCGGACAATTCGACAATAGAGCAGCCCGCCGAAGAAGCACAAACGGAATCGCATCTGCCTATACCTGTTGCGGAATTGCCTCCGAAAGACAAATCCAGACAAGCAGCCGACGAGCCAGAACCGCTGGACGGCCAAATAAAAGAACAATCATAAACACAAAAAACGTAATAAGCGTTTGACAGTTATTGGCCGATTCTATAAAATCCGGTTAATCTAAGGCCAATTTTGGAAAGGAATCAAGAAATGGCTGGCAATGTAGTTGAGCTTACCGACGCGGATTTCGATGAAGTGATTCATACAGCGGGCATACCCGTGCTGGTGGATTTCTGGGCGCCATGGTGCGGCCCCTGCAGGATGATGGGGCCAATCATCGAGGAATTCGCCAAGGACTACACAGGCAAGGCAAAGGTTTTCAAGCTCAACACCGACGATGCCAGGGATAGCGCAATGGAATTTGGCATCAGCGCGATACCAACAATCATCCTTTTCAAAGATGGACAGGTCCAGAAGAAATGGGTAGGCCTGACCAGCAAGAAAGACCTCGCTGCGGCAGTCGACGAGTTGCTTTAAGCGAAGCTCAAAGTCCCCCGCCCGCCGGCTGGTTCCACCAGCTTGAATCGCGGAAATAGTTCTTCAGCATCATCGCCGCGTTTGCCCCGTCGCCTGTAGCCGTCGCAAGCTGCATCGCGGCTCCCACTCGGCAATCGCCTGCAACAAATACGCCGGGGACGTTCGTCCGCAGGTGCGCGAAATCACACTTGATGAAACCATCGTCAGTTAATTCGACAAACCCCTTAAGAAAACCGGTACTGGGAATCATACCGACGAAAATGAAAACGCCGTCGCAGGGATAACTTTCTTCATTATTGGTTTTAACATTTTTCAGCCGGACGGATTCGACCCTGTCTTTGCCCTCGATGGCGGTCGCCACGGTGCTGTATTTGACCAGCAGATTCGTATTCGGCTCTTTACTCTTCGCGACAAACTCTTCCTGCAGGACTTTGGTCGCGCGAAATTCGTCCCTGCGGTGAAGCAGCGTTACTTTCGCGGCGAATTTGCACAGGTGCAGCGTTTCTTCCAGCGCGGTATTGCCTCCCCCGATTGCGACGACAGATTTGCCCTTGAAAAACGGCGCGTCGCAGGTTCCGCAGTAGCTTACGCCTGTCCCTGCGTTGCGAAACTTGTCCTCACCGGGAATACCGAGCTTGCGATAGTCGCTGCCGGGGGCAAGTATGACCGCGCGGGCAAGGTATTTGTCTTTATCGCAGGAAATTTCGATGTCGCTGCTGCTTAGTTTCTTCAGGGCGGTTACTTCCGCCCCTGTTTTGATTGCACCGCCGAAGGCGACGGTCTGCTTTTGCATTTTTTCAGTAAGCTCGTAGCCGCTTATGCGTTCGAAGCCGGGATAGTTTTCGATTCTGTCGGTGCTGTTGATTTGCCCGCCTGGGACGAACTTTTCGAGCAGCAGCATTTTGAACCGGTCTCTCGCAGCGTATAACCCGGCGGCCAGCCCAGCCGGCCCCGCGCCGATTATTATGCAATCGTATCTTTCTGCCATACCTGTAATCCTTTACATTTTATAATATGCCATAAGATAACATAGCAAGCCGTTAAGTGCCAGAGTATTGACAATCGATGGTTGATAATTGATGATTGAGGAAACGATTTGAAGATAATCAGTTTCGTGGAGGTTTCAGTGCGAACGATTAAGGGCACAATCATATTGTTATGCCTTGCGATAGCAACGGCAGGCATTAGCAAACCCGTTAAAGAGCAGCCGGGGCGGGACGTTAACCAGCCGGACGCAAACGGCATCAGCGAATACTACGGATTCGGCGAGATGGAAATCGTCAAGCTGGACTGGGGTATTCAGAATTTGCAGGTTGCTGATTTTGACGGCGACGGCCGAAATGATATCGCCGTGGCCAACAACCGAAAAGCCGCGATAGAGATTCTGCTTCAAAAGGATTCAATTGGCCCGCAGGATGAAGACGTGGCGGTTGACCCCAATGATATCGATATCAACGCTTTGGTTGGCCCGAGTCGATTCGCCAGGCAAACCGTGCCCGTCTCGCAGCGGATATACAGTATGGTTTCCGGCGACCTCAATGGCGACGGGCTGATTGATTTGGCATACTACGGCGAGCCGCGAGGCCTGTATATATTGTTACAGAAACCGCAAAAGGAAAAACACAAGTCGAAAACATTGACCTGGCAGCCGGTGAAACGCATCAATATCGACGATGCACTGCCCAATGAGAACGCCCTTATCTGTGAGGATATAGACAATGACGGCAAAAAAGACCTGATTGTGGTCGGCAGGGACGCCATATACGTCTTGCTACAGAAAAAAGACGGCTCTCTCGGCGAGCCGGTCAAGTACCCGGCTGCGGCTCGAATCATCGGTGCCGAAGTCGGCGACCTCACAGGCAACGGCATAAACGACCTGCTCATTGTTACCGACGATGCTGAAAGACCCATCCACGTCCGCCTCGGGCAGAAAAATAACCAGTTAGGACCCGAAATGCGCCTGTTATCCGAAATGTCTCTGGCGCTGGAGCTTGCCAACATGGGTGGCAAAGAAGGTAAGGATATATTCGCCATTGACGCTATAAGCAGGCGGCTGGCCTGCTATAAATTGGTCTCGGACAGCTCGCAGGGCGATGACTGGCCCGTGCTGTTTTACCCTCGGGCGGCAGGGCAGGGCAGCGAAAAACGAGACCTCGTAGTCGGTGATTTTGACGGCGATAAACTCACGGATGTTGTAATAAGCGACCCCGGTGCGGCGGAACTCATATTGTACAGGCAAATAGCCGGCGTAGGATTGGCGGAACCGGCAAAATTCCCGTGCTTGGCAGATGCCGACGCCTTATCAGCCGCCGACATTGATGGCGACGGCAAAACTGAGCTTGGCGTCCTGAGCATAAAGGAAAAAACAATCGGCATAAGTAAATTCGATGCGGGACGATTGACCTTCCCGAAAGCAGTCGATTTGACAGGTGAGCCGCTTGCTGTGGAATTAAGCGATATAGACAACGACAAGTCGGCTGATTGCGTATATGTCTCCCGCTCACAGGCGGACACAAGGTCGCTTCGGATAATCTATAACGTAGCAAAAGCCGACGCCAACGACACCCTCGCGGTCGAGCTTCCCCAGCTTGCCACCAATCCGCAGGCAATCAAGGTTATCGACGTTGACCACGATGGCTTAAAAGACGTGCTTATATTTGTCAAATATGAGCTGCCCATACTCGTTCGCCAAACCCAAAAGAGAAACTTCGAGGTTGTTGATTCCCCAAAGGCACAGACCAGCTTGATAAAAGAAGCGACCCTTCGCTCGATTTATTCGGCTGACGTTGACGGCAAGCCGGGCGATGAGCTTTTGGTAGCTCAGAACAATTTCGCCAGAAGCATGACATTCGCAAACGGAGAGTGGACGGTCATTGACCAGTATAACGCCAAAAACGCCGAGAATCATATTTCGGCTGTTGCCGCGGCAAAAATGAAAGTTGACGGTGCAAAAGACAGCAAAGCGATATTGTTATTGGATGGCCAAAAAGGTCGGCTCCAGATTCTCACCCCGGACACAGATAAAACGTTCCGCTTCGATAAAGAGCTGGACGTCGGGACATGGAACCCGGCATCAGGCGTCAAAATGTTAGTCGCCTCCCTCACGGGCGGCGGGCCTGATGATATCCTGCTCTTTGACGGCGAAAAATTCGGGCTGGTTATCCCGCCCGGAGCCAAAACAAATCGTTATCGGCTCGAACAAAAATTCAGCTATGAAACAAAGATAAAAGACGGCGCCTACGGCAATTTCACCACCGGCGATATCAATGGCGACAAGCTGACCGATATCATTATGGTCGAATACAAACACAATCATATCGAGATACTGACCCTTGATTCGGCAGGCAAACCCGTCCCGGCGATGCGGTTCAAAACATTCGAAGACAAGACCTACCGCGAAGCCAGACCACAAGGGGCAGGGGCAGGCGTCGAGCCGCGACAAATGAAGGTTGCCGATGTTACCGGCGACGGCAAAGCCGACCTGGTAACTATCATCCACGACAGAATTATCATTTACCCTCAGGATTAAACTGTGCTTGTTCCCAATAAGGCAGGCCTTTGTATTTTGTGGAAACAAAGATAGCGTTTCAGTATTGATACTGACATTTTACGGAATAATAAAAATTGCCCAAATTAACAACAATGCTGCGTCACATAACTTCTTGATAATACAGCACTTACGCAACACAGCGAGCCCTATAACATTTTTTGCATCCTATAATAATTTCTCTTGACATACAGGCAGTGAATGTGGTATTCTCACTGTTGTAAAGAGTTGTCACACGAATGTGTAGATATGGCTCCCTCGCGAGAGGAGGGTGCAGCCAATTGAAAAGTGAATAAATGTAGCGAAGAAGTTGTCGCTTTATTTTTAACGTTAGCAAGCACAAGGTTATAAAAAGGTGAAAGTCAAACTGTAGTGCTTGTTGTTGTTCGAGACAAAAGCAAAGTAGAGAGTGAGTTTGTCGAGAACAACGAAATTCTGGCTTGTTGCCAGGATTAACGGGCGAAGAAAGTGATAACAACCGAAGAAGGAGGAGTAAGAATATGAGTAGAATATTAGTAATTTGTCTTGTTTTGGCTATGGTCTCCGTCAGTTTTGCTACCCAAGGCGTCATTCGCAGCGGCGCCACCATGATTGGCAACTGGGAAAACCCTCCCGATATGGAAGGTTGGTCAGTTGACGGTAGTGGCACAGCGTACATAGAGATAACTCCTGGGGTAGGGAATACAGTCGGCAACAACAGCCTTTTGGTGGCCTACAATGGCGGGTATTGGCAGTTGGATTGGACAGCTCCGTGGGACAGTGGACTTGGAGCCAATAAAATTCCGACATTAGGCGCCGGCTGCAAATTGTCGTTTGATCTGACCGGACTTGGCGATGCACAGGGCTGGGATGATTTCGACGAAAAGATATCCATCAACAGCGATGGCGTGAGCGGTTATCAGGAATATGCTGTCACCTCTGTCCTAAACAATGATAACAGTTCAAGCGGCCATGACTGGGGTTCTTGGACAGGTCCTTTCGCAAGAACCTATACAACGGATATCAGTGCCTACAATGCAACAGGAGCAACATGGTTTATGATTAAAATCGCGGGACAGGGTTGGCCACAAGTCGGCGTTTATCTCGACAACGTTGAGATTTGCCCCGAACCAGCAACAATGGCTCTGCTCGGTCTTGGCGGTCTTGCTTTGATCCGCAGGAAGAAATAATTTCTGCTAACAAGGCATAACGCTACAAAAGTAGTATTAAACCGGGGCCTGCTTGAAAAAGCAGGCCCCGGCTTTTTTTATGCGCAAAAATAATAGCAATCACAATCAATTAACGTCGAACGCTCAACATCCGATTTTAAACCCGCAACTCGGCATCAATAGTAATACTTGAACGTCAAATCGACGTCCCAGGCGTCGGGCTGGCCCTTGTTTTTTCTGAAGTTTATCTTCGTGCATTGAAGGCCTGACCAGTGTTGCTGTATCGAGGACAGGAACCTGGCGGCCTCTGCTATTTTTACGCCCTTCAGCGAAACGTTGGCGGACTGGGTTTTCTGCCCTTCGGATTTAATAATCACGCCTGAAGACAGTTTGTAGTTGTTGGCGGAAATTGAGCAGAATTCGGCGGCATTCTGGACGGCGGTTGCGTAATCGAATCCGGCTGCCGTCTCTTTCCCCTTGGTTGCGTTCAGACGCTCCGGGTCGGCTGCGATAAGCTCCTCCATCAGCGGCAGCGACTTCTGATACTGCTCTATATCGTTATTACAGTTTGCGCGGGCGCCGGGAAGGTAAATACCCCATATAATCACAGGCCAAAGCGCCGCCAGAGCAGGAACGAGTATGTAATAAAACATCGGGTTTTTATATATTTCTTTTATGTCTTTCATTGGCCGCCTCCGCCTTGCTTTGTGGTGGGTTCAACCGTTACGCCGAAGGTGCTGCGACCCGGATCGGTGCTGATACGCTGCTGGAGAACGTTAAAGCCGGTCTTTTTGAGGGCATCGAACATCTTCAGGGTATTTTCCGGGCTGGGTGTGTCGCCGTTGATTGTGATCATCTTGTCGCTTATTGAAACGGTATCGATATTAAGCCCAGTGGTCGCGGCGCACTTGTTCAACGCCTGAAGCACAAGGGCAAGTTTGGCCGCGACGGCTTCTTCACCGGTAAGAGAAAAACCCTTTTGCGCCTCCTTGATACGCCGTAGCGCCGTGGAGATTTTTCTCGTCGCCTCTTTTGTCTTGCTCGGCATCTTCTCCCCGAACATTACCGCCGTAAAATCCTTCGTAAATTTCGTCCGCAATTGGGCGCGATATTTGTTGAATTGCACCGCCTGCATCAGGCCGTATAATCCGACGGCGAACATAAGAATGACCGCCGCAACCGCAAAAAACTTAAGCGTCTGCTGTAAACGCATCTTTCTGCCCTGGTAGGGCATAAAATCGCCGCGGAAATTGGTGCCGTGAGACCCGTCGAGCTGCGCAATCGCCGCGCCGTAAGCGATTGCGAATTCGACGGCATCGGGACAATCCGCGATTGCGTCGGCGGACACTTTTGCCAACCCTGTTATGTCAATACGACTGGTTTCAACAGCAATTTTCTTGGCGATGTCGTCGCAGCTTACCGAATCGGCGGCATCAAAAATTTCGAGACGATTCGCGGTCCCGGCGGCTTGCAGCAGCGCGGTGCTCATTGAAACCTGCTTTATCAGCATCTCATTCCTGTTTTGCGAGGGACTTAGAAGGAACGTTCGCATCGAGGTTGCCGGCGTCGGAGATATCCCCTGCCAGGGCGAAGAAACGGGCGAGATAAAATAGCCGTTTCTCCGGGACAAAAATGCGAATAACGGGCGAGCATCCGCAGACAAAGACGCGCTCTGGCAGACAAACCTTGCCAGACAGCTCACGTCCGGCTCCACGCTGAACGGGTCTATGTTATTGCTTTGCAGCGCGCCGAGCAAATCAGACAGCATCTGTTTTTGCGTCGTGAAGGCGCTGATGTCCGCGCCGGTCTGGTCGGTCGAATTTATTTTGAATGCGATTGCGACGTCCGTCGCATCGGTGCCGAGGGCCTCTTCCGTGTCGAAGTGAATCGTCTGCGTGATTTTCCTGACGTCGGAGAACTCGCTGTGGATACTGTGCTGCATAAACATCGCGCAGTCCAGGGCAACCGCCGCCTCAGTAAATTTAATCTGCCTTTCGGCGCATACGGCCGCGATACGCTGGGCCAGCGCCTGAAAAGCCGGCTGTTCGGACTGCTCCGGCGAAACACTGAAACAACCCACGAGCTTTCTCTCGCGGCCCTGCACCTCAAGACAAACGACCGTCGCGCGGTCTTTGGCCAGATATATTCCCAAAAAATTCCCGGTTTGCACTTTAAGTCAGCTCCTTACTGTATTTAACCTCTGGCGTATAATGTGTAGCGAATTTTTCCCCGCTATACCCTATCCGTCGTTTAACCGCTCAAAACAGAGATTCTTTCAAACTTGCCGCCGTTTTTCATCACAACCACGATTGCTGAGACCTTTGCTACGCCGTTTACCGCTGTAACGTGTATCGAAAACACGTTGCTGCTCGTGGTAATGTATGGTTTACATTTGTCGATTGAACTGGAGAACTTGAACAGCTCTTTTTTAAGCTCCTCAATATTTTCGAATGGCTTTTCACGTCTCTTTTTTATGATTTCGTCGGCGATTTGCTGGGCATCGCCCCCGAATGTAAAGGCCGCTTCCAGCACATTCCTGGGCGCCGAGTTTATATTAACCTGGGTCGTCCCCCATAATCCCATATACTTCAGCGCCGACTCTTTTCTGGTTTCGCTTATAATTGTGGGTTCGGCGAGTTTTTGCAGGTCGAGCAGGGAGCTGTGGAAGAGTTTCGAAAAATCGCTGGTTTGAACAGTCGTAGCTTCCGTCGGTGAAACCTCTGTCGTCTTATAAGTGGTTCTCTTCGCTCTTGCGCCTCGCCTGCCGGGAATTGGAGTTTCGGTTGTTATGGCTGTTCTTTGTACAGCCGGCTTGAATTCAACCTTGAACGGTTTTATTGAAGCTATCTGCTTCAACTGGTCCCCGACGGTTTTTATCCTGTCGGAATCGTATCCCATCCACTCAAAGAAGGTCTGCATGCCTGCCTGTGACTCCCGCTGGACTTTTTCATTATCGATGATGGCCCACCCGGCAGGATATTTTGCGTTTTCATCTTCGGTCTCAATTTTTATGTGCGTCGAGCCGATTTCAAATTCCACCGGCTCCGTCACAAAAGGCCAGGACGGACCATAAGGACCCCGTATCTTTACCTGGTTACTATCGTTTGGCTCGGCTAAATTCGAATCAGCGGTATATTTCCCGTTTGAGTCGTTGGCTTCAAGAGAGGTTTCCGTAATTCCGCTTTTGTCCAATCCCTCCGAAGCCGCTTGTTTTTTGGCAAGTTCCATCACCCATTGTTCAACCAACTGGCTATACTCCTGCTCGCTGAGATGGAAAAGGTCGGAAAAATCCAGCTCATTGGGACGGGAAATCAAGTTAACATTGTTAAGGTCCTCCAATGCGGCCAATGCGTATTTTAACGCCGAATCACGGGCGTAACAGGCGTTGGTATAATCGATGATGTAACTGTCCCTGTGCCGCTGAGACGCCACCCGGCTGGCTAAAACGTATCCAAGCGTCGCAAGAACCAGCAGCACTACCATCGTAATCAGAAGCACAATCCCGCTCTTACGAACCGATGGCTCGGCCCCTCGTGTGGTTCGGCTATCGTGATTTTGCAAACAACCATTCATAAAATCATTTTCGCGCATTTTAACGCTGCTGTCTTATCCTATTTGGTCTCTGGGTACCTGCTGGCGTATTGGTATTTGCCGGTTGGTTAGTATTTGCTGGTTGGTTAGTATTTGTCGGTTGGTTAGTATTTGCCGGTTGGTTAATATCTGCCGGTTGGTTAGTATCTGCCGGTTTATTGGCGTCGCTTGCCCCGTTGGCATCAGCCTGGTTGGCATCAAGCGAAGGTATGGTAAATGTGGGCCTGCGGGTCCTGTCAACGGCAATAGTGCGAACAATCTTTTCCTCTTCGGGAACGTCAAAGGTGCCGCTTACCGTCTTATACGGCTGAGCAAACGACATTGTAATCCTGACCGCCGGCGGAATACCTTCCGTCCACCGGTCCAAGGACGTTTCGCCTTTGAGAACTTCGATTTTGAAAAAAGTTATACCACTGCAAATAGGCACAAAAAGCTCACGCTGCCACGGTTCTTTCTGGTTATCGAGCAGTGCGTCTTCCATCGTGATTCCGGAATGGCTTCGATACAAGGTAAGCAGTCCGCTTTCCGGGTCAGTGCTGCTTTGCCAGACAATTTTTTCAAGCGTTTGCTGCTGGTCTTTGGCGTCGTTAACCGGCCTGAATATTTCCAGTTTTGCGGCGGATAAACCGTCCTGCAGTTTGTTTAAGATATCAATTTGAGTTCCCTGACCTCCGCCGGCAACCCGGTCAAGGTCTTCGGCTATTCGCTGAAAAACCTCACGAGGCAGGCGATTGCTTTCCAGTTTGTTGATAACCGCGGCCGAGCCGCTTTGCCCCCTGTTATATAAAGCCAGAACCGCCAGCAGCACCATTGTTCCGACGGTCAGGGCGGCAAGCATCTCCACGAGCGTGAAAGCCCGTTTATAAGAACGCGTTTTATTGTGGGTTGATTCCATATCGGTTACAAACTGCCCGCTACGAGCCTCGCAATAAATCATCTATTTGTTTCTCGAGCTCCGGGTCTATATTACTATCCGGAGCCGTCTGTTCGGCATCCGATGAATCGACGCCCGGCTGCGCCCCAGCCCCGGACTCCCCTGGCTTCTGCAAATCCGGTGTTGGTGTTGTCGCCTTGTTCGTGGTCGCCTTCTTCGGCCTGGTAATTGACAATTCCGGGTATTCTGTCAATGTGCTTTGCTTATCCTCTTCTGTCGGGTGGCCGTTGGTTTGCAGGTACAGGTCCAGCCAGGGTTTAAGATATTCGTCTGCGTCCGTCATCGGCATACCGTTTTTTACCCACTGCCTTATGGTTTCTACGGTAACGCCGGCAAATTCCGCCGCAAGCTCCTCGGTCGCGATAATATGTTTGGCTATCTGTTGTTTCTGTAATGCTGACTTGGCCTCCAACTGCTTCATCTGTTCATTGCTAAGCTTGGTAAGCCAGTTGGTTAGTTCGACATTTTGTGACTCGCCGGATGTATTGGTATATTCTGCCGAGCAGACCGCACGCACCCACATATTCGATGTTGCCGGTTCATAAAAACTCTCGATGGTGGTCTGCCAGCGGATGTCCGGGAATTTTTCGCTTGTGCCGTATTCGGTCGTTTCCTGAACGGAATCCAAACCAAGTATCTTTTCCATATTTTCTCTGGCTATTTCAAAGGCGCGCATACGCTGAATCGAGTCCGCCGCGGAAGCCGTGCATCGCTCCAGAACTACCCAGACGCTTACGCCGATAAACGCCAGCAGGGTAACAGCGGCCATGCTTTCTACCAGCGTTAAAGCCCGTCTCGGCATGGACTTCCAGCCCATGTAATCACGATCAGGATGGCCGTGCCGCATATTTTCAGAACGGCAACTCATCTTTGCTCCTTGGCCAGACGATTTGCGCTTCGCCCTGTTGCAAACGAACGATATTGCTCAGCCGGTCAACAACAATCGACCAGGCCTGCCCTTCAGAATCGATAAGCACGATTATGCCGCCGAATTGCCACCCCGCCCGGCTCGCCCGAAACTTCGCTTTGTCCTCGTTTGTATATTGCCCGTCGTCAAACAAAACGTATGAAATCCTGCAGTTGCTGCCGAAATCCTCCTGGGCGATTATTTCTTCATCAAGAACGTCTGCCAGATTGGAAGATGAAATCTCACGCAGAAGATAGCTCTGCTGCGGGATATCAATGATGACTTCGTATTTTTTGTCGCTCTGGCCGGCGCTCGTAACTGCAGATTCGAGGGCGGAGATAAGCCCCTGGCTTTTGGCCTTGAAAGAATTTTTGGTAATAACGCCTTTCAGATTGGTTGCCGCCATCAATATCAGCAGCGAGACGATAATAATAACAACCATCGACTCCGAAAGCGTAAAAGCCCGATGACGCAAGACGGAGGATGAATAACAGACATTCAGCCTCTGTCTTCTGTCTTCTGTCCGTTGTCTTTTGTCTTCCGTCATCCGTATTCTATCCTCTGCTAATCGGCGTCCGTGCTGCGAAGGTCGGCGTTGATTCCCTCGCCACCTTCCTCACCGTCCGCTCCATAGCTGATAATGACGAAGGGTTTGCCGCTTTCAGGGGACAATTGATACACGAAATCGTGTCCCCAGGCATCCTTAGGCAGCGACGTTGTTTCGAGGTAGCCGCCCGTGCTCCAGCCGGTTACATCAGTGGGCTGCTCGATGAGCTCCTGCAGGCCGGCCTCTTCGGTTGGGTATCGGCCCGTATCCATTTTGAATTGAATTACTGCGCCGTGAAGCAGCTTCAGGTTGGCTTTGGTTGATGTAACTTTCGCCCTGTCTATTTTGCCGACGACGCTGACGGCGACGATGCTTCCCAGAATACCGATAATCAGAATTACGGCCATAACCTCAATAATCGTGAATGCGGCGAAACGACGTCTGCTGCCGCTGAAATGCGTGAATGATTTTTTCGTAGTCATAAATGTCTCCAATTTTTTACTTAGCTATATCTGAAATTTTCAAAATCGGCAGCAATATCGCAAGGGCAATGATGCCGACGATTACAGCGATAAAAACAATAATTACCGGTTCGATGACGGCGCTCAATCGTTCTATAACAATATCAGTGGATTCTTCGAGCGAATCGCTTATGTTTTTGAGCATACTTTCAAGCTCGCCGCTTTTCTCGCCCACCGTTACCATATGGGCTATCGACGGGTCAATAACCCCGCTGTCTCGCAAAGGCGTCGCGATATCCGCACCGGCGAGAATTCTCTCCCTCGCCTGGTTAATCGCCCGTTTCATCAGTGTGTTACCCGTAACCTCGCCGACGACGCGGAATGACTCAGCCATACTCAGGCCGGAACCAAGAAGCGTTGACAAAGTAGATGCGAATCGCGAAACAACTCGCTGTTTGATAAGCGGGCCGAATACCGGCAGTGACAAAATGAATTTGTCCCGCACAAACGCGCCGCGGGGCGTCTTGAAGAAGCGCCTTGTCCCCCAGATAGCCGCCGCTATACCTGCGATTACGAGCAATACCCACCAGCTTGTCATAATATAACTGGTGTTCATTAACTGCTTGGTTATCCAGGGCAGCTCCTGTCTGGCAGCGACAAGCTGAGCCCCGATTTTGGGTATGACAAACGTGGTAAGAATAAGGACTATAATAACGGCAAAAGTCATAAGAATCGCAGGATATACCATAGCGGTAACAATTTTAGATTCAACCTTCTGGCGTTTGCCCATAAAAGTGCCGATAGTGGCGAATACAGGCCCCAGCGACCCGGTAACCTCGCCCACTCGCACCATACTGACGTAAATTATGTCGAAATATTCGTCGTAATCCTTCATAGCGTCGGTCAGCGATTCGCCCGTAATCACGCGGTCGCGGATATCCGTAAGGGCGGCCTTGAATCTCGCGTCAGGCGACTGCATCGTTAGCACCGTCAGCGCCTCTGTCAGCTTTATGCCCGAATTGAGAAGCGTGGCCATTTGCCTGGTGAAATCGATTAGGTTCTTTTTGCTCGTCCTGCTGAAAATCGATGCAATAACGGATCTCCCCTCTTCAGCCGCGCCGAGCTCGGTTATGGCGGTCGGATGAATGTTGCGAACGCGCAACTGTTTGCGGGCAGCATAAGGGCTTTCGGCCGTTACAGTCCCTTTGGCCTTCTTTCCGTCTGCGGCTATCGCTGTGTATGTATATCTTGGCATAACCGAAATCCTTACATTACATCGGCTTGTGTAACCCTAAGCACCTCGGAAATAGTTGTTATTCCCGCGAGGACCTTGCGAGCGCCGTCCATTCTGAGCGTCTGTAATCCCGCGTCCAGCGCGAACTTTTTTATTGCTCCGGCCGTGGCCCTTTGATAAATGAGATTCTGTATCTCCTCGTTAACCAGCATCAGCTCATAAATACCCGTCCTGCCCCGGTAGCCCGTCTGGAAACATTTGTCGCATCCGGCGCCGATATAAAATATGGTCTGCGAAGACGAATCTCCAAGCCCCAGCTCTCTCAACTCGTGAGGTGCCGGCTTATATTCCTTTTTACAATCAGGGCAGACCTTTCGCAGCAGCCGCTGCGCCATTATGGCAATCAATGAAGAGCTGACTAAATACGGCTCAACCCCCAGGTCCAGCAACCTGCTTATCGCGCCCGCCGAGTCGTTGGTGTGAAGGGTGCTGAAAACTAAGTGGCCCGTAAGGGATGATTGTATCGCCATTCTCGCTGTTTCCGCGTCACGAACCTCGCCGACCATTACCACGTCGGGGTCTTGTCGCAGGATGTGCCTCAGCGCATTAACAAAGGTAACACCCTTTTTGCTGGCGACCTGCATCTGGCTTATGCCTTCGAGCTGGTATTCGATTGGGTCCTCGACGGTCATAACGTTTTTTTCCGCGGAATTGATGCGGTTTAGACAGGCGTAAAGCGTGGTGCTTTTGCCGCTGCCCGTCGGGCCTGTTACGAAAATGATGCCGTGCGTTCGATTCAGCAGCGTATCAAATCTCTTGAGGTCATCTTCCCAAAGTCCGAGTTGATTCAGCGTAAGTATGCCTGAGCTTTTGTCCAAAATACGCAGGACACAGCGTTCACCGAAGCTTGTGGGGACGGTGCTGACGCGAAGGTCAATTTCCCGCTGGCCCAGGCGGACGCTGCATCGCCCATCCTGAGGCATTCGGCGTTCGGCTATGTCCATACCAGCCATAACTTTTATACGCGAAACAATCAAAGGCAGGACGTTGCGGTTCAAATTTAAAGTGTCGTATAGAATACCGTCAACACGGTAGCGAATTTGTATCTTGCTCTCGTATGGGTGAACGTGAATATCGCTTGCCCTCAACTGAAGGGCGCGAAAAAGAACGTCATTGACTAATCGGATAACCGGCGGACGATTAACCACGTCCAGCAGGTCGTCGGAACCGGCTACCTCATCGGCAAGCTGGTCGATGTTTTGCGAATCCAGCTCCTCAACCACATCATCTATCACGGTCGTTCGCTGCTCGTATGCAACGTCAATAACCGAAGTTATGGCGGCACGCGTGGCAACTCCCGCTCGAACAGACATACCCGTCATCTTCGATACGTTATCGAGCGCGGCAATATCTAATGGCTTGGAAAGCACAACGGTCAATTCGCCGTTGTCCTCTTCTTTTTTTATCCCTATCAATGAATGGTGTTGGGCGTAGGTCGCAGGGACGGACTGGATAAATTCCGGCGGCACATCCTTTGCAGGTATCTCGGAAAAAAATTCGTTTCCCAGCGCCGCCGCGAACAAACGCAAAACTTGCTCCTCGGTAAAATTGGGGCAGGCAAGCAATACCTCGTCGATGCGTTGGCCAGTGGAGTTTTCCTCCAGAAATTTAGCCAGAACTTCGGCGTCAACTATGCCGGTCCGCTTCGCGGTTTGTATTAAAAGCTCTTTCATTTATATTTCACGAATACTACTTTATTTAACGTTTTTCCACGGCTACTCTGCGTCAAGCACCTTTTCCGGGTCCACCGGTGTGGGCTTTATCCCAGGCACGTCTTCGTAGTGTTGAAACAACTCCTCGGATTTCTCAAACGCCTTACGATTTCTTTCGGAAATCTTCTCTATCTCGGACAACCCTTCTAATGTCGCCTCGGGCCTGAGGATGTTGGCTTTTACGAAAACATACAGTTTTGAATCGATAGCCGAGTTGCTGGTGTTGCGAAAGAAGGCGCCCACAAGAGGAATATCACCAAGAAGCGGAACCTTGCTTCCGCCTTTGCCCTGGTTAAGCTTCAGCAGACCGCCCAGAATTATCGTTTTGTTGTTTGGAACCGTTACTGTTGTATCAATATTGCTCGACGTTGTATCGGGGGGGGTTACTTGGCCAGCAGTCACATTAACGAAATCCGACCTTTCGAGCTTGACAATAAGCAGCAGCAGGTCGCCCTCGCCTATGTTGGGCTGAATGGTAAGCGTTATACCGTCATTGTACGGCTGGTAACTGGTGCTCCCCGGGACGGTAACGCCGTTCGATACGACGGCACCGCTGGTCAGTTGCACGTTGCGAGTATCGGCGGTCTTGATTATGCCGACTTGGCCGTCATTGACCAGAATTTTGGGTTTAGCCAGAACACGGCCGTAGTTTTTTGACTGTACCGCAGTAAGAAGCGCCTGGATATGTGCGTCGCTGTAAAAGCCCTGGCCCGTACCTCCCGAAACAAACGCCTCTCTACGTCTACTACCTAAACCATTTGAGTCTATAACAGGCAGAAAACCAAGATTACCCGGAATCATTGTCGGTAATTTGGTTGCCATTTCCAGGTCGAGGTCGAACGAGTCCGATTTTGTGATTTCAACCAGTGTTACGTCAATAAGAACCTGAGGCCTTCTTTTGTCTAAGGTCTTTATCAAATCCGCCACCCAGTCCTGATTTTTTTTGTTCGCGTAAACTATCAGCGAGAAGGTATTGGCGTCGGGAACAACTATGATGTTATCTTCGGTCTTCTTTACGACCTTTTCTATTTTGCCTTCTTTATCTTTGATAACGTCCTCGAGTAACTTCTTGAGAACCTCCGCGATATGGTCAGGCGACTGATTTTGAAGCGGATAAACCTTGTAAGGTATCGACTTTTGCTCGCTCTCGCTATCGACGTAGGAGATGATGGTTGCAATCAGGGCGTGCTGCTCAGGCGAGGCATTGACCATCAGGGAGTTGGTTGACTCGATGACCACCACCTGCAGCTCTTCGCTTGGCAAATCCCCTTCCGAACAGGGGGTTGCAATTGGAGCAGGCGTCGGCGATGCGGCCGGCTGACCCGGTGCGCCGGGAGCAGCTGTCCTGGCCGTAATCCTGCCTGACGTGGCTGTTGTCGCCCGGCTGGCGCCTATTATGCCAAGCTCTTCCAGTTTTTTTCTCACATCTTCGGCGTCAACATGCT
>CAIODZ010000056.1 GCA_903857265.1 uncultured Phycisphaerales bacterium
AAAGGTCGGCAATGGAGGGAAACACGCCGAACCAGATGTCTCAGGAATCCGCCGAAAAGATGCGGTTGGCGGTCGAAAAGCTGGAGCGGGAAGTTTTTAAACCTGACCCGCTGCCAAAAAGGACCCTGCCGTGGTTTATCGATATATTTTTATATCCGTTCAGCTTGTCTGGGATAATCCATATTGTAATTTTTGCGATTATACCGCCGTTGCTTTGGCTTCTTATCCTGCGTTACATTCATCCCTTCGGGGGGGTCCCGTATCTGATTCTTTATTTGCTGCTCGCCGGCTACGCCTTTTATTACATTAGCTATTGCGTCTTCGACAGCTCAAGGGGTGGCCTGCATGCGCCGGATGTCACCATTTATGATTCCCCCGACAAAATCGAATTATTTTCGCAGGTTTTTCTTGTGATTGGTGTCGTGGCTGTCTGCTTTTTCCCGGCAGTCATATATTACATCGTGACCGAACGAGCCGATTTGGTGTTTTGGCTGCTGTTGGCGGTCTGTATTTTCTTTCTCCCGATGGTTATGTTGACAACAGTGTTGTTCGATTCGGTCGATGCGCTCAAACCGGTTATGATTATCGCCTCGATATACAGAACGTTTATCCCGTATTGCGGGCTTGTTTTAACCTTTTCCGCGATTGCCGGACTTATCGCTCCTGTCATATTGGGGTTGCCAAAGCCGGGGGATTTAATTGCCGGCCTTATTTACCTCCAATTACTTATGGATTATCTTTTGGGCACAGCTTGTATGCGGTATAAGATTGCTTTTGTGTATTTGGCGATTGTTTCAGCGCACCTGTTGGGAAGGTTTTATCTGCGATATAAAAAGAAGCTCAATTGGGGTATATAACCTGTCGCTGTTATCTTATTTTTGCTGACGTATCCGAACGCTTCTGGCGTGTGCGTCTAATCCCTCTGCTTCCGCTAAGCGGATTATATCATCAGCACTTGCAGCCAACTTTTTTTTGTCGTATTCGATGATGCTCGTGGATTTTATGAAGTCGTTTGCGCTCAATGCGCTGAAAAATCTCGCGCTTGTTCCGGTGGGCAAAGTATGGCTTGGCCCCGCCCAGTAATCACCAACCGCTACCGGTGAATAATCGCCTATAAATATCGCGCCGGCGTTTTGTATCCTTGCGGCAATCTGCCTGCTTTGTTTGCCGCACTGAATCTGCAAATGCTCCGCCGCGAAAAGGTTCGCCCATTTCGGTATGTCAGCCATACGCCCAAATACCACAATAGCACCGAATCCGCCCAGCAGACAATCAAGAGCTTCTTTCGAACGACTTAGTTGTCCAATTTGCTGTTTGAGTTCCGCCAATACATCAATGGCAAGTTTTTCTGAATCCGTGAATAAAACCGCCGAACCCGGATTATGTTCCGCCTGGCTTAGCATATCCGCCGCTACCCAGGCAGGATTAGCTGCTTTGTTTGCTATTATTAGAACCTCGCTTGGTCCTGCAATCGAATCAATGCCGACAAAGCCAAGAACCATTTTCTTTGCCATCTGAACCCAGGCATTTCCTGGTCCAACAATCTTGTCAACGCTTGATATTGTTTTGGTTCCAGTTTCCATCGCAAATACGGCCTGTGACCCACCTATCCTGTAAACCTCTTTAATCTTCAATTCTTTGCAGGTCGCTAATATTACCGGGTGAATGCTGCCTTTATATCTTGGCGGCGATACCACAACAATCTCTTTCACTCCCGCTACCTGCGCCGGAACAGCAGTCATAATTACCGTCGAAGGCAACGGAGCCGATGCGCCGGGGACGCATATCCCCACTCGTTCTATTGGCGTATATCTTATGCCTGTCGATTTTAAGTTTTTGTCTTTACCAATAAATATTTTTGACTGGTATTCTTTAACGTTCTTAATCGCCTGTCGAATCGACCTCAAAAGCTTTTTGTCGATTGCTTTGTGGGCGTTGTCCAGTTCTGCTTCCGATATCCTGAATTGCTCAGGGGTAAGTTTCACACCGTCAAATTTTTCCGTATATTCGGCTATCGCTTCATCCCCACGCTTAGTTACTTCATTAAAAATAGCATTCAATTGCTGTTCTTTCTCACCGCTGAAATAAGTAGCTTGGATAACGGCCGTCCGGATTTCCGCGAATCGTTCCGCAAAATCCGGCTGGTCGTATTTAATCAGAATTTTATCAAGCTCATTCGCCATTTTTCTCTGTGTCCTCTGTGCTCTCTGTGGCTAAAAAACCTCTGTGGCAAAATTATCTCCCGAAATTCCCGTAACTATACATCCTCGTCGCCTTTTGCAGCAGCAGGTATTGTTCGCCTTTATATTTGGTTAAAATGCCCGCCACGTTAAACCGCACCGGGTTTGACTCGCTTCGCACCTGTGTCATCGCATCTTCGAGTTTCTGGCAGGGCAGCAGCTTTATAGCGAATTTATCGACCCCTCGCCCAAACGCGTCTGCCTCGAAAACATATAGCCCGTTTTTGACTGTTATTCGCCCGGCCCTGTTGGCGAAAATCGTGTCCTGTTTCAGTTGCAGCTCTTCGGCCCGGGTCGCCTGCGCCTCGGTCGTCGGCAAAACCTCCGATGTCTTCAATAATGCCACTATCTCCGGCGGTATACTCACCACGTCATTCGGGGTATTCACCGCCTGCGTAACCGCATTTGCTTCATTTTGCCCTTTTTCTTCCGCGGGCCTGTTTATCTTGCGAAGCGACAGATAATATACCGCGAATAAATAATTCTTCCCCTCGAACTTCGTTACCTTTGCCCATATCCTAAACATCGCGTCGTTTCGCTCTTTTGCGTCCATTATCATTTTCTCGAGCGTCGCCGAGCCGAGCATCTCTAATTGTTGTCCTGCTTTTATCTCCACCCCGCCTATGTTCGCCGCGGATTCGAATTCAAATGCCCATTTGTCATTCCCTGTTTGAACCAGCTTGCCGTCAACTCCCGCGAAAACGTAATCATCGGGTAATAATTTATCACCGGCCTGCGATTTAACTTCGTGGGTTGATTTCTCGCCGCTGTTTTTTGTCGCCGTTGCCGACGTCGTTATTGCTGCCGCAATCGTCAGGGCCAAAATAAATCTCGCTATCCTCATCGTTTGGCTTTCTCTTTTTTGCCGGCTTTTTTGTTCGACTGCTCAAGCGTATATTTCAACAGTCCGCCCGAAAGCAGAATCTCCCTGTCTCTGCCCGACAGGTTTAACTTGCCCATAATCTCATATCTGCCTTTTTCTTCGACAATTTTAATTTCGTCTTTGCTTTTTATCGCATCGACTAAGCCGTCTATCCGCAGATTGTCGCCCTGGCTGATTTTTTCGTAGTTGTCCTGGTTAGCCAACTCTATCGGCACAATGCAGAAATTTATCAAATTCGCCTTGTGAATCCGCTCAATCGTTTTGGCGATTACGGCCCGCACGCCAAGATACATCGGGCATAACGCAGCGTGTTCTCTTGATGACCCCTGTCCGTAACTCGCCCCCGCAACAATAATGCCGCCCCTGCCCTCGTTTTTCACCTTCATCGCTCGTTCAGCGAAACCAGGTTTGCCTTTTTCATTGAAGCAGTGGAACACGACCTTCGCGTATTCGGGCACGTTGCTGCGAAGCTTCAAAAACGCCCCCGCGGGCATTATGTGGTCCGTCGTGATTTTATCGCCGCATTTTATCAGCACTTCCGCCTTCAAATCCGCAGGCAATTGCCTCGGCTGTTCGGGCACAACTATCGTCGTCCCGCGAATAACCTCCGCCTTCGCCGCCTCCTTCTTGCTCAAAGGCGCCTCAATCATATTGTCATTGATAATAAATTTGGCCGGCTGCTCAATCTTCGGGTACTTTATCCCGAACACCTTTTTAATTTCTCTCGGGTCGGTAATCTTCCCCGTCAACGCCGATGCCACCGCCGTCTCAGGACTCACTAGAAATACCTTATCATCCTTCGTTCCGCTTCTTCCCGCGAAATTCCGATTAAACGTCCGCAAGCTCACGACCCCGTCTGCGGGCGAAAAACCAAGCCCTATGCAGGGCCCGCACCCGCTCTCAAGAATCCTCGCCCCAGCCGAGATAATATCCCCCAGCGTACCGTTTGCTGCCAGCATATTCAAAACTTCCCTGCTTCCCGGTGCAACCGCGAATTCAACAGTCGGGTCAATCTTCCTGCCCTTTAACGCCGTTGCAACCATCATCAAATCCGCGTAGCTCGAATTTGTGCAGCTTCCTATCGCTATCTGTTTCGATGGAGCACCGGCGATTTCTGCGATTGTTTTCACATTATCAGGCGACGACGGGCACGCCGCCATTGGTTCAAGCTTCGACAAATCAATCTCAATCAGCCGGTCATAAATCGCCCCAGCATCCGCACTCATCGGCTGATAATCCTTTTCCCGCTTCTGCGCCGCCAGGAATTTCTTTGTCTGCGCATCACTGGGGAAAATACTCGTCGTTACCCCTAATTCCGCGCCCATATTCGTAATCGTCGCCCGTTGCGGCACAGTCAGCGTCGCAACCCCAGGCCCGAAGTACTCGACACCCCAGCCCACGTTACCCTTCGTAGTCAGTATGCTCAACAGTTTCAGGATTACGTCTTTCGCCGCCACCCAGTCAGGTAGTTGCCCCGTCAATTTAACGCCTATAACTTTTGGGCAAGCCAGATAAAATGGTCCCCCGCCCATCGCAACCGCAATGTCGAGTCCGCCCGCGCCTATCGCTATCGCTCCGATTCCCCCCGCAGTAGGCGTATGCGAATCGCTCCCCAATAGTGTCGCACCGGGTTTTGCAAACCGTTCCAAATGAACCTGATGACAAATCCCGTTGCCCGCCCGCGAATGATAAACCCCGCTTTTGGCTGCTATCGTCTGCAAATACAAATGGTCGTTATGATTCTCCGGCCCAAACTGCGACATATTATGGTCAATGTAACTAACCGATAAATCAGTCCTTACTCGACCAGCACCCATCGATTCAAAAAGCAAGAACGCCGTCGTTCCTGTCGCGTCCTGCGTCAGCGTCTGGTCAATCCGTATCCCAATCTGCTCGCCTGCCGCGAGTTTTCCTTCAACAAGGTGCGCCCCAAGTATCTTGTAAAAAAGCGTCTCAGCCAACTTTTAACCCCAATTATTATTGTTTAGCCCCGCCCCCGCCGGGCGGGCTCAAGCCAATTTAACACAAAGCTCCCGCAAATACAAACCCCTCACATTGTCATTTCGATGTCAGAAGTAATATCTGCCTAAGTAGCCGATTATTGCCTTTTTAACTTCCAAGGGGTCTATCGGGCCGGTATGACGATAAATTATCTCGCCGCCCGGCTTTATAATAACCGTGTAAGGGATGCCGCCTTCCCAGTCCTTGTCCAGTGCCTCGCCTAATTCGGTTCTGTCTTCCGAGTTGAACTGGTAATTAGTACAGGAAACTTGTTTATCCTTCAGGAATTTTATAACAGCGTCTTTTTTGCCCGGCATATCCCCGCTGATTGTTACCATTTCGAACGGTCTGCTGCTGCGGTACATCCGGTTTATATTGACTAATTCCGGCATCTCAATAACGCATGGCCCGCACCAGGTTGCCCATATATTGACGAGGCGCAGTTTGCCGGAATTGTTTTTCATGATCTCACGCACGCCGTTGGCGTCTATAAGATTCACCTCAACCGGCTCTTTTGCCCATTCCGCAAACGCCTTCTGCGCTGAGTTCCGCTTGTCCGCCCATTTTATCGTGCAGCCGACCGTCTTCATTTTCTTTATCGCAATCTCTCGCCCATCGAGCAATGCATCAATCGCATCCCGCGCAAAACTTTTCTTTATTTTGCTCGGGTCTTCCGAATTATCTACCGCGCCCGCGTATTGCAGTTTGCGTTCCTTGTCGAATATGAATACGTGAGGTGTGCTGACGGGCCCATAAGCGCGAGCTGCCGCCTGTGTCTGGCCGTCGTAAAGATACGGGAAATTAAACTTCCTCTCCGCTGCCCGTATCTTCATCTCATCTAACGAATCACCCATGTCGGTATATCCCAGCTCGTCCAGCCGGACCGCCTGCGGGTCATTCGGCGATATTGCCACAACCGCTACCCCCTTGCTTTTATAATCCGTAACCAGTTGCATCAGCCGGCTTTCGTATGCCTGCGCTGTCGGGCAGTGATTGGCGGTAAACACAATCACAAGGATATTCGCGTCTGCAAAATCCGCCAGCCGGTACTCTCGACCATCCACGCCGGGCAAACTGAAATCCGGTGCAGTTGCCCCGATTTCCAAAGGCACAACCTTACTCGTCTCCGCCGAAACATTCCCCATAACAATCGTCGCGATTAGAATCGCCGACCAAAATACGTTCCGTCCGTTCATAACATATACCTCCATACAGCTATCTTTACTCAAATGATACGCCATCCTCAATCGATAATCAACCCGGCAATATCCACGCATAAAAAAACCGGCCTGGTTGCAACCTGAATCCACACCTTTTACTCTTCACGTTTATATGTTTGCATATTATTATCTTATCAGAATAATGAACAGTGCGACCGATAAGCTCGAACAATTAAAACATGGTTTTGCGATAACGGATTAAACGAATGAGGATTAAAATTTACATTGCTTTGGTTTTAGCAGTTCTCTTTGGAGCAGACAACGCTTTTTCGCAGGGTTTTTGGAGCTATCGCGACAGCTTTAATATTGTTGACTGGAAGTTTTATAAAGGCGACATCCACTCTGCTGAAAGCGGCGACAAAATATCGGAACAAGGTTGGGAAGGCGTGACCGTACCTCATACTTGGAATGCGAAAGACGTTCTGACAGAGGGAGACCATTGTTATCAGGGGGTAGGATGGTATCGAAGCAGTTTTGATTTGCCAAAGGAGCAAAAAAGCAGGAGGTACTTTATTCGTTTTGAAGGCGTATGCCTGGTGTCTGATATATATGTCAACGGCGTTTACATTGGCCGGCACAAAGGCGGCTATTCGGCTTTTTGCTACGAAATCACCAGGCAGGTCAGACCGGGTCGCAAAAACAGCATTTCCGTCAAGGTGGATAATTCGATGCAGCCGGACGTGGCACCTTCCGGGACTTACCTTTATCCTTTGTTCGGGGGCATTTACCGTCCTGTCACCGTATTCAGCACGGACGATTTATGTATATCACCTCTCGATTACGCTTCGAGCGGCGTATATATCCGCCCCGTGAATGTTTCACAGAAACAAGCAGATGTTGAAGTGGCGATACTTCTGGATTACCGCGCCGCCTCAAAAGACCCAAACGACGCCGAGGTAATGCTTAAGACGACCGTGATGGACAATAATAATGTGATTGCTCAAAGCAGTGAAAAAGTTGTTGTAAAAAACAATCGGCAGACCGCAAGCGTTTCAAAAATTCACATAGATAATCCGCATCTCTGGAATGCCAGAAAAGACCCGCATTTATACAAGCTGAATGTCCGTGTGGAAGACGCACAGGGAGTAAAAATAGACGAAATAGACCAGCCGCTTGGGCTACGTTTCTTCGAAGTTGACAGGGATAAAGGTCTTATACTGAACGGCAAACCATATCATTTGTATGGTGTATGCAGGCATCAGGAATGGCAGGGGCTTGGTTCTGCGTTAACCGACGAGCAACACAAAAAAGACATCGAGCTGATACTTGAACTTGGCGCCAATGGCGTTCGGTTGGCGCATTATCAGCAGGCGGACAAAATGTACAGCTTGTGTGACGAGAAAGGCCTTGTGGTCTGGGCGGAAATCCCGAACACTCCGGCGTATCGGGCGGAAAATCCCGCATATCTTCAGAACTGCAAAGAGCAGCTGACGGAACTTATCAAACAAAACTTCAATCACCCCTCAATTTTCTTCTGGGGAATGTACAACGAAATTCCAATCTCCGCCGAAGACGTAAAATCGCTGCACCAGACCGCCAAACAGCTGGACCCCTATCGTTTAACCACCCAAGCGGACTTCACGCAGGTTACAGGCAGACATTTTGTGACGGATGTCGCCGCTTGGAACTGGTACTTCGGCTGGTATTATGACAAGGTTGACAAATACATTACATGGTATGACAAACTTCACAAAGAACACCCGGAACTAAAAGGTGGCCTGAGCGAATACGGCGCCGAAGGTTGTATCAGCCAGCAGCAGGAGGACCCGAATCGCCCGAATCCTTATGGCAGGTTTTTCCCCGAGCAATACCAGCGTCTTTACCATGAGGAGGTCTGGAAGAACATAAAAGACAGAAATGACATCTGGTGCAAGTTTGTATGGAATATGTTCGATTTTAGCTGGACGTTCGCCAAACGCGGCGACCGTGATTTTATCAATCACAAAGGGCTTGTTACGCACGACCGCCAGGTGAAAAAAGACGCCTTCTATTTCTACAAGGCGAATTGGTCCGATGAGCCGGTCCTTTATATCCTCAGCAGACGCAATACGCAGCGCACCCAAAGCAATGTGCAGGTCGTGGTTTACACAAATCTCGATGAAGTCGAGCTGTACATCAACAGCAAACTGATATCGAAGAAAAAAATGGATTCAGATATCCACAAGATTACCTGGGAAAACGTCGGGCTTGTGCTTGGGAATAACCAGGTAAATGTAATCGGCTATAAAGGCGGCAAAAAATATACCGACGCCTGTGAATGGATACTGGTTACGAAATCCGACAGCAATTCCCCATAGGATATAAATTTTGCTCGACTCTACATGTCTGCCGGCCTTTGATGGTAGAATTTACTCAGCTCGCGATACAAATCCGGATACGTCTTTTGCAAATCCTTTGGCCGTTCGAAGAAATATTCGGTCGCGACTGCGAAAAATTCCGCCGGGTCCTGGCCCGCGTATGACCCCAGTAGCGTAGGCCTGTTACTCGATAAATCCTGCTGAAGCTTGATATAGTTTTTATGAAGTACCCTCGCCCATGTGATAAACGTTGACCGCTGCTGTAGCACCGCGGAACTGTCACCCTGTCCGCAGGTGCTGTCCAATTGGTGTGCGAATTCGTGAAACACAACATTATGTCCGTCGCGCACGTCTGCCGCATCTCGCCGGATATCATCCCACGACAGCACAACCGCCCCGCGATGCCACGACTCGCCTAATCGCACGTCAAATCCTTCTTCTACGACCCCGCCCGCCAGATGTCTCGTTGCTTTTGCGACGTATGCCGCCGGGTAAACGAGTATCGAATGCAATCCCGGGTAATAATCGGTTTCGCGGTGCAAAAGCAGTACGCACGCCTGCGCCGCTATCGTTACCCTGATTTCATCGGTAATCGCCAGTCCGCCGCAGCCGAAGAAATGCTTCTCCGCCAGGAATACGAGAATATGCTGCTTCAATTCCTCTTTGTCGAGCACAGACAACCTGCGATAGAACAGCACATGCCCTTCAATTATACCCGCCCATTCCGGCGGGAAGGGCCGCTGCCTTATCCGCTTTCTACGCCATTTCTTAAAAAACCACATACATGGGATTATAATCCCGAAAGCATAACTTCCGCCAGCCGAAGTTGCGGGATGCGCAATTTACCTTGTTCATTAGCGAACCGACGAACCATCTGCCGGGGAACAATATATTGTCTTCGACTGCTACTTGCCATAAACTATCTTTCGACAAATTTATTACGAATACTGGGTATAATGCCATGAGTATGGAAAAACAATTTGAAAATATCGGCGATGGTTTGCTGGTGAGGGCCCCGGCGAAAATCAATCTGTCGTTGTTAGTCGCGGGCAAGCGGCCTGACGGGTATCACGAGCTGGAAACCATAATGGCGAAAATCAACTGGTATGATGAGATACTGATTGAGCCGGGGAGTGAAAAAGGGATTGAGCTGATTTGCAAGGGACCATACGATGTGCCGGAGGGTGAAGATAATCTGGTTTATAAGACGGCGAAGTTGATACTGGAAACAGGGTATCAGGGAAACAGGGAATCAGGAAAACAGGGGACAGGGGTGAGGATTACGCTGACGAAGAATATACCTGCGGGGACAGGGCTGGGGTCGGGCAGCAGTGACGCGGCGGGGACATTGATGGGCATCAACAGGTTCCTGAAACTGGGGCTTAGCCAAAAAAAGCTTGGGAGATTAGCGGCACAATTAGGCAGTGATGTAGCGTTCTTTTTGGGGGGACCAATGAGTTTTTGCACTGGCAAAGGGGAAAAAGTGCAAAAATTGCCAAAAAGTGAATTTAGGGTATTTCTGGTTGTCCCTGACGTAAGTGTTTCCACTAAAAGGGTTTACGAAAACTACCGGCACGATACGGCGAAATACGAACAGTTTAACAGGGCAATAAGCGGGTATATTAAGAAAAAGAGGATTGATTTAGTTTGCGAGTTGTGCGCAAATATGCTTCAGGAAAGTTGCTTTGAGTTGAATACGAAGCTTAGAGAGATGAAAAAGGGTATCGAACGAACAGGAATCGGGCCTGTGTGCTTGAGCGGGAGTGGTTCGTCGATGTATTGTGTTATTGACAAAGGCAATGAGGAAAAGATAGTGACATACCAAAACAAGCTTGCGCGGAAATTCAGCTGCAAGAGCATGATATTAAACAGCAACAGTTGGTAGCTAATAGATGAGGCGAGAGTATGCAGATCAGCGAAGTTAGAGTGAAGCTAATAGAGAACAAGGACGACAGGTTGAAGGCGTTTTGCTCGGTGACAATGGACAATGAGTTCGTGGTGCGTGACATAAAGATAATCGAGGGCACCAACGGACATTTTGTGGCGATGCCATCGAGGAAGATGAGCGACCACTGCGAGAAGTGCGGAGGCAAAAACCATCTCCGGGCGAAGTTCTGCAATAACTGCGGGGCCGGGCTGCCCGATGACCGTGCGAAGAAGGATATGAAAGGCCGGATGAAGCTGCACGCCGACATTGCGCACCCGATAAACGCCGAGTGCAGGAAGAAGATTCAGGACAAGGTGGTGGCTGCGTTCCAGGAAGAATTGGAAAGGTCGAAGCAGCCGGGATATAAGCCGGTGGAAATGGATGAGCCGGATGATGAGGTCCCGGAGATAGTAACGTAAACAGGTGCCTAAACACAAGCGGCCCACAATAACGTGAGCCGTTGAGTAAACCTGCGGTATTTGTCGGTAACAGTTCCGTTAGAATGGAACTGACAGTGCAGCCGGGTGCGGTGGGGTAAAGCCCGGCTGTTTTTATTAGATATCCAAGTCGTCGAGCACCTTTTCCAAAGCAAGGTCTAACCGTTCAGCAAGGTTGTATCTGCCTTCCGTGAGCTGCCGGCGAACCTTAAGGACTTTTTGTTTCCTGACTTCCGGCATCACGGCTATTTTCTTAAGCACCTGCCCGAGAGGCGTGCCGTTCATATTGTCGAGAATCTGCTCCATAAGCAGATCATCATCTGCAATCAGGTCATCTGCTGGTTCGGCATACCCCCCGCGAAGCGGTTCAAGGTTGCGTCTTTGTTCTGTGAGCCAGTTTTTGTGCGTACAATCGGACATCAATATTACCTTGTCTTATCGAGCCGCAGGCGAAAATTTCCGTTTTTTCGCCATAAGCTATCAACCACTATATCTTGTATGTCCCATAATCCTTTTTGGGACCCCAATCTTGTTTACAGTGTTGTTATCGACAACGATGCCTTAAAAACTTTAGCGAATGCGAGGGCAAGGCGTAGATTTGCTTAACCATTTGTAGGAGCGGGAATTATGTTCGTTTTTGGTAAAAAAACGAGGTTTCAACACTGAAAATCGCGTAAAAAAAAATATAAATGATGGATTAAACCTCAGCCCAAATCTCTTATCAGCTAAGGTTTTTGGCCATAAGAACACACACTACATATAGTGGCTGGTTTTGGAGCCGGTAAATAAGTGTTCCTATAAGCAAAGCGACAGATTTTTTCGGACCCTCCTTTGCTCTGTGTGCTTGTATGTTTGTAGAAATGCGGCAAAAGCCCCCTCTAAATTGAGTATTGGGAGGTATCAGGAGGAAGGGTTTTTTGCGGCGTTAATGGCGTCTGGCAGCGTAATAGAACCCTCATAGAGTGCCCGGCCAACGATAGCGCCGGCAGCGCCGAGGGAGGCCAGTTTTCTTATATCTGAGACGGTGGTAACGCCTCCGGAGGCGACAACGGGCACCGAAACGGTGTGAATGAGGACATTAGTCCTTTCAAAATTAGGCCCGGCGAGCATGCCGTCTTTTGCGACGTCGGTGTAGATTATGGCGGCTATGGGCAGCACGGCGGCTTCGCGGGCAAGTTCGAGCAGGGATTTGGGATGCTCATCATACCAGCCGCCTGTAACGACGTGCGAACCTTTGGCGTCGAGGCCAAGCGCCACTTTGCCGGGGAAACGCTTAGCCATATCGCTGAACCATTCGAAGTCATTAACGGCCTGAGTGCCGATGATAACCCGTTCGACGCCCAAATCGATGAAGGTTTTAATATCCTGCTCAGTTCGGAGTCCGCCGCCAACCTCGATTTTTAATTTACCCAGGGCCGCGATGGCGGAAATGGTCGGTGAGTTGACGGGCCTTCCGACTTTCGCGCCGTCGAGGTCAACAATGTGGACCCATTCGGCACCCTGTGCGATGAATTCCTGCGCCTGTTTGACGGGGTTTTCCTGGTAATTGATTTGGCGATGGTAGTCGCCCTGTATGAGGCGGACGCATTTGCCGCCGCGAAGGTCGATAGCCGGTATGATATACATTGTTTCGTCCTTCAAAGAGTTAAACTAGGGATTTTAGAATTATCCGATGCTTGTTGCAATATATTTCGGGCGTGCATAACCAGCGGATAAACCTATTTGTTCGCCGCTGGTTTGGCGGGCTTTATATTAGTGGCTTTCGGGAAAGTGAACGATGGTTTTTGCTTCAGCAGGGCATATCCGAAGTTGAGCATAGTGTCGTTGCCGAGCCTGGAAATTTTGACGGGCTCTATAAAGAAATTGGCTATGAATCCCTTGATTTTGCCGATGTAGCTGTTTGGCTTCGCGGCCTTGTTGACCGAGGCCACCGTAACTCCCATCCTGGGCTCGCCCTCGCTTTTCTTGAAGGTAAGAATGGCTGCGCGGGCGACCAGCTCGTTATATCTTTTGCTGTAATTATATTGTCCGTTTTCGGGGTCAACGCAGTAAAGGCCAATAGTAATAGGGCTTCGGCCTCCGACGTTGAAATGAATCTTAACCTCCGTAACGGTTTCATTGGAATCGTCGATCGTTCCCCTCGCCTCGACGCGACCAATGCCTTCGCCTTCGAATTTAATAAAATCAAGGGCGTTTTTAATGGGATCACCTTTTTTAATTTCTTCTGGGAAATTCGCAATTACTTCATTGTTGTCGAGTATGTTATTGAAAGAGCCATTTCCGCGCATTTCAAAATCGCCGCTTACATAGAAGGTTTTTTTGGTGACCTTCTTATTGTACGACAAAAACCATGCCTGCTGCTGGTTATCGGGGCTGATTTCCATATCAACGTGTGTCGGGGTGATAAGCGGAACAAAATACATAAAGGAAGAAGAGGGATTTTTTATGGGCTTCAAGCCGTCGTAGCTCAACATAACCGTTGGGCCGTTGGAGTCGTTGCTGTCGGCCGCTGATTTGACGCCGGGGTTATTGGCTGACTTATCGGTATCGGAACAGATTGCGATGCTGGCAAATAAGAGCAGCATAAAAGCAGCGGTTATTATACATGAGCGATGGTTTATCGAATGTAATTTCACGGCTTATTCCTATACTTACGGGGCTACGGTTTGATTTTTTATATTAGCGGCTTTTGGAAAAGTAAACGACGGTTGTTTATTCAGCAGGGCATATCCGAAGTTGAGCATGTTATCGTTGCCGAGTTTGGAGATTTTGACGGGCTCAATAAAGAAATTGACGACGAACCCTTTGACTCTGCCTACATAGCTGTTTGGTTTTGACGCCTTATTGACGGACACCACTTCGATACCCATTCTGGGCGCGCCGTCGCATTTATTGAACGTGAGGGTGGCAACCCGTGCGACAATTTCATTATACCTGTTCTCGTATTTATAGTGCCCGTTTTCAGGTTTTACGCTATAGAGCCCGATTGTAACGGGGCTTTTTTTCCCTCTTGTGTTGAAATGTACGTCCACCTGCGTAACGGTTACATTGGAATCAGCTATGGTTCCTTTGACGTCTATTCGGCCAAACCCTTCTCCTTCCAACCTGATATAGTCGAGGAGATTAGTCACGGGAGCGTTTTTCTTTATCTCTTCGGGGAAAGTGGCTATAATCCCATTGGAGTCGAAGATATCCTTGAAAAAACCGCTTCCCTGCAACTCGAATTCGCAGCTCACAGTGAAGGAATCAAGGACGACGGTTTTTTCATACGATATAAACATCGCTTGCTGCCGGTTATTGGGGCTGATTTCGGTAGAGACGAGGGTGGGCGAAATGAGGGGAATAAAATACATAAACGAGGCAGTGGGTGTTTTCACGGGCTTAAGAGTGTTGTAGTTTAACATAACGGTGGGGCCGTTGGGGTCGTTAATGTTGTTCACTACCGGTTTGGCGCCGCGACCGTTGGGGTCAGCACAGATACCGAGGCCCGCCATTAAAAGCAGCGTGCAAAAAACGGCAATCACAGACAAACTGGTTTTTCGTTGGTATATCAAACTCGCATCTCGATTATTCAAATCAACACTCACAGATTGCCCCCAATACTGAACGCACAGGCCAACTGGCTATTTTAGGGCAGCGGCGTCTTGTTATCAATGGTTTTTCGGGCGGCACCTATTGTTCTTGCAATTTGGTGTGCAAAATTGTATAGGATAACGGATCCTGGCAAAGGGTTAAGTCGCCGCCGGGGCGGTTTCGGAGAGGTGTCGGAGCGGCTGATCGAGCTGGTTTCGAAAACCAGTGTGCTCTTTATTGAGTACCGCGGGTTCGAATCCCGCCCTCTCCGTTTTTTACAATTTCAATCCGATGCTCTCGTGTTTATATTTATTGGTGAGCAAAGCAAATGCGTATTGGATTAGGACAATTTGACGCGGTGGTGGGAGACCTTGAAGGTAACGCCAAGAGGATGCGGGAGATTTACGGGCAGGCGGTAAAGCAGGGAGTTGATTTGCTTGTGTTCCCGGAACTGGCGGTTTGCAGTTATCCGCCTGAGGATTTACTGCTGAAGAAACATTTTTTGGATGAAAACCGGAAAATCGTAGAGAAACTCGCTACGGACTGTCCGGGGATAACGATAGTCGCCGGTTTTGCGGATTATTATCGCGGCAAAACTTACAATGCCGCAGGAGTGTTACAAAATGGGCGACTGGCAAATGTCTATCGCAAGGGCCTTTTGCCCAACGAGGGCGTTTTCGACGAGCAGCGGTATTTTGAGCCGGGCAACAAGCCGATGGTTATCACGCTGGATGGCTTGAGTATCGCTATAACGATTTGCAGGGATATATGGGATATCAACTGGCTTGGCAAATTCCTCAAGGGCGCAGGCCAAATCGATGCGCTGCTGAACATATCGGCATCGCCATTTCATCTGGGAAAAATCAAGACGAGACAGGACGTAGTCGGCGATTGCGCGAAGCGGTTCAACTGTCCGGTCGGCTATTGCAATCTTGTCGGGGGGCAGGATGAGCTTATTTTTGACGGGCGGAGTATGTTCGCAGACGCAACGGGGAAAATCGTCGCTATGGCCAAGGCGTTCGAGGACGATTTGCTGACAGCGGATATCACAAAGAAAGGCAAAGCGGTTCGCGTCGAGCCGCAACCAGACAGCAGCGTTGCTGATATTGAGGCGCCCGAAGAGGCGTATCACGCGCTTGTGCTTGGCACAAAGGATTATGTGCTGAAAAACGGTTTCAGTAAGGTGCTGATAGGATTAAGCGGGGGAATTGACTCGGCGTTAACCGCGGCTATCGCAGTCGCTGCGCTGGGGTCTGAGAACGTAATCGGAATCACGATGCCTTCGAAATTCAACAGCGCCGAGACAATCGGCGACGCCGAAAAATGCACCAAAAATCTTGGTATTAAATTTATGACCATCCCAATCGGCTCTGTCCTGGAGCAATTCAATGGTTCGCTTGAAAAAGTTGACGGCTGGGACAGCAGGGGGCTTGCTTATGAAAATCTGCAGGCGAGAATCAGGGGCACAATTTTGATGTCGCTGAGCAACCAGTTCGGCGCATTGGTGCTGACGACGGGAAACAAAAGCGAAATCGCGGTGGGTTATACAACACTTTACGGGGATACGGCTGGGGGGTTCGCGGTTATCAAAGACGTCTTCAAGACGATGGTTTACAAGCTCGCGCGTTATATCAACGAAATAAACGGCAGGGAGGTAATACCAGGAAGCGTTATAGACAGGGTGCCGACCGCGGAACTGCGTCCTAACCAGAAGGACAGCGATTCACTGCCTGAATATGACCTGTTAGACAAGATTCTCAAGGGATACGTTGAGGAAGATAAATCTGCCCAGCAGCTGATTGACGAGGGATTGCCCAAAGAGGCGGTGAACAGGGTCATTCGTATGGTTGACCGCAACGAATATAAAAGAAGACAGTCGCCGCCGGGTGTAAAAATAACGCACAAGGCATTTGGCAGGGACAGGCGTCTGCCGATTACAAACCGCTATAATCACTGCATTACCTCGGTGTAGGGACGCCCATATGGCCTTGTCGGTGTTTTGTCGGATTTCGGCTGGTTTGCTTTAAGCGCAGTAACAATCGTGCGGGCAAATTGCACGGCAACCGATGAATCGTTGGCGGTTATAATCGGGCCATCCCGTTCAACAGGGGAGCCGGTATATTGTGCCCCGGCTTTTTTCATTTGCTCCCGCTGTTGCGGCAGGCCGGTTGCCCGGATACCGCGCAGGATGCCGGCATTTGCCAGAATCCTGGGGGCGGCGCTGATAGCCGCGATGACTTTGTTCCTGGCGGAGGCCTCACGCGCAATGGTGAGCACGGCCGGATTATTAAAATAATCCGCGACGCCAGGCCCTCCTATAAAGATGACCGCGTCGAAATCATCAATGTTTAATTTGTCGAAGGTAATCTCAGAGGAGGCAATACCGCCAAAGGCCCCCTGTAACGCCCCAATCTTTGAACTGGCGACAACGGTTATGATACCCGCTTCTTTCAAAACTCGCTGGGTATCTAAAAGCTCCGCATCTGCATACTGGGCGGCGGGAACAATGATGGCGGTTTTTTTTGTGGTTTGGACGGCGGACTGGTTCTGGTCCTGAGGTTTTTGCTGCATAAAGGGATAGCCGGCACAGACAATCAAAAACGGCTCAAGCTCGCCGGGCAATTCGCAGATTCTTGAGATGTTTCTCGGTTCAAACGAGCTGGCTGATAATGATGTCAGGCCCATTGACACGGCTTGCAATTCGATGTTTTCGGCGACGTGGCCCGCCTCAAGCAACATAAATTTCTGGGCTTTATTACCATATTTGGTCGCAACCTTTCGAGTGGAGCCGGCGATAACTATATCGCAGGCGGCGTCTTCTACCGGTCCCTGTCCGGAGGCGGCAGCCGAGAGCTGTTTTCGCAGGTCCAGGGTGGAAATCTGCTTAAGCGAATGCCCTTCGGAATTATAAATGAACAGGCCTTCAGGCGTAACGAGATAAAGCTCGATTGGGTATAAGGCATCAGCCGAAGGGGCGGCCCGAAGCATCTGCTGCATGTCGGTTATGCCTTGGCCCGCCCAGAGCAATTGTCCAATCTGAGCGTAATTGAGCGGCTTATCGGCGAACTGCCGAGCGATGCGCCTGGTATTAATCGCTGTTTCCACACTGACCGCACCCGACTTGTTTGGTTCCGGGAGTTGAATGACTTTCGTCTCGGCCGAACGGGTTCGTCTCGGGGCTTCTCCAAACGCGGGTAATGTTATGGCGAGTAAAACCGCCAGGCAGCAGCCGGCGGATAGAACGCCATTCATGATTTTTGAATCTCCGTTTAATCTCATAACTTTAACCTCCAAATTTTAGTGTTGCAAGTTTTCTAACCCGGGCTGCCGGCTGGCTCTTTTGTCCCATGCTTGTGAATCAGGTGAAGATTTCGCACGTAAATCAGGGTGTTAAGAGAAAGGCCAAGTATAAAAATAAGGTCCCTGCGGTGAATCGAATAAGTCAGCAGAATGACGCTGCCAAGGATAGAAATGTACCAGAAGGCAACCGGGACGTGAGAGCGTTTTTTGTATTCGCTGACTATCCACTGGAGAATAAATCTCGCGCCGAAGACCATTTGGCCGGTAAACCCAACGATGAACCAGACCGGATTACCTGCCACCTGTTCGGTAATTGTGCTTCTGAAAAACTCGACTATCGATTGCAACATAGCGTTGCTCCTTATTGATAATTTATGTTTAATAATTGATAATCAATTATTATGACCGTCGGCGGCAAATTATCAATTATCAATATTCAATAAAAATCAGAGGCGGCTGTGGGGCTGACTGGCAGACATAAGATAACAATTGCAGTTGCAGTGTCTTATTTTATTGCGCTGTTTGTCTCAACGCATATACCGATACCGAAAATTGTTTACAAGGCAGGGGTGTCGGACAAATGGCTTCATTTTCTGGCATATATGAACCTATTTTTTCTGCTGTGGTTTTCGGTCTTTAACGACAAAAAAGCCAATTGGCGTAAACTGGCGGTATGGGTGATTTTTCTGGGGGCCATTATATGCGGCGGGGTCGATGAAATATCGCAGCCATATACGGGAAGGACGTGTGATTTTTGGGACTTCATGGCAGATGCAAAGGGGGTATCGGCGGGATTGATTATTGTTACTTTTCTGACATTCTGGCCGTCATTGCTGGCGGTTTGGGCCATATCAATTTTCGGGGAGGCAACGCTTATAAGCGCTGACCTATCAGAAATAGCGCCGATTTTAGATGCTGTTTATCACGTCGTTGCTTATGCCGGCTTCACGCTAATATGGGCGCAACTGATTAATCTTTACCTCTCGACCAGGACAATAATCAGTCGATTTTTGCTGATGATAAGCTTGCCTTTTGGCCTGATGTTTTTCGTTAAGGTCTCGTCTATACTTCTGGGCAGATATTTTACGACAATGGAGATGCTGCTTTCAGGGGGCGCAATCATCGTTGCTGCGATAGCAACGTGGTTGTCCGCGAGAAAACGGTATCAGTAACCTTTTTTGGCGAAGGGGGTATAAAGGGGGTCGCCAATCAGCATCATTTGCCAGGAGCAAAACGGCTGTGAGCGGTAGAATGCCTCGACGAGGCATTTGCCTTCTATTAATTCAAGAAAGAACTCTTCCGGATCCGGGAATGTGCTGAGATATGGTTCCGCCACGGGGCCAAAAGTTGCAGTAACGCCGTGAACCAGCATCGAAGGGCACCATTCGGTGCTGTTTGGATCTCGAATGTCAATCGCCTCGAAGCTGGCGATATGAGCACCTATTGCGCCATCCACGAAGTCAAAGGAATCGACGTATTTTTTCAAGCTGTACCAGCCACAGTAAATCGCCGTTTGGGGGCAACTGTGCGGCCCAAAAAGCTTTTCGGTTCGTTCCTCCCTTACCTGCAAAGTCGTGCGAAAACGCAATAAAACCGCGAGATTGCGCAGCTTCTGGTCGAAATTACCCCAAGAGCCGGGCTGTTTGTCGTCGGGTTTTCCGCGAGAATCGATGTAAGCGAAGCCGTGCAGGCCGGTTTTTTCGGCATATATCGCCTTATCGATGAGTCCGCGGGCAATCTGCGGAGAGGGGCCGTCGAGGCGAGAAACCATAACATCCAGAATCAAACCTTCGGGATATCCGCTATGCCTGTTCCACTGGTTTGGCTGCCAGCGATAAAGCTCATAAGGGCTGAACAATACCATCGACAACTCATTGTCAACGCTCGCATCTGTATCCTTGCCTGAAATCAAGTCAATTTCGCTTTTTAACCTGCTAAGCTCATTGTTAATTCTGGCGTTCACATCCGCCAGATGCGAATCCTTGAGTTGTTTTTCATATTGCCCGGCGGTTGCTTCGAGTTGTTTGAGGCGTTCCTGCTGGTCTTTTAGTGGCCCGCGAGGCCCTACCTTGTATGGCACGCCGTATGTTGTAAGCAGGCAGCGGATTGGTTGTCCGGGTGTTTGGTCAGCAATGCGTTTTCGAATCGGCTCGGCGATATTTTTGTCGTAATCATCCCGGCTAATCGAATCAGCAAGTGTTTTGCCAAGAGACAAGGCCAGGATATTTTCTTTCGGAACATTTCGTTGTCGGCAATAATATTGCCCCAGCTCTTCTGACGCCGGGATATCTTTATTGACGATAACCAGTATCTCGTTGGGCTCTAGGGCCGCAGCAATTGCGCAAAAAAGCAACCCGATTAGTATTACGAAGCCGGCTGAATATCTACTCACTGATGATACCTCTTAACTGGAAATGTTCTGACCGCACACGAGAGTATTAAACGGCTTTTGGGCCATGTTCGCCGGCAATGTTTTTCAGTTCGTCGGCAGTGGGGGATATTATTTCATCCTGTTTGAACATATAAACGCCGGCGGGATAATTACCAATGTCCGGCGAAAGTTTCTGCCCTTTGCATAAGGCAATCAGCTTGGCGGGGAAATCGGCTCCGCACAGATGCGAGCAGGGATAGCCGCCTCCAAAACGCGGATTAACCTCCAGCAACATTGGGCCATTTTTACCTATTTTGACATCTGCATCGGCCGGCCCAAACATGGGAAAGGCCTGGGCAATTTTAACACCCAAATCCATAAGTTTTTTATCGTTGACGCTGACCGCTTTATCAGTTTCGCCTGCCCGCATAGCAATTTTCTGCTTGCAGAAAACACTAACGGGTTTGAAATCGCCGTCGCAGAAGATATCGTAACCGTATTCCTCGCCGGAAACAAATTCCTGAATCAATGGCCTCGGGCAGTTCTGAAATGCCAGTTTCAGCTCGCTTTCATTGTGACAACAATTGATAAACATCGATGCGCTGCCCTTTCGTGGCTTTACCATAACGGGCCAGGACAGTTTCCCATCGGCGATAAGCTTAAGGGCATCTTTTATAGTCGTAACCGTTTCAGGGGTGGCAATACCCGCCTGTTTTGCGTGAATATAAGTTTGATATTTATCGAAAGTGATTTCAATAGTTTTGGCAGGTGAAACTACCGCCATAATGCCTTTGCTGCGGAACTCGTCACGCTGTGGCGCAAGAACTTCCAGAGTAGGGTCTATCAGCGGCACGACCATATCAATCTTGTTTTTAATGCACAGAGAGAGGAGTTTATCGGCATAGTCTGCTGCCTCCACCTTCTGCGCCAGCATAACATTGTCGCAATATCGGAACGCAGGGGTATAAGGACTGATGTCCGACCCCCATACTTCGCCGGCATCTCCTAATGCCTGCTTGAAGTACTTTACCAGATAACCACGTCTCCCAACGCTGGAAAGCAAAATACGCATTTACGATTCGTTCCCTGTATTACGCATAAATCTGGACTGTTAGACGCATCTGGCGGCTGTTTATTGCAATTTTCCACCCAGCAGCCACCACATACTAATCTGCCCGCGGATTATATATCAAAATCGCATAGTGTGCAAAGGTTTTTTCTGGACGAGTCAGCGTAAAATTGTAGAATCTTATATGATGGGCAATGGAAGGTTTTGTGCTTGAATGAGGATTTAGCGTGAACGATATGTTAAACGAACTGCTTGGGCCTAAAAGGCCGCTCGACTGGTCTGTTCAGTTTTGGCCCGTCCTGTTATCGTCTTTTGCCTGTGCGTTGATTGCCACGTGGTTATGCAAAGCGATTGCGCTTCGGTTCAACATAGTTGACAAACCGGACGACTTTGTCAAAACACATAAAAAACCCGTTGCTTACCTTGGCGGCGTCGGGGTGTTAATCGGTTTTTTCGTCGGTATATTGTGCAGTATTTATCTTGTTCGCAATGAACCCATTCTGCCAATAGTAATGCGGCGGTTTTTCGGTGTAATTGCCGGGGCCGCTATATCCTGTTTCGTTGGCATTATCGATGACATTTTCAATATCAGTCCTGCGAAAAAGATACTCGGTCAGATTCTTGCGGCTGTGCCCATTATGCAGGCAGGAATCCTGCCGGACTTTAGCGAAATTGTCGGGCCTTTTGGCTGGCAGATGTCGGATGCCACCGAAATAGCGATTGGTATTCCGGTCGTTATTTTTTTTGTTATTGGCGCGACCAACTCGCTAAATCTTTTAGACGGGCTTGATGGTCTCTGCGGCGGAGTAACTGTTATAATTACAGTCGGAATGTTTTTGCTTGCGATCCAGCGTTCCACTTTCGCATTCAGCGACCAGGGTGATATTGTCAGAGTTGTAGTTTGTCTTGCCCTGGTAGGCGGAGTTCTCGGTTTTCTGCCCTTTAATCGGTATCCCGCCAAGATTTTTATGGGTGATGCGGGCTCCATGCTGCTCGGGTTTGTCGTCGCAGCAATGATGATGATGTTCGCCCGTAAAGCTCCGCGATGGTGGATTGCCGCTATAATAGTGTTCGGACTGCCGATAGTGGATACAGGCACCGCTTTGTTAAGACGACTGCTCAACAAAAGGCCATTGTTTGTCTCGGACCGCGGCCACATTTATGACCAGATGATTGACAGGGGCATATCCCTGAAACGAACGGTTGGTATATGCTATCTGCTGGCCGGCCTGTATGCATTAGCGGGCCTTTTAACCTCTATGCTTTCGACGCCGTATAACCTAATTCCATTAACTGTGATTTTTGTCGTATCGTTTTTAGTTGTTTGGTGGATGGGTTTTCTGAAAATGGAGGGCCTGCGAGGAGCAAAGCGAAAAAACGTCAGCGATGCTCAAAGTGGTCCGTCCGAGCTACACACACATTACTGACGACGCCGGAGTTGTCCATTTGCAGGAGTTCACGGAATCTTTATGCAGGTTGACGTTATAGATGTATTCGACTTTGACGGAACTATTATCAAAGCCAACAGCTTCCGCGAGATAACCAAAAAAACGCTGCTGTTATTGCTTAAAAAATTCAGGTTCAACCCCCTTTGTGTTCTGGCTGGCGTCCTCATTCTCAGAAAAACAGGCGTTCTGTCTTATAATGATTTTAAGACGCGTGCCATAAGCATTTTCGAAGGAAAATTGACCCGGGAAGAAAAAAGTAACATCTGTAAATCGGTATTCGACGAAAACATCAATGCTGGCGTATTAGAGCGATTAATTGCATCCAAATGCGGCGTTATAAGTACGGCTTCTCCTTACGCGTATATATCGCGTATGTCTTTCGGCAAGGATATTACAATTATAAGCGCTTTTGACCCGCGGGGACTTCTGCCGGACGCTGCTAATCTTGGTGAGGGCAAAGTTAAAAATCTGATTGCATATTTCGGCAGCGACAAGATACGGGTCGCCAATTTCTATACCGACAGCTTTGAAGACCAGCCGATGATAGATTTCGCGGAGAACGCTTTTATGTGCAGCGGCGGCCAAATCCGCAAAATTAAATAACGCCTCAGATCCTGTTCGTAACGATTACAGTTTGTCTGTTAGCATTTATTTCCGGGACACGCAAGACCTTTGAGGACATTGCTACCCAAGAGCGCCGCGATCCACGGGATTTGTCGAGCCGGATTTGACAAAGCGGAAAAAATACGATGCAAACTCACCCAAACTTGCCTTTATGTCATCCCAAAGAATGTCGTCGTACACATTTTTTCCACCAGGCCACAGGGACCTAAGGGCCTCACGAAAACGACCCTTTGCAAGAAGGTTGAAACTTAATATCACGTCGCCCAGATACCAGCGAGCAACGATGCCATCCGGATAATCGCCACACATTTTAAGGGCGGCCTCAGGGCCCCTGGTGGCGCATACGTAAGTTAAAGCCGGGAAGTCAATCCCGCAGGCAATAGGCAGGGCGATACTGCCCCAGAGCCGAGGGTTTATCTCCAAAAACCACGCTTTCTTAAGCTGCGGATTCCATTTAAATTCCACCATTGCCAGGCCATGCCATCGAAGGGTATCCAGCAAACGGTGCGCATATTCTTCCATAATCGGGTTATGTGCGGATTCTCGAAGCGTGCTGGTTCCGCCGGTAAGCGTTTTCTCCCGCAGACGTCGATGCGTAAACGAGGCGATTCGTTTCCCTTCCCAATAGAGACAGGAAACTCCCCAGCCCTCGCCTTCTACTCGCTCTTGAATAATCGGGTAGCGCTCAGGGGTGAGGCCGAATTTTGTAATAAGATTTTGTGTTATTTCGTCTGCCTGCCGAGCGTCGGCGGGGTAGAAGACGCCCTTGGCGCTATTGCCGCGGAGAAGTTTAATAACGCCCTCTCCACCCATTTCATTGATAATGCGTCCAGCATCTTTTATCAGCTTTATTTGTTCAAACCTCGGTGTAGAAACACCGATATCTGAAGCGAACTTTGTCATTCTTAACTTGTCGTTTGCCAGCGACAAAAGCTCGTAGTCGGCAAGTGGAAGTATAACATTGCCGGGCAAACGGTTTCGGAATTTTGCAATAACCTCGCCCTCATCATGGCTTGGTAGGTAAAAATGAGCGCCGCACCGTTTAAGTATATCCGCGATATCTTCCACGAATTGCTCCGGGGCCGCCTGAGGATCTGAGTGCCGGTAAAACGCCGAAGTGTATTTTGAACACTGGCCCATACCAAGGCGTGTGCTGTCTGCAGCGGCAACCCGCAGACCAAGCTTTGCCAAGCTTCTTATTGCCGCGTAACTCGACCGGCACCACGCATATCCTATAAGTGCATCGCAATTGTTATGCATTTTGTATTCATCTGTAGATGTTGGATTTCAGATCATCTCTAGGCATACACCCAAATATCTCTTGTGCAGCAAAAAGTTATTCAACCTTCTTTCTGCCTTTCTGACTCGTATTTTTCTCTATGTAAATCAGATATTTCATTAAGAAGTACTGCCATTCCTTGACTTATTCCTTAACGGGGAGGGGCAGCATATTTGTCGATGTTGCGGTATTTATTTATCCGCCCCAACTCTTGGATATACGCCCTGAACACAACTTCAAAGATATGCCGTTGAAAAATCGCACAACTCCCGTTGCCGACAGAATGCAAAGAAGGGGTATTGTGCCGAAAGTATAAAGATTATGCCCTATAAATGAGCCAAAAGGGAAATACCAGACAGCATAGATGAATATTCCAACCAGAAGCAGCGTCCCCTTTGACCGACAATAAAAGACTCCCGCTATTGCCCAAAGCCAGAGAAAAAAATGAAAAATAGTAAATACCCACTGCTCGGTGCTTACATTCTTTATAGCAAGAAAGTGTTTTGTGAAAGCAGGGAAGTAATATTCTATCGCGTTTACAATGACTTTTTTTATGAGTAAAGCCGGATGATTCTTAATATGTTCGACCATCTTCTTGTTGGCAAATACTTGATATTTGACATCTTTAAACCCTTGCCAGGATATATAGGTTTCTTCTGTTCCATCAATTCCCATAACTCGCAGGCTCGCAGCAGTATAAGTTTCGCCTTGTCTTTGGGGTTGTTGTTCAATAAAATTCCAGTGCACATTACCGTTAAAATACGCGAGCCCACTGTTGCCTCCCACAGGGATGAATCTACCAAAAACAACCCAGTTTCTGTAAGTCCATGGAGCAATAAGGCAAACCGCGACCATTACAGCTATCAGCGGTGTCAGCAGATGCTTTGTGTTTTTGAAAATGGCCACAATACCCAAGATAAATATAGAAACAAAAACAACTGGCAGCATTGCCGGATGTGTAAGTACCAAAGCTGCCCCTACAATGCCAATAACAAGGCCACGAAGCAGCAATCCTAACTTACGCGTATCTTGCCGTAAACCAAAGACAGATAGCAGTTCACCCGCCGCAAAACAAGAAAATATCAGATACAGAGCCGTCTGCAAAATGGGAGTCATAGGATTTTTCGCGTTCCAGTACACCCAAGGATTAACCCAAAAAAGCAAAAGCGCAACCACTGCCACGGTCTGGTTGTAGAGCTTGTTAGCTATCTTGAATATCATCATTCCAATAAAGCCAACAAGGAGACTCTGTGGAATTACAATAAGATATCGCTGCAGGGATTCCGGAAAAATCGCAATCGGCACAAGGAATATAGGGTATAATGGCGGCCGATGAAAAACCGGGGGGCCATCTTTTTCAAACACATACCCATAACCGGCGACAAGACTTCTTGCAAGCTGGATATAGCCGTCATTGCGTTCACCAAAATGGCTGCTCAAACCTGTAAGCGGCGAAACCACAAAAAGCATAAAAAAACACAAAACAAAACAAAGCAAGAATGAAATTAGAAATGCCTGCCGACTATTTTGTGGTAACAGCTTTTTTAAAGACTCAAGCTCTTTCCCGCAAGAACCACACATAAATTTTATCCTTGAACTAATAGTTTATCATATTAGACACTTGGCAACATCATCGAACGATTCAATATAAAAACACCAAAATCTTGTTTGTAATACAACAGTTTTGACTTGCTTTTCCTAATAGATAGGGGCTCTCTATTTTTCAACACATTCAGGACATCGTAGTTAAGTACTGCCTGCTTCTTCTGTGTTGGGCACAGGGTCAGCCATTGCCCCCAACGATGAAACAGACGTTTGTAGTTGCGCTGCCGCCGATGTTGAGCGTGGCAACCCGTTTGGCATTCGGCACCTGATACTCCCCGGCTGTGCCGGCGACTTGTTTGTAAGCATCCAGCAGTTGTCTGACGCCCGTGGCTCCAACGGGATGGCCACAGCCGATGAGTCCGCCCGAAGGATTAATCGGCAGTTTGCCATCTTTTTCTATTATTCCATCTTCAATTGCTTTCCAGGATTCACCCGGTTTTGTCAAGCCAAAGTGGTCTATCGCCATATACTCTGAGGTTGTGAAGCAGTCGTGGGTTTCAATCGCATCCAGTTCCCAGCAATCTTTTATACCGGCACGATGATACGCGTCCGTTATCGCTTTACGAGTCATCGGCAAAACATATTGACCTTTGGCGGAATCGGCGATTTTCCTGGCAAATTCCATAGGAGCGGTGGTATGTCCCCAGCCCTCTATTTTTGGGATGCCATCAATCTTCAAACCGCGGCTTGCGGCATATTTGGCAGCATAACTTTGCGAAGCGAGATAAAGGCACGCGGCGCCATCGGTTATCTGGGAGCAATCTGTAACCTTGATTCTCCCGATGATGACTGAATTGTATTTTCCCGTTGTGCATGCGTGGTCAAAACTCATATACCAATCGCGGGTCTGGGCATTGGGATTGTTTTTCGCATTGGAATAGTTTATCTCGGCAATCCGGGCGAGATATTTGTTATCAAGCCTGTATCTCTTATCGTATTCATCGCCTAATTTGCCGAATAATTTGGGAAACGGGAACTCTATACCGACGCACTCTTTTTCATACCAGGCGGCAGTCCCAAGAAAATCCCCGCCTTTGGCGGAATCCACGGATTTCATCAGCTCAACGCCTATAACGCATATCAGATCGTAAATTCCCGCCTCAATATGCGCCATCGCGGACAATAATGCCATTGCACCGGAGGCACAGGCGGCTTCGAACCTCATTGTAGGCAGGCCCGCAAACCGTCGGTCAAAATCGACGAAGAACGCACCCAAATGCCCCTGGGTGCAATACAACTCGCCCGCGAAGTTGCCGATGAATGCCGCTTTAATATCACCGGCGTCAAGTTTTGTTGCCTCGACGCTGCCCTGATATGCCTCACGCATCATCGCAGCTATGTGTTTATTTTCTCTTGCCCAGTTGCGGGCAAAATCCGTTTGATAACCACCGATAATATAAACCGCATCGTTTTTCATCTGCCTACTCTCTTATACGTTTATTTTGCTACGAAGTATTTGCCGGAGTTTATGATGTTGAAGTGTGATTTTAGCCCTGCTTTGAGCGCATCGGGAATCTCAAAACCATTTTGGGAAAGCAATCGAGCCGTTGCATCGGGGCCGCCGAGAACCTCAACTATAATGCTCGGCGCCGCCCAGTGGAATCCATAAGACATCACATCGTCAATGCCTTCTATGCCCACTCGGCTGTCGGTAACTTCGCCAACGAGAGAATACGAATAAGCAACATAAGCACATAGGATATTCTTAACAACCTCGGCTTCTCTGCCCTGGGCCGATAGAATCGTCTCAAAGGCCTCTCTGTACATACCCATACGAGTAAAATGCTTTGCCTTTTCCACAAATGCCACGTGCGGCTCTATAGCAGGAATATAATCGCAAGTGGCGGGGTCAAAAAACACATATTTGCCGCTTTCCAGCTTCTTGTAAAAACCACCTTTGGTTTTGTAGCCAAGCAGCTTACGCTGGAGCATCGTGTTGATATAGCCCGGGACGGCAAGCCAGCTGTGCATCGCGTCCTTGGTATGTTTATTCAAACTGTCGATAATCGCCTTGTGGATATCCAGCCCGACCAAATCGATTGTCGCTAAAGGTGCCATAAGACGGCCGGTGTACGGTCCAATCAGGTAGTCCGTCATTTCCACGCCGAATTCGAGGACAAGGGATGTAATTCGGCCAAAAAGCACAAAGCCAATCCGGTTGCCTGCAAACGCCGGGATATTTTTCACGGGGATAATCGCGCGACGAAGCTGGTTGACCAAAAAAACCTTCATAAAATCAACGATGGCCGGATCTGTTTCTTCTATACCAGTTATCTCACAGGCAGGCATTCTTCCGGGTGGGTTATAAAAATGCGTCGAAAGAAAATTCTTTTTGAACTCAGCGCTTCGTCCTTTCACCAGCTCCGACAATGGCAAGCTCGATGTCGTAGAACTGACAATCGTCTGTGGTTTTTTATATACCTCGACCCGCTCATGCATCTGCTGCTTTATGCCGACATCTTCGGCTACCGCTTCAACCACCCAGTCGGCTTCAGCAACGGCCTCTTTAAGCAGATGTTCATAGTCGCCGCACACAATGTTGTGTGCTATCAATTCCGAACGGGCCTGAGATATCGCCTTTTGCAGTCCTCGTTCCGAACCCTGTTGTGTTCGGCTCAAAAAATACACCTTTAAGCCATTCTGCGCCATTAACCCGCCGGACAAACTGCCTACGGTGCCGCTTGCGCCGAGAATAGCTACTGTTTTGATTGAATTCACTGCGCCTATCTCCATGTTATGTTTGACTTAAGGCCTTTCTTTTAACTCAGGATGCTTCTGATAAAACTCGTCTTCCAAAATACTGTATCGATGAAAATCATAATACATGCCATCTGCAAAATATTCGTCTCTCGATGTCCCGTCATGGTGAAATCCTATTTTGTTTATTACGGCAATGCTTGCCGGATTGTTTTCAAGGGCTCCCCCCAGTACTCTGTGAAGTTTAAGATGCTTAAACCCGTAATGTATTGCCAACAGTTCTGCCTCATAGCCCAAACCCTTTCCCCAGTAATTTTTGTCACCGATGACTATGTATAATAAGCCCGATTTGTTATTTTCATTTATTTCCTTTATGCCTATGAGTCCTATTGCTTTTCCGTCCAACGTCTCAATTATCCAATCTTCGCGACTGTCGCCCTGTTGAACCCGTTCAAACCATTCATACGTCTTCTTCAATTCAAGCTTTTCAGGAAGTACCAGTGTCTTGTTGACTTCCGGGTCGTTATACCACCTGACTTTCAACTCCATATCTTCTCTGACTGTTTTGCGCAGCTGAATACGCTGGCCTCTGATTATCACTTTTTTCTCTTCTTTCATTAATATCCCTGCCGAGTCAATGTTTTCAAAATTTACTGCTCACTACAATCCGATTTTTCCACCGGCTTGACAAGATCGAAGGCAGGCCCTTTCTTTTCATAGTCATAATAAACGTTTTTGCGTGCGATAACTATCCATAATGTTTGAACAAGTATCTTAAAATCGAGCCACAAGCTGAAATTGTCGATATATTCGACGTCGTATTTTATCCGCACCGACCAGGGCACGGAACCCCGGCCTCTAACCATGGCAAGGCCTGTGATTCCCGGCTTGACCTCAAGCCGGCGGCGTTCAAACTCGCCGTAATGCTCCAGATGCTGAGGGACTGTGGGGCGAGGCCCTACAAGAGATATGTCGCCTTTAAGAACATTAAAAAGCTGCGGTAGCTCATCCATGCTTGTTTTTCTTAATATCGCCCCTATTTTTGTTATACGCGCATCGTTGCCTGTAACCGAAAGGCCGGCTCCAATGTTCTCCGCCCCCACCACCATTGTCCTGAACTTGTACAGCTTGAATATCTTTCCGTATCTGCCTATGCGGTTCTGCCGAAAAAATACTGGGCCTTTGCTTGTCAGCTTTATCGATATCGCTATGCACAACAATAACGGACTTAAAATAACAATGCCAACCAGCGACGCAAAAAAGTCAGTTAGCATTTTAATAAAAAGCGGAAATAGTTTCATTTTATCAGTTATTAATTATCTCATAATTTTTTATATTCATTGATAACATAAGGCCTTTTGCCCGAGGGCAAAGGAGGAATAGAATCGACATATTCATATGTTATTTTGGCATCAGGTCCAAGTGCTTGCTGGAATCGCTCTCGTATTAAATCGCCCTGCTGAAATGACGGCATTACGTGAAGTCGGCAAACATAGCCATCCCTGCTTTTTTGTATCATTTGAAATCTCAGAATCCCCTCCAAGTCCTTTGTTTCTCTGTCAAACACAATCGCGTTTACCATCCTGCCGTCCGGGTCGTATAAAACCTCTATCGTTCGTCCCTCAATATTTTTCAACGTCGGTATACTAAGGCCACATTTACACTCCGGCCCGAGGCGGGCAAGGTCGCCCGTGTCATAACGAATCAGAGGCATCGCGTGAGAAAAGTAGTCCGTCACAACAATTCGGCCGACTGCTCCGGCTTCCGCCGGCTCATCCCGATCTATTGCGAGCAACTCCAGCTTGTGGCTCCCTATATTAATATGATGTGTTTTGCACTTTGCACATTCATGAGACATAACACCAAACTCATTCGAAGAATAGCGGTCCAGCACCATCCCCCCAAATACCTCCTCAAGTTTTTCCTTGGCTACGGAGGTGAGCGACTCTGCTCCAGTTATTATGCCCTCGATGAGGAAATCATCCGGTCGATCGCCCTTCATCCTGCAGTATTCTGCAAGCGGTCCAACCGCGGACGGATAACCAATGATAAACCGTATCTTCTGACTTTTAAGAGACTGGCGCTGCTGTTCAAGCCACCTTTCGTCGATTGTGCTTGGATTCATCAGAGCACCGTTTTGCATAAAGAGCAGCCATTTGCTGCGAGGATATACCCGAACCTGTGCATAACGCATTCCGACTCGATAACCTGCCCAGCCGTTGAAGAATATAACCTCTGCGGTATGACGCGCTCGCTTGTCCTTAGTTTGATAAAACTTGAAAGGTGTCCCATATGAACCACTCGTCGTTGTCGACACCAAGTTCTTCCTATCATATTTCGAAGAAAAGAAATCTTCGTAGTTTTCTTTGACAGTTTGTTTTTGAATAACCGGAAAGTCTTTAAGGCTTGCTCCTTTGAATTGTTTGTAGAAACGTGTTGTCTCGCAAGCGTGATTGAGTATATTATCAAGTCTTTGCTTTGCCAGTTGCTGCGAATCCTGCGGATTTGCAAAGACCCTCTTCAAATCGCTTATATGTCCGGCAATAAGAGATCCTTTGCTGAAATCATAACCCCAGAAAACGGCTCGTCTAAGTAATTCCGGGAACATTTAAATCTCCTTCAAATACAAAAATTATTGAAAAATCATAAATTTTTAGGAGTCCTGTTTTGCTTGTTACTTTAAAACTGGTTGTTAACAGAAAAGCAGAATCCGATGAAAAAGTCAAGCCTTTTGTGGGCCAGTTTTATCTCAACCGCAATCATAACAAACACGACCCGTTATTTTATATCCAAGATGAGAGCGAAGGTTCGATGCGAACATCCATGCTGCGATAACAATCAAAAACCGCTTTAAAAAGGAATGGAATTTTTTTCTTTTTTTTATTGCTGTCGCTGGTGTTACTTTTCAATGATTCTGCTCTAAATTAAAAGTTGGATTGCATTAGTAAGTTTACTCTGCGGGATTTTCTTTATTTTTTCCCCTGCTACTAAAAAGGAATTTGGTTAATTTCCAGATGCCGGCTATTGTGTTTTTGTCGATTTTTCGCCAATTAAAAATGTTTATCCAATAAAGTATCCTGTGTATTATATACCTTGTAACACAACGCCGCCAGGCAGCGGGGTAGTTAGAACTCGAAAGAGAATCACAGCGTCTAGTGAACTTTTTGGTTCTTTCTGATGTGTTATCAAGTACAACTTCAAGATTCTGCTGTAATGTAAAGAATACCTGATAATCCGAGATGCCGTCTTTTCGTAAATGCAAAAGTAATACAATCCCTTCTAAATTTTCCCCGTGAGGGTGTACAACTGAACCACGATCCATATAATCTTGGAAAATAAAATCGCCCAGATTATATGCAATTATCTTATTTCCAAATCGCCTTATTCCTTGCACAACATGAGCATGATGACCGATTACGGCATCAGCTCCTGCTTCAAGAATTTTGGCTCCTAAAACCATTTCTTTAGGGACTGGCATATCATACTCACCGAATCCCCAATGCGGCTGAACAATCACCAAATCTGCTTTTTTATTCAAATATTTAACCTGAGAGATTACAAGCTGTTCACTAAATGGAGCAACGCCGAAAGCATTCTCCTTTGCATGTTGAGGTTTATGATATCTACAGGAATATGATAGAAAACCAATTTTGAGATGATTTACGTCTAATATCTTAGGATTTGAGGCTTCAGCCAAGTTTTTCCCAGCGCCAATATATGAAATGCCAGACTCAGAAAGTGCATGACAGGTATCTTCAAATCCCTGTAAGCCATAATCAAAAATGTGATTATTAGCCAATGAAACTAAATCTATATGCCATGATTTCAGAATTTTTGCAGTTTTCGGTGCGGACCTAAGGCAAATCTTGCCATATGTCGAACACTCGTGTTTGGTCAATGGACTTTCCAGGTTAGCTACGACTAAATCGGCGCTTTTAAAAATATCATTTACCTGTGGGGATAAAGATACTCGAGGATTATCCCCCAGGAAAGTGTCCCCTAAAAATGCTATAGTAGTTTTCTCGTTCAATGCGCTGCCTTTCTCTGTAAAAACTTGATTATTAGCAAATTAATTAGTTGTTATATCGTATATAGTTTCTTATTCGACATCGATACTTTAAGGAGACCAACGTTTTTTTGGTTATTGTTCATTTTTCTTGCTTAATGTTCAGGCACGCGCCATATTTTTATTGTTCCTCCCTGGCGCATGGCCGAAGTGGCCGCGAATCGCCCGTCCGGGGAGAAAATAAGCCCGCTTTCAATTATATGACCCGGCGCCAGGTTGAAAATTATTTTGCCGGTTTGAGTGTCCCACATATAAAGGGTTTTGAAAACTATCGAAGCAACAACCCGACCATCCGAACTTATCACCATATCCTGGGTCGAGTGTTGTCCCACAGTGCTTTTCTGGTTTTCGATCAGCGGTTTCAGGCGTCCAGTGATTTTTCCGGAAAGCGTCTCTATCTTCCAGATGTCGCCGTCGCTGCCTCTTGCGTAAATGAGATTCCCATCCGGTGAAAAGGCGCCGCTGTGAAATCTCTCGACATCCGTAACCTGCTTTTCCCATACCACCTTACGGTTTTTTACATCGACAAGCACAATCCATCCCTTTTTATCCTGCTCGCCCGTCATCAGCGCCAGAGAGTCATCGTCGGATACTGCCACCTTAAACAACTGGGTCGCCGAGGATGGGGTGATTTCCGCTACCGTTTCGACACGACCAAGATTCGGGTCCACGGTCACAAGTTGATAGTTTTCCATGGAACCGTTATTGCCGACTAAACGGCTCAGTGATGCTACTACATAATTTTTGTCGCGGCTTGCTCCCATCAAAGCGCGGTTAATATCGGGTTTCAGTGAAATATCCCTGAGCTGCTGTTGATTGTGCATATCGGTGATTACAATGGCTTTCGGTTGTGATCGCTTCAGTGAAATCACAAGGCCCGAGTTTGTTACAAATGCCTGGTCTGAATCTAAAGTCAAAATCTGCGGTTTTTGGGCCGGCTTCGACCATTCCCAAACATAGAATTTTCCATCCTGACAGGCGGCTGCAATCGAATCATTATTGCTCGACAGCTCTGCCACGCCGTTATTGAAAGGAAAACGCAACTCGTAGGCCAGCAGGGAGTTTCGCCTGCTCGCTATCATTACCAAGGTGATAACTGCGATAGCGGCAACGAAAAATATTATAACAGATTTATTGTTGTTGATATTACGCATATTAATTTTTACCTTTACGACCTATCATGCTCTCGTAAAACTGAATATGCTTCTCAGCCATAATCTTCTCATCGAAAGACCGCCGCAAATAAAATAACAGGGTATTTTTTTGTTAATACAAGCCATTTCCCAACCTCAGTAAAGGAGGAAGACCCTTAGCAGATAACAGGTGATTGTAGGTTTCAATAACTATTTTACATACCCGCCTTTCGTCAAATTCTTTCCTGGCTTTATGATATCCAGCGCATCCCATATTGTGTCTCATCTCTGGATCATCAATAAGTTTTTTTAATGCTGCTTCAAGCTGACGCACATCATGAACAGGCACCAAGAAACCATTAATGCCGTCTGCAACAACCTGCCGACAACCACGTATGTTAGTCGCTACTATCGGCAGCGCCATCGCAGCGGCCTCTATCGCAGAACGGGGAAACCCTTCTCGCCACGAAGGTAATGTATATATGTCACAGCAGCTAAGCAACTCAGGTATATCATCGCGTCTGCCCAACCATAGAGTTCGGTGGGCAATACCATATTTTACAAAAGCATCGTGAGAAATCCTGTCCGCCTTTTCCGGTTCTTTAATGCCAATTATAATCAGCCACACTTTATCGTAGGTTGATATTAGAGTTTTTATGGCCTCATAAAGTTCGAGGTATCCTTTTTCCTTAACCAAACGTCCGATTATACCAACAACAATAGCGTCTTCCGGCAGACCTATTTCTCTTCTCTTCTTATTTCTACAATCACTATCAAATCGAGATGGTTCGAATTTAAATAAATCGACGCCATTGCCAAGCAGTTTTATTTTATTATGCTTACATATACCAAGCTTTATGGCCGTTTCAACGTCTTCGGGATTCTGGCTAAGTATCATTGTTGAACACCTTGCTGAAATCCATTCCATAAAAATATAGAACCACCTAGTTAACGGTTTCATATTTTCGTGAAAGTAATAACCATGAACGGTATTTATTATTATTGGCACGCCCGCCAGCTTGGCAGCAAGCTGTCCCAACAAACCGGCCTTTGGGGTGTGCGTATGGACTATCGTGATTTTCTCTCGTCTGAAATACCTGTACATATCCCAAATCGTCACAAGGTCGCTGAAAGGACTTATGGAACGCTTTATACGAAGATTATACATCAAAACGCCGTTTTTTTGTAACATATCAAAATCATTTCCCCGAGCGCACAACCCATGTACTTGAAAACCCGCCTGTTGCGCACTTTTAATTTGCGCAAAAAGCAATTTTCCGAGCGTCCCGCTTATCGCTGCCACAACCGCAATTTTGCCTTTTGGGTACTTCATGTGCTATATGTTTATTTTATTCCAGACCCCGCAGGAGAGTCGCTTTTTACAACTATATCTACATTTACCAACTCGGCTTTCCTCCAATCAACAAGGGGGCCATTGTAATTGATACTATTTACATCTATGTCACCATGTATATCATATAAAGGATTCCCTCCGCTGTATATTATTACGGGACGGCCAAAACTATCAAATATTTTACACCTGTTGAATTTAATGCCCCCAGGCCTAACGGTATTCTCGTCATTTCTAAATATAGACAATGGCGGGTTTTCCTTTTTGATATTTCTCCATGTGCAGTCTTCGAATATCAAATCGAGGTATTTCGAAGATTTTCCTATCCACGTCCCAAATGTTGTATTTTCAACCAGAAGATTTTTAAATTTAATGACTCCATCTGGCCCATCATCACTAAAATAAGACACATAAACCCCTTGCCCATCCCGCACAGTCACGTTTTCAAACAAGACATCAATATATTTCTTCCTAGTAGTTTTATCCGTATTTCTTAACATCACCGGATATATTATTATAGCGTAACCTTCATTACCAAACACAAGCGTATTGCTGATAACTATATGATTCAGTCTATGAATAAACTTATTTGGTTCCAAATCTATCCCGGCGCCAGGTTTTTTACCGTTGGTATTTTTAAGAACGCAATTTTCTATTTTCAGGCCATCAACACTGATCACGGAAATGGCATTCCTCATGTTATTATCACAGGTTATATCTTTTATTAAAATATCCTTACAATACTCCTGATGGGTACCTGGGCTTATATCAATTCCATCGCCTCCCGCATCCTTCAAAGTTAATCCAAGCAACTGTACATTTGAGCATCCAAATAGCGTTATACAGGCGCGCCATTCTCCTGGAAGTTTTTCATACTCCTCTTTTCGCATCTGAATAGTTACGCCGTAGGCCAGTATAGATATATTATTCCTGTCTTTAATATTGAAAAGTGTTGCGCCAGGCGCGCTGAAAGGCCCATTATTATTGAAACCTTTATTGCTTTTAGCGATAATCGTTGTGCCATCTTCAATAAATAAGCCCTGATTATCATGATTAAAGTAGATCGGTTCCGTGAAATACACTCCTTTTTTAACTCTTACAATATCATAATTGTTTGGTTCGCCATTTCTGGCCTTATTAATCGCCTGCTGAATTGTCGCAAAGGTGCGATTAATACTTCCTTCGTCAGAATCGTTACCTGTGGGACTGACGTAATAGACATTGGCAAAAAGCAAAGGTTGAATAGATAATAAAATTATCAGTATATATTTATCTTTACCCATAGTCGCCTTTTACTTTATTGCTTCTGTAAGTTTTTTCTCATAATATTCGATTAGCTCCTTAGCCATCCGCTCAATAGTAAAATTCTCATGAACCCTCTTTTTGCCCGCCTTACCCATTTCCATTCTCATTATTTCATTCTGTTCAATGTCCTGCAAAGCATTTGTCAGCGCCTCTATATTTCCCGAAGGAACAAGCAGGCCGGTCTGTCCTTCTACCACCAATTCTGGTATTCCGCTCACCATACTTGCAACTATGGGCAATTCCATACTCATTGCCTCAATCAAGCATATAGGCAAACCTTCACGAAGAGAAGGCAACACAGCAGCGTCGACTGCCTGATAAATGGCATGAATATCTCGCCTAAATCCGGTAAAAGTAACCGCGTTTTCGATACCCAGTTGTTTGCACCTATTTTGTAATTTGCCACCCATCCAGTCGCTGCCCACCAGAACAAAGCGTGACTTCGGCTGTTTATCAAGCACCGCTGGTATTGCCTCAATTAAAAACTGGACCCCTTTGTCGGGGCGAAGATTCGCAACCGTAACAAAAACAACATTATCTTCAGAAAAGCCCCATTCTCTGCGTAATCTTTCTCTATCAGAAGTTCCATCAGCTTTTGTCCAATATGATATATCAATCCCATCATATATAACACTAATACGTTCAGGAGGATATTTTTCGCGATCGACAATGCTTTTTTTACAAGCCTGCGAGTTGGCAATCCAGCTGTCCACAACCCAACCGGTTGCCCTGTCGAGCCATACATGATACCATTTGCGCCAGTCGTCCGTACTCAGAACACCCGTAATAATAACTGGCACGCCCGCAAGCTTACCGGCCAGACGTCCGATTATGTTGGCTCTCAAGCCATATATCTCTAAAATATCCGGCCTTTCCTTACGCAGCAATTTTATCAAACCAAAAATACTGCCTAATAATAACTTGCTTGGTGTTTTGAGCTTGCAATAGGGCACATTTGTTTTATCCCAGAGATGATAAGCTTTTGATTCGCTACGCATATTAACCACACGCATATCACATCTGTTTTTATCAATTTTAGGTATCAATTCAGAGAGCATCCCCTCAATACCGCCAATACCAGGATTACTTAGAATATGAAACACTTTCATTTTATTATTTGAAATTGAACTCGTGCTGGACTTATACCTTGGTTTATCTTTTTATGAACTTACAAAAAGCATTATAGGCAATCGCAATGGCTCTGCTGCGCGTGAATACGTAATTATATTCTTCAATAACTTTGCCGCCAAAACTGAGCTTGAATTTAGATATGCCGTGCGTTTCAGCATCTGGACTTAGATCGACACCTCCCATATCGTACTTAAGAAAACCATTTTTTTTATACTTTTTCACCATAGTCTGCCAATGCAAATATCTCATTAAGGGGCCCGATAGCTTTTGTAACTGCTCAGCCTCAAATCGATCGTTAAATGAGTAAAGCAGCCTTACTCTGGACGGATGGTCCATTATGTAAAAGTTTCCGCCGATTAGTCTGCCATTATGGTAAAGGGTAATCAGCTCTCCACAATTGTTCTCGATATATCTTTGAAAGTGATTTAGCGTAAGAGGTTTGGAGTATCCTTTTTTACGGATATAATTATTGGCCAGATTCAGGAACTGTTTTAAATCTGAGTCGTTTCTTATTTCCACATTTTCCCCACCATCAAGCATCTTCAGCACTTTGCGTATTTCATACCGGCATGATTTGGGATCAAGAGTTTCCCACAGTTGTTCCTCTGGTAGTGTCAAGTCGATTATACTTGTAGTTGACTTGTATTCCTTAACACAGGGGTAATGTTTTATGTCGTCAAGAGGATTACTTTGTCGTAAAATATAAAATAAGCTTTTTGCGTCATATTCAAAAGCAGGCTCAGTGTTAAACCACTTTACTGTTATAGGAATTAGGCTAAATTTTTTATATAATACTGTTATCGACATTTCACTCTCTCACAACTTACGTTATTTGACTCACAAAATGCTCATAATATTGCCGACAAGTCACCCCTTTTACCCCGTTGTTTTTCAGGAAATCGAAGAACTGCTCAATATCTTCATAAAGCATTTCAATGTCTTTTTCATTTCGAAACGTTGGGTTGCCGCCGGGCATAAATTCCGATGAATGAAGCATAAACATTATGTAATCCGCCTTTTGTTTAATTTTGTACTTAGCTACACGCAGTAATTCGCGATATATTCTGTGTGGTCTGCACCAACTGGCCGGCCTGCCCAAAACCGCCCGCATTGCTTGCCGAATATGTTTTTGCGGAATAGCAGAATATAGCCGTAGCAGTATTTTACCGTAATGCGGGATGATAGTCATAGGCACTTCCAGTAAGCCTTCACTATTGCGTTTTGAAATATCTTCAGCGTTGAGAAAATATGCTTCGGATGGAAAGTTTCTAAAATCCAAAACTGGTGCCTGTGATTCACTTCTGGGTCTTTCGCCCCGAGGCCAGACTTGACCTGGAGTTACGGAACAGTCCACAATATAACCGAATTCTCGCAAGATTTTAACATATGTTCCATTCAAAGCCCATCTGCCTGCTCGGTGAGAATACATCTTATCGCCGAATTTATCTTCCAGCAACTCCGTGTGTATCTTGATTTTTCCACGCATAATATCTTCAGGAAACTCAATCAAATACGGCTTATATGCTATATCATCGGAAGTTAGCGGAACAATTGGAGGAGATGTCCATGCATGCGGATGAAGCCCTATTTCGCACATGCCTCGTTTCAACGCATTATTGGCAAACTCAACAAAAAAGTCATCTGCCGCCATTTCATACGCTGTCAAATATGTTGGCTTAAAACCGTATCGTTCACACAGCTGCTGGAAACGGGGCAAATACTTTGCGTTCTCGGTTGCAATACCGCCGTGCCTGTTCCACGCGTTATCAGATTCTGTATCAATTGTTATTAGCAGTTTCATTTAAAAATGCCACATACCTACGGACGATATCATCAATATCTATTTCTTTTTTTACATACTCAGCAACATTAGCTTTCATTTGTTCTACATCTTTGCGGCGCATCTGCATAATCTTTTTCATACATTCATACAAGGCGTCTGTGTTTTCGGGTTCAAAAAGAAAACCTTCCCTCCCATTTGTGATATATTCTCTAAAGCCAGGAAGGTCGCTGGCGATTATGGGAACATTATATCTAAATGCTATCAATAGAGGCCCGCTCTGTGTAACATCACGATAGGGCAGAACCATAAAATCTGCCTGGCTGAATAATAGCGGAACCTGTTTCTCAGGAATTTGATATAACTTTATTTCGAAAGCATCCTGTTCTTCAACCAAACTGGTATAGTAATCTGGATTTTCACATTTACCTGCGACAGTTATCTTAAAATTATTGTATTCTTTTGCCAGTTTGTTTCCAGCTTCAATCAGAAAATTAAGACCTTTATTGTAACGAACAATGCCGAAAAAAAGGAATTTTACCTTATTTGATATGGGAGAGTCGTCTTTGTTGTCGGGTTGTAAACCGATATTTTTAAGAAATATATTCAGGAATAACCGGGCAACAAATACATTCTTGTTTGGATATTTGCGAATAAGCACATCTTTTTGGTTGTTGGAAAAAATATGAAAGTTGCTAAATAGGCGATAGCATAACTCGTCTGTGAGTTTGTTAAAAATCGACCCGAATTTCTTGTGAAATACAACATCGTGCATACCAACCACTACTTTCCTGTAATCCAAAAACAGCCTGGTCAAAATCAAAAAATAAGGATCAGTAAATGTTTCAACATAAATCAGGTCCGGCTTGAATCCCTTGACTTTCTGCAACAAACGAAAACATGAAATAATCCTGTTTGGATTCCTGGCACGGGCTGACTGCGTAAAGATTTCTACGCTGATATTATTCTCTGTACAAAAATTGAAAATATCGTTTGGAGCATAGTGATAATTCAAATGATTATTAAATATAACAATCCAGTGAAGATTAAAATGCTTATTAAGTCCTCTTAAAATACCAAATTCATGGTCCAAGAAACCAGCTGGACAAATATAAAGCAGCTTTTTCATGCCAATTCCTCTTGAGATACTGATTTATTGTGCCGCCAGACCGTAAGTAATGATATGGTAAATTATTACAGAAACCTTTGCAAAGTGTTATAAACCTGGTCAACTTCAAGGCTGTCCATACAGTTGTTTTTTTTGTCACAAAAGTTCAAATAGCACACAAGACAATCAATGTCAGAATGAATAACTTCTCCTTTCCCAAATACATCTATCTCTGTATAAGATGTTGGGCCTGTATAAACAATCACATCCTTATCCAGTGCGATTCCCACATGCATACCCAAGCTGTCAGGTGTAAGCAATACATCAACAATATCTATCAGGGAAAAGAATTCCCTTAAAGAATTTTCTGTTCCTGTATCTATAATTCTTGCATCCAAAGCCGTCTTCAATCGACTATTGAATTCCCTTTCCTCGGGGCCGCCAAACAAAACAATTCCAACCTCTGGATTATTCTTTATTATCCGCTCCATCAGTAATACATGATTTTCAAAGGTCCATTTTTTAAGCGGCCATCTTGGCCCTGAGCCTGTATTTACACCAAGAAGCTTTTTATATCGTTGCAATTGATGTTTGGCAAAAAAATCTTTCGCAAATATCTTTTCCGAATCTGTTAAATACAATATGGGCTTATGAATAGGACCCTTCAGTCCTATTATCTTATATATGTGTTCAAAATAGTTTTTTTCATTAGCTTTTTTAAGATGATCATTAATTCCCAGCATAAACCAGGTTTCAGCTTTGTTGTCAGCAGGTTTAATATACCCTTTTTTGTCTAACACAAAGCCCTTTTTTTGTTTAGCTGAAGCAACAGAAGCTATCGCGCTGCTTTTCATATCCGCATCAAGATTGATAACCACATCGAATATCATACTGGACAAAAACGGAATATATTCTTCTGGATCAGCCCAGACTTTGTCAACATGGGGATTATTATTCAAAATAGGCGTTGCTGATTTTGAAGTAATCCAGTATATAAGACTTTGATCGTATTTCTGTTTTAATGCCGGCAGAATTGATGTCGTGCGCAAAACATCTCCAACAGCAGCAAATTTAATAATTAATATCCTGGTCTTCACTCGATCAAAAAAGCTGCACTTGTCGCAAAAAACGCCGTTCTTCTTATGGTGCTTACAGGGTTTAGAACCATCGAAATATCGACAGTTATATTTTATCTGACTTATCATGTTGTCTTTCATTTTAAAACCATATTGTTACGAAATATGATATGTTTTTATTCTTCTGATTTAGTGAATAGTTCTGCCCGATCTGCCAACAATATGTTCTCTTCATAGTTCCCTTGTGCAAAAAACCAGTATTAAATAAAATTGCCGCCACATAAAACCACTATTTTATCTTTGCTCCGTAAGTGGTAAGATGTTCTGGGTAAGCTGTTTCAGCTTTATAACCACAGTACCCTGGTCGTAAAGATAATCCAAGGCAGATAATAAAAGTATTACGTTACCCAGCTCATGACATCGCTTGACTCTTATTAAGGTCGATTTACCCATTTATTTAGCTTTGTTCTAATAAAAAGAATCCCACCTTTCCTTCCCAATTGCTTTCCCCCCTATTTGAGTGCCTCCGTTACCCTAATGCCATTTTTCCTTACAATATAGGCCGGTACTCCTACAACAGTACAATTTGGTGGAATATCTTTAACAACCACAGCATTAGCTCCTATTACGCAGTTGTCGCCAACAGTCACCTTGCCTATAACTTTAGCGCCGGCGTAAATAGTTACATTGTTGCCAATCGTTGGGCAATCGGTAGAGTTTGAGTACCCGATAGTCACCTGCTGATTTATCCAACAGTTACTACCCACGCGTTTTGCCGCAATCATTGTACTGAAAGAATGTTGCAAAAATAATCCTGGTCCGATCTCCTTAGTAGATAAATATAATGTAGGCAGCGGGCGGCATAGCCATTTTAATAAATATGAAATCCGACCAATCCGTTTATAAAAAAGGTTCCGGAATTCGGGATAAAGTGACATTATCTCTATAAACGCGAAAACATTTCTCATTAAATCCGTAATTTTTCGGTTGCGTAATAGTTGATACCATCTTTCGAGGTCATATGTAATAATTGTTCTGTTTTGTGATATAAGATAACACAGCAAGTGTGGTATTAACCTTGCCGAACCAATTATTATATATAACGACTTCCACATACTTGATTATTTTTTCCTGGTTATGATAACCGCCATTTAATTTTCCGCCACTGCGGTTATAATATAAGTTGTTCAAACCAAAACCAAAGAGTAACCGTGAACGGTTACTAATTACAGCACGGTATTAATTGGCCCGTTACATTGTTTGGCGAATATCGACGAATCTCTATTAACAGCTTAATAACTTCAATAAATATTCTTATGTAACTAACAATTGTCAAAACGCTCTTGGTTAAAACAAACTTCGGCCGTTTTTTGACCTGCTTATATACTGCTATATTTTTTGGTTCCATAAATTGTAAAAAATGGTGATATTTTAATGCCCTGCTTTTTCAATACGCTAATAAATATATTCAAGAAACCACCTAAAGATCTCGTAATCATGTTTTTTGAGCTTCCAGAATAGTAACCAGCTAATAGCTCCACTTTAAATCCGGTATTCGATAAAATTCGGACTAAATTATTTAAATCCATTAAATGCTCTGCCCAATTACCTGTATATGGGTCACATGTATTGGTCGGATGGCTTGGTTCTTGAGGCAGCTTTCCCGTCTTTAGATAATCATCTACACTTTTTTGAATATCAGCTTTTATCATACCTCGTGTGTTCCTTGCCAGTTTTTCCACTTCATTATTATCTAATTTCCTGTTAAGTGATTGAAGATATTTGAGAATTATATCTTTTCTCGCATGCAAAAGAGCTTTAGAGCAATCTCTTTCATCCCACCCCCACACTCTTTCCTTATCTTCGTACTCTGCTATAAGTTGCCGTCTCATCAATTCCTTTCTCATCCTTGGATTAAAGGTATTAGCTCCAGATGCCACGGCTACGGTCAAAGTGTTGTTTGAAAGAAATTGAAGTTTTTCCAAAAAAGATTCAATGTCATATATGTGCTCAAGAGCGTCAAAAGATGAAATTGCATTACAGCTGATATTTTTTCCCCTCAGGAATGCAATCACATCATCAATATCTCCACATATATAATAATCCGCTTCATTCCCAACAGATTTTGCTATTTCTTTAGCATCATGGCAACAAACAGGATTAATATCAATGTATATTACAGTTCCTATACCTAATTCCTTGGCTAATAAAGACAGCATTCCCGATCCGCCCCCATAATCGAGGAAAATAAATTTATCTATTGGTGTTTCAGACTTTGCAAGAGACAATGCCAAAAGATATGCGTTTAGCTTCAAATTGGCAGGCAGACAAGTTAGTTTATCTCCAAAATAATGCTTAATAAAATCGGATATGTTCACAGCGTTAACATCATAAGATTTCAACTTGTTAAATAGCCTCTCTGCCGCAGAGTTTATGTTTTTCAATAGTTGCTCTTCACCCTTTGGTAATCGCGCGCATCTGTACATTAGTTTCATAGTTTCTTTCCTTTTGCTTTTAATAAGACGCTTTGCATCCTTAATTGGATCATAAAACGCCGTTTACCTTAACAACTGCCTGAGTTTCGTCACAGCATCTCAGATTTTTATTGCCATTCTTTCCATCTTCACACCGGCATCAGTTATCATTCGAAGAAAGGAAAGTGCTTAATTTTGTATTGCAGCTTAGATTTTCTCTCGCCAATCTTGCGGGCCGGCACACCTGCTACAATAGTCATGGGAGGCACATTTTTGGTTACTACTGCTCCCGCGGCAACAACCGCTCCTCGCCCTATTGTCACGCCGGGTAAGATAATCGCACGGGCAGCAATCCAAACATAATCTTCGATTATTACATCCGCGCTTCTTCCTCCGTGGTCGTCTGAATTAGGATCATGTTCCCGCGTAAAGATGAAGGTATCTCTGGCTATGTCAACACAATTGCCGATTCGGATACTTCCTATTCGGCCATCCAGCAGACAATAGGAGTTAACAACAGAATTATTGCCTATGACAATCTGGGACCTGCTCAGCGAACCGTTGAGAATTTGTACGTTCGTCATTACATTTGAATCTTTACCGATGGTGATATAGCACCTTAAGAGGGGAATTCTTATACAGGCAAATGGTATCCTGTTAATCACCTTATTGCACAAGAAGAGCTTTAAGCCCTTAACGCAGTCACGGATAGTTTGCATGGAAGCCATTGTTGTTTTGCCTGGAATTAAAAAAGACCCGAAATAATTGGCTAAGTTAAAAGGACTTCGTCGTTTAATACGTCTTCGGCGTAGAAATTCTCATCCTGCAAATTGGATTCAATGATGTATCGGTTTGCTATTATAATAAAAGGGCAAATAAAAAAGGGTCCTGAACGGTCATGCAGGAATGTCGGCACGAATACGCTGCAGGCGCTCACACCGACCGTGAACAAGAAAGCTAATGTGCCGTAATACGACAAATATGGCATATTACCTCGTGCCATTTGGAATCCCGTCTTTAGACAGGCGAACAACATAATAATCAATGCTATAAACCCGATTAAACCGAACTTGTCGAGCCAACCTAAATATTCCGAGTGATAAAAATCCTGTTCCAGCGATGAAAATTGTCCCCCGTGTTCCCCGATGGTGGTCATGGGCAAGTAATGTGTAGCTCCTGTTCCTCTGCCCGTTAATATGAAATAGGGTTCCTTTTGGTAACTCTCAATGATGCAGGAGTATTCAGCACTTCTGACTCTGTCTATTGCCTTTAACGGATTGAGCGTCGTTTCGTGCCCTCTGCCCATTTGGAATCGTTCAAATAAATTAAAACCTACCTTCTGGGCAAAGGTAATGGCCAGAATTGCTCCAAGTCCGTATATCAGTAGAACTTTACCCCGCCCTGGCATCATAAGCAATGCCGCCATAGCCATAACTGCAATACCGCCGTAATAGGTACGTGTCTCGCTCAGGGTTATGCCAAGAAAACCTATTGCCAGAAGCAAAGCGGCAACGGTATAAGGTCGTTTCTTCGAACTAAATCTGGCGATAGCCATACTCACCAGCATAAGATATATTGATGGAGTAAGGCTCATCTCGCCTCTTTCACCGGCCAACTGCCCAGCAGCTTGCAGTTCTGCACTTGGTGGGGAATACACGCCAAATCGAATCAGGACTTGGACTGCGAACATCACAATTGCAAGGACCGCTACAACACGGAGGAAATCTTCTACTCGCTTTGTGTCCGTAAAATATCTAAAGGCAAAAAGTATTACAACCGCGAAATGCAACTGCCGTGATGCCGTGAGCGCTACGTGGAAGTACAACGCTAACCCCAATGCCAGGGAAAAGATGCTTATAGCAGCGATAACAATCAGACACTTTTTAATCGTATTGGCGGGAAATCCTTTCTGAGAAGGTAAAAGAAGAGTAGCCAATAATAAAGACAAAGCGATCATATCTATGGGCTCCCAGACGCGTGAAGCGCCGAGATTTCCGGCTTCGCGGATGTAACCAACGATAAGGTTGCCGAAAAGAGCCGATGCCAGAAACAAATAAAAGACCCACTTAGGTTTCAATACTGCAAGCGGTATTGAAATTATGGCTGCCAATAAACAAAATACTGCAATATAGAATGCCATCTGATTGCTTTTACTATGTTTTTTCCTGTTTAATTATCAATTGGCTGAGCTCAAGAGCCGTTTTTCTTTTAGGGTATCTATAAGCCAACTTGCCCCATATAACCTGGCAAACGAAAAAGAAGTTTCTACGTAATGATGAAACTTTTCTGTTCCATTGGCCATTCACCAACTCCATCTCCTTTTTTCCTATGTGCTGTAAGCTGGATGTTTTCGATTCGGCGTGTACTCTAAAGGCGCTGAGATTTCTTGATGTTGACTTAGGTTTTTGGAGGTGGCAAAACCTCAGGAACAGATCTTGGTCAAAGCAGAGCTGCAGTTTTGTATCAAAACCTTTTACCTTTTCATAGAAGCTCTTTCGCCAGAATGCGCTAGGCTGGGCGAAAACGCAGCCTACGGAAATCATAGCATCGAAACAGACCGGCAAAGCTTTGCGATAGCGCAAAATGCAGTCGTTTTCGTCAATATCAATCGTCCCTCCTATCAACCATTGAAGCTTGTCGCCGTAATTCATGAATAACCGCCCCACGTGCAAAAGAGCTCCAGGCAACAATAAATCATCAGAGTTGACCCAGCACAATATTTCCCCTTTGGCCATAGCAAATCCCTCGGCAATAGCAGCAGCCTGGCCCTCATCCGGCGCACTCCTCCAAAAACTAAGGTGATCCGAATATTTTTTAATTATCTGAGGGCTTGCGTCTTTGCTGCCCCCATCAAGAACTATATATTCAAAATCAGGATACTCTTGGGTTAATACAGAGATTATTGTTTTTTCCAGAAATTTGCCCTGATTATACGACGGAGTCACAACACTAATTTTGGGTAACACATTGTTCATATTGTCTTCCTTTACTCCGTGCGCCGCGGCTAAATCCTATACCATAACGTATCCGACCTTAAGCTGGTTATTTCTGGCGCATAAATATGGCATCGGCTTGAATTGGCAACCCCGTCTGCGACTCGCACATTTGGGACACAAACCCGCAGAAGTGAAACCCCAATTGATATAGGAGGCCGTAAACAGTATGAAAGTCGCCTTGGGCCTCGTAAAGTTTCTCAAAGCTCACTTCTGTAATCACAATTTTGGCGAGCTTAAACGTTTTATGCCCACCTCTTATCACCCTGTCCTCAAAGCCCTGGACATCCATTTTAACCAATACTTCCTTTTCTAAATCCAACGGACCTACTACATCATCCAAAGGTCTGACGCTTACTGTCTCACTGCTAATATTGGCTGTCTGTGGGAACAGTTCCTTATGTTTGTCCGCCATCTTCAGCAAAGAAGAACTCGGACTAAATTCAGAACGATACATTTTAACTTGTTCTGCCTTTTCCCCACATGCAAAAGGAAACACTTTCCAGTTTTCATAATCACGGCACAATCGGTTTAGCTCCTCGCAACAATGAGAAAGCGGCTCAAAAGAATATACATTGGCCTGAGGAAGCGCCTTGAGAATGGTTTTCGCAAATTGCCCCACATTTGCTCCGACATCTATCACCGTACATATGCCAGAGTTCTTTAACCACAAATAATTATCAGTTGCTGTTATCGGTATTGTTCTTAGCTCATATCCGAACAAACCCAATGGTGTATTCACAACAGCGGAAACAATTCTTCGTAACTGTACAAATTTCTTCATCCTGTTACCTCATATAATTTTCTAATTGTTACCCACTTACCCTTTAACGTATGCGATAGCAGATATCCTCTTGCTACTGTTCGGCGCACCAAGTCAAACACCTGATAAAGTCACCTGCAGCATGTATTAGCCAGCTTAGCGAGTATCATAGGAATCCTAATGATGCTTTATTGCCACAAGATTTTGAGCACAGGCAAAGTTTAAGGGACGCTTTGCTGGCCCAGCAAGATTGCCATGTTTGTCAAAACTGTGCAAAGAAAAATCAAGGCTTTTTAAATAATCCCACATCTCCATGGCCTTATACCCAAAACCATCCGTGGTTATATCAGCCATTTCAAGAACAATTGTTGGTGCATCCGAACGATTTAACAGTTGATTAGCACCTCTAAGGGCCAGCAGTTCTGCACCTTCTATGTCTATCTTAATTAAATCAACGTGGCTGATATTGTATTTTTTAATATACCCGTTTAAGGTTATCGTTTTGACCTCTTCGTGGCCAATAATGGACTTACCCGATTCCGCCCAGTTCTGGTTTCCGAGGGAACCGTAAACTTCGCCGCCAGCTTCGTATTTCGACAATTTGGCTGTGCCCTCTTTGTCTGAAACAGCTACATTATTCAGAATACAAATGTTGGACAGGTTATTAAGCTCGATATTAAACTTTAGTTCAGAAAACATCCTGCTGCTCGGCTCAAAACTGTGCACACGCCCATTGGTCCCCACACAATGCGCAGACAACAACGTGTATTGCCCGAGATTTGCTCCGACATCCAAGAAAGTCATCCCTGGCTTAAGAAATCTCGTTACAAAATTGCTTTCTGATTTCTCGAACACGCCATTTATATAGATATCTTTACCAATGACATCATATGGATATATTCTGATTTTAAGATGCCTCCCTAACTTGGTTATTATCGCTTTTTTGGGATGTCGCTTTTTAATATATCTCCATGCAATAGCTCTGGGGTTCAGTAAATTCCAAGTCCGCCTAATAACATAGCGAAAACCGCGATAAAAAAAAGATGGCATCAAAAAAATCCTTTCAAATAAGTTTATTAATTTAAACGATCTCATTTAAGCTTGGGATCATATTGTTGTGTTTAACTTCAAGCAGCCTGTTTTGCATGGCACGGTGCTTCTGCCACAATAGATAAAAGCATGTTATAACCATAGAAAACATTATCGATATCGCGACTGATTGAATTGATATTTTACCTTTTATCTCTACAATTATTGCTATGACGGCAGCGTTGGCTATTCCCTGAACCACGCTGGAAAAGAAACAATAGCGTGCTTTACCTAAACCAAGCAATGTGTAAAAAGCGGGCACGCATACCAAACTAAACAAAGTTCCAATAAAAATAATACGGAATGCTGCCGGCAGGGTGTCAACGAAGTTCTTTTGTAACCATAACTTCAGCAACACAGGAGCGAAAACAAATAAGATAATATACAGCGGAACGCCGCAAATAAAGATAAATTTCATTGACCTTCGGTTTATAGCAGCAATCCTCTCGTGTGCCTCTGAAGTCGTATTGGTACAGATACGGCTGATCTCTGGCATAATGGCACGAATCCCTGCCTCCATGAATCCTCGAACCTGCATTGAACCCCTGTATGCAATGTCATAAACAGGAATAGCAGCTACACCTGTATACCGTGACAGCATCAGCTTATTGAACGGATCTAATAACATATTCATCAACGCCCCGCCGAATATTGCGCTGCTGAAACTAAGCAGTTTTTTGAGCCGCTGTAAATCCCAGTTATCTCGCCGCAAAAATCCCAGTTTGTTAATCTGCTTGCGGATGAAAAAGAGGCTGGCAATATGAACAACAACATATGAAGATGTATTCCCGATAAGCAGGCCTTCTATTCCACGACCCGACCAAAGCAATGATGTAGATATCAAGACGGCGGAGAGTTGGCCGATTACCAGAATATAGTTGGATAGGTCCATCCGACCCAGCCCTGCAAGAGTTGCATTGAGGGACTGAACCAAAAATATATATATTGTAAGCACGCCCATATAAGGCAACAGCCAGGATACGAGTTCAGCGTTTTCGCCGCTTAGCTTGAACGCGACGACAATCTGACTTTTGAAAAGGAATATGACCAGTAAAGCTATGGAGCCCGTAATGGTCAGTACTGTCCATGCCATCGTTACATAACTTCTTATACCCTGGGAGTTCCCTTGCCCATGCTCTTCGGCTACCAATTTCATTATTGCCTGGTTGATTCCCAAGTTTCCCAGTTGGGCGAAACTCAGGACCACGGCCAAAATGAGCCACAAGCCGTATTTTTCGTATCCGAGATAGTGCAGGTATATTGGGTACGATGCTAATATGATGAACATATTTATTCCTGTGGTCAGCATACCGGAAGTCATGTTGCGACGTAATTGGGAACCCAACGCCTCTCGGATAATCTTAGATGGCAAATTCATATTTTATTGTGAAACCCTTAATAAATCGGAATCTAAAATCCTTGCCTCGGTTTTTTGTCGCCTATACCTTGTTATAAACTGATTTAATTTTTTATGTTCCGTTCTGCTCAATAATGCCAGCAATTCTTTCGGCAGTTTTACAACATCAGAATTGAGAAGTTTGAGCAAAATGTATACCCCTGCTGTTAATTATATCGCGATATTTGCTAAGAACATGACTGGCAATCATACTAACAAGATGGTTGATCTCTTCTGTGATTATTACAGTTTGACTCGGCTATTACCGACAATGATACGCAAGGTGGTATTCAGTTCTGTATTGGGTTGCCAGTCGATTTCTTTTTTAATGCGTTCAAGGCAGGGGACGCGGCGCATCATATCTTCAATTGGCCTGCCGTATGCGTTTCGTATGGGATGAATTCTTTTTTGTTTTTGCTGCCTGTGATTTCAATTATCTTGTCGGCAAGGGCTTCAATGGTAATCTCTTCATCCGACTGATTTCATAAAAAGCGCAGATTACAATTATCCCTTCTACGGGTAGGCGCATTCGCCCTGTCGAAGCCGCTACAAATGTAGGAACTAGGAAGTAACACACTAAGATGAATATTGTGAACAAAAACAGCCACTGTCGCTCCTTAATTAATCGCACGAAGTAACGTAAGAAAAACACATATATTACAGCATAAATAACACACCAGATCACAAGGAGAGCAAATACCAATTTCGATACCTTAAAGTACCCTTCTTGGCCAGGACGCCAACTGTATCCCCAGAATTTTGGTACGAGCACCCAGTGACCATGCATACAAGTGCCAATCGCCGCTATTGCGAGTCGTTTTACGGCGGTAGCTGGATATTTCCGACATATCTCCAAAACGTATTTATTTTGTAGAGCCATTCGCTCCCGAACTGCTCGAGTTCCTGTCTCGGATCCATACATATCTTCTATGTGCCTGCTCATCACTTCGTATGAGTCTTGTTTGCCTCTGTCGAACATCGTCTCTTTACCAAGATACATAAAGAGATTGCGAGATAAAATATCTGTCGGTGCAAAAAAACCATAGTTAACATAATTTCGGATAGAAGGAGCGCTGCACGGCAACAGGAGTGCCGCCGAAGAAGTGATAATCATTATTTTAATCTTCCTGCGATCCGATATGCCATACTGTCGGGCTACCAACCATAAGACAAAAACATTCAAAATCGGATAAAGAGCAAGCATCGGCCTAACCTGTGCTGCATAACCAATAATCACTAACTGTAAAATGAGATACTTCCATCTCTGTTTGACAATAGATAACATACCGAAACACAAACCTATTGTGAACAAAACCGCAAAAAACGTATCGGTAAGCAGGTCTGGGACTTGTGCGATATATGCTCCGGAAATCAGATAAAAGCAAAAAGCCGGCACGACTATGGATGTGTTGTTCGGGAATAAAATCCGTGCAATTTTTGACAGGGCAGGATAAATACAGGCATAAAGCGCCGCCTGCACAAAAAAAACCCAAATGAGCCAACTATCGCCAAATAGTCTCATTGATAAAGCCAGAAAGAGAGGGTATCCGACTGTGCGGTGACAATCTGGTATATTTCCCCAACCGAATACCCCATACTCTAGATAATTCCGAGCAGGCAGTAAATAGGTTATTACGTCGGAGCCTTTTTGTATATTGTCTTGGTATTCACCCTCAGGAAGTTGCAGATTCCGATAAGATAAATCCGTGCTCAGCAAAATAATCACAAATGCAACATTTACCACTAAACCAATAAAATATTGGATAATAGGAGATTCAAGACTTACTTTGCTTTTCATAAAGGCTTACCTTCTGGTATCAGCGATTAAAAAATTCAGATAAATGACTAAATTTTCCTTACAACATCAGGTTGGGTACAGTTCCATAAGCTAAAAGGTAAATATCGGATAAAAGTAAAGCAATTTCTGAAATAAAATGGTTTCACCCATAATAATTGTTTCTACACAGTTGAAAAATATTGCCTATTGCTGTCTATTTTAGTGGTCTTTAAATATCTTTTCCTGCTCTGCGATTTTCATATCCGAATCGGTTGTCGCCAGCACGGCGATGCTCTTGAGGCAGTGGAACTCCATATGCCCTGCTGACTCATATTTTCATCATAATGCTATCACACACACGGTTCATACTATACACACTAATTCCTGCTTACACGAGGTTTTTCATTTCCCGCTCAATCTGGTTGTTTTTTGAAGTCATCGATAATATTCGACAGCGTTTCCTTAAGACCTGTTTTGGGCTCCCAGCCGATTGTTTTTTGTATTCGGTCAAGACAAGGCACGCGGCGCATCATATCCTCGATCGGCCTGCCGTATGCGATTTCGTATGGGATGAATTCTTTTTTGCTTTTGCTGCCTGTGATTTCAATTATCTTGTCGGCAAGGGCCTCAATGGTAATCTCTTCATCTGAACCGATGTTAAACACCTCGCCCATCGCATTACTGCAGTTCATCAGCCGGATAACGGCGTCCACGATGTCCCCAACATAACAAAAGCACCGGCTTTGTTTGCCGGTACCGTATATTCGTATAGGTTCGTTTTTGAGGGCCGATTCGATAAACCTCGGCACTACCATCCCGTACCTGCCTGTCTGTCGCGGGCCTATCGTATTGAAAAACCTCCCTATCACCACATCAAGTCCGTATTGCTGATGAAACGCGAAACCCAGAAACTCATCTACCGCCTTGCTGCACGCGTAAGCCCATCTCGGCATACTCGTGCTGCCCAGGACTATGTCGTCATTTTCACGAAACGGCACTGATTCGCTCTTGCCGTAAACCTCACTGCTCGATGCGATGAAAACCGGGCATTTGTATTTATTCGCGATTTCGAGAACGACCTGTGTGCCTGCGATATTCGTCTCAATGGTATGCACGGGGCTATCAGCTATCAACTGAACGCCGACTGCTGCCGCCAGGTGGAATATCCTGTCACACCTTCTTACAGCCGACTCAATTACCGATTCATCGCGGATATCGCCCTTTACGAATTCAAAACCCGGCTTACCGACAAGGGCTGTGATATTTTTCAAACTGCCCGTGCTGAGGTTATCGACGACAATCACTTCGTTGCCATCTGCGACCAATCTTTGCGCCAAATGGGAACCTATAAAACCGGCTCCTCCCGTAACCAACGCCTTCATTAATCCTCACTCAAAACAGGCAAAACAGTAAACCGAGGAATTCCGTCCAGACTCCGTCCCCTTCGGGTGCGCAAAAAAACACCCATCGCATCCCTGCGAGGGACTCAACATATCAAACCGTCAACATCCTGATAAACAGGCAATTATAGCATCCGGCAGTACTTTAGCCAAGACACAAAATCGCCCCCTGATTCATAACATAAGCATCGGCGTATCAAGGAGATAGCTTTAGCTCCTCCTCTACTAAAAACCTACATTATAAGACCCAAAGTATACGCCAAAATCATGCCCTAAGTTCACCGCCGTCCTATTTGACAGCATCTTTTGTTCTGATGCAGTCAATCATCGCAAGATAGTTGCAATAAGGCACATATTCTGGGACGCTGTTGCCTGTTCCCAGGGCATAGCCACCTCTTGTTGCGGCCTTAGCCAGCATTGCTTCGCAGCGTTGCCTTATCTGCTCAGGCGTTGACCGGCACATAAAATCCATATCTATGCCGCCCAATATTGCGATTCTGCCGCCCCATTTGTCGTATGCCTGTTCAACGGGAATAATAACGTCTTCAAAGGAGTGTTTGGCGTCGAAGTTCATATCGTCGATGATGTCGTCCATAACCCTGTCAAGATTACCGCAAGAATGAAGAATCGCTGGTTTCCCCGCCTTGTGGATGGCTTTGACTATTTCTTGTGTCCATCCGAACACATACCGCCTCAAATCCGCGGGCGAAAGCATCGTAGCCGTCTTGAACCCCCAGTCATCGTTTACTATCAAAGCGCCAACAGTATCGAAAGCGGCGCATATTTCATAATATCGGACCAGCCGGCTGCCAACCGCGTCAAATATGTCCTTCGCCAAATCCGCATCGTCGGCCAGCAGCATACACAACCGTTCAAACCCGACGAGCGAAATCACATTCTCCAAGACGCCGCACGGGCCATAAACTATCAGTTTCATCCCGGCAGGCAGCGAGTCCTTCGCCGATTCCAAACTGGAATAATCAAACGCATCGGCGTCGGGCCAGCGGTATGACTCAAAACTTTCCCGGTCGGTGATTGCGCTGCCCGCGTTCAGTGAAATAGTCGCCTTCCTTTCGATATCAGGCGTCTCAAACTTCATCTGCGAACCCATAACGGTAACATAATCGTATCCGGCAACCCTGAACGCCTCTGTTACCACGGGATTGAACGCCCCCCATTTCCAGTCCTTACCCTCCGCTCCAAGAAACCGGCCCGTGAGCTTCTCATAAAAAGGCCCGTTGAGAAAAAACTCAAACAGCGTCGGCCTGTCAGGTATCTGGCGGCGCAGTACTTTTAGTAGATTTTCGAAATCCGGCTTTCTCGTCACGCGTTGCCCCATTCAAATAGTTGGCCTGCCATTTTTTCGTGGCAGGAAATCGTTACCCGTAATATGAGCTGTATGTCTTATCGGTTTCCCATACGGTAACGCAATGTAATGCGGCCGATTTGCCGAATTTGCCGACAATCCTGTCCCACGCGAATACGGCTATGTTCTCGACAGTGGGGGTTATCTGTTGAAACTCAGGCAAATCTTCGTTGAGATTCTTGTGGTCCACGACCTTTATCAGTTCCTGATTCACGACTTTTTCAAATCCTGCTGTCCGCAGCGCCTGGTCTGAAGGCCACTTAACCGTTACCTCGACAATGTAGTTATGCCCGTGGCCGGCGGGATTGGCGCACCTGCCAAAAACCTCGATATTCCGCTCCTCACTGAATTTTTCATTCCACAGTTTATGAGCCGCTGCAAACTCGAATTTTTCACTATAATAGACCATCGCACAATCCTTATCATCTACCGCCAGCGTTCTGAAAGGGCTTAGCTTCAAGCTCAATTTTGATAATTGCGCCGAGCCGAACCCGTCGGCAAGTTTTCCCCACACAATTTTCAAAAGCCGGGCCAGCTCATCATAACCCGTATGCCGGGCCTCTCGATAGTCGGCTTTTATCTTCTCCGCAAAAACACCGACCGCGCAGTCCCGCACCTTCTGGTCGATGTCGCTGACGTTTACAATCAGTCCGGTTGCTTTATCCGCTTCGCCCTCCAGTTCGACCCCCAGTTCGAGAAATACAGCCAGCCCCTCGCCGGCCGGCTTCGAGGCAAACGAATTGAATCCCGCCTCGTCGGCAGGCAAAAACGGATTTATCGAAAATCGAACGTAGCGGCACAGCTTGTGCATAATTTCGTCGCCCGTTGCTCGTGACTCGTTACTCGAACTACGAGGCACGGGTCACGAGACACGAGTCACATTATTTGTTCCCGTGGTGTATCAAGCTCATAATTTCGTTTCTGCTTCTCGGGTCTTTTCTGAACAGCCCGCGAACTGCGCTTGTTACCATCACTGAGCCGGGCTTTTTTATCCCGCGAATTGTCATACAACTGTGTGCCGCTTCAAGCACAACCGCGACGCCCTGTGGTTTCAGATTAGTCATCAGGCAATCGGCTATCTGGTAAGTCAGCCGTTCCTGTGTCTGCAATCGACGCGCGAAGCAATCTACAATTCGCGCCAGCTTGCTTACGCCCAGGATTTTGCCCGAGGGCAGATACGCGACGTGAGCAGAACCGATGAAAGGCATCAAATGGTGTTCGCAAATACTGTAAAAAGGTATGTCACGCAAAAGCACGATTTCATCGTAGTTCTCGTTGAAAACCCGGCTGATGTGCGTATTCGGGTCGTCGTGCATACCGGCCAGAAGCTCGCCATACATCCTCGCTACCCTGGCGGGCGTGTCCTTCAGACCATCGCGGTTAAGGTCCTCGCCGACCGCCGAAAGAATTTCTCTGACTGCCTTTTCAATTTTTGCCTCATCAATTTTTTTCTTTTGTTTTGTCATATCAATCAGCCAATATCACTTTCTTTTTTTTCCGCCTGTAAGATTCATAAGATACGTTGTCAATAGGCGCACGCCGAATGCGCTTGCGCCCTCTGCCGCCGATGCCGTCGGCTTTTCGAAACAATCAACCCCCGCGATGTCTAAGTGCGCCCATTTTTTGTCGCCGACGAACTGCCTCAAAAACGCCGCCGCTGTGCACGCTCCGCCCCACCTGCCTCCGCTGTTTTTCAGGTCCGCTATTTTACTTTTCATTTCCTCCGCGTAGTCGTCCCCGCAGGGAAGCTGCCAGACCTTTTCGCCGCTGGTTTTCGCTGCTTCTTCGAGGTCTTTGTTCAATTGTTCATTGTTGCCCATCAGCCCCGCCATAAATGTCCCCAAGGCGACGACGCAGGCGCCGGTCAGCGTTGCAACATCTATAATAACGTCGCAGTTTTGTTTTACGGCGTAATGCAGCGCGTCGCAAAGTATCATTCTTCCTTCGGCATCGGTATTTTGAATCTCAACCGTTTTGCCTGAGTATGTCGTAACGATATCGCCGGGCCTGTAGCTTGTGCCGCTTGGCATATTCTCCGCTGAGGGCACTATCGCCATCAGGTTCACGGGCAGTTTCAATTCCGCTGCCGCCTTTGCCGCAGCCAGCACCGTGATGCCCCCCGTCTTGTCGAGCTTCATCTGCTCCATATTCTGTGCCGGCTTTATGCTTATCCCGCCCGAATCAAACGTTATCGCCTTGCCCACAAAAGCGACTGTTGGCAGTTTGCTCGCTTTGCCTTTCGGGGAGTATTTCACGATTATCAATCTCGGCGGCGTCTTTGACCCGCTGCCAACCGCCAGAATCCCGCCCATGCCCAATTTAGCCAATTGCTTTTCGTCGAGCACCGTGCAGCTAAGCCCTTTTGTGTTTCTTGCGAGCTTTTTCGCCTCCGCCGCAAGCGATGGGGGGTTTATAACGTTGCCGGGCCTGTTAGCAAGCGCCCGTGCGTAACTCTGGGCCTTACCGATAATGGCCCCTTTGAATAATCCGTCTTCGAGCTGTTTGGTTTTCGCAGCGTTATCGTCAATCACCTCGACAACGAGCGAATCCGTCCTGCCGTCCTCATCAGACGTAATATATTCGTCGTAACGGAAACTTCCGTAATATATTCCTTCAGCCATTGCCTGCGCCAAAAGCCCCGGCTCGAACTTCGCGCCAAAAGCCCGGTGAAGTGCGACTGCCATTGTCTTCGCTTTCATTCCAACCGCTTTATTAGCTGCCAATGCAGCCGCTTGTCTGATAGTGTCGATTGTCGCCTCTTTCTGTTCACCTAATCCAACGATAAGCACGCGTTGCGCGCCTATATGATTGTTGCCGTATATAAGGGCGCTGGTCCCGGTTTTTCCTTTGAAGTCGCCGAGTTTTACGACCTGCTCGATAGCCCCGCCGAGTTTTTTACACAGTTCGATGATTTCCGGCAGAGGTTTTTTACCGTCCGAGAAATGACCTATCGCCAGCATCTGAGTTTTACATTCGGCCAATGCCGCCGACCTGGTTTTCAATTCAACCTCAATTATTTTCTTCATTTTTTTCCACCTTTATTTTTGATGCCCTTGCGTTTGGTTTGCCTTTAGCGCGATGATGCAGGTATGCCTCAATAAATTCCTCGATATCCCCGTTGAGCACCGCGTCAACTTTTCCCGTCTCACAATCGGTGCGATGGTCTTTTATTAACTGGTATGGCTGCAACACATAGCTGCGAATCTGGTTGCCCCAGGCAATCTCGCCCTTTGCGTCGTATTGCTTCGCAGTCTCGGCATCACGTTTTTGCTGCTCAATCATATACAATTTCGCCTTGAGCATTTTCATTGCGTATGCGCGGTTTTTGTGCTGGCTCCGCTCGTTCTGGCACTGAACAACAATACCCGTTGGCTTGTGCAGCATCCGGACCGCCGAGCTTGTCTTGTTGACGTGCTGACCGCCAGCCCCGCCCGCTCGGTAATAATCAATCTTTAAATCCTCTTCCTTTATCTCGATATCAATGTCCTCATCAAATTCAGGAATACAATCGACCGCCGCGAAGCTCGTATGCCTGCGTTTGTTGGAATCAAAAGGACTTATTCTGACAAGCCGATGCACGCCAACTTCGCATGACAGTTTCCCGTATGCGAAAGGTCCTTTTACCTGGAGCGTTATCGACCGTATCCCCGCCTCTTCGCCGGGCGTAATATCCATCTCGCTATACTGATATTTGTTGGCGTCGAAGTAGCGGGTGTACATTCTTAAAAGCATACTCACCCAGTCGCAGCTTTCGGTCCCGCCCGCGCCGGCGTGAATACTGAAAAAGCAATTCTTCGTATCGTTCGGTCCGCTGAGCAAACCCGTTAATTCTATCTGCTCGCAGCGTTTTGCAATCGTCGCCAAATCGTCTTCTAATTGTGCCAGCTCCTCAGGGTCCGATTCAACGGCCATTTCAAAAAGCTCAGTCAAATCCTGCGCTTCCCTGCTGACTTCCTCTACCGGCTCAATTATCGCTTTCAATGCGCTTAGCCGGGAAACAACCCCCTGTGCTACTTCCTGATTGTCCCAGAAACCCGGACTGCTCATTTTCTCCTGTAGTTGCGCAAACTCCGCTCTTTTGCCAGCCAGGTCAAAGCCAGTCCCGGATATTTTCCACCCGGGCCTTCAACTCCGCTATTCCGCTTTTTAATTGCGCAACTTCCATAATTCTCGTGCTTATAACACATTAAGCCGCAATATGCAATCCCGCCGGATGATTAGTAGTGTCCTAATTTTTGAAAATTTACACTAAAACAAGAAATTTATTGCGGGTGATTAGTGATGATTATCTTCGTCTTGCATTCGGGGCAAATCGCACTACTACCGTAATCTGTAATGACGTGTATGGCCTTGCCATCCAACTCAAAACAACGCGGGCAATAAGAAGCTTTCTCGATTTTACCATCCGCATCCTTGGCCCAGTACACATTACCGAAGAGGAACATCCTTCCCGCTTTTATTGCAGCGTCTTTGGCAAGTTGCTTCTCTGTTTCTTCCAGCCTGCTTTGCGTTTCAGAAAGCTTTTGTTGGAGTTCGAGGTACTTGTTTATGCTGGCTACTTTGGCAAGATTAGCGGGGAGGGCTATGAGTTGTTTAAGCCACACCCAGATTATATTGAGAAGGCCCATTGCATTATCCCTGAACATTAAATGAATGTAGCCTAATATAGCAGGTTTTAGCTTTTTGACAAGTAAAGATGGGTGTTGGTAGTGTCCTAATTTGAAAATAAATGCTTTACGGGGCCTATATGCTTGTTTATGCTTTTAGGGTATGTCCGGCTTTCTTCAATACTATTGGGATGTTTTCTGCTTGGCCTTTCAGGGGGCTTGGGCAATTACTGAAGTTATTGCGGGCGTTATTGCGATTATTGGTGGTTTTATCGTATGGAAGCGTCCAGGCTGGGAATCAACTATGAAAAATTTACTATGGATGATTCCCGTGGGTATTTTTACTTTATTGTTACTCATAAGGTTGGCAATAGCCCCATATACCATACATCAAAATCAACAACAGCAAATAATTGAATTGCAAAAGAGAGAAGAAGTGGCAATGACTTCTAAGCAAGACATAAGGTCTTTTCTTGAATCTATCAATCCGGAAATTTTAAAAAAAATAGATGTAGGACAAAAAGAAATTCGTATATTTATTGGCAAACCAAACGCAATGAAACTGGTTGATTTTTCCACATATCCAAACTTCTATAAGTTTTTATTTTTCCAGCAGAGTGATGACAAAACTTTTCCAGACCTTCCAAAAGATGGTTTTATAAATCAATTAGACGCAAATGAAGTTTGGTTGTACGGATATTATCTTTACCCAAGAGATGCGATTAAAAAATAACAAAGATTTAAGGCTTGAAAGAGTCAACCCCATTCCCATCGTCCGTCTTATGCTTTAGTAATTATTTTATTCAAATTAGGACACTGCCGGAGGATTATTGATTCCCAAAAACAACCCAATAATGTATGATTACTTTTTTAGATAAGATATGGAACCCAGGTTTTGAAAGGTTTATCAATGAGCGAAGTTAATAAAACAAGCTCTTCAGCCCTGAAATCATTGTTTATCCCCTGTGCGACGGTGTTCATATCGAGCTTCTGCATTATGGTTATTGAGCTTGTCGCGGGTCGAATAATCGCGCGGTTCCTCGGCTCGTCGCTTTACACCTGGACCAGCGTCATAGGCGTCGTCCTGGCGGGCATCACCATCGGCAACTATACGGGCGGACGGCTCGCAGACCGATTCAAGCCCGTCAAAGTGCTATCCATATTTTTCGCGATTTGCGCCTTCGCCTGCGTTGCCACCATCGTATTAAACAACCTCGTGGGCGGGTGGACATGGCTTTGGCAGTTTAACTGGCCTGCAAGAATACTCCTTCACGTCACAGTTGTATTCCTGCTCCCCTCGGCGCTTCTGGGCACAATCAGTCCGGTGGTGGCTAAAATGGCGCTCGAAAGGGGACTCCCAACGGGCAGGACAGTAGGCGACATCTACGCCTGGGGTGCAGCGGGCAGTATCGCAGGGACATTTGCCGCCGGCTATTACCTCATCGCGCTGATGGGAACAATATCAATAATCTATTGTATAGCCGCGGTTATGATTGTGATGGCGTTGTTCTATGGTGCGGCCTTGCGTGCGGGCAAGGCAAAAGTCGCTTTATAATATCTATCCCCACAGGCAGTTATTTGTCATCGCCGAAAGTACGTTTGATGTGCTCATACTTCGACGGCTTCTGCCGCGAAAACGTTATCCCTCGGCCCGTAACAATCTCGTGTTCCTCCCGCAGAAAATCGATATATTGCAGCAATGCCCATGCGGTATTGTTCCAGCTCATCTGGTAGCCGCGCTGGTGCGCCTGTTTTTCCATAAACAGCCGGCGCTGTTTATTAAATACGATGTAATCCAGCCCCGCTGCAATCTGCTCGACCGACGGCTCCGCCGGGTCAACCAGGATACCGCGAGCGTAACGGCCCATCACAAGACCTTCGGGGCATCGCTTGTTTGAGTAAATCAGTTCGCGGGCATACCTGAATTTTGTCGCAATCGCCGCTCTGCCCGAGCCGAGCGTGTCGGCCAGCACCCCGCTTGATATCTGCTGCATATTCAGATAAGGCAATACCATCACGTTGGTTGCGCCATACAACTTCAGCAGCGCTCCCTCGTCGAGATAGGTATCGAGAAACACAACGTCGTAATTTTCCAGGTTCGTTCCTCGCAGGTCTTTGACCTTGCACCACCTGACCTTTGCCTGCTCCAGCGATACCGCCAGAGACGCCTGAAAACGCCTGTATGACTCGCCGCCGTCGGCCTTCGCAAACTCCGGATGACATTCGCCCGCGATAAGGTAAAGTATGCCTTTTCGCTGCTCATCTGTGCAGGACTCCTCTAAAAATCTGCCGAACCCGCGTATGCCGTATTCAAGCCCCTTGTCGGGCGACAACAAACCGAGCGTCGTAACGAGAAACTGGCGCTCAAGGCCTAATTCGCTCTTTATTTCCAGCCGGTCGTAATGCGACGGGTGGTGCATTCGTATCCCGTGGTCGATGTGCTTGATTTTGTCCTGCTCTATGCCGTATGTATCCGATTCGAGTATTTCAATCGCGCTTTCGGTGGTAACAATCAGGCCGTCGCAAACCTTCGCAAGGTTTTGCACGACGGCCTTTTGATGCTCGTTGGGGTCATCCAAGACCGTATGCAGATACACAACCGTAGTAAGTTTTGCCGCAGTAAGCGCTTTGGCCATCTCAATATAATTTGTTCCCTGCCCGTCGTTGCCGTTTTTGTCCGGGTCCAGGCCATACTCATGCTGAAGCAAAACTATTGTTGGGTTGCTGCCTTCCTGCGCCCTTTTGATTATGTGCTTTGTGGTGTCCGTCCATGACCGCGGATTATACTCGTCGATAACAAGGTCAACCGGAATATTATAAGGCCCGTTGCTGTTATCTATCGCGGCGACCCTTATGTGGCCCACCTCGCTGGTAAAATTAGACAAGGCATTGGCAAGATTTTTTGAAAACGTCGCTATCCCGCATCGCCTCGGCGGATATGTGCTGACTATTCGAACATTGTATGGCATACGATAACCCCGTTTTATCGTCGCTTCGCCGTAATGGCTTGGCCATCCCTACACGGGAGGCGTCCCTTTCGGGAGTGGTTTATCACTTAGATATATGACTATTAAATCACTGGCTGCGGCCAAAGTCAATCGATTTGGACGTATCTGGGCTAAACCGTCTTGCCCGGTTACGTTTCGGCTTTTACCGTCTTTTTCCTGCCGAGAATCTCGTCGGCGGCATCAGCTGTTTTGGGCGGCCATTTGCCTTCCGATTGAAGCTTCAGCAGGTTTTCCTTTTGCTTGATGCTGACTATCGTCCGGCATCGCGGGAACCTGTTGCAGCCCATAAACGGGCCTTTCTTGCTCTGCCTGATGACAAGCTCACCCTCCCGGCATTTATAACACTTCAATCCCGTCGGCTCAGCAGGCGGCTTCGGCGGCGCGATATTGCCATCCTTATCAAGCTTAACGATTGTCTTGCAGTTGGGATAATCGCTGCATCCGAGGAATGGGCCGAATCGCCCGTTTTTGTGGACCAACGGCTTGCCGCAGTTGGGACATTTGTGTTCGCTGACTTTCTGCTCTACCATTTTGCCTTCCTTATCGCATTGCCATGCGAACTTGCACTCCGGATAACTGGAACAACTCAGGAATTTGCCTTTTTTGCCGAAACGATAAACTAACGGCGCACCGCATTTGGGGCACTCATATTCACTTGGCGTGGTCTCGGCCTTCGCGTGTTTCATGTCCGAGGTAGCGGTCTCCATACTTTTCTTGAACGGGCCGTAAAACTCATTCAAAACGTGAACCCAGTCGAGGTGCTGCTCCTCGATTTTATCAAGCTCCTCTTCCATATAACGGGTAAACGCCAAATCCATTACCTTGGGGAAGTATTCTTCGAGCTTGTCCGTAACCACCTCGCCGAGGTCGGTCGCGTAAAGCTTCTTTTCTCTCTGCTCGACGTATTCCCTGTCCTGGATTGTGCTGATGATGCTGGCGTATGTGCTGGGCCTGCCGATACCTTCTTTTTCCAGCGCCTTGACCAATGACGCCTCGGTGTATCTTGCGGGCGGCTTTGTGAAATGCTGGTCGGCTTTTATATCCACCGCGTTAAGCTCCTGACCGGTTTTGACGGGTGGCAGTTGCTGCTCACCTGCCGTCGATGAGCCGGGCGACCAGACCTTGGTAAAACCGTCGAAAACAATCGCCCTGCCCGTCGTTTTGTACAAGACCCTTCCAATCGCGGTATCAGCCGTAATATCAAGATTCGTTACGTCCCACTTCGCCGCGGACATCTGGCAGGCGACAAACCGCCGCCATATCAAATCATAAAGCTTATACTGTTCCTCGCTGACAAGCGCACGCACGTCCTCCGGCATAAGGTCGGCGTCGGTAGGCCTGATCGATTCGTGTGCGGCCTGGGCGTTTTTCTTGTCGGCGAACATATTCGCCTTTTCGGGAACATACGCGTCGCCAAAACGCTTGCGAATAAAATTGCGAGCATCGTTAATCGCTTCGGGCGATATATACGTGCTGTCGGTTCTCATATAAGTAATCAGGCCCAGCCGGCCCATTTCCTCGCCGAGGTCAACGCCCTCATATAACTGCTGCGCAATCGACATCGTGCGTTTCGTGGAAAACCCGAGCCGATTCGACGCCGCCTGCTGAAGCGTTGACGTTATAAACGGCGGCCCCGCCCTCGATGACGATTCCTTCTTCTCAACCTGCGCAACCTTAAAGTTCGCGTCCTTTACGGCTTCGTAAATCCGTTTCGCCTGCTGGTCGTTCGACGCCTTGTAATTTTCGTCTCCAACCTTATGAATCTCCGCCTTGAAGGCATTGTGCCCCGCAAGCCATTTATTCTGCTGTTCAAGAGTAGGTCCCTGGTCGGGCTTTTCGCCCTTTGAGATAAAGTCCTGCCACTCCTGCCCATAATGACTTCCCAGTTCAGTCGTAAAAATCGCTGGGATAAGCCAGTATTCATCGGGCTTGAAGCTGCGTATCTCCCGCTCGCGTGTGACAACTATTTTTACCGCGACCGACTGCACACGCCCCGCGCTTAATCCCCTGGCAACCTTCTTCCACAAAAGAGGACTTATCTGGTAGCCCACGATGCGGTCGAGTATGCGCCTTGCCTGCTGCGCCATAACCTTATCGATATCGATACGTCCGGGATTGGCAAACGCCTGCTGTATCGCCGTCTTTGTTATCGCGTTGAATATCACGCGATAGACCTTGTCCTCGGATAATCCAAGTATATGCGCAAGATGCCAGGCAATCGCCTCGCCCTCACGGTCCATATCGGTCGCCAGATATACTTCTTTACAGTTTTTCGCCGCCGCCTTTAGAGCGGCAACAACCTTGGATTTGCCCTGCATAATCGTATATGTTGGCTCAAAATCCTTTTCCAGATCAACGCCGAATTCCTTCGCGGGCAAATCGCGGATGTGGCCCATCGACGCCTTGACCTCGTAGCCGGGGCCGAGATATTTGTTGATTGTCCGCGACTTTGCCGGCGACTCAACTATCACCAGCGACTTGCCGTCCGGATTTGCCTTTGCCTTTGTCTTCGCCATATTCCTTATTCCCGCGTTTTACGCAGGGTTCGAATAACATATCTTATTGACACTATCGGTAAAATGTTTGAAAGAAAACGACAAATAAAGCCACAGCACTCGATTGTCAAGAAAATTAGGAGGGGATTCAAACCGCCTGTTTAGAGTTCGAAGTCAAGAAATTAAATTTTTCTTTCCTCACAGATAAATAAATATCAACCCGATAAACGCCAGCCCGCGACACAGCGAAAATGCAATCCTGTAAGGTTTAGGCGTTCATAATCCGCTCTCCTTTACTTAAAAATCTCTTGTTTTTAAGCTCTTTTGTAATATTCCTCGATCCGCGAATTATAATACCTCCGTCGTTCCACAATCGAATTATTTTAACGCCCTGTTACTATCCGGCAGTCGATACGGATTATTTTTCGACGATTTACTGGTTATCGAGTTTTAACTTCTGTCTCCCGCCATACCCGTCAAAACCGTGTTTTTAACTTAAAAACACAGGATTAGTCATCCTGATGCCGGCTATCCTGAAAATAATTTTGAAAAATTTTCAGATTTTTATTGCTCTCGCCTGAAAAATGTATATGATTTTAGGACGTATCTAAGCCGATTCAGGCTAAACTTTACTCAAGATTTTTAAGGATGATATGGGAATGAATACAAGAACACTATTAACAGTACTGGCAGTCGTGGCCGTCGCTTTCGTTGCGACAAACTGCCTTGCGGCAACAGTTGACGCCAATAAACCTGGCGATGCCAATAAGCCCGCTGAACCAAACAAGGTAACCGTCATCAGCGCAAGCGATTTCGGCACATACGCTGCCGAAGCCAATAAGCCCGCTGAAAAAGGCAAGGGTCATCATCATAAGAAAGACCCGAACGGCGTTGAGCCCAACAAACCGGCAGAGCCGAACAAGGCCACCATCATCAGCGCAAGCGATTTCGGCACATACGCTGCTGATGCCAATAAGCCCGGTGAAAAAGGTAAGAAGGGTCATCATCACAAGAAAGACCCGAACGGCGTTGAGCCCAACAAACCGGCAGAGCCGAACAAGGCCACCATCATCAGCGCAAGCGATTTCGGCACATACGCCGCCGAAGTCAATATCCCCGCCGATGCGAACAAGCCCGCTGAGCCGAACAAGAGCAAAATGTGCGCAGTTGAACTTGCAAAAGATGTAAACAGTTGCGAACCGAACAAACCAGCGGACGCTAACGACAAGAAATAATTTCACGATATCCCGCCATCATTACTATGAGACGGTCTTAGTGAAAGAACAGTGTTCTTGATGAATTTCAGGCCCGGACAATAACCTCCGGGCCTTTTTTTTGATTTGCCGCCGGCTTGATTTTATCGGTCCAGCCCACATCCCTCAGTAAAAAGTCGGGGCAAAAAACCCCTTTTGCCGAAAGCATTTCTTGCAATTTAGATGGGAAAATTAAGCGGATAGTTGACCTCGATAAATCCACCTTCAATATAACCGCTAAAAAGGCCTCGCTCGATATTATGCAGGGGCACGGTTGGGTCCCCGGTTTAAGCTTCGTCGAGTTAGACGGGGCAGCCCACTTTAATTCACCTATAGAGCATATTTACGCTAAAGTCGCGCTGCCAGATTGCTGATATAGCCAGAAAAAGGCAGAAAAGACCAATTATGACACCAAAAGTGGATTTCGTAATTGACCTATCTGCATATTCTAAAGGGCCAACGAAGAACGTTTATCGGGAAGTACCATTTAGCTCTTTTTTGAACCAAAATCAGATATTCCGATTGTTTTGGAGATAACGACAATGAATTCTAAAACGGAGAAAATGCCTGTTATAGGACGTATTACCAAAGGTATTCACGCTTGGGCCGGCAAGATTGCTGTTGTGTGTTTTGTCCTGGTGTTGGCCTCCGCCAGCTATGCCGCCGACCTGGTGATTGGTAATTTTGAAACCGGCCTGGACGGTTGGATGAACAGAGACGGCAGTACAGGCGATTTTGGGACATCCACAACACACGGAGTTACTCTGGACACCCATAGCTTGACTGTAGTGGTAGGTCCTGCCGACAACTTCTGGAAACTTCAGCACGATGGGCAGTTGAATCTCATCGGTGCCTCGAGTGTTTCGATGGATGTAACATTTGTCGCTTCGGAATGGCCGGCAGATGCCTGGTTGGCCTTCAGCAAGATTGCCTTCCAGGACCACACCGTTTGGAACTGGCAAGAGGTACAGTCCAGCAGTATGACGGTAACAAAAATCAGCGGCGCTGACCCGCCGGCTCTTGATGGCAGTGGAAATCTCGCTTGGGTCCCTTCGATGGGCGACACGACATGGAACATTTCCTGGCCACTGGCAAGTATAGGTAAAGCAAACACTGTTTACAGCTTTCTTATAGCCTTACTACAGACCGAAATCGCGAAGAGTAGCGCAGGGCATGTCTATATCGACAATATACGTATTAAATACGGTCCTGCTGTAACTACTACAGTTATAGGCGACTGGGAAAACCCCGACAGCAACGATGGCTGGGTTCCCGGGTGGGATGGTGCCGTTCTTGTCCCCGGTAATACAAACGGAGTCACACGGGGCAGTGGTTCGCTCAGTGTAACAACCAACGGCGGCTACTGGTGTCTTCAAAGAAACGGGTTGCTAGACCTGACCGACGCGACTTTAAAATTTGACCTGACGATGCTCGCCTCGGAATGGCCCAGCCAGCCGTGGACCAAGGTCGCCGACAAAATCCTTATATACAGCAACGGTGTCTCCGGCTGGAAAGAATATAACAATCTCGCCAAGGCTACAAACATAAGCGACGGCAGTGCGACGGGCCTCGACTGGGGCGCCTGGGCGGGCGACGCGCAAAAAACCTATTCTCTTGACGTCTCGGACTACGATGCCAGGGGCGCTACCTGGATGCAGATTGTCATTACCATACAGGGAGGTAACGGCGCAGGGCATTTCTATTTCGATAATGCCAGGCTTGTTAAGCCGGAGCCGATTCCGCCGCCAACCCGGCTGCATGTTGAAGGAAATAAAATCAAAAACACTGATGGAACTGTTGTCGTTCTAAGGGGCGTTTCTCTGATTGATTTGGGCTTCCTTGAGGAATGGGAGGGCGGCGCAATTAATATGGTCAACCGACTGACAAAGGAAAATGATCCCTGCGGCAATTCGCCTGGATGGTACACAAAAATCATCAGGATTCCGATTGCTCCGACAGATTCGAATACGACTAGATGGCCCCACCGCTTCAACACAAATAACCTTAGTGACCCTAATAATGACACTTTGTACATTCTCCTGCGATCTGTTGTTGACCGCTGCGCCGCAAAAGGCGTTTACGCGGTTATTGACTGGCACGGCATAGCCGATACTCATGGCATGGTTGCCGATACGAACGCATTTTGGACGTATATGGCGCCGAAATTTGCGGATGATGACCACGTCATTTTTGAGCTTTTCAACGAACCGATTAACGATATCGGCACGGATGCGCAAAACTGGGCCAGCGTTAAAGCTGATATGCAGACGTGGATTAATACTGTGCGAAGTTATGCGCCTCATACCTTACTCTTTGTCGGCACAGCGAGGTGGTGCCAGATTATTGGGCCGACAGCTAACAATCCCGTTGACGATCCCAACGTCGTTTATGTCACCCATATCTATCCCTGGCATTGGCTTAACGAAAATCAATACTACAGGGAGACTATTGCCGCCGCTGCTGCCGTCCATCCGGTCATTTTGGGTGAATGGGGGTTCACCACATCCGATCCGGCGTTTAACGGCACGATTTCTAACTACGGCCTGCCATTACAGGATTTTGTTGAGGCGCTGGGCATAAGCAATATGGCCTGGGTTGCCAGTTATGACTGGGGCCCACCGATGTTTACCGACGGTTTGAACTACAAACTCCGCATCGGTGAAGGTGAAATGGGCGGCTTTGCAAAAGATTGGCTTTATGGAACAAGAGATGTCGGGCAGCCTTCATATCTGACATTCAACAGGTGTAAGGTCACGACTGACTCCTTTGATGCATCAGCCACTTTCACTGTCCCCCCGTCAGACTTTGCTGGGGTGAATAAGATGGGAGTTGAAATTATCTCGCTTACCGATGGGAAGACTATTTACTCTGAGAATTGCGATTTATCTTGGGATTTGCAGAATAACAGGTTCATCTGGTCGTATAAGATTCCCAAGGGTGGCGCGGGGAGAATTACTTTATTGATAATCGATTTCCGCAACAAGACTGTAGTGATACAGGCCAGCAAAATCAACCTGACCGGCCTGGGCTGCCCGCTACGGCTGAAGATTACTTTGGGCGATTTTGTGTTTTCAGGCGATGCCGATGAAACGATAGTCAACGGCAAAGATCCCATCCCGCTCAGCCTTATGGGAGCGTATAAAAACACTCTCGCCGTCAGTAAGATAAGTGTCCGTAACAGCACCAAACCATTGAAAGATTCATTCTCCGCCAAAGGCAGTATTACGGTGGGAGATATTAACGGGTCGAACCTGGCCAACTCAGCTCTTGTAATTACCTGGGCCGACGGAAACGGGGCATCCGTCCAGACCTTCACAATTCCGGCACACAGCTTTAAGGCGCCCAAAAAGAAGCATTCGTACAAATGTACGAATATCCGGGCTACCGAAGCCGGCGGCGGGAAAGTGAGCGCGAATATTAACATGGACAAATGCACATTTACGTTATCGGTAAAGAATACCACTCTTAGTCCGACGTCAGGCGATGTGAGGTTCGGTTTAGCTTTCGCTACGTTTGACGAAACAGCTGATTATCGGGTTCCACGAAAGTAGGTCTTCGACTCACCGCTTTCTGCGACATTGAGCGAGGCGCACGGCATCAGGAGCCGCGTGTTCAGGTGTGGCCACTCCACACCACTTGCTTATATGACGTTTGAAACATTTGATTCCCCGGTCAATGCCGGGTATTATCCCGTCTGATTATTATCTCGAATTGATGGGGTAAACCCACAGTGGCATTAATTACAGGCAATTTCGATAATCCTCTCATACTGGCCATCGAGACCAGCGGCCGGCTGGGTTCGGTTGCGCTCGCCCAGGGCGACAAGCTCCTGGCTGAGAGCCACTTCTCCGGCCCAATGCGTCATAGTGCGGAAATTTTCCCCGCTATCACCGAATTGTTAAGCAAATTCAGCAAAAAGCCAGACCAAATAGAACAGGTCTATATCTCCGCTGGCCCAGGCAGCTTCACAGGCCTGCGCATAGCCGTTACCTTCGCAAAAACACTTGCCTTGGCCAATAACTCTAAAATCGTAGCCGTCGATACCCTCGATTGTATCACCGCCAATGTAACTCCCCAGGACGACAAATCTGAACAACTGGGCGTAGTTCTTGACGCCAAACGAGGCCAGTTCTTCATCGCCGTTTATGAAAAGACCCAAAGCGCAATCTGGCACAAGATTCTTCCGGATTGTTTAATGACCGCTGAGGAATTTATCAACCGCTTCACAAATCAACCGATTTCTCTGGCTGGCGAAGGATTAGTTTTCTACAAAGACAAATTTACTCATAAAAACATTCTCGTGCTTGATGAAAAGTTTTGGAATCCCTGCGCCGCGAATGTTCACAAACTTGGCTGGCGTAAAGCCCAAAACGGCGAATTTGCCGACCCGCTTACTCTCACCCCAAATTATATCCGCGGCCCAGACGTAACGGTTAAGCAAATATAAATGAGGAGCGGGCTATCGGCTTAAGAAGCCCTTAGCCAGCGGTATATTTCACGCAGAGAAGGACGTTTGCCATACATCAGGATGCCCGTCCTGAAAATCTTGCCCGCAAGCCACATCATTAGAAATATCGCCATTACCAGCAAAACAATCGAAGCGAGAATCTCAAAGTTGCTGACGTTTGAACCTGCCGAAATCCGCAAAGGCATCACCAAAGGCGATATGGGCGGAACCAGCGATAATACCCTGGCAAATACGCCGTCGGGACTTTGAACGAGCTTGAACCACGCTATCATCGGAAATATCAGGATTAAAACGACGGGCCTCATAAACTCCTGTGTTTCCTTTAGCGTATTGCAAACCGAGCCAATCGCTGCCAGCAGCGCGCTGAAAAAAAGGAACCCGAGAATATAATAAACCACAAAGCAAAACAGCAGCTTACCGGTGATGTCCACGCTGATACCCTGCCACAGAATCGGGCCATAAGACACCGCTGTCCACAACCCAATAATCGTCAGGCCTATCGCCCCCAGCCCCAGAATCTTGCCCGCCATAAGCTCAAACGGGCTAACCGCCGAAAGCAGCATCTCGATAATCCTCGAATTTTTCTCCTCGATTACACTGCTCAGCATCTGCTGGCCTATGCCGAGGATTCCCATGTATATCATAAACATAAAAAAGAACGGGACCATCATCTTGACCGTCGTTTGCCCCCGACTTTGCACATGCTGCTCATTGCCCGTTTCGCCAATCTCGACCCGCTCGATTGAAACATTACGAATATCATCGAGAAGTTTTTGAGAAACGTTCTGGACTTTGCACCTCTGCGCGACTACGGCGTTACGGATGAATTCCTCGACGGCCCATGTCGCGTCCAGCATCGTTGGTTTCGACTTGTAAGTATAGACGTGTGTCCTGCCCGCGCCGTCGATAATGTTCTGGTCGATAACAATATATGCATCGGCCTTGCCCGAACGCAGTTGTTTTCTGCCTTGTTCTTCGACCGCATTTGTATCATCCCGGGCCGGCAGCGACTCAAAAATAATCTGCCTTTTGGGATTTGACTGGTTATGTTTGCCCATCGCCGCTTCTATTTGGCTCGCCAGTTGTGTGGTCAGGTCCGTTACAGCCACCCTGACCGGGGGACGCCCCCCCTCAACCTGGGAAATCCTGCTCGTAAAAAAGCCAATGCCGACGATAAGAATAGGGGTGAACAGCAAGCTAATCAAAAACGTCTTGGTTTTGACGGTATCAATGTATTCTCGTCGGGCTATTTCAATAATTTTCCGCATTGCTCGCTCCGACAAGCGTAACAAAAATCTCGTGCAGCGAAGGCCTTTTCACCTCGAACTTCCGTACACGCACCTTACCCACAATCGCCTTGAGCAAATCCTGCGGGTCGGTCCCTTTGCCGAGAGTGATTTCCAGCGTATCTTTTTGCTGCACGACATTCGTTACTATAGGAAGTGTTTTTATGAAACCGGTTTCTCCCTCAACCTCGACAATAACCGCATTGGACGCTTTTTGTGAACGGATATCGCCCAGTTTGCCGTCGAGGATGATTTTGCCCTTGTTTATGAGCAGAATATAATCACAAAGCGTTTCTGCCCCGTGCATATCGTGAGTGGAAAAAATGACGGTTTTGCCTTTATCTCTCATATCAAGGATAATGCCCTTGATTAAATCCAGGTTCAGCGGGTCAAGCCCTGAAAACGGCTCATCGAGTATCAGCAAATCCGGCTCATTGATTATCGTCGCCGCGAATTGCAGCTTCTGATGCATACCCCGCGAAAGGTCCTCGACTTTTTTATTCGCCCGGTCGCTCAGCTCGATTCGCTTTAGCCACGAGGGGACAACTCGGCTAAGCTCGCTCGAAGTCAATCCCTTGAGAGCGCCGAAAAAGGCGAGTATCCCGCGGACCGTCATCTTTCGATAAAGGCCTCTTTCTTCGGGCATATAACCAATATGGCTCTTCGCCTGTTCGGTTAAATTATTGCCGAATACGCTTATATTGCCTGCGTCCGGGCGGATAATGTTCATTATCATCCGCAAAGTCGTGGTTTTGCCCGCGCCATTAGGCCCAAGAAAACCATAAATACTCCCGGCCGGAATCTTCGCCGTTAGGTTATCGACCGCGCGGACCTGCCCGAATGTTTTGCATACACTATTAAGCTCCAACGCATCCATCGCCGTCAAAATACCAGAATTCTTTCCTCAACGCAAATAATCCAGCCGGAAACCCGGCGGATTTGGAATTTTGTTTGGTATGATTGCCGGCACAGGTGTATAATCCGGGCAATATGGAAACAATGCTGCCCCGGTAATACGGGGGAGCAGGTATTATTTTTTGGAGGATATGACGATGGCGTTTGGGATCGGAGATAGAAAATTCGAAGTCCGTAAAAGCACCGGAACAAGAATTGTTGAACTGGGCGGTGCGGAAGAAACCGCAGGAGAAGTGACGATGGAAAAAAAGACAAGGAACTCGCGGAACCTGGCGGGCGGTATGGATTTGCTCGAAATGGACTTCCTGCTGGGCGTAATCGAAAACACCGACGGCGAAGACAAAAACGACGTTGCGATGCGCCGGCTAAGCTTCAACGAGGTGCTCCGCCGCAATCAGCAAAGCGAAATTGACAGCGCCTCGATGACTGTTTACGCTGTCGATGAAAAAGACCTCTACGGTAAAGACATTCAGTGCGCTGCGATGAAAGAGCTTACCCGTAGAACCGAACAAAAGGGTTAATCGATTTTTCGCCGTGTGAGGGATTGTGAGTTGGTATCTTGCCGTTATTGTTATGGGGGCGGTTGAGGACGAGAAGACATTCTGGATTCAACTGCTGATGGTGGTCATATTAGCTGCCGGCGTCGGTGTCTATGGCTCAGTCAAATCCCGCGCTAAACGCATTGAGCAACAGGCACGCGACGAAACAATTGAGGCCGTCATTGCTCCAGCAAAACCGCTCGCAACAGCACACGCTTCCCACGAAAAACATGTAATTAGCGAAATCAAACCGCGTCAAAGAGACCTTTCCGGCGGCATGGAGCTTTTAGCCAGAAACTTTTTAACAGGCGTCGTTGAGCAAACCAATTCGCCCGACCAGAGGGATATCGAAATGCGCCGCCTGTGTTTCACCGAGCTTAAACGCAGAGGCGAACTCTGGGCGATTGCAAGTACCGCCCTGAAGGTTTACACCCTCGATGAAGACGGGTTCTACGGCAAAATTATCCGCTGCGAGGCGATGGCGGAATTGGCTGGCCGGACCACCGACAAACCGCAAAATACCGCTGAAGCTCCCCCTGCCTCGCCCCAAAACCAGGAGCAGGCCGAATCGGCCTCACGTCGCACCGGCTGATTTCGCACGCCGAAACACCCTAAACCAAATTTCACACATTATTTACCTCTCGTCTTTATCGCTTGGGCAGACGAATTCTATGTTACAAATTGGAGGAATCCCGCGGAATTTGTGCCCTTTCAGAGGGTTTTTTCGGACGTTGAAAACTTGGGTGCAAATAAAACTTATGCCTGAAAACGAATTTTAAGAGCGAGAGAAATAATGCCGATTGGTTATTAATGGCGTGTTTGGACGCAAAATTTTATAGGAGAGGCACAGGTCTTATTTCCTTGAGCTGCTGAATGGTCTGCCTGAATTGAATCTTATGGACAAAAGTACATTAAAATGGCTTGTGTTGGCTGCAATTGCCGTCTGCGGAATGCTCGGCTGGAAAGTCGCCACACAGGCGTCGAAAGACGGCAAAAAAGACGTGGTCGTCGAACGCCCCGAACCCAGGTTCGGCGTCGTAACCGCTATCCTGTATTGTGAGGACTCCCCAAGCGTAATGATTGAAGACAAGATGCTTCACAGGGGGGATGTGATTCATGACGTCAAGGTGCTGGATATAAAGGCCGACAAGGTCCAGTTTGACAAACAGGGTGTGCAGTGGGAGCAGGGCGTGCAGGAGTCGGCCAAACCCGAGTGGTGGAAAAGAAGCAAGGACAAAGATTCCTCCATCTAACCCCCTAACGTAATAATTCGCCTCGGCCCAGGCCGAGTTGATTGACAACCGGTATTCCCGGCTTTTCGGGGCTTCCGGTTGTTTTTTTTGCATATCACCACCCCTTGCCTGCCGGATAAGCCAAAAAATCCTCGAAAACCAGCCCGCGTAAGCTAAAATCATTGTAAAACAGGCCCAACATTAGCGGGTCATCCCCGCACGACCTGTTTCTCGACTGGATACAAAAAACAGATATGCGAAAAAAAGTATTGGTTGCTGTTAGTGGCGGTGTTGATTCAGCGGTTGCTGCGGCGTTGCTCCTTAAAGAAGGATTCGACGTTACAGCCGTATTCCTTTGTTTGCAAATGGAACGCGCTGCCGAAAACAATTCGCGTTCCTGCTGCACTCCACAGGATGCTGCCGACGCCAGGCGAGTCGCCGCAAAGCTCGGCGTAAAATTCATTTCACTCTCCGCCTCCAAAGATTTTGAAACCATAATCAAAAGCTTCATTGACGATTACGAAAGAGGAAGAACGCCAAACCCCTGCGTTCGGTGCAATGAGAAAATAAAGTTCGGCAAACTCTTCGAGCTGGCGGACTCCTTAGGCGTGCAATACGTTGCGACGGGGCATTATGCGCGAATTATAAATCATAATGGATGTCCGGCTATCGCTCCCGCTCTCGCGCCGGGCAAAGACCAGTCATACGTTTTATTCAGCATGCCACGCGAAAAATTAGACAGGATTATTTTCCCCCTCGGCGAATTGAAAAATAAACAAGCCGTAAGAGATATCGCCAAAGAGCTGGGACTGGAGGTCCACGACAAACCCGACAGCCAGGATATTTGTTTTGTCCCGGATGGCGACTACGCGAAACTGCTTGAAACGCACAATAGCAAAGCGCTTCGGGCGGGAAATTTCATAGACACGTCCGGCAAAATTATCGGCAAACACGACGGCTACGGCAGATTCACCATCGGCCAGCGTCGCGGCACCGGCATCGCGGCGGGACACCCGGTATATGTTACCGATATAAACCCACAAACAGCCGACGTAACCATAGGCGAAAAAAGTGACCTCCTCGCAGTCGGCTTGACCGCCGACGGCGCAAACTGGCAGGTGGATATGCCCGCTTCATTCGACGCGACGGTAAAAATCCGCTATAATCATCGCGGCGCCCCGGCAAAGGTTAGTATTACCGGCAAAGACACCTTCGAAGTTCACTTTGAAAAACCTCTGGAGGCGGTTACTCCCGGCCAGGCGGCTGTGGTTTACTCCGGGGATTGTCTTCTCGGAGGCGGGTGGATAAAAGAAAAAGTGCCTCCCGTATAACGGATTGCGTCGAATCAAAAACAGGTATCGACCCCGCAAATGAAGAATCAGGATTTATCACGCTACGCAAGGCAAATTACCTTCAAGCCCTTCGGCGAAGAAGGCCAGCGTCGGCTCGCCGGCAGCAGCGCCCTCATTGTCGGCGCAGGCGGTCTTGGCTCGTGGGTTGCGGAACTGCTCGTCCGCGCAGGTGTTGGCCGTCTCCGGCTCGTGGACGATGACTACGTTGAACTGACCAATATTCACAGACAGTCGCTTTTTACTGAAAAAGACGCGAAGGAACGCACGCTCAAAATAGACGCCGCGGCAAATCACCTGCGTGAAATCAACAGCAATTGTGAAATCGAGACGGTCTTCGCTCGAATCGACCGGCTGACCGCGGACCGGCTTACCAGTAACGTCGATTTGATTATCGATGGCACGGATAATTTTCCCGCGAGGTTCATCTTTAACGACTGCGCGATAAAAAAATCAAAACCCTGGGTATTCGCCGGCGTCCTCGGCACAGAATCGCAGGTAATGGCCATAATCCCCGGCAAAACTCCCTGCCTGCGATGCCTGCTCGGTTCACCTCCCGCCTGCGATGGCCAGACCTGCAGACAGGCCGGCGTCCTCGGCCCGGCGGTAGCAATGGTGGCTGCGGTTGAGGCGTCGGAGGCATTAAAAATTCTCTCCGGCAACTCAGACAAGGCAGGGCAATGCCTGTTTGTTTTTGACGTCTGGAATAACGTCGCCAAACAGATTGATGTCTCGAAACTCACCAAAAACGCAGATTGCCCCTGCTGTGTTCATAAAAATTTTGAATTCCTTGAGCCATAGGACTCTTGATGGAAGCTAAAATAAATAAGCCCGTATATCTCGATTACAACGCGACGACGCCTTTGGATAAACGCGTGCTGGAAAGTATGATGCCCGCCCTGACTTCTGCGTTCGGAAATCCTTCAAGCGAAAGTCATTTGCTGGGACGCCAGGCGCGGGATATGGCTGAGGCCGCCCGCAATCAGACCGCCAAACTCATCGGCGCCTCCGCCAGGGAAATTATTTTCACGTCCGGTGCAACGGAGGGCTGCAATCTCGCGATTAAAGGCGCAGCCGAGGCGTATCGCGAAAGGGGCAATCATATTATCGTCTCTGCCATCGAGCACAAAGCCGTCCTCGAACCCTGCAAGCGGCTCGAACAACAGGGCTTTACACTAACTGTGCTTCGTCCCGATTCTTTTGGTCGTATTTCACAGGAGCAAGTGGCTGAAGCGATTACAAAACAAACTATACTTGTCTGCGTTATGCTCGCCAATAACGTCGTCGGAACTATTAACCCCGTGGACGAAATTGGCGCGATATGCAAAAAATACGGAATACTGTTCTTTTGCGATGCCACCCAGGCAATCGGGAAACTCGCGGTAAACGTCAATCAAATAAACGCCGATTTGCTGGCGTTTTCGGCGCATAAAATATACGGCCCCAAAGGCGTCGGCGCTCTTTACGTGCGGGGCAAAAGCCCTACCGTCCGGCTGGCGGCCCAAATCGACGGCGGCGGACAGGAACATTTCCTCCGTAGCGGAACACTCAACGTCCCCGGAATTGTCGGACTGGGCGAGGCCTGCGAATTGTGTGCAGAGGAACTGGGCGATAAACCATCGGCATCTTCCGCGCTGCGAGATAAACTGGAAACCGGCCTGAGAAAAGCTATTCCCGATATACAGATAAACGGGCATCCCGAACAACGTCTGCCCAATACCACGAATATCTCGTTCAAAGGCATTGATGCGGTTTCTTTACTCGGTAAAACTCCGGATGTCGCCGCCTCGGCCAGCTCGGCCTGTGAATCCGGAACTTCCGGCTCGAATTACGTCCTTCGAGCAATGGGCGTAAGTGAGGACTTGGCGGCCTGCGCAGTCAGGTTCAGCATGGGACGCTTTACAACGGAAAATGAAATTGATTATGTGATAGACCGAATTGGCGGCTCTGTTTCGTTACTACGAGGGAAAACCCCGGACCGGCAGCACAATTAAAACACGCGATATTTTACGCTGTTCGATTATCTAACGAATTGCAAACCCGCCAGCGCTACAAACTTGTCATCGGCTATCTTGAAGATGCCCTCAAGACCCGTCACGGAAAAGATGCCTTTTGTGGCAGGTGCGACGTTGCAGAAGATAAGCTCATGGTTCGCGTCCATAAGCGTTTTTCGCAGCTTCAAAAACTTGGACAAGCTCGATGATGTTATGATGTCAACCGCGGAGAAATCCACCACCACGTCGCAGTCGTCTCTGTCTTTTATAATATCTGTGATGGTTTTCAGCTCATCGCCCATCAGCGGTTCAGCAGGCAAATCAACGAGTATTATATTTTCTGACCAGTTCTGAATTCCCATTTTTTAACCCTCGGCTATTAGAAAAATCGCTTCTCTTTTACGGCATTCTATCTATCGACACCAAAACAGGACAAGTTAAGTAAAAAATACAAGAACGTAACTGCTTACAAATAAAGGGGTTATATGTTGACGTTTGCCGGTAAAATCGGATAATTTCAAGAGTGGGACCAACCGGCGGACAACTTAAAGTTTTCTGTCTAATTTCCGATAGCCCACGGCTTCAGCCACATGCTCCGGCCTTATATCCTCACAGCCCGCAAGGTCCGCTATCGTGCGGGCAACTTTGCAGATTTTGTCGTGCGCGCGGGCCGACAAGCCGAATTCCATCATCGCTTCTTTGAGAAGCATCTCGCCCGATTCATCCAGCTTGCAGAACTTCTCGACCTGCTTGTGTGTCATCCTCGCGTTGGTTATTAATTTGCCGTCGTCGAATCGCTTTGCCTGAATCACCCGCCCCCTCATCACGTCACCCCTTATCGTTGCCGAATCAAGCTGGTTCGCTTTTGAGCGCAGTTTGTAAAAGCTTACCGCTGGCACATCTATATGAATATCGATTCGGTCAATAAGCGGACCTGAGATTTTCGACAAATATCTCTCTACCTGCCCCGGCGTGCATTTGCACCGCCGAGTATCCGACCCGAAATACCCGCAGGGACACGGATTGCACGACGCCACCAAAAGAAACGCGGCGAAATACTTTATGGATTTTTTGGCACGCGAAACCGTAACCGCGCCATCCTCCAACGGCTGGCGTATCATCTCAAGAACGTGACGCGGAAACTCCGCGAACTCATCGAGAAACAATATCCCGTGATGCGCAAATGATAATTCGCCTGGCCTGGCGTTTACGCCGCCGCCCACCAGCGCTGGGCCGCTCGCCGTATGATGAGGCATACGAACAGGCCTCGTCGCTAATAATGCCTTGCCTTTACCCAGAAGCCCTGCTGATGAGTATATGCGCGTCGTCTCAAGCGATTCCGCTAATGTCAAAGGAGGCAGAATCGTCGCTAACCGCTGCGCGAGCATCGTCTTGCCTGCCCCGGGCGGCCCAATCATTAAAATATTGTGCCCGCCCGTTGCTGCCACAGTAAGCGCACGCTTGACGCTTTCCTGTCCCTTAACATCCGAAAAGTCAAAGTCGTATTTGCTTTCTGCCCCGAATATTTTGTCTATATCAATCGTTGTGGTATGCAAAGGTAATTTCCCGCCCAGAAAATCGACCGCCTGCGTCAATGACCCCACGCCATAAACCTCCAGCTCCTCAACGACCGCTGCCTCTGCCGCGTTATCCAATGGAACGATTATCCCGCGAAAGCCCGCTGCCTTCGCTGTCATCGCCATACTCAAAACGCCGTTGACCGGCCTTACCCTGCCGTCGAGCGCAAGTTCGCCC
>CAIODZ010000057.1 GCA_903857265.1 uncultured Phycisphaerales bacterium
GAAGAGCTGGCCAAGAACGTCGAATACGTCAACTCGAATCCGCAGGCACAGGCGAGAGTCAAAACCACCGCCGGGGCAATCAGCTACGTCGGTATTGGTTTCGTTGATGCAGAGGTCAAGGCGCTGAAAATCGACGGAATTGCGCCGACAAAGCAGACCATTGCAAACGGCACTTACCCTGTTGCAAGACCTTTGTTTATGTTCACGAATGGCTACACAAAACTTGGGTCAACGGTCTTTAAGTTTTGCACATTCTATCTGACAGAAAAGGGCCAGGAAATTATTTTAGCGAAGGGGTTTGTTCCTGTGACGAACTACTAATTACCTGTTGTTGGAGAGTTCAGCGATTAAAGCAAAGCAGGGAACTTTAAGAGATACGTTAGTGCCGGCGGCCGATTCACATCGGCCGCTGGTGCTTACGCCGACCGAGGATATCAGGGGTTTCCTTACGCTTCACCTTGGCCGGGCGGCTCTTTTTCTTGTTACATGCACGTCTGTTTTGGCGGTGTTCCTGATTTTCCTGTTCGTAATCAGGGAGGCACTGCCGTTTCTTGCTAAATTCAGCATAAAGGAATTTCTCACAAGCACTGCCTGGTATCCCGAGGCGGTTACCCCCAAATTTGGGACACTGGCGTTACTGGTTGGGTCTGGCTATGTAACAGTTGTCTCGATTATATTTGCCGTGCCGGTGGGGATTTTAGCCGCAGTTTTCCTGAGCGATATCGTTTCGATGAAAATCAGGAACATTATAAAGCCGATTATTGAAATTCTCGCGGCGATACCGTCGGTTGCTTACGGCTTTTTCGCGGTGATGGTTCTGGCTCCGTGGATGCAGCAAAAGTTCGGTTTTTCTACAGGCACGAATGCTTTGAATGCGTCGCTTGTTTTGGCTGTGATGGCATTACCCACGATAATAAGCGTCTCGGAGGATTCCATCTCGGCAATAGGCAGAGAGTTAAGAGAGGCCTCATACGGGTGTGGTGCGACGCGGATGGAAACCATTTTCAAAGTTGTCATACCGGCCGCACACAGCGGGATAATCGCCGGGATAGTGCTTGGAATGATGAGGGCAATCGGTGAGACGATGGTCGTATGGATGGCATCGGGAAACGCTGCGCAGATACCGAGCCCGTGGTGGGACTTGTCGCAATCGGTTCGGACGCTGACGGCGACAATCGCGGGCGATATGGGCGAAACAGAAAAGGGCTCCCCTCATTACAGGGCGCTTTTCGCCGCGGGATTGCTGCTGCTGGTTATAACTTTGTGTCTGAATATGGTTAGTGAATATTTTCTGATACGAGCTAAAAAAGCAGGCGGGAAACATTAATGAGACCCGGTATCCGAATTGCGATAGACAAGATATTCACCGTTGTTGCGGGAGCTTCGGTGGTTTGCCTGTGCTTAGTGCTGGTGGCCGTGCTGGGGCCGATGCTTTGGCGAGGAGGTTCGGCGGTTGTATTCAAGGGAACAGTCGAATTCAGGCAAATGCAATTGGTATTGTTTGGACGCGGCGATGAGGACAAGATAGTGGCAGAAAGCAAACAGGCCCAAATCGCTCGGGCGAAAATTTACAGCACAATCGAAAGATTCAAAGGCGGCATCGATTCCGGGAACCTTATAGAGAAGGCAAGACAAATTTATCGTCAGTTCGGAAATGACCTCCGGCAAACAAATATGTCTGCGGAAGATGTTGCCGAGTTAAGGTCTGTTACAAGGCAGATTCGCGACCGGCTCGAATCTGCTTTCGCAAGCTCAAATACGGCGGAAGTGAACGAGTCCTTGGCATACGTTCTTAACTTCAAAGACGACCCGCGGTTTAAGAATACCTCCGCGGCGGGTCTCATTGGGCTTGCTGAACAATATAGCAAAGACATACAAGGAATTAATCTTGCCGAACGCCAAAGGTATTATCAGGAAATTCGGCAGGTAGAAGATATCTTAGTCGAACTATTGGGTCCCGCGCCAGGAGCGGCAACGCCGGCTTTGATGATGAATCGTTTCGGGGCCACCCGCTGGGACCTGGCACAAAAGCTGCTTGGCCGACTGTTATGGTATGAGGAATGGATTAAGCAGGGACCGGAACAGCCGATGATCAGACGTCTGACGCCTCGTTCGCAGAGGTTTGCCGGCACGGAGATTGAGGGCCTTTTCACTTACATTCAGCAGAATCTGCCTGAAATGCTCAGGCCAAGACCGACTTTTTACTGGCAATATTTCATAGACGACAGCACTCCCGGCCATTACTTCGGCGGCGTAGGCCCGGAAATTCTCGGAACACTTTTATTAACCGTACTCGCTATGCTTTTTGTCGTGCCTTTCGGCGTTATTTCCGCCGCCTACCTGGTGGAATGCGCATCCGATAATTTCGTCATGAGAATTATCAGGATGAGCATCAATACCCTTGCGGGCGTCCCCAGTATCATTTTCGGCCTTTTTGGGCTCGCATTTTTCGTATTGTTTTTCCTGCCGATTTTCGGAGCACCTTCAAAGGGATGTATTCTGGCTGCCTCGATGACGCTGGCCGTATTGACGTTGCCGGTTATGATACGTGCAAGCGAGGAGGCGATTCGAGCTGTGCCCCAGACCTACAAAGAAGCTTCACTGGCTCTGGGGGCAAGCAGATTCCACACATTTGTCAAAGTAACTCTGCCTGCGGCGCTACCGGGGATTCTCACGGGCGTAATACTAAGCTTGAGCAGGGTTGCGGGCGAGACGGCGCCGGTCCTGTTTACGGGGGCGGTTGCGCTTGGGCCTGTGCCTAAATCGATATTTGACCCGACACGCACGCTTTCCTACGGCAGTTACGATATGGCTGTCGGCGACAAGCTGGCCGCTATGGTGCCGCATAACCAGTTCGGGATGGTCGTAACATTAGTGCTGCTGATTCTATGTCTCAATACCGTGGCAATTATACTTCGTTCGAGGGTATTTAAAAAACTGGCGGGTCATTAACAATGGCGACGATGCGACTTTTACAATCAGTTGGGGAAAAGAGGTCTGAACCTATTATGAAAGAGAATATGCGCGACAAGACAACCCAAAACGAGGGAACTGCACAATGTGCCTGTCCAATAATAAGCTCAAATGACTTCAGTTTTTACTATGGCACAACGATGGGCGTTAAGAACATTACGATGAATATAAATCCGTGCAGCGTTACCGCGATAATCGGGCCGAGCGGCTGCGGCAAAAGCACGTTTCTTCGTAGCATAAACCGTATGAACGACCTCATACCTGGCGTGCGGGCAGAGGGTAAGCTGGTTGTGGACGGGCAGGACATCTACGACAAGCGGGTCAATCTTGTTAATCTTCGCCAGCAGGTTGGGATGGTCTTCCAAAAGCCAAATCCGTTTCCCAAAAGCATATTCGACAACGTGGCATACGGGCCGCGTCTGCAGGGTATCACAAACAGGACAGCCCTGGATGAAATTATCGAACAGAGTTTGAAGGCGTCTGCCCTGTGGGAAGAAGTAAAAGACAATTTGAGGAAATCCGCTTTGGCCCTTTCCGGCGGCCAGCAGCAGCGGCTGTGTATCGCACGTGCGCTTGCGACTAAACCGCGGGTGCTGCTTATGGATGAGCCGTGTTCCGCTCTTGACCCGCTCGCTACGGGCAAAATTGAGGACCTTATCAGTCAGCTCAAAGACAATTACACAATTGTTATTGTTACTCACAATATGCAGCAGGCGGCGCGTGTCAGCGAGATGACCGCATTCTTTTGCCTCGGTGAGCTTATAGAATATGATGTTACCTCAAAGATTTTTGAGAACCCGTCCAACAAGAAAACGGAAGATTACATAACAGGCAGATTCGGATAAACACTTTAATAATGAGGATTAAAAAATGCCGGTTCATTTACAGCGAGAAATTGAAAACCTGAAAAAGAAACTGCTGACACTAAGCGCCAGGGTTGAGACAGCCGTGCGTGACGCGACGCTTTCGATTGAGAACCGCGATTACGACCTGGCTCAGAAAATAATCCAGAACGACCCCCGAATTGACAGTATGGAGGTCGGAGTAGAGGAGGATTGCCTCAAGATTCTCGCCCTGCATCAGCCGGTCGCAATTGATTTGCGTTTTATCGTTGCCGTGCTGAAAATCAATAATGACCTCGAACGCATCGGCGATTTGGCGGTAAATATCGCGGAGCGTTCAGCGTTTCTGTCAAAACATCCTCCAGTTGGTTTTTCTCTGGGTCTGATTGAAATGGTTGATAAAGTGCAGGATATGCTCAAGCATGCCTTGGATGCGCTTATAGGCCTCAGCTCGGGCCTCGCCCACGAGGTCTGCGCGAGCGATGACGCCGTTGACGCGATGAACAGGCAGATGTATATCAAAATTCAGGATGCCATAAGAAGAAATCCCGAACAACTGGAGTCGCTGATTCACCTGTTGTCTGTGTCAAGACACTTGGAACGAATAGCCGACCACGCTACCAATATCGCCGAGGACGTCATCTATATGGTCGAGGGGCAAATCGCCCGCCATCGCACAGAGGAATACAAATAGACATTTGACTTCCCGCAATAACTGTTCGTAAAACCGGCGTCGTTTTATTCCCGTCATCTGTGAAATGAACAGGGGCGGATGTTCCGAACGACCATACTCCGCCCCTTACGAATGCAAAACAAACTACTCTTTATTATCGTTTCTTTCGTTGACAAGGCAGGCATCATCCTTACTCCTTGGAGATGCAGAACCAGCACTTGGCGTATATTGGGTATTTTCTTTGCCTGCCGACGCCGGAGGAGGAGCTACCCCCGCTCCAACTTCCATTTCCGTATTCGTAGGCGTCTTAGAATATAAAGGCCAGAACTTCCATATATTGTCGTTGTTTATCCCGCAATTTGGATACAGCTCGGCAGCGACGTGGCCGTCATTAAATAAAACGTTTTGCGCCTTGCGGCCATGAGAAGCGCAATTGCCTTTGAATTTGTCATCGTGGTATTCTCCGTCTGTTGTTCCAATATATGGATTAGGAATCCTTGGGTCGCTCAGGTAATCTTTGGCATTTTTGTCCAAGTATGGATTTCTGTCCGCACAAAGCGGGCTTCCTGGGCTTGATGTTTGGTCTAAACAATATGATTTTGTGACGTCATCGGTGTTTGGAAAGGGCATATGATATGAATAACTGCAACTGGTGCCTGGATTGCCGCCAAAATCCCAGGCGTCCGAAATCTCCTTGATCATTTTGGTGGTGTCCGTAACACCCATCGACTTATACTCATCGGTTAAACTAAATTCTTTGGCATCGGCATCGTCCGGGCAGGTGAATTGTTTAGGCACCATATTGCCGTATTTAATCAACAAAAACAGGCACGAAGATATCGTGGCATTCTTGCCGCTGTTTGCGAATGCCAATTCCCTTGTTGATGCGTCCCATTGCAAAATGCCGGGGGTAGTTGTATTAAATTGTGTCCATGTGCTGCCGCGGATGCCTCCGACCGGATAACTCTGTCGGTTCTCCTCCGCGTACATCATCATAGATTTACCGACATCGGCCAGGTGAGAGCCGCATTTCATCCTGTTCGCAATTACCTTGACACGTGCCAATGAAGGCAGCAGAATACCCATCAATAGCGCTATTATCGCAATGACGACTAACAGTTCCACCAGCGTAAATCCTTTTCTCTTCATAAGCATCTTTTTCTCCTTCTCAATCCATTGCCCAAAAAATAATTCTACGATTCCTTCAAGGAGGAGATATCTGTATCCCCAGCCCTAAAACAATTCTTTGCATCAACTCCATAATCCTGCTGCGGGATATGGCTATATGTCAGCCACACATTTGCCCGCAACACAAGAGATAAGATACCGGCGACACGTTGGAGTTGCGTTAGCAACTAATTAGAATACGATTAAAGTTTCAGAGATATTTAGCCAAAGCTAAAGTTTAAAGATGAAGCCATCCTCTAAATACGTTAGGACTTTATTAGTATTTCATTATTTTTCAATAAACTCGCGGATATTGCCGACGTAAAGAATGTTAAGGGCATGCTGTCAGTTGTCGATTATAGGGTTGATTTTAGAATATCGGGAAAAGTGGAGATGAGTTAAAATGCACTTGGGGCAAGCCAAAAGAATCAGTTTTAATATACTTACTTGCGAGCAGATAGCTCCGGAAGCGGGGCTTCTTCCAATTGGTAATCGCTTAAAATTAAACTACCGCGGTTTCTGGCACACTTATCGTATAGCCATATCTATATTTACGCTGGCTTTGATTGCAGATGGGCTTAGCACCGTTTATTTTATGTCATACCTCGGCGTTTCTGCAGAGATACACCCGGTTGTCCGGTTCGCTTCCGTCGTATTTGGCCCCATTGCCGGGCCAGTAGTTGGGTCATTATGGAAATGGGCGGCGTGTCTGTACGTGGCGATTTATTGCAGAAAATTCGCCTATTCAATCTTTCTCACCACGTCGATTGTATATATTTTCGCTGCCTGGTATAATATCTGGGGTATTTATTTGCTCGTCTAAAAACCGAGCGGCCCCAGGAGAAGTATTGCTCACTTCTCCCAGGACCTACCGTTGGAGGTACGACGGGTACTCGCCTCAGCGGCTTATCTCGGCCTATGAAGGAATCCTAAGCTAATTCGTTGTCTGTAGCCATTGATCTGCAAAGATAGCGAAGTCAAGGAAGTTCACAATGCCATCGCCGTTGAGGTCAGCATTTCCGATTGGTCCGCCTATTTGTACAAGGCCGTTTGCGATATCAAGGTCGCACTGGGTAACCCAGCCGTCACCATCAATATCGCCCTGTGCCCAGCCGCCCTGTTGACCAAGGTGAGCAGTAATAATCGCAATGTCGGTAGCATCAACAACGCCATCGAGATTGACATCGCCGAAATGTGTTCCGAGGATGGTTTCAACGATGATTCTGACATCTTCGATATCAACTTTCATATCGCCATTGAGGTCGCAGGTCAGGTCCATAAAAACCGCGTCATCAAGATTGTTCCAGTTCATCGATTTTTGCCATGAGTTGCAGTTGGCAGCCAGGGTCTGACCAAAGGCCTTTGCCTTAAGTCCGCCTCGCTGTATGAAGTAAACATAATCAATGTCACATGCGTCAATTGTGCCATCTGCGCTTGGGGCATAACCAATATTCGGGTTAGTTGTTCTCCAATTGTGCGTTGCAACATCGGCCTTTGACCAGCCGGAACCGGCCTGATAGGTGCCATGTGCAAGAGTCGTATTGAAGAAGTTGCCCGCTGTCGGATGATCAACAAGGGCGGCAGCAAAGGTTGCTGTCCAGGCCTGGTCAACCAATGCAAAACCAACCGCGCGATTGACCTGTTTGCTGACCGGGTCAACAACTGCCAGACCATCGGCAAAGTAACGAATATCATCGGTTGTGAAGTTGCCGTCAGCAGTGAAGTCGCCGATAATTTCCGGGGAAACGCCCGTTCCGCCGCCGGCTGTCTCGAAGCCGCGAGGATTGGAGAACGCAACCATCATATCGTGAATGTCGCCGATGTCGCGTTTTCCGTCGTTGTCAAAGTCACCCATAATCTTGTTACGATTATTCAGATTTCCGCCGTAGGCAAGATGACTTCCGTCCGAAGCAAGGTAGTACGAGTTCGCGCCGGTTACACCATCACTATAGGTTACGCCGGTAACTCTTGTCGGGACTTTACCCGGGCCATCGACCCAGGCCGGCGTAATTGGGCCGTTTGCCTTGTAATAAGCGTTCACGCTGGCGTTGTAGTTCGGATTTGCAACGAAAACGCTCGGGTTATGGTTAACGTCATCCGGAATTGCCGTGAGGGCGGCAACCAGCGACCAGTTCCTGGCCAGGTACTGACCGGGCATATTATTCAAATCATCAGATGCAATGGGGGAAATAAACTCAGCTATGCTCCTGCTGATGTTCCAGAGATAGTCGCGTGCATACCTGTTGTAAGACATCACGTAGGCAGCATTCGGGTCAGGACTGCCGACTGTAGCGAAGGTCTCGCTTCCGCCGACTTGCCAGCCGGTATCAATATTAGCATTGTCCACTGAGTTTTCGCGTGAAGGTCTGACATACTGCGTGCCGCCGGTCTTTTTGAGATTCAGTATTTGATAAGCCGAGTTGGACGCGCCGGTTGCTGTGTTAGCAGTGGTAAGACCTACATATCCGACGGCCAAACGCTGGCTCGTAACAGCATTTGCCATAACGCTCGTGCCGTCGAGGTTGCTTGACTGATGGACTGGTCCGGGATAAGAGACGTTGCCACTTGAGTTCTTGGTGCCCATATTGTCACCTCTGCCCCAGCTCGGATCGAAACCAAGAGAGTTCATTGCTGCGTTACGAGTGCCTGAACCGGAGTCACGTGTGCAGGCATAAAGGTTTTCACCGCCGGGCATACGACCGGTCAAATACAGATATTCCAAATCATTCTGAGTAACGTTCTGCAAGCCGGTTCCCTGGCTGGTAATAAACGCGATTGGAACCCATGCAACCTGTGTATCAATTATGGTCAGTGCGTTAGGAGAACTGTTCAAATTGAGGTTGGTCAGGGATTTCAATTTATTACTCTGGGCGGTGTCCCATGATTTAATTGGGCAACGGCCATAGCCATACGATGCTTCCAGCGGATGTGCCTGCCAGTTAGCGTTTGCATCGACGCCGGCCATCACAAGCCATCTTGTCGGAACATCCATAACGGCCATATCAATTCTCGGCGGAATTACAACGCATCCGCCCGGGTTGGCCGGATTACCGGGGCCCATCAATCCGCCGGAGTAACCCCATTGTGTGCGGTTGATGTATGACTTGTCATTTGGAAGTACAAAATTAGGGTCGCCCGGACCGGGAGGAGCGCTGTTATAGAACAGGTCGAGCTCTTTGAGACCGTTACCGCTGCCAACGCCGCGACTTTGCACTACCCAGCGGTTATTCGCGTCAGTCGAAGTCCAGTCGGTGAATGCCAATTGGTCAGGGAGATTGGGATTAAACGAGTCATAGAGCCGGAAGAAATCCCCGTCGGTGTAGAGTTGCGCCCCGGTGCTGTCTGCATAATTAAGTCCCTGGTCAACGCCCAAGTAGTCATTGGTTCCCGCAGGCGCTGCGAAGAAATTCGCGAACAAAGTCGCGCCCGATATATTTACCTGATTTCTGTTGCCGTATGCTGTCGCAAAAACTGAGGCCTGCAGCATACAGCACAGAGCTGCGATTGTAAAAACAGTTTTTCTAATACTCATTTTTTCCTCCTAAACAATACCTAAAGTTATTAAGTTACACATAAATTAAATTTTACTTATCAATGTTCAACACCCTCACCCGTCGCCAGTTCATTTTTTTGCCTTGTGGCAATCGCCTTACAGTCGCTCCTTTCTCCTTCACTCTTTTTTTTCAACAAATTCTTTTTTGAATTTATTATGCGGATACTGAAATATCATCCGCTATCAATAAAAGACCAGTTGGTCACCTGTTATACTGTAGAATTTTTTGCCCCATTCGAGTTTTTGAACCGTCTCAAGAATTGTTTTTCTCTCGGTATGTCCGTCACAATAAAGGAACATCGTGGTGCCGCCCATATCCTGGTTAACTCCTTTATCGGTTGTGGCTTTCCATGTGCCGGGATGATGTCTGCCTACCGCGTTAAGCTGATGACCGTTTTCTCCGTCAACGTAATGGAAAGATGGGTCTGAAATATCCGCCAAGGACTTAAGCCCCCATGAAACATTCGCGGTATTATATCCTGTCCCATATTCATAGCGGGTCTGGTCTTTGGCCGCCTGATATACTGCGTAACCCGCATAGCCGGTGCCGGAATGCGAAAAAGGCAGAATAGGCCTGTGGCTTTTACTTACTAATACATTGGAAGTACTGTCCACCGCTTCAATGGCCTGCCAATCCTCGTTAAACTCGGTTAAGAGGATTACTTCGGCTGGGCGTTGAATTTCCGTGGGGTTCACAAGCCGGTTATGCCTTGGGTATTGATTGGTTGTGTCATCGCAGGCGAATTTATTCCTCGGTATAACCGCCGCGTTGGCGGTAAACGCCATTCGCGGGGCCTGCTTGTCCTGAAGCAATGGGTTTGGTCCGCTGCTGCTGGTCTGGTCCTGCTGGCCTTTTTCCCAGTCAGACAGCTTCTTGCCCGGATTGGTGCGAGGACATCCGCCGCCTTTTATCGCGGGGCATGTAAATGCGCTTGCATCCACTCGCCCGCTTTCAAACAGAAACCACGACCAGTGCACATAGCCGAACGGATGGGTTTCGTCCTGATTGCACATTATTGACTTAACGTCATCGACAGTCGCATCTTTGGGATACATATACGAAGCCGGATAAGACCCGTAATCGGCTGAGAATGTTTCCATTGCAATCCCCACGTTATGCAGATTGCCGCCCGTTTTGGCGCAGTATGCCGTTTGTCTTGCCTTGTTTAAGCTTGGCAGTAATATCCCCATCAACAAAGCAATGATGGCTATCACGACAAGCAACTCCACCAAAGTGAACCCCGACTGCTGCATAATACTTCGTTTTCGTTTTGAAACCCTGTCCTGTTTTGTTTCCACAATTGATTCCTTCATAGAACCGCTCCTTACCTAATAAAACCCTTATTCATAGTCCGGACCTCCGGGCCCGGGTAACATACAAAAAAGCCGGCATCTCGCAGATTGGAACGGTAGCCAAAATCCAAAATCTTTTACGAAATTTGGGGATAGTTTTTCTGCACCTTCCTACTGGCCGTGGTACCGGCTTTAGTTTCGACATTCCTTTTTCTCTAATTACCATATTTGAACTGCAACCCTGTAATTTGGAAGAGAAGTCTAATGCGTTTTTGTTGATGTGTGATTAGGCATCGATTAGAAAAGAATTAAACTTGCGGCTTCACAATGAACGTAAAATTGATTTGTGCCCTTTCCTGAATACTTCAGGCATACACATATTGACGGTGATTAACCAATTCCTAATAGAATCTTAATAAAACACTGACAACCCTTCATTAATCTGAGGACGTAGTAATTGAGGAAGTTCGATATAGTTCGATGTTTAAGGAGAAAGAAATGGTAACGATGACAAAAGAGCCACAGCAAGTTGAAGAAATCAGCCAACGCAAATATTACTGGTTTACGACCTTTCTGCTTGCTCATGAAACCAAGGCGCAAAAATTAAACCTGCGTTGTCTGGGCTGCCGGGAATTGATAAAGTTTGATTACAAGAAGCCCACTCATATAAGAGGCGTTATAGAATTTAACGGCTCATATATACCCGTCATAGACCCGGGCATTTTGCTGCTTGGTCGGCCTTCAGCGTTCAACAATTTAAGCTGCATACTGATTGTGCCGCACCGATGGGAAAATCAGCAGTATTATACAGGCATTGTAATAGAAGACATCGATGAGATTATGGAGTTTGCATCCAGCGAACCTAACATCGAACCACTTAGAGACATCAGCGTCAATATCAGATTCGCCCTCGATATGCGTAAGAGCCCC
>CAIODZ010000058.1 GCA_903857265.1 uncultured Phycisphaerales bacterium
GGCCGTTGAGACAGACAATTTTATATTGTCGGAAAGGAGAACGCTTATCAAAAATGTTTAAGATGCTGGAAGATTTTGTTCGGACAGGTCTTAAAAGATTGCTGACGAAAGAAAAAACTTTCGTTCTTGAAGACAGGATTCCTTCTGTCGAAGAACTGGCGTTAAAGTTCCAGGATATCGAAGAATTGGGGCTTTATCTCCATATTCCCTTTTGTGAGCAGATATGTCCATACTGTCCTTATAACAAAGAAATTTACACCCCCGAGGCAGCAGAAAGATACGCAACCGCCGTCAAAAGAGAAATGGACATCTATTCCGCAGTGATTGGCGATAGACCTATTACTTCTTTTTATATCGGCGGGGGCACTCCCACAACAATGCTTTATACCGGCCTTGCAGATATGCTCGAGCACATCTTTTCAATTTTCAACATGCAATGTGATATTCATATGGAAAGCCATCCGAATCATTTGACAACGGAAAATCTCAATGAGATTACCGCTATGGGCGTTAGACATCTTAGCGCAGGCGTTGAGGCCCTGCAGGAAAAGCATTTAAAGACACTTAAAAGACCATATACCGTAGAACAGGCAAAAGCAGCAGTTGAACGCGCCGTGAATATGGGCTTTGAATGCGTCAATGTTGATTTAATGTTCGCATTGCCGGGCCAGACATTGAGCGAGATTGGGGAGGCGGGAGAAACTCTGGTTAAAATGGGCGTTGACCAGGTTGCGGCTTATCCTCTTTTCAGGTTCCCATACACCAAAATGGGCGGAGACGGCAGAGTTAACAACTTTACCACCTCTCATCTCTTCCGGAGAAGAAAAATGCTTGGCATTCTTGAAGATATATTTTATGCCAACGGATATGAACGAACCTCCGTATGGGCGTTCACTAAAAAAGGAGTCCCCCGATATTGTTCTGTAACAGTGCCTCTTTATGTCGGGCTTGGCGCGAGCGGCGGCTCTTATTTGAAAGATGTTTTTTATCTCAATACCTTCAACGTTGCTGAGTACTGTAACGCCCTCGAAAAAGGAAGGATGCCAATCTCTCTTTCTCTCGAGCTGACCGAAACAATGCAAATGGCAGGCTGGCTTTATTGGCGGCTTTATGAAACAAGATTCAATAAAAGCGATTTCGTGAGCAGATTTCAAAAAGAGTTTAATAACGTGTATGGCAACTATATGAAACTGTTATCTTTCTCCGGATTCGCACACAATAATGGAGAACAGGCGGTCCTTACGGATAGGGGAGCATACTGGTTACACGCTTTTGAAGATTTATTCTCAATAAATTACGTAAGTAAACTATGGGGAACTTCAAAGCAAATCCCATGGCCTGATAGGGTGGTTCTATAAAAAAAGAAAGCGGACTCTCGCGATTGACGTGGATATTTAGTATGTTGTAAAAAACATTGATAGACCACAATGACTATTATATTCTATTGATGAATTAAGGAAGGCAACTCGCTTACCTGTTAAGGAGAGAAAAGTATGGGCGAACAAATCCACCTTAATCATGCGCCCGGTTTTTAGGGAGTATTATAAACAATGGTTGAGGTCCGCATTAGAATTGTCTATTTTTATTTCCCTTTTTCTATTTCAGAGAGAGCTCGGCATCATACTTGTTTTTATTTTGATTCCACCAATCCTTGGCTTCCTGATAACTTTCGAATTCTTTGTCTACCATAGAGGATAAGCTTGCGTTTATTTTGCCGTGAAGGTCCGGGTTGGCGTCCTTTAGGCCCTCAATGAGAATTTCCACCGCCTGATGGTCGCTTCGGTCTTCTAACTGCTGGACGGCCTGGGTTTTAACGTCCTCATACGGAGAGGCGAGGCCCTTTTGCAAAATTGGCAGTTGTTCCGAGTCGGGCCTTTCTCCAATCTTATCGAGCGCAGTTGACCTTATATCTTCGGATGTATCGTTTAACGCCCGGTTTAACAGGTCGCCGACCATGGGGTTATCTATATCGGGAAGATCTTCTAATGCCGCCATACGTGTTTTTTCATATTCGGCATCGAGCGCCTTTTCTATTGCCGGAAGAATTTCGGGGGTGTCATAACCTTCCAACAGTTGTATTGCAGCGTATCCCACTTCAGGATCAGGGTCATCCAGCGCATCCTGTACTATTTTAATAACCGCCGGGTCCTGCTCCAGGGACATTTCGCCTAATGATTCCAGCAATTTGACCTTTTCATCGGCCTTAGTTGATGAGCGGAATTGTGCCAAAAGGGAATTTACCAGATTTTTGTCATAGCTGTTCTTTATTGGGTTTTTCTTGTTTAATTCGGCGTTAAGCGGTCCTGTTTTCCCATCTTTTGCTTCTTTTAAGGACTGTTTAAGCTCCTGATTCTCTTTCGTTATGTTATCCAGGGAGGCCTTAAGGTTGCTGTTTTGCAGCTTCGTCTCTGCCAAGGCCCTTTTAAGCTCATCGTTTTCCTGTCTTAAGCGGTTAGTTTCATCATCCTTGACAGAAACAATAGAAGTTTTTTTACTATTTCCTTCTTCATGATTTTTTATGGAATATACCAAAACGACCAAGATTATTAACAGAGCTGTTCCGCAACAAATAAAGATTTTGCCGCTCAAGGCCATTTGTTTCATATTTAAAACCTTCCCATTGTTCCATTGTTTTGTTTCCGATAGTTTACTATATTACCGCTTTCCGGCAAATTTGCCGTATTTTAGGAAAAAACCGTCTCTGCCAATGGTTTTTTCCTAAAATACGGGCCACCGAGTCGAAAATATAGGCCAAAACGCAAAAAAACTCGTTTTTTTTCCGAATCCTGCCGATTAACACTTACAGATGGATACCGTACTAAATTTAGACAAGGAAATTGTATCCCTGCAAAGGTATATTGCGAGAAAATTTTTATTTTTATTTCCATTTTTTTAATTGACAGGGGTCGGGTGCTGGCATAGTATTAACTATTCAAAGCTGAGATTAGTGGCAGAATCGAGGATATGTTTTGTTGGAGTTGAGAATATGAACTTTTTGATGTATATGCAGGGCTTCTCGCGGAAGCGGAAGAAAAATATAAGGGACCCTTAGCAACTGTCAATTCTAACGTAAGAAAGGGTTTTGGTTGGAAAAGTAAATGACCTGAGTTTCGGTAATTCGGGCAAAAGAAAGCAAAAGAAAGAGTATAGAGTTTAAAATAAGGAGATGCAAAATGAAGAAGTTAGTAATGTTGTTGTTTGTCCTGGCACTTTGTGTGCCCAGTTACGGCGACACGGCGGTGTTGGTGTATAAAGTGACTATTACCGATAAACCGGTCATGGTCGATGCCAACTTTAATACCGCGCTTGTCAACTTTATCACTGCCGGAAGCGTCAAGACTAGCGCCAGCTTTAAGGGTTATCTGGTGTTTGACGTGAATACCACAACGCTCTTAACCAATGCTCCTGGTGGTGATGCAAATCTCACGCCGACACTCGTTTTGGTTGGCACGAACCCTCAGACCGGGGCCAAGAAGGCCCAATGGGTGCTACAGGATACCGGTGGCAATGTGTACATTGAGAGACTGAAAACCACTGCCGAGAAAAAGGAAAAACATTATGGTAGTTTGCATTTTAGTGGCGACGGCGTTCCAGATGCGAACTTCTATGCTTGGGGACGTGCGTGGGGCAGCCTCGCGGCGACAGCGTTGACAAAGGGCGGCGCAAAAGTGGAAGTTCCGAAGTCGTTAAAAGGTCAAGGCGGTTTTGAGGACTGGATCAGCGATGATGTCGTTCCGTTTACAACCGGAGATCAACCTACAGTGACTCTAACTCTTGATACTGCTAAAACAAAAAAGGCGGCAGGTTTGACGGTGGCAGCTGTGGTGGCCACGCTAAAGTAGAAGTTTTAACAGCTAACTAATTGTAAAATGAAGGCCGATTCTGAAATACAGAGTCGGCCTTTTCTTTTGTCAGGGAGAGGAGAACTGGCTACAGGGCGGAAACCGGGAGAATGCTCACATCCGGTTTTAACGGCTTTTCCTCTAAAATGCGGGTTATTGAGTCGGAAATACAGGTCAGAATGTAAAAAACTCGGTTTTTCTCCCCGAATTTTGCCGATTAACACTTACAGATGGATGCCATATTAAATTTAGATAAAGAAATTATACCCCGGCAATAGTTTTTTTGCTAATTGACAGGATATCGGACGCTGGCATAATATTACTTGCCTGAAGCGGAAGAAAAATATAAGTGGGCCTTAGCAACTGTCTATTCTAATGTAAGGTTGGGAAAGTAAACGACCTGAGTATTAGGTAATTCGGGCAAGAACATACGGGAGAAAGAAATAGAGTTTAAAAAAGGAGCAAAATGAAGAAGTTAACAATGTTCTTGTTTGTCTTGGCGCTGTGTGTGCCTGCTTTTGGTGATGCAAATTCTATTAACATTGACCTGAAAACGGCGGGCAACTTTGGGGTACTGGCCGGCTTAGGCGTGACCAACAATGATGGTAATACCGTTATCAACGGTGATGTCGGCTCTTCTCCGACGCCGGCGATAACGGGATTATTGCCCGGGGAGGTCAACGGTGTCTTGTACTCCGCGGCAAGCGCCGTGGTGGATCAGGCGAAACTGGACCTGGCGACCGCTTACCTTGCGGCGCTGGATGCTCCGGAGGGCAATACATCTGAGCCGAATGGTTTAAGCGGAAGGATTCTTGACCCGAATATCTACACATTCTCGTTACCGGTGGTTTTAACAGGCACTTTAACCCTGGATGGCGGTGGAGATCCCAACGCGAAGTGGCTCTTCCAGATCCCCAGCTCTCTGACCACGGGCCCAAATTTCACCTTGTTGTTGACTAATGGCGCCTCGGCGAACAATGTGTTCTGGCAGGTCGTTTCATCCGCAACCATTGATACGAACAACGTCTTCGCGGGAAATATTCTCGCGACGACGAACATCACGCTCAATGGCGGCACTTTGAACGGAAGGGCGTTGGCCAGAAATGGCGCAGTCACAATCAGCCATGCCGAGACCATAAACATCCCAAGTCACGGTTCCGTCTACGTCCCAAACGAAGCAAACAACGTCTCGGGCCCAAACAATGCCATACTGGTATATAGTGTGAATCCATCGTTGAGTGGGTGGCAGCTTGACTTCGAAACAACGAGCAGGAATGTTGTAATAAACGTGGCGGATCCCAACGACCCCAATCAGCAACCGCCTCTTAATGCTGTATGGGATACGACGACGTTGACGTCAGCACAGCCGTCAAGCTCGAAAATCACGGGCTATATCGTTATGGATGTAAACCTAAGCTCGTTTCTGGTTAATGATACGGATCCTAACAGCGACTCCAGTACTATAACCGCTCATGATGCAAACGCGATATCTGATGGCGTAGGGCTTATCATTATTAACAAAAAGGCAAAGACGTACCAAAAGATATATAAGACCTGGGTGGCTAATGCGGCCAAGACCGGCTGGGTCACAGACGCCAACTACGGCAACATCTATTACAGTGGAATATTTAAAGCTGAAGTCGTGAAAAGCACAAAAGGCAAGGAAATGCCAAAGAAGACCCTGAATGTGTTTGACCTCGATGCAAAGGTCCGTTCATTTAAGGGGACCGACGTTAATGGTGTCAGTACATGGGCTAATGAGGACTGGGAGTGGAACTTCGATACTATGACGGGCACTCTTAAGAACGTTGATATCGACGGCTCAAAGGTCAAGGTGCTTGTTCCATCGACTCTCAAGGGATTTGCATGGAATGTTGCAGGCAACACAATTGTGGGTACGCAAACGATCAAGGCGAACTCCAAAACCACTGTGACAACCAGCAGTGAAGCGAGAACTGAAAATGAGCCTTCTGGAAAGGCATCGATGGCGCTGAATGTAAAGCTGACGAGAAAGGCCAATGCTGGAAATTGGACCACTTCAGGCACCATGGACAAAATAATCGAATCACTCCCATCCACCTATACTGAGGCCCCGAATGTGCCAAATGCGGTGGATGTGAATTATGATGATTAGAATCACTTAGCTATTGCTTTGTCAAAGGCCGGCTTCTTAAGAAGCCGGCCTTTTTTTGTCAAGCAGAAATAGTCATAGTGCGTTTTAAGAAGTTCAAAATTACAGGGCGGTTTATTTGACAGTCACCTGGGAGTAAATCCCCACGAATTGCTTATGTTGCCGGATGGAACAGCGAACATCAGGCAAATTGCAAATCGTAATGAGCCGGACTGGTCTGCGGAATAACAAAATTGTGGCGATAAAATATTTGATAAAAAAACCAGAGCATCGTATTCTATTATCTATTTACAGGATAAGTAGCTTGGTTACCTGTTAAGGAGAGAAAAGTATGGGCGAACAACAAATAGCTTGTTTGGTAATTCCGTTAGCCATCGTTATCGCCGTGAGCGGACCCGTTGCCTTGATAATCAGCATAGTCGCTCTCAATAAAATAAAGGCAATGCGAGTCCTGCTGGAAAGGAAAATCGCTCCGCCGGAACGAATGCCCGAAATGAAACTACCGACAGACATTGCGCGCGAACCATATCGGGCACCCGAAAGGCCGCCGGAAGCCGTAAAAGAACAACCGGCTCCAGAGCCGGTCTTCAAACCTGCGAGTGCCCCTATGGCCGAAAAGCCATTTGTAGCCGAAACAATCAGTTTCACTGACAGAGCAACAACTAAGCAGGCCGGCTCACTTGAGCAGAAAATAGGGACACGCTGGATACTCATCGCGGGTATTATCACCTCGATTGTCGGTGTGGGATTCTTTCTCAAGTATGCCTACGACAATGACCTGATTGGGCCTCTGGGCAGGGTCGTTATTACGGCGGTTGCGGGAATTGCGGCGCTGATTGTCGGCGAGGGAACCAGGCGTCGCGGCTACGGGATTGTCGCAAAAGGCGTGACGGCGCTTGGTTTCGCTATCCTTTATGCGGCGGTTTTTTCCGCGTATCGATTTTACGAGCTTATCGGGTCGGGGCCGGCTTTTGCCCTTGCGATATTTATCACCGCAACAGCGATGCTTTATGCGGTCGCGCTCGATGAGGTTATCATCGCATTCTTCTCGCTATTGGGCGGATTCCTGACGCCGGTGCTTGTCTCAACTGGGGAAAACAGGCCGATGGCGCTTTTCGGCTATGTGCTTGTACTGGGCGTAGGCGCAATCCTGTGCGCGTTTTACCGAAAGTGGCGTGCGATAATCGTGCTGTCATTCGCGGGGACGTACCTTCTTTACACCGGCTGGTTCGAGAAATTTTACCGGCACACTATGAATGGAACCGACACGCCGGCGCAGATAGGCATCGCACTGGGCTGGCTGACGGTATTCTTCGCGGTTTATCTTGTTTTGCCGGTACTGTACACGTTAGTTAAAAAAATAAACGCCCAGAGGGAAGACGTGGGTCTGGTGCTTTTCAACGCGGCGGCAACGTTCTATTATCTTTGGAATATACTTTTCGATAAATTCCGTGTTGAGCTTGCTTTTTGCGCGGTCGGGTTGTGCGTGGCACATCTGGTTCTGATGACGGTCGCAACAAAGCGATGCAAAGATGATATCGCGCTTAGGTTATCGCTATTAGTTATCGGATTATTCTTCCTGACGATTGCGGTGCCATTGTATCTGAAGATGTACGCGGTGGCAATCGCCTGGGCGGCCGAGGGCGTAGTCCTGACAATCATCGGCCTGCGATACAAAAGTATCTGGACACAACTGGCAGGCGCTATCACTTTGGTGCTTAGCTTAATTCAGCTCATTTTGCAACTGCCTATGCACAAGGCAGCGTTCCAGGCGATATTCAATCCTGTATTCGCGAGCTGGTGTTTTTTAGCCGCGGCGATTCTCGTTTGTCATATTATTTACAGGAGAAGCTCGCAACTCGAAAAATATTCAGAGGTCCCGCAGTTTTTTTATGGTGCGGCCTGCCTGTTGTTTTTCGCCACGGTCATGATGGAGTGGTACTGGCACTGTATGTTCAACTTTACAACCACACCGATTTTACAAGAGTCGCTTTTCACAAAAGGCGTCATACTCATTTTGTCGGCGTTTATAGTTCTGTTAACCCTGCGGCCCTTATGCCCGAAGGGAACGCCCCTGCGCGGCCTGGCAGCGATATTCGCCATCGGGGCGGCGATTTTCACGATGATTGCGTTTAGTCAAATCTACGACAAACGTTTCTCCATATTCGCCAACGTAGAATTTGCCGCGGCAATGGTTCTGGTCGCGGTACTGTTCGCCTCGGCAATTTTGATTAAGCAGCGGACTGAGGAAGATGAAAACGCGATAACGTTCGCGGTAATTTTTGCGCTCGCCGGAATATTCACCCTATGGGTCCTGATAAGCGAAGAGATTTATTTCTACTGGTATTGCCTAGACCGCTACGGCACAGCGACGCCAAACTGGCAGTTCCTCGCCAATATGTACACGTCAATCGCATGGGCCGTTTATGGGATAGCACTGATGATTTTAGGTTTCTGGGGGCACATTAAAATGCTACGGTTTGCTGCGCTTGGCTTATTCGCAATTTTGCTGGTAAAAGTGTTCATAATGGATATGAGCACCGTGAAGAGTGTTTACAGAATCGCGGCGTTCTTAGCAACAGGCATTACTCTTGTGGCGGTATCGTACCTGTATCAATACCTGAAAAATCGCGGCTTTTTTGACACGCTTTCTGCCCCGCAAAAACAAAACGAAATTTCGGGAAATTCCAAATGACCTGCACAAAAACGATTTCGCTGTTGGCCCTGCTATTGGCAACGGCCTGCAATGGCGCTTCTATAGACCTGACCAAATGGCAATACACTACCGAGGTGACTGTCAAAGACACGCCGGGCGAATACTGCGCATTGACGCTAACGCCCGAAGTTTACAATGTCGCAAGAACCGATTTGGCGGATATTCGCCTTATCGACCGCGACGGAAACCAGATACCTTACGTCATGGCAAGAGACGAGAACCGCACGGAAACGGTCAAATATAATCCGACAATCCTTAATCGCTCAACGGACGCCAATGGAAATGCTTTAGCGACGCTGGATTTCGGCGGGCAGACAGTCAAAAACTCAATCGAGGTCGAGACGGCAGGCGATAATTTCAGACGCGCCGTCAAAGTCGATGGCTCAAATGACAACGTGGAGTTCTTCACGGTTGTTGACCGGGCGTATATTTTCGCCGTCAGCGATAAAAACCGTCATCGATTCAGCACAATCGACCTGCCAGGCAATGATTACAGGTATATCAGAATTACCGTCAGCCCGATGACAGCCGAGGAAACCAAACCTGCGATAAATGAGGTTCGGGCGTTCAAAATCGAAAGAATGCCTGCGCAAAAGCAGAATATCGAAATGACGCAAACCGAGCACACCGAAGATACAAATTACAATACGAGCAATTATGTTTATGACATGAAATACAGCTGTCTGCCCGTTGTGGAAATTGAACTGAACGTCGATGATTCTTCGTTCTACAGATACGTTACGATTCAGGGCAGAAACGCAGCTACACAAAAAGTTAAAATTGACAGTGAGGACAACAGGCCGCGATTTAGTGAAGTCGAGGTCTCCTGGAACACCATCACCACAGACGCTATTTACAGATATACAGATGCCTCAGGTAAAAAATACGAACGGTTAATCCTGCCGACAAAATGGAGGGGCGCATTCAAATATATCAGGGTTGTAGTCAGTAACTATGACGACCAGCCGATAACGATACGCTCCGCGTTAGCTAAGATGATACCGCACAGGATTATCTTCCCGATTGTCGCGGACAAAGCAGCAAGGCTTTACGTAGGCAATGAATCGGCGGGATATCCGCAATATGACCTTGCTCGCCGACTGACCAATCCAATGCAGGTAAAGACAACTCAGGCAGCAATCGCCTCCCTGACTGAAAACCCGGCGGCTGAAAAATCTCTGCAAAAACTGCCCTGGACAGAACAGCATAAAATCCTGCTTCTGGCGGCCTTAGTCGTGGTGGTCTTTGCGCTCGGCGTGTTTATACTAAGCTCGCTGCGGTCAATCCAGAGACAGGACGGGCCTCATTGATTACTTGTTAGGCTCTGTGGCCTGATTCGGCTCAACTGGAGGCATCAACGTCCATTCGCATTTGTCGGTATATGTTTTGCCCTCGCGGGTTACGGATGCCTCAATTGTATTGAGTCCCGGCTTAAGCTGGATGTCGAACCACTTGAATACGCGACTTGTTTCCGTCTTGCTGCCGAGGGATTGGGCGTTTATTTTCAGCTCAACCGAATCACAGTTTGAATAGACCTTCACCGTAGTATTCGGGTCGGTTCGCTCGGTGTTACGTCGGCTGGCGATATACACAAACGGCTCGGCTGACCACTTTGCTTTGTAAAAATAAAAGGCGTCTTTCCGGGTCTTTCTGTCTGCGGTAACAAGCCCTTTGTCATTAATGCCGTGAGTATCTCCTTCGTTTCGCCCGGCTGAGCCAAAATCAAACATCACCCACACAAAACTGCCCCAGATATAAGGCCTTGCCTCAATCGCGGCGTAATCTTCCTCGTGGACAATCGCCTGCCATTCTTCCGGATGCCATTTGCCTCCCGGCGTCGGCCCTTTTTTCATATTCTGCTCGTGCTGCTTAATACTTGCACCGGCCCCGTATTCGCTTATACCCACCGGCTTGTCATTGGCATCTTTTTTGTATTTATCCAGGAGCTGGTTCATTTGAGACGGGTTGCCGTAATACCAGCCGGGATACGGATTCCAGGCAATCAAATCGGCTATCTTGCGCACGCCAGGCCATTTGTTGCTGGGGTCGTTGGAGGCGGCCGTCGTAAGGCGGGTGGAGTCCTCCTGTTTCGCAATCGATTGCAGTTCGGTCAACAACGGTCTGGGGTCATCACATTTGCCTGAATTGCCAAGCTCATTGTATAAACTCCAGAAAAAAATCGACGGGTGGTTATATCTCTGGCGTATAAGCTCCGTTAACTGCTGCTTTGCGTTTTCCGCAAAAGCGGGAGTGTTATATATCTGATTAACCAAAGGTATTTCCGCCCAGACGACGAGGCCGGCTTTATCGCAAAGCGAAAGAAAATAATTCGAGTGCGGGTAGTGCGCGAGGCGCACGCAGGTCGCGCCGATTTCCATAATCAGGTTCGCGTCTTCGTCCTGGTCTGCGTAACTGATTGCCCATCCCTTGCCGGGTCTATCCTGATGACGGTCAACGCCGCGCAGCGGATACGGCTCGCCGTTGAGGAAGAAGCCCTTGTTCGCATCAACGCTGAAGTAACGAAGACCAATCGTGCCCAGTGTGCCGCCTATTTCGTCAATGATGTTTCCGTCGCAGAGCAACTCTACTTTTGCCTGATAAAGGTATGGGTCCTTGCGGCCATTCCATAAATGCGGATTTATGATTTGTATCTGATCATGCAAACTTACTGTTTTTCCCGCGTCAATTTTTACTATCTCTACTCTTCTTCTTATTGTTTCTGGAAAAACGCCGTTAGCATCAGCATATAAAGCCAATAAGTGTGCGGAAACAGGCCTATCGAGTCCGTTTGAAACCTTCGCCTCAACGTCAACTATCGCTTCTTCTTTTGTAACTTTGGTTTGCTTGAAATATATGCCCGGTGAGGCGTAATCAAGGGGCGTTATGCAGACATGGTTTTTAATAATCAGCCAGACGGAGCGATAAATGCCGCCCTGTATATTGAAATCACCACTCAGGGGCGGGACATCCTCGAAAGGCGAATTATCAACCCGCACCGCAAGAATATTCGGGCTATTCTTTTTAACGTAGGGCGTAAGCTCATAGCAGAAGGCGGTGAATCCTCCGCGATGCTGCCCAAGGCGCACACCGTTGAAATACACGTCGGCTACCAAACTTGCCGCCTCGAAGTGAATGAATAGGCGTTTATCTTTAGCTGAATCAGGAATAGCAAGTTTAATTCGATACCAGCCGGGACCACGGTAATAGTTAGGGCCGGCGAGAGTGTCTTTATCGTTCCAGGTATGCGGCAGCGTTATCTGGGACCATTTCGAATCGTCAAAAGCAACTGTCTCGGCGTTATTCACGTCAGCTCTTATGAACTTCCAGCCGTCAGTAACAGGTATCACGTTTTGCTGGTGCTGCAAGGTCTGTTCGTTGGCGAAGGCAGCGGCTGCCATCACGAATAATAAGCTTATTTTGCTTGTCATCTGGTATGCCCTTTCATTAAGGCCGCTGCGATGTTAGTACACGCGTATAGGCAGTATTACAAAAGGAATTCCCTGGTGGTATAACCTTCTCTGCAGGGAAAATACTATATGGTTGTGAAGCAGCCGGTGGACAAAGGAATCCTTTTCAAAGACAAGCTGCCCGCCGAAGAATATCGCGGAGGGGAATCGCTCAATAATATTCGGGGTGATTTTCATAACCTCGTCAACTATGTCAACGCCGATTTCGGAAATGCCCTCGGCATACAATCCGTTTCTTCTCATAAGATTAACGTAACGGCTGACCTCGATTTTGGCCTGCGATTCGAGATTCCCGACCTCCTGCGCGCCTTTGAAATTACCGACGTCTATGACGCCGACCTGGACAAAGATGAAATTCTTGAAGACGCCGCCGAATAGTCGCATCACATTAAACAGCGTGTGCAGGCCCATCCCGTTGAAGCCGCTGACAAGCAGGACCGCGGTCCTGCCGTTGGGGTCAAACTTCGGCTCGACCGCAGGCGCAGCCGTTACCGACAGAAGACCGGCATCCGAAAACTCCGGCTTGGTAACAAGATTGTCGAGGCGGCCAAGAAGCATCCGAACGTTATGGTAATGCCGTTTTATGAGAATCGCCAGGACAACCAGCGCGCCTGTAATCAATAGCGTTATCCATCCGCCCTCAAAAAACTTGAATATAACCATCATCGCGAGAATAGAGACGGTCAAAACAAGCCCTATTCCGTTAATAAACAACTTTCTGCGCCAGCCCCTGACGGTAAAACGGTCATTCCACCAATGCCGAACCATACCAAGCTGCGACAGGGCAAAAGTGATGAAAACGTTGATACTGTAAAGAACAACGAGGAATCTGACCGAACCCTTGGCGATAATCATTATCACAAGGGACAATCCTCCCATAATCAGGATTCCCTTTTGAATCACCAGCCGATCCGACAACGCCGAAAACTTCGTGGGGAACCACCTGTCGAGAGACATATTCGCCAACACCCTGGGGCCATCCAGAAATCCGGTCTGGGCGGCAACAAATAGAAGTGTCGCCTCCGACATAAGCGCAACAAAGATGAGAATGGCGGCATAATTGGTATTCCAGCCCTGTGTTGCCCGTTCAAAAAGAATCGCGTTTAACGTCTTTCCTGGTTCAGATGTCACCCCGTAAATCAAATATCCCAGCGCCAATCCGAGGACCATAAAGGCAAGCGAAAAGGCCATATAGCGCATCGTGTGCCTGGCAGTTTCTGCCCTCGGCTCCCTTAGAACCGGGATGCCGTTACTCACGGCCTCAATTCCGGTATATGTGCCTGCGCCCATGCTGTATGAACGCACTATCAGAAAAAACATTCCCCAAAAACCAACCTCAGAAATGCTGCTATGCACGTCGGCGCCGGTGGAAGCCGCAATCCCTTTCAGTGCCGGCAGGTGCGTAAATACCGCGTACAGAATTACGAAAACGTGAGTAAACAAAAACGCAAGGAATATCGGCACTAACGGCAATATCGACTCTTTGACCCCTCTCGTATTCATCAACGTCAAAAGCAAAACAACGCACACTGCGAAGCTGAGGCGGTATGACTGCCATTTCAAAGGAAGCAAGCTGCACAGGGCATCGGTACCGCTGGCGATGGAGACGGCGATTGTCAGGACGTAGTCGATGAGCAGGGCGCAGCCGGAGAGCATCCCCAAACCGGGTGATAATAATTTGCTTGCGACAAGATATCCGCCGCCGCCCGTGGGGAAAAGTTCAACTATCTGCGAGTAACTTGCGCTGATAACAAGAACCGTCAACGCCGTAGCAATCGCGACGAAAACGGCCAAATAAGGATGATGCCCCAGTGCAAGAAACGCCTCCTGGGGACCGTAACAGGAAGACGACAGGCCGTCGGCGCCAAGACCAACCCAGGCAAAAAACGCTATAAGCGAAAGTTTGTGGAAAATCCGCGTATCCCGCGGGCTGCGGGATTTGCCTATTACCAGGTTTTTCAGCTTCTGCTGTAAGTTCGGTTCTTGCTGCATTAAAAACCCATTTTTCTGATATTGCGACGCCGTGCCGCAAACGATGACCCTGAAAGCCCGTAATTATAACCAATTTCCCCGCCGATTCCAGCAAAGAACGCCCCGCAGAAACATTCCGAAAAACTCACCAACAGTGTTGCTAAACGTGCTGTTCGGCAATATCCTATTACCGGAATACTTCGATTTCGGAGTTTGACTATGCGCACAAGACGACTGGGCAATACAGATTTGGAACTGACCGTTGTTGGCTTAGGTACCTGGGCCATAGGCGGCCCATGGCAATTCGGCTGGGGCCCGCAGGATGAAAACGAAGCGATAGCCGCGATATTGAAGGCCATCGACCTTGGCATAAACTGGATTGATACCGCGGCAATTTACGGCTGCGGACATTCTGAAGAGCTTGTAGGCAGGGCATTAAAACAAACTAAAATAAAGCCCATTATCGCGACCAAGTGCAGTTTGCTCTGGAATGAAAAAAAAGAAAAAATCGGCTGCCTGAAGGCGGAAAGCATCCGCAAAGAGTGCGAAGAAAGCTTGAAACGCCTCGGCGTTGAAGTAATCGACCTGTATCAGATGCACTGGCCCGACCCGGAAAAGGATATCGAAGAGGGCTGGGGGGAAATGGCCCGGCTGCAAAAGCAGGGCAAAGTCAGATACATCGGGGTATGCAATTATAATACAGCCCAGCTCGACCGAATCCGCAAAATCGCGCCGGTTACTTCTTTGCAGCCGCCTTACAGTATGATTCGCAGGGGGGTTGAGGCGGAATTGTTACCCTACTGCGCAAAAAACAATATCGGCGTTGTTGCTTACAGCCCGATGCAGCGGGGATTACTGACGGGTAAATTCAGCAAAAAATATCTCGCGACGCTTGCGCCCGACGACCATCGGCTCAAAAGCGGCGATTACCAGGAGCCGGAATTTTCTGCGACGTTAGCGCTTGTCGATAAACTAAGACCAATCGCCGAGAGAAACAAAAGGACGCTCGCCCAGTTAGCTATCGCCTGGGTCCTTCGCAGGCCTGAAGTGACCGCGGCAATCGTCGGCGCACGAAAACCGTCTCAAATTGCCGAAACCGCCTCCGCCGCCGACTGGATATTGACCAAAAACGATATAGCCGAAATCGAAAAATTACTCGCTGAACGCGAAAACAAATTAGCCAAATAAACTCGTCTCGGCGAAGGTGCACCAGAAGTTTCATAAATAACTCATGATGCCGAGCCGTAGCCGGAAAGGATTGAAAATGGCAGAGAACACAAGCATTTATACAAGCCCGTTAGTGGAAAGAAACGCGTCGAAAGAAATGGCCGAATTATTCGGCCCGCAAAAGAAATTCGGCACATGGCGGCGAATCTGGCTTGAGCTGGCAAAGGCGGAAAAGAAACTTGGCCTTAAAATATCCAACGCGCAAATCGCTGAAATGGCGAGGCATCTTGACGACATCAATTTCAAGAAGGCCGCGGAATATGAAAAGAAGGTTCGCCACGACGTTATGGCGCATATTCACACGTTCGCCGAAGCGGCTCCAAAGGCAGCACCGATTATTCATCTTGGCGCGACAAGCTGCGACATCGGCGACAACGCAGATTTGCTTATCATTCGCGAGGGCCTGCAAATCACCGCGGGCAAAGTCGCGGCTGTAATAAATCTGCTGGCGCGGTTCGCCAAAAAATATAAGGCGATGCCGACGCTTGGCTTCACACATTATCAGCCCGCACAACTGACCACCGTCGGCAAACGTGCGACGTTGTGGTGCTATGAATTCGCGATGGACCTCAAAGAGGTCGAACATCGTTTAGACACGCTTCCCTTCAGGGGCATCAAAGGCACAACGGGCACTCAGGCATCTTTCCTCGCCTTATTCGACGGCAATCAGAATAAAGTTGACCGGCTTGATAAAATGGTCGCTACGGCATTCGGCTTCAAAAACATCTGTGCCGTTACGGGCCAGACATATCAGCGGAAAATCGATACACTGGCCATAAACGCCCTTGCCTCAATTGCCCAATCCGCCCAGAAACTCTGTACTGACCTGCGCCTATTGGCAAACCTCAAGGAAATCGAAGAGCCATTTGAAAAGTCGCAGGTGGGTTCATCCGCTATGGCTTACAAACGTAACCCGATGCGATGCGAAAGAGCTACCGCACTATCGAGATTCGTCCTGTCGTTAGCGACAAGCCCCGCTATGACCGCCTCGCAGCAATGGTTCGAACGCACATTGGACGATTCCGCCAACCGACGACTCGTTATCCCTGAAGCGTTTTTGGCAGTCGATGGCATCCTCGAAATTCTGACTAATGTTCTCGATGGCCTTGTCGTTTATCCGCGGGTTATCGCCTCACACGTCGCAGCGGAATTACCCTTTATGGCAACGGAAAATATCCTTATGGCAGCGGTCAAGGCGGGCGGCCACAGACAAGAAATTCACGAAAAAATTCGCCGGCACTCACACGAGGCCGCAGCACAGGTAAAACAATTAGGCGAGCCCAATGATTTAATTAACCGGCTGAAAGCCGACTCTGCTTTCGCTAAAGTCAATTTCGCAAAAGTGCTGAACTCGAAGGATTACGTAGGCCTCGCACCTCACCAAGTCGATAAATTCATAAGAGAAATCGTAACACCCCTCATCCGAAAATACCGAACCCAGCTTAACAGAAAAGTAGAACTTAACGTGTAGAAACGGCAGGAAAAAATGGAAGGTTGGCTTAGAGGTTGGATTATAATAATAGTTGGCCTTTATTATGTTTTGGTTGGAATGTTTTGCCTTTTCATACCAAACTACATAAAAAACTGGATAAATAAACAGCCCATAATATCGCTAAGACTTCTTGGTGTTTTTATTATCTTTACCGGAGTTTTGATAATTAGCCAATTATTGGCCTTTGGCAAATTGTTCCATCTGTTCTTGGCCAAACCATAATCGAGAAAGAAATGAAATGACAAGAAACGAACTAATCAAACGCGTAAAAGAAACCGCATATCTTGAGGGTGATTTTATCCTGAGAAGCGGGAAACGCAGCAAATACTATCTCGACAAGTATCTCTTCGAGACCTGCCCGGATATCCTCAAAGAGCTCGGCAAGGAATTCGCCAAGCACGTCGGCGACGATGTAACACTCATCGCCGGCGCGGAGCTCGGCGGCGTCGCGCTTGCGGCAGCGGCGGCTATGGAGACGGGCAAAAACTGGGTCATTATCCGAAACAGCAAAAAAGGTTATGGCACGGGGAAGCTCGTCGAGGGAAAACTCAATAAAGGCGACGTTGTCCTGCTCGTTGAGGATATCGCCACAACGGGAGGACAGGTGCTTGAGGCGGCGAAGGTAATCACCGAAGCGGGAGCAAAGGTCAAAAAAATCGTCGCTGTTATAGACCGCAAACAAGGCGCCGGCGAGAATATCACATCTGCCGGCTACAAATTCGAGTCGCTGTTGACCAAAGATGACCTGGGTATCAAAGATTAATAATCAAGGAGAATTAAAATGGCTGACAAAATTTCAGGAGCGAATTTTCAAGACCGGCGGGATTTTCTCAAAAAGACCGCACTTGCGGCGACAGTCGGCTTAACGGCATCTTCACTTCTATCATCTTCCGGCTGTTCAGCAACTGAATCCGCCGGCGCGGGGTCATGCCGTCTGACGGAAACGAATAATGTCGTCCTTTTCCAGGGCGATTCAATCACCGACTGGGGAAGAAACCGCAGCAAGGAAAATACTCCCAACGATTCGCAGTGTCTTGGGTCCGGCTACGTGCTGCTGACCGCCGGGGCTTTGCTGGATGAATACTCGAATACCAAGCCGATTATATACAACCGCGGAATCAGCGGAAACAAGGTCTTCCAACTCGCTGAACGCTGGGACAAAGATTGTATCACCTTAAAGCCCGACTTGCTCAGTATCCTCGTGGGCGTTAACGATTTCTGGCATACACTGGACGGCAAATACAAGGGCACGCTGGAGACATATCAAAATGATTATCGCTCCCTGCTTGAGCGGACGAAGAAGGCATTGCCCGCAGTTAAGCTGGTCATCTGCGAGCCGTTTGTCCTAAAATGCGGCTCGGTGAACCAGAAATGGTTTCCCGCCTTTGACGGCTATCGCGATGCCGCGAAGAAGGTTGCGGCCGAATTCAAAACAATTTTTGTACCGTTCCAGTCAGCGTTCGATGAGGCCGTGAAAAATGCGCCGCCCCAGTACTGGGCAACGGATGGCGTTCATCCCACCGTGGCGGGCACACATTTGATGGCGAAAACCTGGCTCAAAACGGCCTTCGGAATAAAAACGTAAAACGTCTCTCTGTTTTTATTTCTCAGGCGAGCCGTCTTTTTGCGCAGCACGGGTTTTTTCCAAACCTAACCTGGCATTTTTATCAGCAGGGTCGATTTTAAGCACCTGTTCGTATGTGGCTATCGCTTCCTCAATCTTCCCCGCTTGTATAAGCACTATCGCCAGCATGTCGTATGCCCTGACGTAATCCGGCATTGCCCGTATCGCCGCTCGGTACTCCACAATCGCTTTTTCCGGCATATTCTGCGTAAAATACGCATTGCCAAAGTTGTAGTGTGCCTTGGCATTGCCCGGCTCCAGCTGAATCGACTTTGTATAATATTCCGCCGCCCTGCTCATTTGTCCCTTTTGGGCCCAGGCGATGCCGAGATTGCAATACGCCGACGAATCCGCTTTGATTTTGACCAACTGCTCCAGCTCCGTTATCCCCTCATCGACACGGTTCAATTGCAATAACATCAACGCAAAAGCCCCTCGCAATGCGGTATCTTCAGGGTTATATTCCACGGCCTGTCGATACGAATCAACCGCACGTTCGGTATCCCCTTTCGCTGTCCATATTGAAGCCAGCGCCACGCAGGTATCCGCATCGCCGGGCTTACGCTCCAGAACGCGGTTAAAATATCCGATCGCTTCATCTGTCCTGCCAAGCGAAGCCAGCATAAGGCCGATATTGTAAAACGTTCGAGTATCGTTCGGTTCAAACCTCAGGGCCGCCTCAAACTCGCGCAAGGCCGATTCAGCATCACCCTTTCCCGCAAAACCGATACCCATGTATTCCCGCACGATAACGTTATCAGGGGTTACCGCGGCACAATGTTCAAACAACGTGACCGTATCACGCCAATACCCAACCTGCACGAACGTTATTGCTCCAAGCACGCCGATAATTGCCAAGCCGGCGACGCCAGCGATTAGCTGCCTGTGCCTCCATTGAGACAAAATATCGCCCGCCAGCCAGACCAGCATAATAAAAATGCCGGTCAGCGGTATATACGTATATCTGTCGGCCAGCGCCTGCCCTCCCACCTGCACAAGCCCGATGACGGGCACCAGCGTCCCCAGATACCAAAACCAGCCGACAATCAGGTAGCGACGCCGCCGAAGTAATATCACCGCAATCATAATCGCCGCTAAAACAGCCAATGATGCAGCGATCTTCCAGCCTGCGAGCGATTTTATCGGGTGAGGATAAAAAACCGCCAGGTCAATGGGCCAAAACGTCTTTAATATATAATCGCAGTATGAAACCAGGGCATTGCCGACCCGCTGGCTGAAAGGAACAATGTCTATTTTTGATACCGCCCCGGCGTTTTTTTGCGCGATAACAGTCATTATGCACGATGCTGCCGACAATGAAAGCAAAGGTATCTTCTCGAACAGCAGCCGACCAATTGAAACGCCGCTACTTTTCTCTTCGGGCCAAAGTCGCTTCAAAGGCCAGTAATCCATAAGCAGAAGCACAAATGGCAGCGTTACAAGCATCGACTTTGACATCAGGCCGAGTGCGAAAACCACACAAATGATTACATATCGCTTAGCCGTCGGGATTTCCACGTATCGCAAATATGCCAGCATCGTCAACAGCCAGAACAGTGTGCTGAGAACGTCTTTTCGCTCCGTTACCCAGGCGACCGATTCAACGTGCAGGGGGTGCAGGCCAAACAATGCAGCTACAAAAAAGCTCACCCAAACCGCCTTCGTATATCGCTTTAAAACCCAAAACAGCAAAATTGTGTTGGCGATATGAAGCACGACGTTGACTAAATGAAAACCTCCCGCTCCCACCCCCAGCAAAGTTCTGTCCAGCATCAAAGACAGCCATACAAGCGGAAACCAGTTGCCCGCGTGCATAGTTGTAAATGCCCATTTAATGCCGTCCCAGGTCAATCCCGCCAGCACCTGTGGATTCCTGGTCACATAGAACGGGTCGTCGTAATCGACGAAATCGAAACCGGCAGCCCGCGCATATACCGCGGCAACACCCGCAATCAACAGCAGGCAAAGCCCAATGCTTATCACTCGTTCACGGCTACTCAATTTCATTATCCCGGAACCCATCGCGATACTTGAATCTGTAATCAACGACTACCCAACAAACGACGAAAACAGAGGAACTGCTCATCTTTAGCGATTCTTAAAAACAATGTTTGGTGATTTACTCATTTTACAGGCGTCGTTCCTGATGTCGTATTTCCCGTTTTAATCTTCTCTAAACCGGCCTTGGCGTCTTCGTCAGCGGGGTCGATTTTCAAAACCTGCCCATATTCGGCGGTCGCCTGCTCAACCTTGCCCTGGAGAAGCAGCATTTCTGCA
>CAIODZ010000059.1 GCA_903857265.1 uncultured Phycisphaerales bacterium
ACCGTTTCCTTTGCGCCAACGACACCTTGAACGTATTCAATGGGGTCTTTAAGCCCCGCGTCGCGGAAGCCCTTCAGCCGAATCCGGCACGAATCGCTCCTGCCGCAGCTCCTGCCCTGCCTGTCCGGGTCATAGCAACTGTGCGTCAGCGAGTAATCTACGCCAAGCTTCATCCCCGCCAGTATCGTTTGCCCCTTTGTCATATTGATAATCGGCGTGTGGATCGTAAACTTCCCCTTTTTTTGTACCCCCGCAGCCGTCGCTAAGTTCGCCATTGCTTCAAACGCCTGAATATAATCGTGCCTGCAGTCAGGATACCCGCTGAAATCCGTCGCGTTGACGCCGAGAAAAATATCGAATGCCTTTAGCACTTCCGCCCACGCCAGCGCATAGCTCAAAAATATCGTATTCCTCGCCGGAACGTATGTCAGCGGTATCTCATCCCCCGGCTGGCCGAGGCCCTCCCGGTCTTTGGGCACGTCAATCGTCATATCCGTCAGCGCAGACCCGCCAATGCCCCCCATATCTATCGGGATGACCTTATGCTCAACTACCCCTATCGACCTTGCTACCCGCCTGGCCCCCTCAATCTCGCATTGGTGACGCTGACCATACCGGAACGTCAGGGCGTATAATGAAAACCCGGACTGTTTCGCTATCGCCAGCGTCGTTGCCGAATCCAGCCCGCCGCTTAATAGCACTACCGCTTTATTTTCTGCCATTCAAAGCTCCTTATTGAATTGGGAGTGTGATTATATTATACTAATTGAAAAGTTTTTGCGAGAACCAAGAAATGAATGAAAAGCCGCAACTGGAACTGTTCGATAACCCTTCCCCGAAACGCGACTATTGCATTACCATCCGCTGCCCCGAATTTACCAGCGTCTGCCCGAAAACCGCCCAGCCCGACTTTGGCGAAATCACAATCGAGTACTGCCCTGATAAAACCTGCATCGAGCTCAAATCCCTCAAATTATATATGCAAAGCTACCGCAACAAGGGTATTTTTTATGAGGCGTTGACAAATCAAATCCTCGACGATTTAATTGTTGTCTGTAAGCCGAGGTGGATGAAGGTAACTTCCCGGTTTACTCCGCGAGGCGGTATAACAACCGACGTGACGGCAGAATATAGTAAGAACAAAAAAAACAATCCTGGCCAGAGGTGACAAAATGGGAATATCTTTTCACTGCGAACATTGCGGCAAAAAAATAGAAGCCCCTGATACCGCCGGCGGAAAATGGGGTAAATGCCCCGCCTGCCACAACAAAGTTTACGTCCCCGCGAGCAAACCCGCTCAGCCCGACGACGAGCTTCGACTCGCTCCTCTTGATACGGACGATGCGATTAAACATCGTAAAATGCTCGCCGAAGAAGCACGGCTCAGGCAGGAAATCCTCAAAGAAACCAATGTCCCCGAAGAAGGCGCCGCTCCCAAAAATTACTCCTCCGCCCCTTCAAAACCAAACGACCTCAGCGACGCCGAGCTTACAACCTGCATTATCAGCTACATCCGCCAGATGGCCGACGGCGAGCTTGACCTGGCCGAAGAGACAGCTTTAACAATTATCCCCAATGGCCAAAACGCCGTTCGTATCCTCGAAAGAATCGCTCTTAGCGAAATCCCCGAACCCGAAATCGCCGACATCCCGCAGCAGGTTCTCTCCGGGCTTATAAAAAACCTCCGAAGCCGCCTGCGTTGATAAAACCCGCTCAATCTGGGGCGAAAGTCCAATAAAAACCCCGCTATTGCCGGGCCGTCCCGTTTTTCTCCTCACGCCTAATAAAAAATCCCCGCCAATTTGTCCCTGAGATTTCCGTTACCTATACTTTAATCAGAGAGAGGGGCTAATCCTGCTCTTCGTTGAAGCACACCTTTGGGAAGGGAACTTATATGGGTACCAGGCCGATTCTTGTTCACGTTACGCACGAAGCAGCGAATAAAATGGGCGGCATCGGCGCCGTGCTGGAAGGTTTCTTCACCTGCCAGTCATACCTTGACGCCGTTGAACGCTCCATTATTATTGGCCCGCTCTTCACCACCGAGGGCTCCGTTCTCGACCGCCTTGGCCCCACCGGCGAAGTCCTGTATTCTTCCTTCGATGGCCTCACCCAGACGGGCTACGCCTCCGCCTTCTCCAGAATCGAATCCTTCTACGGCGTAGGAATCATCTACGGCAGGCGTACCTTCGTCGATTCCCAAACCGGGATAAAATCCTCGCCCGAAGCCGTCCTCATCGACGTTCGTAAAGCCGACCCGGGCCCCGTTAACGAATTAAAAGCTAAGATGTTCGAAGAGTTCGACATCGAAAGCGACCTTTACGAACACCTCTGGGACTTCGAACAGTATGTCCGTCTCGCCCCGGCTGCCCTCGCTGTCCTCAAAGTCATCGGTGCCGCCACCGACAAAACCGTTGTCGTCGCCCATGAGTATATGGGTATGCCCGCCGCGATGGCCGCCATCCTCGACCAGACCTGCAATTACAAAACCGTCTTCTATGCCCACGAAGTCGCCACAATGCGTAAAATCGTCGAGGACCACCCGGGCCACGACACAATGTTTTACAACGTAATCAAAAAAGCGCACCAGCAGAAACTCTACGTCGAGGACGTCTTCGGCCCGCAGGACCGCTACTTCAAACACCCGCTCGTCGATGCTTCCAAGCACTGCGACGCCATTTTCGCCGTCGGCGGCCTCATCGCTGATGAGCTGAGGTTCCTCGCGCCCGAATTTGAATCTGAAAATATCAGCGTCGTTTATAACGGCATTCACGCCTACAAAACCACCGTCGAGGAAAAACTCAACTCCAAACGCAAACTCCAGCAATATTGCTTCAACCTCCTCGGCCACACGCCCGATTTCGTCTTCACGCACGTTACCCGCCTGGTCCGCAGTAAAGGACTCTGGCGAGACCTCCGCGTCCTCGAACACCTCGATGACGCCTTCACTCGCGAAGGCAAAACCGCTGTGATGTATATGCTCACCACCGAGGTCTGCCAAAGACGTAGCTGCGACGTCTTCGAAATGGAAGCACGCTATGATTGGCCCGTCGCGCACCGCGAGGGCTGGCCCGACCTCTCTGGAGGCGAAGCAACCTTCTATACCGCCATACAGGAATTTAACGCCAAAAGTACGAGCGTAAAAATCATCTTCATCAATCAGTTCGGCTTCAGCAGAAAACTCTGCGGCAGCAGAATGCCCGAAGATATGGAAATCATCGATATCCACAGGGGAACCGACGTCGAATTAGGCCAAAGCATCTACGAACCGTTCGGCATCGCCCTCGTCGAACCGCTCACCTTCGGCGGCCTCTGCGTCTTCACAAACGTCTCCGGCTGTGCCGGCTTCGTCAGAGACGCCATCGTCGGAACAAACCCGTCTCCCAAAGACGGCACCCGAAATATCATCATTGCTGATTACACCTCCATTGATGGACTATTCCCCGAAATCAAAGACCTTCTTGCGATTAATAGGGCCGCCCGCGACCGGGTTGAAGTTGCTGAAAGCCGTGAAGTCGCCGATGAAATCCTGATGCTCCTGCCCAAATCCAACTCCGAACTCGCCGCGATGATTGAGAATGGCCGTCGCATCGCCCAAAATATGAGCTGGGATGTTGTCATCAATGATTACCTCCTGCCGACCCTCGAAAAAATCCTACATACTGGTACGACCGTCCGCAGCACAACCAAAATCTCGGCGAATATGCAACGTTGAACTTTACCCCGTGAGATGTTTACCACGTGGGATACAGCTTCTGTTATCCCACGGTGGCTATCTCACCGGGGTGTTCTTTGTACGCCTGCCCTCGAAAGCTGTAGTCGGGGGACGCCATTGGCGTAATTTACTTCATCAATTTGTTTTATCACGACCTTCAACTATCGCGATTTCGTCGGCCGTCAGGCCGTAGAGGTCATAAACGAGTTTGTCGATTTGCTCATCCGTCGAATCTATCTGCCTCTGTATTCGCGTCTTTTCATCAGGATTCTTTATCCCCGCAAGTTTCTTGTGCAACTCCAACATCTGCTCGACTAAGGAAATAAGCGGTTTCATTTTTGCATTGGAGACACGCGGGATTATGAGCTTACTCTGTGTTCCTGGCGTCGCATGAATTAGCCCCCCACCGAGTGAATAATCAATTATATATGTGGCAAAATAGAAGCTCTCCAAACGAGAATTAAGTATCCCTAAGATGAATTCTAGAGGGATAGATACAGCCGGTTTCTGTTCGGTTACAACTCCATGCGGAACTATACATACGAGGCTTTGCTCAACATAATAGCGGTTTTTATCCAAAGTCGCGATCAACTTCATTCTTGAAAGCATTGATTGCGACACTATCTTCTCTGTTTCAAACAAAGCAGGCGTACGAGGACTATACATTTCTTCTGGAATGTACCGAATAAACCGTCCAGTGGGACGCGTTTCATATCGGCTTATGTCGCGGCCCTCCAGATAAGGTTTGGCTTTTTTATCTTTCTCATTAGTGGTTACGAGACGGTCTTTCCCACCTTGTCCTTTTCCTTTTGCACAGGATCGCAGTCCAAACGTAACATAACATAATTCTTCGAGTTGCCAGCTTTGTTCCTTAAGTCTTTCACAAAGAGTTTTTTTCGGTGTCAAAAGATTCAGTTTTAGACTGTATCCGGGATTATCTATGACTGCTTTTTGCGGCCATTTTCCCGTAGGTGGACCAAACAATTCTTCTGGTGAATCTGGGGAACATGTTTCAATGACGGCTCCAGTTAGGCGTTTATGCTGGCATACAAGAATACAATTTTTAACAATTGCATCCTGAAACACTCGAAGATACGACAAGTCTACAACATGGGCTAAGGATGACTCAGAAAGTAATAATCTACGCAGACTTTCACAATTAGGTTGATGGAGGGTCTGGATTGGAACAATAAAGCTAAAGTAACCATGTTGACGTGTGAGCGATAATGCTTTCTCGAAAAATAAAAGGTAGATATCCCATACGTGAGTTGCGCAGCGATAATGCGTTTCGAGATACGCTATTTGGTCGGGGCATAGCTCTTTGAAAATACGTACTCGAATATACGGCGGATTTCCGATAACGGCGTCGAAGCCACCTTGCTTGAAGATGGGTGCAAATTCTTTTTGCCAGTCAAAAGCGTTTATCTTTCTCTGCTGCTCATCGCCAAAAAGGCCTAATTGTTGATTCTGGTAAAAATCCGGCCCAATCAGAGAATTGCCGCACTTGATATTATTGCCCAGGTCCGGCAGCGCCCTCTCATGAAACAATCTCAAACTCTCCTGCGTCTCATTTTCAAGAACCTTTAACAAAAGGGAAAGTTTCGTTACCTCTGCCGCCTGTGAATCTATATCAACGCCGTAAATATTATTTAAAAGAATCCTTTTCTTTTCATCAATCGTCAAAAACCACTGTTTGCCCTTACCCTGATATATCACCTTTTTATGTTTCGATGGTTCTTTGGCGTAATAATCACGGTGATAATCCAAA
>CAIODZ010000060.1 GCA_903857265.1 uncultured Phycisphaerales bacterium
ATTACTGTAAATATCGGCAAATCATATAACACACGACAGACACTAGGATTTAAGCCGAAGCCAATTCCTCTTTACGTAGGACAAGGTGTCTGTGAGTTTGAATTTAACGAGGAAAAGGGTAATCACTTTAGGTATCTTATTATTTATGATGCTTATGAAAAACCTAGTAGTAATCAGGGATATTATTTGTATATACCTAAAGCAGAATTTGGCAATGAACTGAAGCCAGAGGTTATTTACGTTAACCTTTTGAATGTATCGTATAAAGAATGAATCAAGGGAAAAGGGGGACAGATCCGAATGGCAGTTCCTTAAGCGGCATAGGCGGCTCTCCATTGTGCTCGCGTGGTCTTGAGAGAAGGATAATGTTTCGTTTCTCGGCGTATAGCTCTCGGCTCGATTCTGCCGGGGCGTTCGGGAACGAGATGGGCGGCAATCTCACATAACATAGCTTTATAAATAATGGTAAGCTTCCACTGCGGTTCAGCAGCCAACGCAGGGGCAAAGCCGATAATTGCCCGGACGGTATAGGCAAAGCTCAACCGCAACGGTTGAACACCGCTGTTAGCTGCTGATTCAAGCATAATCATTCTGACAATGTTGACGGCGATGAGACGAGCCACAATTTCCTTTCGTATTGCTTCTGCTCTGCGGCTGCGAAGCACATCGGCACCCATATTAATCTTGGTTTGGTGGAACAGCGTTTCGATTCTCCAGCGGGACGCATAAATTTGTGCGATTTCACACGCCGGATATTTCTGGCCATCGAGCAGCGATGTGGCCAGCCAGACAACTGTGCGACGACCACGAATACGAAAGGTCGTTTGAATAAAGCGTACCATCACTCTTGTCGGAAGCGCAGGATTCTTGCGTAAATACACTGGATTGATTTTGAGCCAGCCGATAAAGTCGCTATTGCCGTAAGAGCAGATGCGTTTGATCCCGGACATTTTCGTACATTGATGAATACGCGTGAGAAACTCCAGCCCCATTGACCGATATCTGGCGTAATAGTGAGCAGCAGCAAAACGCCGATCCGCGACTAATAAATCGCTTTTCTCAAGCTTTCCGAATAGCTTGAATGCCAGAGAATCCTCGCTTTCCGTGTAGCATCCGAGAGTGTAATCAATGATGGCCATCGTATTAGCAAGACACACAGTCACCATGCGTGCGAGAGGATATTTGCCCCTGCCGTTATACCCGGTGTTGGTCCCAAACTGCTTGAATAAATCCGCCGTATCAGGCATTGATACGCATGTGCCGTCCAACAGGACAATCCTGTGCCCCTTCCATTTGGCGAACGGGTCGGAAAATATCTTGATTTTATCGCAAGTCCAGTCGAACAATTCCTGCCACACCGCCAAAGGCAGCCGGTAGCGCGCCTTGGTCACACTGGCCGGCGACGGGCACCTGCCTGCCAGTTCGGGATAGCGACCGACGGCACTGCTCCATAATAGTTGCCAGCTTGCGTTGAACGATTCTTCGGGCCAGATTGCCGCAAGGACCATGTGAAGCACTGTAAGAATCGGCGTTATCACTCGACAACGGTACTGATGATGTGCTTCAAGGCAGGCGCTGATTATTATCTTGTCGGGAATCGCCTTTCGGATAGAATTAAAGGTAATCTGTTCGAGTTGTGAAGAAATGTTTGCAGAATTCCGGGCCGTTGTGCCGATGCGATTAGTTGACATTTTTCGGGTCTCCTTGCCAATAAAGGTTTTGCACAACTCTTTTATCGGCTCAGGGAGACCTCTTTTCTTCACATCCTTAAGGAACCGCCATTCCCCGCTGTCCCCATTATTACCCAGTAGTATCTGCCTATTTGTTTTTCTCTCTTTTCATTGCCGAAATCATTAGAGATTCTTTAACCTCTAATTTACCATCAAAGGGCTGTAGGTCTTATACCCACAGCCCTTTGTTTTATTTCGTTCTTCTAACTTCGCACTTACTGTTTCTACAGCGCCCTGCGTTTTCGCAGCAAAGCTAATCCACATAGGGCCAGGAGCGAAAGCGAGGCGGGTTCGGGGATGGCGGCTGGCGAGACGCTGACGTCGGTGAGAAAGTAGCCGTGTGAAGTGTCCCAACTCGTATTGGCCCGCCCAGTGAACTCGATGGTTGACGTTGACCCTGTGGCCAATACGGTATATGTGTAATTGGTCCAGCCAAAATCAACGGTGCTGGTTATGCTCAACACCGAGGTTCCATTCCACAAGGCCTCGAAGTCACCCGGAGCATACTGGTTGTTGAGAACCTGGGGCTGGGCC
>CAIODZ010000061.1 GCA_903857265.1 uncultured Phycisphaerales bacterium
CATGGTCGGGAATATTTTCCCCGAAATCTATAGAACCCTCAGGTAACACTGTTTTGTGTAAGTAAGTTATGCGGCGGATATAAGCATCGGCCTGAGAAAAATCAAAAAGTCTTATTCCCGGTTTGACCAGCAATACATGTACAGTCTTTGATGATGCCGAATCGCTCATCATAAAAGCTGCGTCAATTTCCCCCGCAAGCAGAGCAGCTTGGGCCTTTTCATCGTCCATTTCCAGGAGAGTCGTCGAACCGCCCGGCTTAATGCCATTCATGGCCAAAAGTTCTAATGCCAGCACATGAGTTCCCGTGCCTTCTTCGCCGATGGCTAATCTTTTGCCCTCAAATTGAGAGAGCAAATCAAGAGGTTTCTCACTGCGGTAGAATATATGCAGCGGCTCGTAGGAAATGCTGCCCAGTGATACCAGTTTGCTGATATTTTGTCCTTTGGCCACTCCCGTTTGTACAAAACCGACATCAACCTTAAATGAAGGATTGTTCAGTCTTTCGAGATTTTCCAGCGATCCCTCGGACTTCAGTATCTTTAGCTTAACACCATTGCGTGCCAGTATTTTGGCATACTTTTCAGCATTTCTTTGAAAGCTGGTTCCGTCATCGCCGCTGGAAAAGATAATAGTCTTGGGCGGAGCTGAATGAAAAAACCAGAACAAAGCAATGATTATAACGAGACCCATAAAAATTGTGGCACTTAGCGATGCTGCGGGGCCAATGCCAAAAGTTTCGTTAAACGTTTGCTGAATTCGTGAAAAACCAGCAGAATTGATTTTATTGTTTTCCGTCATAATATTGATCCCTTAGCCTAACCGGGATTTCCCATTTACACTCTTAAGCAAAATAATTTTCTCCGTACAACATCAATAGTCTTACCAAAATCACCCCAAACGATCAAAAATATTTCTTTTCCAAGACAGTTTTACTGGAAATTTGCATGAAAACACGTCTTTTTATGCCCCGCCAAATGTATTGCTTCAAACCGCTTTTTGAGGTGGTCGCAATTTGCGACTACCTCTTGCTTCTTTCATTTGGTTTTGTTCGGCGGGGCAAGCCCCGCCCTACGACTGGATTCCCGCTTGCGCGGGAATGACAGTTATGAAAAGACTGTCATTAAATCAGTTCCTTCCTGTTCATTTTGTATTGGACGAGCGAGCTACGTTTTTCTCTTGCGGCATCGAGCAGCTTCTCAATCTTTTTTCTGTCGCCTGAACGAATCGCCTTTTTCAGTTTCGCAAGCTCGGCGGTCAATCGGCCAATTCCACGAACGATATTTTGAGCGTTTGTCATCAGCACGTCCGCCCAGATATTAGCGGGGCCTGATGCGATTCGCGAGCTATCCATAAAGCCCTTGCCCGCGAATTTCAATTCTTCAATGTCACTGGCATTAACCAGCGCTGCTGCGGTTATGTGAGGCAAATGACTAACGTCGGCGAAGATGCGGTCGTGCTGGGCGGGTGTCATTATTTTAACGAAGCAACCCAGCGCAGACCAGAAATCTTTGACGATTCGCAGCGAGCGTTTGTTTGTGGTTGGGGTTGTTGTGAGAATGCACAGCGCCTTATAGAAAAGGTCGTCCCTGCAAAACTCGACGCCCCTTTGTTCTGAGCCGGCGATTGGATGCGAGCCGACGTAGTGAATGTTTTTTGGCAGACATTTGGCGGCCCAGTGATGCGGCATTAATTTGGTTGAACCGACATCGGTTACTATGCAGCCCGCGGGCAACGCATCGGCGATTTGACGAAAGGCGTCCTCAAAGTTGCCTATAGGCGTTGCGAGGATGACTAAATCCGCGTCTTTGACGCTTGCTTTTATGTCGTCGAAGACCTCATCGACGACCTTTAGCCGGCGTGCCTTTGCGCGGGTGCTTGCCCTGTGAGAAAATCCCGCAGTTTTCACGCCGGAGAGCGATTGCGATACGGCTAAACCCACGGAACCGCCCAATAAACCCAGTCCAATTACCGTTATTTTTCTTAAGTGCTGCATAATCAAGACCTTACAGAAAATAGACACGATATCAATTGCCGATAAAAGTTATAACAAGCCGGGGGCTATGTCAATTTTTTTCTTTAATTTTAGCCGGGTTAATGCTATTATGGGTGTCCGTTCGATAGATACCGGGTGAAAACAAGGGTGCTGTCTGCGCGTCTGTTTACGGATAGCGTTGGTTAAGAATGAATGGCGACGGAAAAAGATAAAAATCAGGAGAAAATCGGTAGCGGCGACTACCTCGATTTTGAGCAGAAAGTGGCGGACTTCGACAGCCAGATGGACGAGCTGCGCCGCCTAAGCTCAATAAAGGGAATTGATTATTCCACAGAGATTCGCCAGATTCAGCTTGACCAGGTGGCGGAGCTGAAGCGCGTTTATTCGCAGCTTAACGCCTGGCAGACGGTGCAGGTGGCGCGACATCCCAAAAGGCCCCTGCTGCCGGATTACCTGAATCTGATGGTAAAGGATTTCCGCGAGCTTCACGGCGACAGGTGTTTCGGCGATGACCGGGCGATGGTTACGGGGTTCGGCCAGATAGGCAGAGAAAAAGTTCTTGTTGTGGGCCAGAACAAGGGGCGCGGGCTGAAGGAAAAAATGGCATGCAATTTCGGCTGCGCCAACCCGGAAGGTTATCGCAAGGCGATGGCCAAGATGAAATTCGCCGCGAAATTCGGCATACCGATTGTTACGCTTATCGACACCCCCGGCGCATATCCTGGAATCGGCGCCGAGGAACGAGGTCAGGCACAGGCGATAGCTGTGAATCTCTTTGAGATGTCTCGATTGCCGGTGCCCGTAATCTGTATCTGCATAGGTGAAGGCGGCTCGGGCGGCGCGCTTGGCATCGGCGTCGGAGACCGGCTTGCGATGCTGGAGTTCGCGTATTATTCGGTGATTTCGCCAGAAGGTTGCGCGGGCATTTTGTGGCGTGACGGCTCACAGGCGCCTGAGGCGGCCGAAGCGCTTAAGCTGACAAGCAAAGATTTGCTCAAGCTGAAACTCGTCGATGA
>CAIODZ010000062.1 GCA_903857265.1 uncultured Phycisphaerales bacterium
AATCCGAATTGGTTAATAGCGAACTGTTCAATTTGGCATAGCCGCTGCCCGAAGTTGTCGAGCGATATACATTATAGCCGGCCAGGTCGCTTTCCCCGTTGTTGTTCCAGTCAAGCGAGACAGTATGATTGCCTGCTGTTGAGGACAAACCTGTCGGGGCCGACGGAGGTAAGTTTGGCGAGATTTTGACAACAAAGCCGACAATCACCTGATAGCTCTGGCCCGAATATGTAGCGCTGGGCGTTTCGGCCGCACCGGTTGCGGTTTTATATCCGGTTGCACCAGTAGCCCCACCAGAGCCACCAAACGTCTGGTCGGTGCCTTCAGTGAAGCCGTTGTTCATTGTATATGAGCCCACGCTGCCGGACGTCGCAGCGTCAATGACCATATCTCCTATGCTGGTGGCAAGCGAGTTGGTTGTGATTGGATTTGGAGTGCTGCTATTCGAACCATTACCGGCGGTTGCTCCGACAGGAGATGTCTGGTTAACATTCTTAAGGAAAACGCTTGTGTATGCGACGATGCTTGGCGTAGAGCTCCAGGTGGGAACAAATGTGTTGCTTGTCGCGGCAGCCACCCCCGCCTCGTTGAGGATAAAAACCACAGCGTTTGTACGGACCGTTCCGCCGGAGTTAGCGTCAATTACTTTTGTCATCGCCTGCCCACCGTAGGTTACAGAAGTCAAAGTTTTAGCAGTAGACTTCGCGTGGGCGACGAAGACAAGAGCACGGTTTGAACCCGTTTCTTTTGTGTGGGTCGTTCCTGTCACCCATGAGCCGATGATTTCGACGCCCATGCTTGTGGCCACGCCTGAGTTGGCAGATTCATTTGAGGAGGTATCTACCGCCGTGACAACGTAGTAATAGGTTGTTCCGTTGACGGCAGTATAGTCAATGTAATCTGAGTTGCTCAAAAGTGTTCCATTTAACCTGGTATATGTGCCCCCGGAGGTTGTCGAACGATAGACATTATAACCGTTAATATCGAATTCACTGTTATCGTTCCAGTTAAGCGAAACGTAGCTGTCGCCTGCCTGTGCCGTCAGGCCCGTCGGTGCCGACGGAGGTATTGTATCGGTTGGCGTGGCTGAGGCCTGGTTTGAATTGCCGGATTCATTAGAAAACAGGTCCATCGCGGTAACAACGTAATAATATGTCACGCCGCCGTTAACAGCGTTATCGGTGTAATTGGAGCTGTTCACAAGCCACACATTTATCCTGGTATAGGGGCCTCCGGAGGTTGTCGAGCGATACACATTGTAACCGGCGAGGTCGCTCTCGCTATTGTCGTTCCAGTTCAGCGAAACCAATGAGTTGCCCGGTGTCGCTGATAAACCGGCTGGCGTTGCGGGAGGCGTCGCGTTTGCGCCGGGCTGGTCAGATAACCTCTTCGTATACAGTGTATCTTTTACAAAGCCGCCCATTTCTTCGGGGCCGATCAAAAGATTCCAGCTCGGATCAAATATCTGTGGTTGCCAGGAATTATCGGTAACCCAGGCGCTGTTGCTGATTTTGTAACTTTCATAGAAATCCATCAGCGGCTGGCCGTAGTTGGCAATCGTCCCATGTAGATTATCGCTTAAGCTGCCGCGGAACCCCCATTCTGTCGCAAATATGGGATAGCGGGTAATACAACGTCTGACCTGGTTCTTATACCACTCCGGGTCACCGTAAAGTCCGGTCCAATGACCGGGATAAAGATGGACCACCATTACGAGATTTGTTCCCGTCAGCGGACTGTCCGCCGCCGGTCCAACTTCCTGAGACCATCTCGGCGCACCCACGAGAATGAGGTTGTTAGGTGCGGAAGCACGGATAATATTAATCCACGTTTGCATATCAGGTTTGCAGGTTGCCCAGTCAGCCGCATCCCAACCGCCGGAAGTATTTCCCGGCTCGTTGAAAAGCTCAAAAAGAACATGGCTGTCGCCTGCGAACTTCGGCGCCATATACGACCAGAACGCGTTTGTCTCCGCGACTCTGTCGTAAGTATTATCTCCGACAAAATGCCAGTCGATGATGACATAGAGGTCCTTTGTTTTGCAGTAATCAACAATGGGCCTGAGAAGATAATTATAATACATCTCAGAGTTGTCGTTGGGGTCGAATGTGAAAGGACTTGAATAATCTGTCTCCTGGGCCGGATAGACAGCGAGGCGTATAACCCTCGGATACCAGCCGGGAGAATTTCCTTCAGTCTCGTTTTTATTCGTCACATAGTCAATCAGATTGTTCGCCCCGATATACCACGCGACGGTGCCAATATCAATCGTATCGAGACCTCGCAGGACAACAACATTACCATTGGGGTCTTTTATGAGATTAGCGTCCGTATGCAGCCAGGGAGTGTCAGCATAAAGTGGGGTAGCCAAAGAAAGCAGTGCGCAGACAATAACAGCTTGAACAAATCTTTTCTTATTCATCACTCTAACCTCCCAAAAAAGAACGCAAGCCTCATTTATTGTTTATATTTGAAGACAGTAATGATGGGCTGCAATTGGTCAGTAACTCCGTTTACCTGTTTTAATACGAGTTTACCATAGGAGAACGGCGTTTTCAAGGGGTTTGTTATTGCACAACAAAAAACGACACCGCTGGCAGGCGTAAGTACCTGCCAGCGGTGGGATTACAATAATTAATACCCTATGGGTTACTCAATTCCTAAAAGCCACTCGCCGGCAAATGTTGCCAGGTCGTCAATCCAGACATTGCCGTCACGGTCGCGGTCTTCTCCGTTGCACCAGTTATTGCCCGCGTTGCAGTCGCTGCGATTCCACTGTGCGGCCAAATTCGCGAAATCTCTGAAATCGAGACCACGCGGCGACAGATATATACCGTCAATGACCTGCTGGCTTATGCCCGGTCCCTGCCAGGACACCGATATATCGTCGTTGCCAGTGCCTGCTTTATGCAGGACATCGACGTAATACTTTTGGCCCGTGACAAGCGACCTCGGCGATGACTGGGGATTTCCCGGCGTATACGCAATCAAGGTAGTGCTTGTCGGATTGCTGTTTGTGCCAAGCCACAGTTCACCGCTGTCGGCGCCGGCAATCCAGAACGTATAGTTGCCGTCAGCAGGCGGAATAATATAACCTCTAATACTCGTGCCGTAGTTATCCGCCCAGTTTGTCGGTCCCTGCAGTTTAGTAATCAGTTCCCTGCCTGTGGAATTGTCGGGGTAATTCACATCCGAAGTTAAATCACTGACCGCTGTCCCTGATATACC
>CAIODZ010000063.1 GCA_903857265.1 uncultured Phycisphaerales bacterium
CGAAAATACGCCGAAACAGTAAATCAGCTCGAAGATGTAACAGCCAGCCGGCTCGACCGCCTGCACGTCGTAGGCGGCGGCTCGCAAAATGACCTGCTCAACCAGCTAACCGCCGACGCTACAGGCAAAATTATCACAGCAGGCCCCGTCGAGGCAACCGCAATAGGCAATATCCTGATGCAGGCCCGCGCAACCGGGCAGTTAGACGACATCTCGCAGGCAAGAGGTCTTGTCCGCCGCTCGTTTACACCGAAGCAATACCGCCCGCAAAACACGCCGCCACAAAAAAATATTATAAAAAAACGATAAGACATTGCATCGCTCGACCAATAGATATAAACTAATAAAATTGAGTTGATGCTGTGAATATATTTGAAAGGCCATAACTAAAAAATGTCGGACTTGCCAAAGACGCAACACGCCGTGCAGTTAGTCGCGGCCAACGAGCTGGTCCTCAACAAAGCTAAACCCCTCGCCACACCGGGGCCTCATCAGGTCCTCTGTAAAGTCGAAGCGGTTGGCCTGTGCTTCAGCGATCTCAAACTCATAAAGCAATTCTCCGCTCATCCTCGAAAAGCGGAAATAACGTCCGGACTCACCCCCGATGTCCTCCGGGAAATCAGCAGCTACGTCCCCGCCGACAAACCAACCGTCCCGGGCCACGAAACCGTCGTCCGAATCGAAGCTGTCGGCAAAGGCGCAACACAATTCAAACCGGGCCAGCGTTTCCTCGTCGAAACCGATTACCGCTGGCTCCCCACCGCCCAATCCAACAGCGCCTTCGGCTACAATTTCGAAGGCGCTCTTCAGGAATACGTCCTTATGGACGAAAGAGTCATCACTTCCCCGCAGGGTGAATCGATGCTCATCCCTGCACCAGAAAAATTGAGTGCCTCGGCAATCGCCCTCATCGAACCCTGGGGCTGCGTCGAAAATGCCTACGCCTCCGACGAAACCCAGCGCATCGAGCCGGACAACACAATGCTCATTGTCGCCGACGTAATTGTAACACCCAATGACCTCACGGAACTGTTCAAGCAATGGGGACAGCCCGCAAAAGTAATCTGGGCCTCACAATACAGGCCTCCCGAAGTCCCAGGCGTCAATATGGAGCTTTGCCCGGAAATTGCCCGCCTGACCGACTCCAGTTTCGACGATGTGATTTATCTCGGCGCAAACCCCGACAGGGTCGAGGCCCTTTTCTCGAAGGTCGGCCCGCAGGGACTTTTCAATATCGTCCTCTGCGGCGAACGTTTCGGACGAGACGTCGCCGTCCCAATAGGCCGCATCCATTACGCAGGAATCCGTATAACAGGCACCATCAACTACGAACCCGCCAACTCGATGAAACACATCCCCCAATCGAGCGAAGTCCGAAAAGGCGACAAAATCAATATCGTTGGCGCAGCAGGTCCTATGGGCACAATGCACGTCATCCGCAACATCTACCGCGGCATCGAAGGCATCAGCATATTCGCGGGCGATTCCGATGAAGGACGACTCGCTACCCTGCTCAAAACCGCCGAACCTATGGCCACAGCCAAAAACGTCCCGTATAAACAATATAGCCCCGTCAAAGACAAAATGCCCGAAGGCATTGACTACGCCGTCATCATGGCGCCCGCCCCCGAGCTTGCCGCCGCGGCCGTCCTCAGCGCAGGTAAACGCGCAATCATAAACATCTTCGCCGGAATCCCCAATACGATGACCGCCAAAATAGACCTCGATGCCTACATCGAAAAGCAAATGTATTTCGTCGGCACAAGCGGCTCAGTCCTCGAAGATATGAAACGCGAGCTGGCAAAACTCGAATCAGGCTTTCTCGATACCAATATCTCCGTCGCTGCCGTCTGCGGCCTCGATGGCGTCCTCGACGGAATCCACGCCATCGAAAACCGTTCCATCGCCGGAAAAATTATTGCTTACCCCGTCTGCAAAGGATTGCCCCTCACCATGATTGCCAAAATGACCGAAAAATTCCCCGAAGTCGCCGTCTGTCTCGACAATGGAATCTGGACCGCCCAGGCCGAACAAAAACTCCTCGAACGATACACCGCCTCCCCTGTGTCAAATGGATAACGCCCTTTCGGATTTGATAAGAATATCCAACGAAACAGGCAAAGACCCTGCTCTTACCCAAGCCGCCGGCGGCAACACCTCCGTCAAAACCGGCGACGGCAAATTTATGTTCATCAAGGCAAGCGGCACAGCCCTCAAAGATATGAATGCCCATCGCGGCTGGCGAAAACTTCACCTTAACAAACTCCACGGCGTCATCAAAGATAAGTATCTCGCTAAAATGCCGGCAGACCGACGCGAACGCGAAATCATCAACCGCCACCTTACATACTGCTGCGACGGTATAGAAAGCACGGCCCGACCCTCCGTTGAAGCCAACTTGCACGCCATTCTCGATAAATGTGTCATCCACCTGCACCCCTTAGTCGTAGGCGCGTATGTCAATTCAAAAAATGGTCGTGCCGAAATCACAAAACTCTTCAAATCCGAAAAATATCCCCCGCTTTGGATTTCCTATGCTCCGCCCGGCTTCCCCCTCGCGATAAAAACCTCCCGCCTCGTAGCCAACTACGAAAAACATTACGGCAGAAAACCCGCGGTTATGTTCCTCGCCAAACATGGCCTGTTTGTCTCCGCCAAAACCGCCCCCGGCGCAATGCGCCTCCTGCACAAAATCCTCAACCGCTGCGAAAATAATCTCCCCAAATTAAAACCTCTGCGTCTCAAACAACCTGCCGCAAAAAAAATCCTCGAAGTCAAATCCGCTATTCAAAAAGCAGTCCTCAACACGACAGGCCGACTCCTGCCCGTCACCTTCATTTACAATAAAACAATCGCCTGTTTTTTAAACCGCCCCGACGCCGCAAAACTCCTCGCTATGGGCCCTCTCGAACCCGCAGAAATGGTCTATGTCAACGGCACCCCGATGTGGGTCGAAACTCCTTCCACGGAAAAAATCGCGTCAGGTATGAAAAAAATTGTGCGTGATGGCAATAAACCCGTTTCCGCGTTTCTCGTTAAAGGCGTCGGGCTTTTCATCGCCGCCGACAAAAATACCGTATCAATCGTTAAGGATTTCGCCACTGGCACAACCCTTGTCCGCTTATGGACTTTGCATTTCGGCGGCCTCGTCCCCCTCACCTCCAGCGAACAAAATTTCGTAAAACGCTGGTACCTCGCCGCCCCTTAACAATTTTATTCTCTGTGTCCTCTGTGGCTTTAAAAAAACAAGGCCTCTGTGGCTAATTGTTTTTCAATTTCGTATCACGCGGAAAATAATAAATCGGCTGATGCTTGTGCTCGCTCGTCGTGTAATACCCCGCCCCGTTCGCGTCAAAACAAATCGCCTCCCCCTGCTGCTCCAGAATAATCGGAATCGAACACTCGCTGTTTTCAAACGCCTTCCACATCGGCCCATCCTTCGGCCGAACCCACAGCGACGCCCCAAAATATCCCCTTACGATTATCTCCCGCCCGTCAGGCGAAATATCCCCCGCCGTTGCCATCCCCCAGTGAAGTTTCGCCACTTCCTCCAACGTCGTCTTTCCCGTCGTTGCCTGCGGATAAGCCGCTCGATAAACCTTGCTCGTTCCCTCCTTTGAAATGATATAAATATCTTTCGTCAGCGGGTCAACAATCAGCGTCTCCGCGTCTCTCGGCCCATCAGGATAAACCAGCACAATTGTCTCAACATTAGTAATAGTAACATTCACAGACGTTTGATTGACATCAACATTCGGCTCAATAATCCGATAGATAGTTACATCTTTTCTTTTCGCGTTATTATCGCCTATATCGCCGGCGTAAATATAATCGACATTCGGCTCAGGACCCGGCCCAATCGCGATGTCCTCCCAGTTGAGATTCTTCGCCCCCGCGAAATTATACACCCCCAGATGCTTTCCCTCAGGCGTCATCGCGTAAACGCACGCCGGCCCATAATCGTTATGTATCCACAGCACCCCCGGATTCTTCCTGCTCGCCGCAAGCCCCGACGCCCCTTTTATCACCGCCGACTGAACCGTCCCGACCTTATGACCCGCCAGAAACTTCGGACAATCTCCCGAGGCCGCGCACCCGACCGCCGACCACAGCATCACTGCCAAAGCCAGCCCAAATGCGATTGCGCTTCTTTTATCACACCAAAACGACATTACCGTTTCCTAAAAACAAACAACCAGATAGTGGAAAATATGAAGTATAGTTACGAATATATGAATCCTATGTTCGCACAGCGACTGTGTCAATTGCCTGCCACGGCAAAGCCGAAGGCGACGCCGGGGTCAACCGCCTCTAAATAAACAATCCGCAATCCAAAATCTGCAATCCGCAATACCCAATTTCCCTTGATTTAAGCCCCCTAATCTGCTATACTCAAAACCAGGCGAGTGAGGGAGCATCAGCTTATATCATCAGGGCATCTTAGGTTATTCTGGTACGGGCCGGAGGAGAAGAGAAATGTTGGGGTGGTTCGAATTAGCAGGCGTTATATGTGCAGCGTTTATAGGGGCCAAATGCGGCCGCTCCTTTTCGCGTCTCAAAAGCCCCTGGTGGGGTTTCGGCTATCTGCTTCCCCTGGCACTCATCTTCCTGCTCCTCTTCATCACCATCGCAGGCCTTAACGCTTTCAACCCACTCTTCGCCTGGCTTTCCTCAGGCCGTCTGCGTTTCGTCATTATCGCCCTCACCGTTACAATGGGCGCTATGACACTCATAGGCCGGCTCACAAACCGAATCGAAAAATCCGTCGTTTTCCTGATTATGCTCGCCGTCGTCGCCTGGGGCGCAGTCCTGCCTTTCGCACTGCCCTTAATAGTCAAAAATGACCTCGCCAACCTGCCAACCGTAACCGACGCCGACAATATCTGCGTCCAAAGCACCACTTACACCTGCGGCCCCGCTGCCGCCGTTACTGCTCTTCGACAACTCGGCTTCCACGCCCAGGAAGGCGAATTAGCCATTCTCTCACACACAAGCCCCATCGTTGGCACTATGCCCTGGGAGCTTTACAAGGCAATCGATAATCGCTACGCCGCCTCCGGCGTCGATTGCCGCTTCCGCCAATTCGACTCTATCAATCAATTGAAAGATGCTGATGTCACCCTTGCCGTCATCAAAGACGCCTTCCTCCTCGACCATTGTGTCGCCATTCTCGATGTTACCGATAAAACAGTAATAATCGGCGACCCCGCCCTCGGCAAAATCAAAATGTCCCACAAAGATTTCCAGTCCGTCTGGCGTTTCTACGGCATCGCCCTGAAACATAACCCAATTTAATCCGCGTTTTTATCGGCCCTTACCTTGCTTTCTTTTGTTTAAATCAGTGAAAATCTGTGTAATGCCGCCCCCTCCTTCTGTCGATGAAATTTATGCGGGATTACTGGTGTCGCGATAAATACCTTTGAATAAATATCTTATTACTTTGAATGAGCTGTTCTGAGTGAGAGTTTATGGTTGACGTAAAAACAATACTTACGGCTGCTATCGGACAAAGCGCAAGCGACGTTCACATCAACGTCGGGCTCCCGCCCATTCTCCGTAAAAACACCGACCTCATTGATATGGATTTCCCCATCATCAGCAACGAACACGCCAAGGAAATGGTCCTTGCGATGCTCGGCCCCGAACGCTTCAAAAAATTCGAAACGCTCCGCGACGCCGACTTCTCAACAACTCTCGACGATGGACACCGCTTCCGCGTCAACGCGCACTACCAGAGAGGGACCATCGCTATCGCCTTTCGTCTGATTCCTAATAAGATTCCAAATCTCGACGACCTGCACCTTGCCCCAATCGTTAAAGAGCTTACCGACCTGCCTCGCGGCCTCGTCCTCGTTACGGGACACACCGGCGCAGGAAAAAGCACCACGCTCGCCTCGATGCTCGGCGTCATAAATGCCAAATATCGCAAGCACATCATCACACTCGAAGACCCCATCGAATACGCACTCGAAAACAAAATGAGCGTAATCGAACAGCGCGAAATCGGCTTCGACTGCCCATCCTTCGGCTCCGCTCTCAAACGCGTCCTCCGTCAGGACCCCGATATCATCATGGTAGGCGAAATGCGTGACCTCGAAACCTGCCGTTCCACCGTAACCGCCGCCGAAACGGGCCACCTCGTCTTCTCGACACTGCACACTGTCAACGCAGCTCAAACCATCGAGCGTATCATCGATATCTACCCCGCGGGCCAGCAAAACCAGATTCGCACAATGCTCGCCAACACCCTCCAGGCCGTCGTCTCGCAGACGTTGTTCCGCAGAATTGACACGCCCGGCATGGTCCCCTGCACCGAAATCCTGCTCTGCACCTCGGCTGTCCGAAACTGCGTCCGCGAAAACCGCATCTACGAAATCGCAAACATCATCGAAACCAGCAGAAAATTCGGTATGCAGACGATGGACCACAGTATCGCAGACGCCTATTTCAAGGGCTTCATCGCCAGAGATGAGGCCATTGCCCGCTCCGCCAACCCGTCCAAAATGGAAAAGGTTCTCAAATCCGACGGCAGCTCAACTGTCAAACCAACCGTCACCTCCATCCTCGAATAATTTCTTCACCCCGGAGCGCAGCGAAGGTCCTCTCGTAGCGCAGCGGAGATCCCCGCACGTCTTTGGCGGGGAGCCATGCTTCTTTGGTTTTCTGCCGGGGATCCAGTATTTTTATCTGTACGCTGAACGCTACACGCTGAACGCTGTACGCTGTCCGCTACACGCTGTACGCTGTTTATGGAAAGTTCCATCTTGCAAATATCCCCACATTGCTTAAACTAATTATCTATGGCTAAGAAACCTGCATCCAATTCAAAGAAAACTCAACCAGCAAGCAAACCTTCTGCGATCGTTGATACCCGCGTCATTTATTGCGGCGATAACCTCGAACAGCTCAAAAAACTCCCCAATGAATGTGTTGACCTGATTTATATCGACCCGCCTTTTAATTCAAACCGCAACTATGAGGTCTTCTGGGGCGAGACAAAGGAAAAACGCGCCTTCGATGACCGCCACGAATCCAAGATCGTCGAACCAAATTATCATGTGTGAAGGAAATCAAATCATGCAGATAATCGGAATAATCCTGTTTTTGTCCGCGAGTCTATTTTTGTTTCTCATCGTTTGCATAGATTCGTTCAGGGAATTTGTCGTAAAGTTCTTTTCGCCTACTAATTCTTTGAGGAGTCGGGTAGTCACGACCGCGATTTGTTCATTTTTTTTTGTCCTTGCCACAGGCCTTTTCAGCATTCTTTGTTACCTAGACCATGTAAACGCGAGTGCACGATTGCGTCAGTTCCGCAATTCGCATCCTTCTCTCTTTTTGAAGGACGGAAATCCATCTTGCGTACAAAACGAAACTGTGCTGGAATTAGATACGATTAAGGATGGTATCGTTAAGGATGGTGTAGGTTATGGGCGTATCCAGAACGTATCGTTCAGTATAAATCCTGTTGACCTTCCGATGCCTTCCTATGAGATAGCGGGCAGCCTTTTACAAACATGGCCCAGCACAATTAATATTATGGGCTCGAACATGAAATTTGTCACCCCATCGTTAAGAATTATGTTTCCGAATACTTGGGTTGGTAAGGAGGCGGATATAACCTTGGAATACGACTTTGTTTATCCAAGTCCAACTTGGGTAGAAGGCCGTGCTGCCTACACGGAAAAGATACACTACGGTAAGACAAACTTTCACGTCCGCGTGTGCAGTGCGGACGAATCTTCACAGCTAAATGAGTATTGGAAAATTGCGCCAGAAATAAAAATAGGGGACTTCAACCTCATTTTCTTTTTCTCTATGTTCGGTGGTATTGTCTGGGTAGTTTTCTGGACTGTTGTAGGTATTTCCAATTGGCGTCACTTACGAAGAAGAATCTGACGGGATATTGGGGCAACTCACATTACGAATATTTAGGCGTGACATGCTCTTGGCGTTGCAGCAAAGAGAACTTTGGGGGGAACTTTACAAGCAAGGCTGATGATTTTTAATATATAATACCAGGGGAAAAAAAGGAGAACATTCTGCTTTTTGGCGATTCAAAGACAAAACCGGCAGGTTAAAAAAAATAATTCTCTGTGTCCTCTGTGCTCTCTGTGGCTAAAAAACAGGAAACCTCTGTGGCTAATTAAATCGGCAATCTGAAATTGAACTGTCCGCTACTCGCTCTTTATTGTCTGGCGTCTTTGGTCTGGTGTCTTAATCTATACGCTGTCCGCTACCCGCTGCTTGCCTCGGCGTAGCTATAGGCGAAGCCGGGTACGCTGACTTTACGCCACCGCCCCTGCCGGCACCGCCTGCTGCTGATGTCTTGCGCACCGCCCTTGGAGGTTGCCTAAGATGTTCATGAAGTTGATGTATGATTCGTATGGCGAATCATAAGGATTGAAATACTTGTGTACGTCCCCGTCCGCGAACCATTTCGTGCACATATAATAGAAATGGTCCGATGTCTGCATTTTGCGCCAGTCATTAATGAGGGTTTCGTCTTCCGACGCTTTTATCTTCTTTTCCAGCCTGTAAAGTTCATGAATCGAATTCGACTGCATCGCGTTGCCTAACCACGCCGACAAATCTCTCTCGATGTCCGCCCAGCTAATCAGGTGAGGCACATCAATCACCCCTATCGGCTGATACGTCTTCGCCACCTCGCTCGGCGTCTTGAAGTCATTGTCCGGATGCTTGAAAATCTCGCCAGGCAAATGTCGCATAAAGTCAAATATCCCCGTCTCCTTCCACTGATGCTCGCCTAACGTCTCGTAGTCCATAAACAGGTTCACCACAAAACCGTTGCCGTTGACCTTGCTCACCCAGTGCGCGAACTTGTCCGCCGTCAATGGCCATTGTGCCCAGTCCCTGTTCGAAAACCGAAAAGCGATATCGTCGCTCAACTGGTAATTTTTGAGCAGCAGCTTCAGCTGGCTGCACCCCTTCGGGCTATACACAAAATTCGGGCTTCGATACCCCAGTATATGGTCCGCTCCTTCGCTGATTATCGCGTCGAAACGCCCCATCGACTCTATCATTTGCGCCAGCTCGTTATTATAGATTAGCTCCGTATTTCTGAACACCTTCGGCGTCTGGCCGAAAAGCTCCTCTATTTTCTGTGTATGCTTGTTGACCTGTGCCGCGAACTCGTTGCGCGAATACAGGAAGCTCAAACTGTGATAATACGTCTCCCCCAGAAATTCCACGCACCCCGTCCTCGCAAGCGCATCGAACGTGCTCAGCACTTCGGGGCAATATGTGCTAAGCTGCTCTAAGAGAACTCCCGTAATGCTGTATGAGATTTTGAATTTGCCGTCGTATTTGCGAATCAAATCGAGCATCAGGCGGTTGGCGGGAAGATAACACTTGTTCGCGACCTTTCGGCAAATCTCCGCGTTCTTGTGGTCGTCGAAATAATAGCTGTGGTCGTCAAATACGGTGTAGTGCTTCAACCGTGTCGGCTGATGAACCTGAAAGTAAAAGCAAACCGAAGCCATTCCTTTGCCCTCGTCTATAATGTTGTCATTCCCGCGCACGCGGGAATCCATTTTCTCGGCTATGCGCCCGCCCCAACAAGCGTCTCTTCATAAATCCTCGCGCATTTTGCCGCCGAATCACTCCACCGAAGCTTTCTTACCTCGTAATTGCCGTGGCTTCGCAGCGTTATTCCCAGGGGCGGGTACTTCAATACGGCAACTATCTTGTTCGCTATCTCATCGACGTCCCAGAAATCGACCTTCAGCGCGTGCTGAATGACCTCTGAAACGCCGCTTTGCTTGCTGATTATAATGGGGACATCGTTGTCTAATGCCTCAAGAGGTGCAATCCCGAATGGCTCCGACACCGACGGCATAACGTACAGGTCCGCCATCTTGAAAATCTTTTGAACGTCGTCGCCGCGCAAAAAGCCCGTAAACAAAACCTTGCTCCCTATCCCCAGCCCCGCGGCCATCTCGACCGACCGGTTCATCATGTCCCCCGACCCGGCCATTACGAATTTCACGTTGTCCATCTTCTCCAGGACCTTCTTGGCTGCCCGCAGGAAATAATCAGGCCCCTTCTGCATCGTTATCCGGCCCAGGAACAGAACGATTTTCTCGTCCCTGTTGATTACGGTATCACCGATGGGCCAGTTATTGCCGTTTCTCTCCACCCCGTTATAAACGACCTCGACCTTGTCCCCGCTTATCCCGTATCGGCTGATGATTATGTTTCTCGTAAGATGGCTCACCGCGATTATCTTGTCCGAGACGTGCATCCCCATCCGCTCGATGTCGTAAATCATCTGGTTGACGTTTTCGCCGCTGCGGTCAAATTCCGTTGAGTGAACGTGTATCACCAATGGCTTGCCTGTCAATCTTGCCACCGCCGCCCCTGCCGGATACGTCATCCAGTCATGGGCGTGAATAACGTCGAATTCCTCGTTCACCGCCAATCGTATCGCCAGGTCAGCATACCGCTGAACTTCCGCATACATATCCCCGCTATAATCCAGCGTCCCGGCAAACTTGTCTGTCCTGCCATGCGCTATGCGAAGCTGGGCAAGCGAATCCTCGATTCTTTTTTGGTAGCTGTTCGCTGTCTGATATGGCTGTAACGCGGAGGTAAGCTTCCGGAATTTGACATTTTTCAACTGCCGCAGCCGCCCTGACGTCTCCGCCGATTCCGTCTGAACTGCCGGGCTTATTAATTTCACATGACTTGCGAATTGCGTTTGAACCGCCGTCGGCAGCACGAAAGTTATCTGGACCCCTATTTGGTCCAGCGCCTTGGTCAGGCCATAACACGCCGTACCCAGCCCGCCGCTGATGTACGGGGGAAATTCCCAACCAAGCATGAAAACTTTCATTGACTACCTCGTTGCCTACCAGGCGTTAACTTATTTAATTTACAATGCGTTAATTATTCGATTTACAATGCGTTATCAGTTTACATTAGCGTTATTTACAATGCGTCGATTACCTGATTTTTGCGTTAATTATTTAATTTGCAATGATTTATGACCACGTTCCATAAAAAGCGGTGTGGAATAACAAACACCCCAACAAACCGCCAACCGCCTACTCCAACGGTATCGTCAGGAATTTAGACCATCTTAAATTACGTCCAAAAACAAAGCCGGACGCTACACCCAAAAACAAGCTATCTGATACAATAATCGGGCTTTTCAGGCCTTGCAGTTGAGTTTTTTTTGGCTGATAGGGCAATTTGAACCTTACGCAATTGGATTTTACCGGTCCGGTACAGGGCAGCCAGGCAATATGAGAAATATGTAAAATTTTTTGAAAATTTTCGGGATTTTTTGAAATGAGAGTATTCGGCAGCTTTAAGGTGTGATAACTAAGCTGGCATAAGCAGTATTACAGCCGGCGGATGGGTGATTTAACCTTAAAAAATAATGGAAAAGGCCGATGTGTCCGAAGACATATCGGCCTTTCTATGCTTTTCACTTCCATGAACATAACCCCTTTAAACTAAAGGTGTTATGTTCGGACCAATACTCCCATTGCTAAGCAGTTGCCTGCCTTGCAATGAAGCTGGATATCCGGCTAAGGCAATGCCTTTGCCGAGACAGGTTAGAGGTCCTGTGGTTTAAGAGTGCTGCGACGATTTGCCTTTGTTCTATCGCAGGCGTGGTCGAGCATGCAATAGACCTTATCGCTGATGGCGGTAATCGCATCAGACGAGGTCATCATCTTCTTGCTCTTTACATATGCTCTTACTTTGCTCGCGACAATCAAAACTTCTTTTGCCTTTGCCATGTTAAAAAAACCTCCATAAAAAAAGAACCCAAAATCTTAATTTAGCCGACCCACACCATTGAGCCGGCGAACGAATTGTTCTCTTATATGTCGGAAAGCCGGAACTTTTGCAACAGAAAAATGCCTATAAATGCAAAATTTTTAATCGGGGGGTCTATTCGCCACAAAGGCACAAAAACACTAAGATTTTTTTTAACCACGGATCGACACGGATTAACACAGATTGACACTGTCTTCGGCCAGCTTTGTGTACTCGACACGACCAATTCTCCAAACGCTGTTTGTGCGATTGGCCCGTATCTCGTCCACAAGACCGACTGCGTCGTTCTTCGGCATGGTTGTCATGCTGGCCGAAAATATTTCTGATTTATGATTTGGGACACGGACTTTTAATGCGGAGAGCGCAAAGTCATTTCTGACTTATGATTGCTGATTGATGATTTGAAAATGGGTCCCCTGTTCTTGGCCCCCGGCCAAAGACATGCTGGGGCAGGCAAGTAAACAGCACTCGGGGATGACGCTTCGCGTCAATTGCTGATTTGGGGATGTAGGTTGATTCACCTGCTTATAAGTTTTTCCTGTATCATGTATATCTCTGTTTCACGGTTGTTTCACCGATTGTGGACCGAACAGCATTGGATCGTGCTGAATAGAGTCCCATACTTTGGTCTGGCACTCGTGTTGAGCCTCCAGTGTTGGATACTTCATGCAGTTATCGAGTTGGTGACGAAGTCGAAAGACGAGTAGATCAAGCCGAGTTGAGGCGGCAAGCGCTGATAGAATACGATCCAGAGGCTTGAACACAAGGAGCCCGAGCCAATTAGCAAGTCCAATCCCGCCGAGCGCAACCGACCACAAGGCCTTTTGGGAATACAGAGCTGTAAACAGGCAGCCGCAGATTCCAATCAACCCAAGTCCAGCGAGGATGACAGTGATGACCACAGTCAACTTGAAAACAAGCGCGTTCCGGTTACGTGCGACATCGAAAAAAGAATCGTGATCATATAGAAGCGCCAAGGCAGCGATTTCTTTTGATGGTCCCGGTGTTACATCGGCGTTACTACGTTGTGATGTGGCTGTGGTTGGAAATGAACCCATGAAACTAGGTGTAAAGAGAACTGCACGGGGGAGTTCAGGTGCTGCGGCAGCGGCTGGTTCCCCTTCCGACGGAATCGCAGGCGCTACCGCTATAGCAGGTGCGGGCAAGTTCATAGAGACTGATAGAGCCGCCGGGCTTGCAGCGGCGACTGCAGATTGCATGGCTCTAAGCGCCTGATCTCCGACAACCCCACTGGCGACGTTTAGAGAGGTTTGCAGTATTCCCGCAGGCGTAGATTGATTTGCAGAAAAAAATCCAGGTATCATTGCCATATCTTCTTCCCCCTTTCAAAAGCCAAACAATTAATATACGAATTCGTAATTTATGGCATTTCGCACAACCATAGTTAAGAATATGCTATGTTCGCCGTTATCCCTACAGTATTTTTAAAACTGCCCCAGCGGGATAGCAAAAGGCGCATCCCACCGGGTAAACATCTCATAGGATAAATCACGCCTACGGCGGATAAATTCTACCCTTAAATGGGGAGGAAACAAGGGGATTCGTATTTATGATTTCCGATTTATGATTGATGATTTTGGGATGCGGAAGGTGTTGTCGTCCTCCTTCGTCTAAAAGACTACGGCGGATAAAAGGTTAAGCATTCCTCACGCATGCACCCCCGGCCAGAGGCCGGGGCTATATACAAACGCCCGATGCGGGCGTTCATGGGGCGACCCCGTCACATGCCAAGGGCGATGCTGACGGGGCTAAATATTATTTGGATGCGTCGCCGTGCTGGCGGCGGCTAAATCTGTTTTTAAAGATTACCTATATCCCCAAAAAAATCTGGGAATTTCTGAAAAATTTTTTATTCCTTACGGCAAAAGAACTTACAAACTTTGGCCAGAAAAATGATGTTTTGTAACTCCTTAAAATGCACGCAATTTCACCCTATATATAGAGGGACGCGCGAAGCGGAACGCTTCGCGAGAGAGTAGAGAGTTGAGAGTAGAGCAGGTGAGAATAAGGAAGCTGGGCCCCGGCCAAAAACATGCCGGGGTAAACCGGCAGGAGTAGCGCAGAAGCGCGAGGGAGTTTTGGTCGGTTAGAGTGGGTCCCTGTTGCTTGACCATAGAAGCAGCACTTGGGGATCTTCGTTACGCTCCGACAAGCATTTCGGGACAGCAGTCCCACGATTCACGCCAAGTAAGGCAAGTCCTAATTTCGGATTTCGGGTTGTAGATTTCGGATTTAAACAATGTGGACCCCCGATTGCGGTTCCTCACGGAGCTTGAGTCGAGGGCAGAATTAAAACTGGATCCCCTGTTGCCTGCCAAGTAAGCAGACACTCGGGGACAGGCAGGAGAATTAGGTATGGAAATTCACTTAACAATCAACGTGCCGGAATGGGTGGACAGGGTTTGCGCGTGGCCAGTGGTGATGTGGCGGAAATGGAAGGACGGAGAGGGGTATCGCAAAATAGGGCTGACGGACGGGAAATTCGCGGTTGTTAACGAAGAGGATTATTACCGATTGGGCAACTTCGGATGGTGCGCAAAAACATGCTTCGGCAAGACGTACGCGATACGGTTTGTAGATACGCCAAAAAGAGGGGCCGTGATGGTTTCGATGCACAGGGAAATAATGAACGCGCCGGCGGGACTATTGGTTGACCACAGGAACAGGAATACACTCGATAACCGAAGAGGAAACCTGCGATTGGCGACATACTCGCAGAACGGGTGCAACAGCGTAATAGACAAGACAAAGACAACATCGCGGTTCCTCGGAGTCCACTTCAGAAAGAAATCAGGCAGATGGGCAGCAAATATAAGGATAAACAAAAAAAAGACGTGGTTAGGCAGCTTCGAGAGCGAAATCGAGGCGGCGAAAGCTTATGACGAGGCAGCAAGGAAATACCATGGGGAATTTGCGAGGTTAAATTTTACATAAACAAAGACAGACACCCACGTGCTTTCGCATCATTTGTGCCCGTCACTGTTTTTCTTGTAATGCCCTGCGCCCGCGCAGCTGCGTCAAACGCCGAAACATTTTACCAATGTATGCCATGGCATCCATTTGCGCAAGTTGCCACTGCGAAAAGGACTAAAGCCAAAACATACTTGCAAATTACGTTAAGTTTCATGTTAAATCTCCTTACATCAGCGTTGTCATTGCTCTTCGGCTTGCCGCCAGTGCTTTCGATTCTTCAGCTCCTGTTCGGCCTGCAGCCAGTACTGTTCGCTTTGACCTTGTCGGCGACCATTCTCGATATAAATTTGATACGCCCGCCTGGCAATTTCTTTGTGCGTAGGCGTAACGGCCACCGAGGCGGTTTGTGAATCCTTTTGCTGCGTTTGCTGAGCTGCAAACACTTGCTTGGCTTTCGAATCATTTACGTATTTATTCACAGGACACCCACTTTAATAATCTAAACATCATTCGTACTTACAGCCATGCACCATATCGGGCGAGAAAATCCGGTTTTTAGAAGCCGCGTGGTATGTAGCCAAGCAGAAGCAGGATAATCACTGTTACCAGCACGACGCCTAATAGGCCACTTGGGCCATAACCCCAGTTACGACTGTAATTCCATCTGGGCAACCCACCCAGGAGAATCAATACCAACAAAACTAAAAGCAACAGACCCATAAACAAGCCACCTTTCTTTTTATACTCAAATCAACTGTTCTATTTCTAAACCACCCTAATCCATTTATATTATACGTTTCGATGCGGCAATGCCTGCTAAGTATTAACTAACATTCCTGCACTAAAAAGCTTAGTCCTGCGTCTCTGGCACCCATATAACATAATAAGCCGCCTGTTTTAGTTTTGAGTTTCCGAAGCGGGCCCTACGCTACGTGTCGTCGCTCGTGACTCGTGCCCCGTGACTCGCAAAAGCGCCCAGCGGATAAATGAACTGGATCCCCGGCAGAAAACCAAAGGAGTTAATCCCGAGGACAGGCGGGCGGGTAAACTACTGCGTATAAATATCTACATAGCGGTTGCCGCCTGTGCGGTTCCATTCGTCAATCACGGACTTGCCTTCGCCCAAATAGATATCAATGCGTTTTCCCTTTATGGACTGGCCTGAGTCCTGAACTATGAAACTCGATGAGGTAAGGCCTGCGGGAGTGGTCGCGCCATTTTTGAAAAGAATAGTAATGGTTTGGCCCGACGGAATTAACGATGAATCGGCGGATATAGAGGACCAGGGAGTGAGGGGCTGGCCCGTCGAGCCAGCGATTGATGAAATGATTGAATAGTTGGCGGAGTCGGGATGCAAAAGGGCGAGATTGCCAAAGCCGGCAAAGTCGGTGATGCCTATGCGGGCGTAGTGATTGCGGAGGGTCTGCGGATTGATGACCCATTTACCTTCGGGGTTTCTGCCTGCGTTCGGGCCTGTGAGGCGGACGAAGGGGCCTGCGTTTCCTGTGTATTTGATATAATCGCCATCGGGTGCGGTTTTGCCCGTGCCCTGCATAGCGACGCCGAGGCCGCCGAATAAGAAGGAGGCCTTTAAGGTATAAGTTTTGTTTGAAATGGTTGTGGTAATGGTTTGTGTGCCCGCGAGTTCGGAGTTGTAAACACAGTGGTAGGCGGTCGCGTAAACGTCGGTGATAAGGGGCGACTGTCTGGAAAAATCATCCGAAGCGATTGCTCTATAACCAAGGATGGATAGCGAAACAATCGTTAAAAGCCACAACAGATATGGTCTTTTCCTGCGTTCCATCACTTACTTATACGATTTGGTTTTAGCCGGTGTTTGAGATTAATGCTTAAATGTGCATTTTTTATTGCCCAAATAAACGCGAGCGACTAAGCAATTTTATGATAAGCACAATTTTGCGCCACTCGTATAAGTAAGCAGAACAAGAAACAGAGTTGAAACCTTTCACAAGGACATAAATTTGAAAGGATACGACAATGATTACGCTAACGGACACAAGAAAAGCGGTGGAGTTTTTCGAAGCGAAGCTTGAATTTACTACCGGGCCTGTCGAGCTGAACTCAACGATTGAAAGCGGCGAATACGTGAATATAATCGACGTTCGCAGCAAAGAGGATTTCAGCAAAGGCCATATCCCGGGAGCGGTAAACCTTCCGAAGGAACGGTGGAACTCGTTTTATGGACTGAGCAAAGAAAGAAGCAACGTTGTCTATTGCTACACGCAGCAGTGCCATCTGGCGACCAAGGCGTGCAAACTCTTTGCGGAAAATGCCTATCCTGTGATAGAGCTCGAAGGCGGCTTTGAGGGGTGGCAGAAACATTCGCTGCCGATTGGGAGGTAAATCAGCAACGCAACGAAATCCACCCTGATTTTTAGAAAATTGCCGGTTTTTTAGCCGGCTTTTTTCTTTTGGGGGGTTTTAGCCGAGGATGAGGTTTGCGGTGGAGAAGTAAAAGAGCAGGGTAGCGATATCGGCGGCAGCGAGGACGATGGGGCCTGCGGCGACTTTGGGGTCGATGCGGAATTTTCGAATCAGGGTGGGGACGATAACGCCGAGGAGGCAGGCGGTGATGACGGAAAGCCAGATACTGAGACCGATGGCAAGACCCTGCCATAAGACGCCCTTCCAGGAGTAAGCGGTAAGTCCGACGACGAAGCCGGAGCCGGCACCGAGGAGGACGGAGGTAAGCAATTCACTGCGGACACCCATTAATATGCGCCGCCATGAGGCGTTTCGCTGGAGGAGGACCTGGAGGGTAAGGGCCATTGACTGGATGCTGACACTTTCGGAGATTGCGAGGACGACGGTGATGAACATAGCGAGAATGGCGAGCTCGCTGATGAGCAGCTCGTAGCGGCTGGCGATGAAGGCGCAGATAATGCCGCTGGTGATATTGCAGAAGAGCCAGGGGAAGCGGCCTTTGAAGTCCGACCACGGAGAAACCTTTTTTTTGCCTATAGAGACGTGGACGCCAATCATCTGGAAGATGTTTTCGAGCTGACGCTGGTGGTTGAGCGAAACGACATCGTCGGTGAAGAGATTTATATCGACGATGCCGAGGATTTTATTGTCGTTGTCGACTACGGGCAGAGCAAGAAAGCGATATTCCGTGAAAAGCTCGCAGGCGCGCAAAACCGACTGCGAATGCAGGACCGAGACAGGGGAACGGACCATAATCGACGAGATTTTCGTTTGGGGGTCGCTGGTGATTACGTTTCTTATGGGGACGACGCCTGCGAGGCGATTGTGCTCGTCGGTAACGTAGAGATAAAGGATATCTTCAGGGGAGGCGTTATCCCTGATGGATTTTATGGCATGAGCCACGGTTTCGTCGTGTTTAAGCGCGACGAAATCGGTCCGCATATAGGCGGAGACGGGTTCCTGCAGATTATGGTCGCTCAGTTTAGCCGGCATTACACACCTTTCGGCTGCAACTATACCATAAAACTTAGCAGGAATTCAACAATCGTGAGGGGCTTTCTTCCGGCCGGTTTCCTTTTGACAGCGGGCCAAAATACAATAAGATTCACTTTCTTACACACAATATTGACCGGCTGAAATGGAGATAATGATATGCGTAAGGTTATCACAGGGATTGCCGTGGGGGTATTAATTCTTATGTGTTCGACTTTTTCGACTTCGGCTAAGGGGTATCAGAACTTCAAAGTGGCAATTTACGCTACGGCCCGCGACGTGAACCAGATGGGCGACGCCAACTGGCTGGCAACTCGGTGGGAGGAGATATCGAGGCAGGTGAAGGTCGATAAGATTTATTTAGAGACACACCGCGATACGATGCTGGTGGATGTGAATACGGTATTGGCGGCGAAGAAATTTTTCGAGGACAAAGGCGTCGAGGTGGCGGGAGGCATCACCTATACGGTGATGGAAAGCAACCGTTTTCAGACGTTTTGTTATACCAAACCCGAATCGCGAAAGCGTGTAAAGGAAATAGCGAAATATACGGCGAAATTATTCGATGAGGTCATCTTAGACGATTTTTTCTTCACCAACTGCAAATGCGAATCGTGCATCAAGGCCAAGGGCGACAAAAGCTGGTCGGAATTCAGGATTGACCTGATGAAAGGGGCGGCGAAAAACTTAGTTGTGGGGCCTGCAAAGGCGGCGAATCCGAAGGTGAAAATGGTAATCAAGTACCCGAACTGGTATGAGCATTTCCAGGGATGCGGATTCAACCTCGAGGCGGAGCCGAAGATTTTCGACGGGATATACACGGGGACGGAGACGAGAGACCCGGTTTATACAGACCAGCATTTGCAGCAATACGAGGGATATCAGATATACCGATATTTCGAGAACATAAAGCCCGGCGGCAACGGCGGCGGGTGGGTTGATACGTTTGGGATTCGTTATATGGACCGTTACGCGGAGCAGTTGTGGCTGACGCTGTTCGCCAAGGCGCCGGAGATTACGCTTTTTAACTTCAGCTCGATGCTGCGGCCCATACCGCAGGAATATCGTGCTGAGTGGCAAGGTGGGCAGACGAGCTTCGATTTTAAGGAGATGATGCAGCTGATAAAGCAGGCGGACGGCACGACAGTTGCGCCAAGCTCAATGGCAAGACCTGCCGGCTATAGCTTTGAGCTGGTTGATAAATTTTTAGGCGAGTTGGGCAATCCCGTCGGGGTGAAGAGTTATAAGCCATATCATTCGGTGGGAGAGGATTTCCTGCACAACTATATTGGTATGTGCGGAATACCGATGGATTTGATGCCTGAGTTCCCGGCGGAGGCCAATGTGATATTCCTGACCGAGTCGGCGAAGTTCGACAAGAAAATCGTGGCTAAAATCAAAAAGCAGTTAGTTGCCGGCAAAACGGTCGTAATCACGTCCGGGTTGTATAAGGCGCTGCAGGGCAAAGGAATAGAGGGCATCGTCGAATTGAGAATAGGCGACGAAAAGGTACGCACTAAACAATTCCAGTTCCAGCGTCGAATAGGCCCGGTATGTGAATCGAAACAAGAGATTATATTTCCGCAGATTAAATACCTGACCAATGATTCGTGGGAGGAAATTTTCTGCCTGGCGAGCGGCAATGGTTATCCTGTTTTACATTCTGCAGATTACGCCAACAGTCGATTGTATGTGCTGACGATTCCCGATAACTACGGGGATTTATACAATCTACCCGCGGAGGTCCTGACTCAAATCAGGGCCGTACTGGCAAAAGAGATGTATGTCCGATTGGATGGCCCAAGCCAGGTAGCGATGTTCGTTTATGATAACGACACGTTTATCGTGGAGTCGTTCCGTGATGAGCCGGTTGACGTGAAAATTGTGGCGGACAAGCGAATAAATAAATTGCAGGACATTCTCACAGGCGAAGAACTCACAGGCGAAGCGATAGTAACCCAGCCGAGGCGATTCGGACAGCCAGCGCCAGCGCCCGATAAGATGGCTTTCAAAATGACAATCAAGCCGCATTCTTATCGCGTCTTCAAATGCGAATGATAACTTTAGCTATCAACATTGCCCTTCGGCTGGCGTCTTTATAGTTAGATAAAGCTTTTGCTATTATCGCTGACGCTGTATCGTGAGGCGTTTAATCCGCCCGCGGCGGAGAAATACGGGAAATATCGAATAAAACGGCATCAACTCAGGAGAAAGGGAAATCTTATGAAACGAATCCTGTTTTTTATGATGTTTATTTCTCTGACGGCTGCCGGCTTTGCCGGGGCGGACGTATCGGAAATGAATATTCAATTTCTTCGAGCAGTACAAGACGGCAACCTCCTGGCTGTGCAAACCCTTTTAGCTGACGGCGCTGATATTAACACGAGGGTCAATAATAACTACGTATGGCACCTTATATCTGCAGCGTACAACGGCGATGCGAAAGTCGTCAAGCTCCTGATAGAAAATGATGCTGAGGTCAGCGTAATGAAACCTGCCTATGGTGCAACAGCCCTGTGGATAGCGGCATACAACGGTCATACGGAAATCGTAAAGCTTCTGTTGAAAAAAGGTGCCGACGTTAATGATTATATGATACTGACGACACCGGCAGCGATGGGACGCACAGAAATTGTCAAGCTCCTGCTGGAAAAGGGCGCCGATGTAAATGCCGGAGGTGAAACAGCCCTGATCTGGGCGGCGAATAACGGCCATACTGAAACCGTAAAGCTTCTGCTGGGAAATGGCGCCGATGTCAATGCGAAGGATAGCGAGGGGGGAACAGCCCTGTATATGGCGGCACAGCAGGGCCATACTGAAGTTGTCAAGCTTCTGCTGGAAAAGGGTGCCGATGTTAATGCGAAATCTGGCCCTGTAAATGTCCTGATGATGGCAGCGACGAAAGGAGATACCGAAATCGTAAAGCTTCTGCTGGAGAAGGGTGCTGATGTGAATGCGAAAGACACCTATGGCGGTAAAACGGCCTTGGCACAGGCAGCATTCTATGGCCATACGGAAATCGTCAAGCTTCTGCTGGAAAAGGGCACCGACGTTAACGCCGCAGATAGAACAGATATGATGAAGATGGCGGCGTATAACGGCCATATCGAAATCGTCAAGCTCCTGCTGGAAAAGGGCGTTGATGTCAATGCGAAGGATGAAAGAGGTACAACAGCCCTGATGGCGGCGGCGTCCAATGGCCATACGGATATAGTCAAGCTCCTGCTGGAAAATGGCGCCGATGTTAATGCGAAAATAACCCTCGATGACGGTAGAACAAGAACGGCCTTATGGGGGGCAAAAAAAAGAGGTCATACAGATATAGTCCAAATGCTTGAAAAAGCTGGCGCAAAAGAGATGGGGGCAGATTTAAACCTGCCAGCAGAGCGCCCTAAAGATATAGTAAAGGAGGCCCCGGAACTACAGCAGATTAAAGGGTGGATAAACAGTGAACCGATAAAATTGGCAGACCTTCGCGGCAAGGTCGTATTATTGGATTTTTGGGGGACATGGTGCGGTCCCTGTGTAGGGGGAATGCCAGATTTGATGGATCTGTACGATAAATATCACGACAAGGGGCTGGTCATTATCGGTATCCACGATGATTCGATGAATTCCGTAAAGGAACTGGAAAAGAAGATTGGGGAACTGAGCAAAAAAAACTGGAATGGCAGAAAAATACCCTTTGCCATCGCACTTGACGGAGGCGGATATTGCAGGATTGAGGGGACAGGGAAAGCAGCCCGAGGAGCGACAACCGCGGCATACGGAGTACAGTCCTGGCCGACGACGGTGCTGATTGACAAACATGGCAAGATTTTCAGTAATGGCTCTGGAACCGAGTTCTTCATTGATAAATGGCTGGAGAAACTTCTGGCTGACGACTGAACCTAAAGCAGAAGGAAATAAAATGAAAAGGCGAAAAATAAATCCGCCCTTACTATAGGTCTTGTATAATTTGCTTTAAATCTGTGCTAAGCCACGTCAATCCGTCTCCTTTGGCGGACGAAGCAGCTCAACCCCAACCGTTCAACATAACCTTACCGAAATCACCTATTTTGGCACAATAGGGATATAGATATAGACGGGTCGGTTCATCCATTCCTTTGGGGCGTATTGCTCGAAACAGCAGGCCTTATTGTCTATTTTGTAACGTGAGGCGGGAAGCCATTGGCTGAAAATATATTCGTAGGTCTTGCCCATATCCTGGCTTGCGCATTTGAAGACAGCATATGTCGCGGCGGGGATATTGCGTGTTACAAGATTGGGGTCCGGTTTGGCAGCATCGGCATGGACAGACATTCCGGCGAGGTAATCGAAGGTGCCTTTTTTGTCCATAGCGAAGTCAACGCCGTAATATCGCCATTCAACGCTGAGTGGCCTGATTTGGTCTTTGTATGGCTCGAAGGCATCCCAGATTTTGGTATATGTGTCGGGATTCTTCTCATCAGCCGAAGTGATGCGGGTTTGTACGCCCATCACGGTGAAGGCATCCTTGTCTTTTAAATCGTAGTTCATCGCGACTGTTTTTTCGGCTTTGGCGGATGTCTTTGGGCCGGGCGAGGCCTGCTGGCTTTCATTACATCCCTGTGTTGCGATGAAAGCAATGGTAAGGATTGTCAGGGCGAGGCATTTTGCAACTTTCATGCTATTCTCCTTTTTAGCCAAATGAAATAAACTGTTTTTTGTCGGTGGGGTAATTATAATTACTATCAGCTGGTTTTAGCAAGAGCGAACAATATGTTTTTGAAAGGTAAGGACAATGCGAAGAAGGGACGTTTTGGCGTTGCCGATTCTGGCGGCGGCTGGGGGATATAGCTCGAAGATGGTTTTGGCAGACACAGGAAAACCCATGAAAAACGATTTGGTTGAGAAAGCCAAAATTGCGATGCTGTGTATGCAGCGGGCAAGCTGGGAACAGGGCGTGGCATCACAAGCGATGATAGAGCAGGGGGAAAAGGACATCATTGTCCTGATGGGTAAAGAGGCGGTTGTTCGCAGAAAAGAAGACGGACGGGTTGCGATGCTCGGAACGGAAAACGCGGTAACCGACCCCGGCTCGAATGGGGCCGCGATTTTGTATGCCTACAAGATTACCGGCGACAAGAAACTAAAAGACGCGGCGGACGCGTTATATACATATCTTAAAAAAAGGGCGCCGAGGACCGAAAACGGGGCGATATGTCACGTTACGTCCGGCAAAGAGATATGGAGCGACGCGATGTTTATGACGCCGCCGTTTTTAGCGCTTGTGGGCGATTTCGAGGAGACGATGAGGCAGGTCGATTGTTACCGGGGATTTTTGTGGAACAAGGAAAAGAAGCTTTTTTCACATATATGGGACGACAAGAAAAAGGGTTTCAAGCATGAAGCGTGCTGGGGCGGGGGCAACGGATGGTGCGCGGCGGGGATGGCGCAGATAATCGATACGCTGCCGAAAGATAAGGAAGATGACCGCAAAAAGCTGATTGGTTATACGGAGGAATTATTGGACGGCTGTATTTCTTTTATGAGGCCCGACGGGCTGTTTCACGACATCGTTGACGATACGAATACGTTTGTCGAGACCAATTTGTCGCAAATGTTAGCGTATTCGATTTACAAGGGGGTAAAATCCGGCTGGCTGAAAGATAGTTATCTCAAATCGGCGGACAAGATGCGGGCAGGCGCACACAGCAAGGTTGACGAGTATGGCGTTGTGCAGGGGGCGTGCGGGTCGCCATTGTTTGACAGGTCGGGGACGAGCACCGAGGCGCAGGCGTTTTTGTTGATGATGGAGGCGGCATACGCGCGTCTGGTCGGCTGATTTACGCTGATTGAGGTGTTGCGTGGAAAGGCGGGGATTTGTCCCGGCGCGATTTTTGTCATCTCCTGAGCATATCAAATTCTGCAATATAATTCGTCTGTTCGCACGTCATATACAGGGGGAATTTTTCGCCAAAATATGCTGTCAGGGGCACGATTATTTTCTTTATTTTTTTGAACCCGAATTTTGCCGGCGTTCGTAAATAGTAATAGCGATATGTAACAATAAATAACGAAAGGGTATGTATATGTTTGTTGTTTGGGATTTAAGTGCTGTTTGTAAACAAGCGTATCAGTCATTAAACTCCCTTTTGGGCCTGCTTGAAAACGTTCTCGGACGTATTAATCCCCAAAATACCCCATACAGTTACAGGGGTATATTAAATTCGACATTATGTAATAATTTCTCTTGATTTGTGAAATTTACAGGTTATAATTATATTGCAAAGCCGACATATTACATAATATAAATATGTTCGAACAAGGTCCGCACGGACTTAGTATTAAAATAATAATAGTAATAAAATCGGGGCGGTAGTTAATTATAACTGAATATGGCGGCAAACAAACCGAATTTAATCGCGTGATTACTACTTTGTCAGAAATAAGATGCAAACCTGTTAACGATTTATTCCCCCTTAACAAAAATTTTCATGAACGCTCTAATTCCCAACAATCCCCTGACGGTTGCGGGGGTATTTCGGGCGACATTTTAGATCACATCTATTTCAGATTTGGTTTTTGAGCAGAATAAATTTAAGCCGATTAGTTTAAGGAGAATTGAACAATGATAATATCACGCAGAGAATTTTTAAGAGCTGCAGCCGCAATGGCAGGCGTGCTGGGGCTTGAATCAGGCGGCCTGTTGAAATTAAATGAAGCACTGGCGGGAGCGGGCAACCCCTCGGTAATCTGGCTTCAGGGGCAGTCGTGCACGGGCTGTTCGGTTTCGTTTCTGAACAGCGTTTATTACGCGACGGTCGATACGCTCCTGCTCGACAAGATTAACCTCGAATACCACCCGACCGTGATGGCTCCCGCGGGGGATTTTGCCATATCGGCTGCGCAGGTGGTTCGCCCATCGACGGGTGAGCTTATAGACCTGGGTGGTGAATGGTCGCAAAAAGCTACGGGACTGAATATGGACCTCAACGGCGACGGAGTCGTCAATTTTGTCGATTACGCCCTGCTTGCCAAAAGAGGGTATATACTTGTTGTGGAAGGCGCGATTCCAACTGGAGCCGGCGGCGAGTATTGCGAAATAGGCGGCGGGATGACGATGCTCAGCGCACTTCAACTCTTCGCCAAATACGCGAGCCAAGTTATCGCTGTAGGCACTTGTGCCAGTTTCGGAGGCATTCCGGCGAGCGGACCGAATCCAACCGGCGCTATGGGAGTTAGCGCAGCGTTGACCTCGTTAGGCCAAACCAGGCCTGTTATAAACATCCCCGGCTGTCCGATTCATCCCGACTGGCTTGTGGGAACGATTGTTAATCTCCTGACGGGCACGGCGATTCCTTTAGACAGCCAGTCGAGGCCAACCGCCTTTTATGGCACGCTGGTGCACAGCGCCTGTCCATACCTAAGCTCGTTCAATTCATCGTATTCGGGGCGATTAAGCCATGCGGGCAACAGGAGTTGCTTGTCGTGCCACACGAATACGGACGGCAATATTCCAAGTCCGAGAACACTTGGCACATCGGGGTGCCTGTTTGCGATGGGCTGCAAGGGCAGACAGACATATTGCGATTGCCCGACGAGAAAATGGAACAGCCCTGCACAGGGACAAACCGGCGTCAACTGGTGCGTCCAGGCGGGCAGTCCCTGCATCGGCTGCACTGACCCGACCTTCCCGGATGCAATGACCCCGTTCTACACGTTGAGCGGCAGCGGAGCCAATGACGATTAAGACAACGGTTAATTAAAGGAGAAAACGATAATGAGAGCCATTTGTATTTTTTTTGTGACCTTGCTGTTTGTCATTCCCGCCAACGCGGTTGTGATAACCTGCGTTAGCGAGGGAAGCGGCGTGGTTCGCATCGACTACAGCGCATCAGATGAAACAATTCTGCCGATAGCGTTTGCGCTCGACGTAACAGTTGACAGCGGTGCGGTTATCAAAAACGTTTACGATTATAAAGTCGGCGACAGCAATGCCGCAAGTCCCGGATACGGTATTTTCCCCGCATCGATGAAAATTGATGAAGATGGTAAAATATTCGATTGGGGTTCGCCTGTCGATAACAACGGGATTGGAACATCAACCGTAACACTGGCGATGGCCTCGCGGTATAGCGATGTAAACAATGCCCCTAAGGTCAGCGGCACGCTTTGCAGAATTCTTGTAGATACCCGCGGCGCTACAACGGTTAACGTCAAGGTCGCCGCGAATAGCGCACTCGGCGGGGTTGTGCTTCAAAATGCAACAATCGCAAAATTTTCTGCGGTCGGCTCTACCGTGGGTGGTTCATCACCATCTACGATACCGTCGGCGCCAGCTACGATTACCTATCCGGCCAGCAGCAGTACAGGCCAATACGCTATAATATGGGCATCATCCATCGGCGCGACCTCATATCAGCTGGAACGGTCAAATAACGCCGGCGGCACATGGATCCAGATCTACTCGGGCGCAAATCTGTCTTATTCAGAAAGCGTCGCCAACGGCAGCTACAGCTATCATATCAGGGCGACAAACACAGCCGGTTCGAGCGGCTGGACAACAAGCACGGTTATCTGCGTAGTTTCTATAACCACGCCGCCTACGATACCTCCTGCGCCAGCCACGATTACCTATCCGGCCAACAGCAGCACCGGCCATTACACGGTAAGCTGGGCGTCATCTACCGGCGCGACCTCATATCAAATGCAGCGGTCGAACAATGCCGGCAGCACCTGGACACAGGTTTACTCAGACGCAAATCTGTCCTATTCGGAAATCGTTGCCAATGGCAGCTACCTCTATCGTGTCAGGGCAACAAACACAGCCGGTTCGAGTAGTTGGAGGACAGGCACGACGAATTGTGTAGTTTCAGTAATCTTTCCGCCTGCGCCAGCCACGATTACCTATCCGACCAGCAGCCGTACCGGTCAGTACACGATAAGCTGGGCGCCATCTCCCGGCGCAACCTTATATCAATTACAACGTAGTAATGGTAGGGCATGGACGCAGATTTATTTAATCTTAGGCCCGAATACCTCTTACTCTGAAAATATTACTACCAACGGCGGATATAGTTATCGCGTCCGGGCAATAAACACAGTCGGGGCCAGCAGTTGGAGAACAGGCACAAGCATCTGTCGTGTTTCCATAAGGAACATTACTCGAAGTAATCGCGAAAATGAAAATGATTGAGACAAGTTCGAATTATAGAACAACGGGCAGCGGCTCGGCCGAAAGTACCCGTGATTAATTTAGGAGAAAATTAATATGCCTACAACTGTAAAAATTGACCCCGTAACGAGAATCGAAGGACACCTTGCGATTGAAGTTACGATTGATACCGTCAGCGGCAAACAGCAGGTTGTTGACGCCAAAAGCAATGGCACAACCTTCAGGGGTTTTGAAGCGATTCTTCAGGGCCGAAACCCGCTCGATGCCCCGCATTTTACGCAGCGAATATGCGGCGTCTGCCCAATCTCACACGGGATGGCCAGCAGTTTGAACCTCGAAGCGGCTTTCGGCGTTACTCCGCCTGCAAACGGCAGGATAATCCGAAACCTGGTCCTCGGCTCGAATTTCGTCCAGTCGCACATCCTGCATTTTTACCACTTAGCGGCTTTGGACTATATCGACACCACGGGCATCCTTGACATATCACCGTGGGGTCCGCGATACGCCGCTCCGGATATGGTAAAAGGTGCGACCGCTACAACACTTGTAGGCCATTATGTTAAGGCGCTCGAAATGAGGAGAAAGGCGCATCAGATGGGAGCTATTTTAGGCGGCAAGCTGCCCACAAGCCCGGTATTTGTTCCGGGCGGCGCAACTTCAATCCCGACGGCACAGCAGATTACCGATTTCAGAACGCTGCTCACCGAGCTTCGCGCGTTCATCGACGGGACATATCTGCCTGATGTTCTGGCTGTGGCGGGTGCGTTCCCGGGATATTACAACATGGGAAAGGGCTGCGGAAACCTGCTTGCATACGGCGTGTTTGACCTCGACGCAGCAGGAACAACAAAGCTTCTCAAACGAGGCAGATATACAAACGGGCAGACGCTTGCGGTTAGCACAACTGATATTGCTGAATACGTCAAATACTCAAAATACAGCTCAGCCAGCGGCCTGAATCCTTCTGCGGGCGCTACCACTCCAAATGCGACCAAAGCGGGCGCGTATTCATGGGTAAAGGCGCCGCGATACCTCAATGCCGTTCACGAGGTCGGGGCATTAGCAAGAATGTATATCAACGGCGATTACACAAGAGGCATTTCAGCTCTCGACCGTATTGCGGCAAGGGCTTACGAAACCAAAAAAGTCGCCGATGCTATGGACGGCTGGCTTAATCAAATCAGTGTCGGGGCTTCGAGCTATCAGTATGCCGCGACGCCCGCCAGCGCGACCGGAATCGGCCTGACCGAAGCTCCCAGAGGAGCGCTTGGCCACTGGATTACTATTTCAGGCGGCACTATCAACAGGTATCAGGTGATAACGCCTACGAACTGGAACGCCTCGCCGAGGGACGATTCGGGTCAGCTTGGCCCAATCGAACAGGCGCTTGTGGGCACACCAGTAACCAATATCAATCAGCCGATTGAGGTGCTGAGGGTCGTTCATTCCTTTGACCCATGCCTGTCCTGTGCCGTGCATATGGTAAGACCGGGTAAGACGGAACCTGAAATGGTGGTGTATAGCAGACCAAGTATGTAAATTATGAATGAAAATGACGCCTATATTCGCAGGCCAGTTCTGGTGCTTGGCATCGGCAACATACTGTTGCACGATGAAGGTATAGGCGTCTATGTGGTTGAGCAGATGCAGAAGGGCAACGTGCCTGATTATGTGGAGCTTCTCGATGGCGGCACCGCGGGCGCAGACCTGCTCGACCATATCTGCGACAGGCAAAAGGTAATTGTCGTTGATGCTGTTGATTCGGATACCGAGCCGGGAACGATATTAAGGTTTACTCCCGATGATTTGGCCTCGAACGCGGGTCAAAGTATTTCGCTGCACGAATTCGGCATCGCTGATACGCTGGCGATGGCGAAACGATTGAACTGCGCACCACAGGAAGTAATCATAATCGGCATCAAACCAAAAGATGTAACGCCCGGCCTGGGCCTGTCGGACGAGGTGACGGGCATAGTGTCACGGGTTATCGAGTGCGTATCTGCTGAAATCGAATCGGCAAAACCCGCCTTTGCAAAGAAGGCCTGAGCAACCCCTAAATTAAACTTGCTCTCCTGTTAGTTTCGACCCCCTAATTTTATCCACGGAGTAACAATATGCTCCCAGTGTTGAAAGAAAAGCCCCAAAGTCATACCAAAAGAACAGCACAAAATAGTTGACAATGGGTGGCGGCGGTGATAGCTTTGTGAGCAGTAAAAATTTGTGGCCCTGTTCTGTGATGGATTATGTGGGGCGGTAGGCGTTTATGGAGAAAAACCTTTTGTTAGGAGGTCGAAGAATGGAATCTTATCTGAGATTTTCAATTATTGTTCTTGTGGCAGCGATTTGTCTGCCTGCTATTGCGGCACAGCCGGGTAATACCGCCCAGGCGGGTGCGGCCCCGGCGGCAGAGGCGAATGCCCTGAATCTGCCAGCATTTCCGTTCCTGGCGGAGATAACAAACGACGACGTGTATATCCGGTCAGGCCCGGGCACCCAGTATTATAATTGCGGCAAGGCCAGGAAAGGCGACAAGGTCAAGGTCGTCGGCAACAAGTTCAGCTGGCTTCAGGTAGTACCGCCGGCGGGCAGTTATTCCTGGATTTCAAAGCAATATGTTCAAATTGACCCGCAGAATAATACGAGCGGGACGGTTATCGGTGAAGCGGTTCGCGTTTACGCCGGGTCCGATGAGGTCCAGCCGATGCACTCGACGTCGATGCAGGTAAAGCTCAACAAGGGCGATAAAGTAACCATAGTCGGCGAGGAAAAAGACGGTTACTGCAAGATAGCCCCTCCTGAGGGAGCATATTTGTGGGTCAGCAGCCAGAATGCCAAACCTCTTGGGACGCTGATGGCTCCGACTCCTGCAGCGCCGACGACGACCACGACATCGGCAATGCCGGCGACCGCGCATCCTATGCCTGCGTCGCCTTTCCCGACGAACCCAGGCGAGTTAAAAACGCCGGTTTCTTCACCAAATGAGCCGAATACACCGGCACCAATTCCTTTAGAAGAGCAAAAAATGGGTGAGGTGCAGGCCCTAAAGGAAAAAGTTGAGGCGGAGCGTGCAAAACCAGCAGCAGACCAGAACTTCGCTGAGCTGAAGAAGGCGATTGTCGTTATTGCCGGCGACAAAGAAAGCCCCAGGGCAGCACGCAGCGCGACTGTATTATTGAAGACGGTTGAGAAATACGAACTTTCGCTGGAGGTCGCCAATACGATAAAGGTTCAGGAAGACCAGTACACCCAAACCCAGCAGAAAATAGAAGGCGCAAAGAACGAAGGGCTTTCAAAGATTGAGGACAAGGGCATATTCGCGGCCATAGGCACGCTTAAGGAATCACCCCTGTTTGCTGAGACGCCCGGCGCGAAGTATTACAAAGTTATTGACGGAAATGGCAAGACACTATGTTACGCCAGGCCTGTCGGCGCTGCTGCGGACGCGGATTTGAGCAAATTCGTCGATAAAAAAGTCGGGCTTGTCGGGACAATCGAGGCGAATGCCGACCTCGGCGAGGCGGTAGTGCTCTTCACGAATATACTGGAAATCCAGTAAAAAGCCGGAATAAAAAAGGGAGACACGGCGATTTATAATCGTTTTTGTCACCCGTCTCCCTGCTGCATCGTGGCTATTTTTCCCGTTTTAACGGGGTCGGCGTATAACGCCTGTTTGCACGTGCAACGAAATTATAGTAGCAAAAATGCCCTGCCAAGTCAAGCAAAACCTGCATCAAAAGGCGTTGTTTTCGCGGAGGAGAAGGTTTTAGAGGGGGGAATAATATCTAAAAGAAGCGAATTAATGCCGGGCTGTTTTTGGTTGTAAAAAACAAGACCATTCTTTATACTTGTGCAGCTTTAAAAAAAACGTTGGTTAACATTTTCGGAGCAACAAAATGACTTTGATGGTATGGTTTCGCAGGCACAACCGCAAAATAATGGCTTTTGTAGTCATTGCGCTGATGATTGTTTTTACAATCGAGCCGCTGATGAATTACTTCAGCTCGGCAAAGACGGGCGAGGGGAAAGTCATTGCCTATTACGGCAACGGCAAGAAGATAACCAGGCAGGACGTGGCTTTGGCTAATCAGCAGATAGAGGCGTTAAAGGCGATTGGCCTGGAATCAGTGCTCAGGCCTGCGGACCCGCGTCAAAGGTCTTCGCAGGATATGAGGTCAATTTTACTTGGGGAATTGATTTTCCCGGAACGTTCCGCCGCCGTCGAATCAATCAGCCGGATAAAGCAAATTGCCGCGATAGACGATTACGGCGTGTCGGATAGTCAGATAAATGAAATTTACGCCAAACAATATCCTTCCAGCATATACTGGATTTTACTGACAAAGGAAGCCCAGGAAGCCGGGATAAAGACATCGACGGAGCGAGCGAAAGAGCAACTCGAGGTGCTTATACCACGGATATTCCAGGGAAGGGCCTATAGCCAGATTATCAGCGCGATAGAAAAACAAGACCGGCTTTCCGAAAAGCAGGTGCTTGAGGCATTTGCCGATATGAGTTCGATTGTCAATTACTGTGGCATGGTATGCCTGACAGAGGATATAACTATACCACAGATTATCTACCAGACAAACATTCACCGGGAAACGCTCGACGTCAATTACGTTGTGTTTGAGGCAAGCACGTTCAAGGATGAGTCGTTCAAGCCGGAAGCGAATAAGATTGCGGAACAGTTCGCCAAATTTAAAGGATATTTCGCCGGCGAGCCGGACAAGGATAATCCGTACTGTTTTGGCTATAAGCTTCCCGAGCGGGTTTGTCTTGAGTATATAGCCGTTCGGCTGGATGATGTTGCCGCGACGATTAAGCCATTGACGCAGCAGGAAACCGAAGATTATTACCAGCAGCATTCATCACAGCCGCCTATTGCATACAGGGATTATTCGGATCCGAACGACCCCAATTCCGAGTTAGTGATAAAAATCCACAGCTACGCAGAAGTGGCGTCGCAGATATCGAAACGGCTTTACCAGGAAAGGGTCGATTCAAAAGCTGAAAAGATATTAGCCGACGCCAAGTCGCTTACTGAGATCGATTTGCCCGAGATGGATACTGAAAAGGGGAAGCTGACAGACGAGCAGTTCAGCAAAGCCGCCGTTGATTATGCGAAAGTGGCGGCGGAATTGACTGAAAAACACAAAGTCCAGGTCTACGCCGGCAGGACGGGCTTGTTGAGCGTGTCTGATATTCAGAGCGACAAGAATCTTAGCTCGCTTTATACCGGCGGGGCCGGGGTGGCGGAGGCCTCACTTGTGCGAGTGCTGTTCGCGATAGAGCAGTTGAAGGTCAGCGAGCTTGGCCCGATGGATATTAAGGCACCGCGACTTTATGAAAATATCGGCCCGTTGAGGGACGCACAGGAAATGAGCGCGGAGGGCTACAAAGGCAAAAATATGATGCTGGTGCGGGTTGTCGTGGCTGAAAAGGCGGCCGAGCCGAAAAGCGTAGATGAAAGGATTGACAGGCACAGCATACAATTTGAACAGGATGGCTCGGCACGTGCGGATTCGAACACTATAAGAGAACTTGTAACCGATGACCTTAAACTGCTTGCGGCGATGGATAAGACCAAAACTAAAGCGCAAGAGTTTGTTACATTGACGACAACAGCCGGGTGGAAGGCAGCAATTGAACGGTTTAACACGCTTTACGGCAAAAACGTGGGCGATTCCAATACGATACCGGTTAAGGACCGGACTTTCGCGTTGAACAAACGAAGCGGGCTTCGCAGGATAGATACTCAGAAAATTGAAAAGATAAGGATTCGTTCCCAGGGCAATCCAATGGCCAGAATAATTCTCGACAGAACGATACGGGAAGGGTCGCTTATGGACAAGGTATTCGCCCTTATACCCCAGGATAGTAATACGCTGGCCAAACAGGGGGAAATCATGGAGTTCAAACCGGGAATGTGCTACTACTGCCTCGAGAGCGCGACTATTCACCGGCTTTATCAGGAAGTATTTGATGTTACCAAGGCGTCGGAGGTCGTCAGGGATGAATACGCTGATTCTCAGGCGCTGGCTATATCGCATTACAGCCCCAAAAACATAGTTACTCGTATGAAGTATGTTCAAAAAGAGCAGCAGGATGTGAACGTGCCGAAGGCCGAGCCGAATGCGGTTCCTGCTGATACTAATCGAGCGGGTAAATAACAGTGTCATACCATAAAACAGAAGAAAATCCCTGGCCGCTGATGTTTCTGGTAGCGCTGGCGGGATGGTTTTTGCCGGGCGGCGGATACCTCGTGCTTAAAGAGACGAGCCGCGCGCTGATAATATTTGTGATGATAGTCACGATTTTTGCGGCGGGTATTTATATCGGCTCGATAGGGGTCGTTGACTGGGTTGGGGCAAAGCTTTGGTTTATCGTCCAGATGGCCAATTCACCGCTGGTGGCAATTATCGGGTCTTATACCAAGGGCGGCGGCTTCCCGGTTTTTGGCAGACCTAATGAAATGGGCCAGATATATACCAGCACTTCAGGCCTGCTTAACCTGCTCTGTATAGTCAACTCGGTATATATGGCATATCTGCGCAAGACGCAGGATGAGGAGCAATAAATATGCTGGCTCTTGCGGCTGATATTATGGCGCAGTTCAGGGTCCCTGAGGAGATTGGGACTAATCCGCGGTCATTGCTGATGGTGTTGCCCCTCTTGGTGGCAATAGCGGTGGTATATAAGGCGACAAAGGTGCCAAAAGTTACAGTGGGCAACTTTCTTAAAGAAACCATGCTGTTGTTCGGCTCGATATTTGTCTTTATGATGATAACGGCACTGGTGTTAGCGGCTGTCGCCTGGCTGATTATTGGGTAATATAAACATACTTTATTCCGGCTGCGGTTCTTCGCAATAATCCTTGATTACCCCCAGCTCGATTAGGGCATTGAGAGCAGCTTTCTGCTCGGCCTCTTTTTTGTTGTTGCCCCAGGCGCTGGGAAAATGCCTCTGGTTAATCACAACCTGGATTTCGAAGCATTTATTGTGGTCAGGCCCTTTTTCATCCAAAAGCTCATAGGTGGGTGTTGTATTGAAGTGCTGCTGAGCAAATTGCTGTAAAATGGACTTGAAGTTGCCCTGTGCTTGTTCAACACTGGCTTTTTGAATGATGGCGTCGAAGTTTTTAAGGATGAAAGTTTCTGCCGGCTCGAAGCCGCCGTCGAGATAAATAGCCGCTATAAGGGCTTCGAGAAGGCCCGCTGCCAGCGAATGCGTGAGCGATTGGCTGCCCGCCATACCTTTCCCGACCTTGAGGAATTTGTGCAGGTTTAAATCCCGGGCGACCTGGGCGCAAATCCCTCGCGAGACGAGCATACTTTTCATTTTCGTCAGGTCGCCTTCGAGGTCCTCAGGAGAACGCTCGAAAATGGTTTTGCAGATTACCAGGGCAAGAACGGAATCGCCGAGGAATTCGAGACGCTCGTTGCTTAGCGTCCGTTTATCGACCGCCGAGGCGTGCATAAAGGCCTCCTCCAGAAGCTTGCGGCTGGTAAATCGGTAGCCGACAACCTGCTCGATTTGGTCCAGAATTTCCTGTTCCATCAAATCGCCCTGTTTTAGAGTATCATCCCGAGCAGATTACGAACGCCGCTGGTGTGGGCGACCTTTGTAGCCGGCTCAATGATGCTATACAAATATATTATACAAAATATTTTCCTTTGTCAAGTATTTTATCGCCAGAGTGTTGCCACGGGGATTGCGAAATGATTTTCGGGCTGTATGAATCCCGTTATTACTCACGATATGGCTGCCCGGTCTCGTAAAGTTTTATCCGCTTCTTAATCTTGTTGGCCAAATCCTCCCGGCCTGTTTCTTTCGCTATGTTAAATGCTTTCTCCGCCGTCGCTTTTGCTTCATCGAATCTGCCTGCCGCGGCGTACGAAACCGCTAAAGTATCCAACAGCATGGGGTCCTTATAACCGGTTAGCTCACAACTTCGTTGAGCAAATTCAACGGCTTTTGGGGCATTATGAATAGATGTATTATCAACAGCAGCAAATAACCATGCTAATTTGTTAAGAACATCTGTGTTATTGGGTTTTAGCTCTATTGCCTTGCTTAAGTTTTCGATCGCGAGGTCATACTTGCCAACTTGTATATATGCCGAGCCGAGATTCGCATACACCTCCGCGGGGATTTTGTTTATTTGCAGGACGTACTTAAAATGCGTAATGGCCTCGTCGGGCTTGCCTGTTGCAAGCAGTGCCATTCCGATCTTGTTGTGAATATCAAAATTGTTTGGCTCTAATTCTAACGCCTGTTTGAGATACTTTAGCGCCTCGTCGTATTTTTTTTGCATACCAAGTGCCGACGCCAAGTTGTTATATACCTCCGAGGTGACCTTGCCTTCATCTAAAACTCTCTTAAAACATACGGTGGCTTCGCTGAGCTTTCCCTGTTTCAGGTAAACCCTGCCCAGGTTATCTTCAGCTGAAGTCATCTTTGGGGCTATTGACAGTGCCTTGTTAAGATGCGAAACGGCCTCATCGAGCCGGTCTGTCTCAAATAAGAGGTTTCCGTAGTTGTTTTCTACCAACGCGTTATTTTGTGTCACCTTAAGAGCATAATCATACAAAGTTATACTATCCCGCCAGTGGCTCACCTGAGTGCGGGTGAGTATGACTAATACGGAGAGCAAAACCGCGGCTAATATCGCTGCGACAATTTTCAGGCGAAGTCGGCTGGCGATAAAGTCATTAGCTGCACAGGTAATTATTATCAGCAGGCCCAGCATTGATATGTACATATATCTGTTGGCCATTGCCTGCTCGCCTGATTGGACCAGCCCTATCATTGGCACAAGCGTCCCGACGTACCATAACCACCCGACCGCCGCGTATTTTTTCCGCCGGCCTATGTAGTAAACAATTACGACTGTCAGCACGATAAACAGTATTGCGCACATTACTACCCAAAAATCCAAAAGGGTCACAAATGAATGCGGGTAATATACTGCCAGACTGCTCGGCCATATCAGTTTGCCTATATACCTTATATACGAAAGAAACATGTTAGCCAGCCGGTAATCCAGAGGCATCATATCGAGCGTAGGAATCGCTTCTCCCTGTTTTTGTGAAACGAGTGTCATCACGCATAAAAAAGCCGACATTGCCAGCAGCGGTATTTTCTCTGCTATCAGCCATACAGCCGACTTCTTGTTTGTGTTACTATTCTTTGCCGCTCCTGCCTGATGTTCGCATCTAACTCTTTCTAAGGGCCAGTAATCCAGCAATAGCAGCGCGAAAGGCAGCGTTACAACCGCCGGCTTGGTCAAAATACAAAAACCGAATATTGCTAATACTAAAAGATACCGGCTTAATCGAGGCCTTCTTGCGTAACGAATATACGCCGCTATTGTCAGCAGCCAAAACAGCCCGCTTAGAACCGTTTTCCGTTCCGCCGCCCACGCAACCGATTCTACCTGAACTGGATGCAGCGCAAATACAGCCGCAACAAATGCGCTGGCCCACATCGTCCCCGTAATGTTTTTAAGTATCCAGAAAAGCAGCAAGGCATTAACGATATGAATAGCAACGCTGACTAAGTGATGACCTGTTGGGTTCAGCCCGAAAAGTTCGTAATCAAGCATATTACTGATTGTTGTCAGCGGATGCCACATATTATAATGCGGCTTCGTAAATGCCTGCCTCAGCGATTCCCACGTTATCCCTGATTTTACCTGCTCGCTGTTAAGAATATAGCCGGTGTCGTCATAGTCGACGAATCCGTTGTGCCGTATCGGCTCATAAGCGACAAGCGTCGTTATCGCAATCGCCGCGCTTATAAATAAGAAAATGTATCTTTGGCTGAATCTCATTTATTGCTGACTGTCCCGCATGCCTGCCTGATAAAGTTCAATCTGTTTCTGGATATCGACGATAAGGTTCTCTCGGCCTGAAATTCTCGCAGCGTTTAACGCTTTTTCAGCAATCCTCACTGCCTCGTCAAATTTCCCAGCCGCCGCAAAGCCGCTTGCCAGTGCATCCAGACATTCAGCGTCCTTGTCCCCCGTCAGCTCACAGGCGCGTTTCGCGTACCCGATTGCTTCGTTTGTTTTTCCTGCTGCCAATAGTGCAATCCCCATTCTCTTGTTGGCAGCCGGGTCTTCAGGATTCATTTCCAGCGATTTGGCGTAATACTTTATTGCCTCGTCGTATTTCTTTTGCATCTCCAGCGCCGCGGCAAGGTTGTAGTAGATATCCGCTGTCGCCTCATTGCGACTTATAATCTCATTAAAGCAGGCGATCGCCTCGTTGAGCATCCCCTTCTTCAAATAAACACTCGCTAAATTGTTGCGGGCTTCGGAATATGCGGGGCTTAGCCGCACCGCGTTTTGCAGATGTTTCTGGGCCTCATCGACAAGCCCCAGTTCAGACAAAGCGCATCCGTAGCCGTTTTCCGCCAGAATGTTGTCTTTTGTTACCTCGATGTCGTGTCCGAACAGCGTAAGCGAATTCTCCCAGTACCTTACCTGCATTCGGGTCAGTATAAGCAGGGACAACAACACTAATACTCCCATTGCCGCCGCTGCTGTTTTTGCTCGCGGCCGGCCGGCAATAAAATCTTTCGCCGTCCAGCCGATAATCATCAGCAGACCCAGCATCGGGATATACATATAACGATTTGCCATTCCCTGCGCACCGGACTGAACAAAACCTATCACAGGAACAAGTGTCCCCAGGTACCACAGCCACCCTACCGCCACATATTTTCTTCGCCGGCCCGCGTAAATACATATAGCTGTCAGCAGAATAAACAGTATTACGCATATCACTACAGGGACATCTGAAAGTATCGCGCGGGGATGCGGATAGCATATCGCCAGACCGCTTGGCCATATCATTTTGATAATGTACTTGATGTAAGAAAGAAACATATTCGCAACTCGATATTCCAGCGGCAATCTCTCCAGCGTCGGGACAATTCCTCCGCTTGCTTGCATAATAATTGTCATTACACACAGAAATGCCGACATCGCCAGCAGCGGTATTTTTTCAATTATTAACCATTTCAGAGAGGCCTTTTGCCTTTCTTCTTCTGTCTTCCGCCTTCTGTCCTCTGTCCTCCGTTCTCCGATTCGTTCAAGGGGCCAGTAATCCAGCAATAGCAGCGCTAAAGGCAGCGTTACAACCACCGGCTTGGTCATAATACAAAAACCGAATATTGCCAACACTAACAGATACCGGCTTAATCGAGGCCCTCTTGCGTAATGAATATATGCCGCCACTGTCAGCAGCCAGAACAGCCCGCTCAAAACCGTTTTTCGTTCCGATGCCCATGCCACCGACTCAACCTGAATCGGATGCAATGCGAACACGCCGGCGATAAATGCACTTAACCATATTGGCCCGCCAAAACTCCTGAAAATACCGAAGACGAGCAGGACGTTAACAATATGAATCGTAACGCTGACTAAGTGATGACCTGTTGGGTTCAGCCCGAAAAGCTCGTAATCCAGCATATGGCTGATTGTCGTCAGCGGATGCCACATGTAAAGATGCGGCTTCGTGAATGCCTGCCCAAGCGATTCCCATTTTATCCCCGATTTTACCACCTGGTTATAAACGATATAACCCTTGTCGTCATAGCTTACAAAGCCGTTGTGCCGTATTGGCTCATAAGCGACTAATGTTGCAATCACCAGTGCCGCGCTTACGACAAAGACAATATGTTTTTGACTTGATCTCATTTATTTCTCGCGATATGGCTGTCCCGCCTCGTAAAGTTTTATTCGATTCTCAATCTCGCCTGCTAAATCTTCCTGTCCGGTTTCTCGCGCGAGCTTCAACGCTTTTTCGGCTGTTGCCTTTGCTTCGGCGAATCTGCCTGCCGCCGCAAAGCCGCTTGCCAGCGCATCCAGACATTCAGCGTCCTTGTTCCCCGTCAGCTCACAGGCGCGTTTTGCGTGCCCGATTGCTTCGTTTGGTTCTCCTGCCGCCAATAGTATAATTCCCATCTGCTTATGAGTATCAGGGTCGTTCGGGTTCAGTTCCAGTGATTTATTGAAGTATTTTATTGAGTCGTTATATTTCTCTTGTATGCCGAACGCCATCGCAAGATTGTAGTAAAGCTCTGCGGTTTTATGATTGCGCTTTATAAGCTCTTCATATATCGATACCGCCTCGTTGTACCTTCCTTCTTTCAGATATATTCTGGCCAGGTGGATGAGGGCCGTGTCAAACCCGGGGGTTATACGGAGAGCGTTGACAAAATGCTTCTCTGCCTCATCGAGACGGTCCTCATTGAACAAAGCGCATGCATAGCTGTTTTCCGTAATTGCGTTGTCTTCCGTAACGCTTAAGGCATATTCGAAAAGCGTGATACTGTTCCGCCAGTGACGCACCTGCATTTGAGTAAGTATGAGCAAGCTCAGTATCGCTGCCGCACCCGTTATAGCCGCAACGGTTTTTAATTGAGGCAGTTTTGCGATTAGGTCTTTGCCTGCCATGGCGATGATAATAAGCAGGCCCAGCATCGGCAGGTACATATAACGGTTGGCCATCGCCTGGTCCCCGACCTGAACCAGCCCTATCATCGGAACAAGCACGCCCACAAACCACAGCCAGCCGACGGTTATATATTTTTTGCGGCGCCCGATATAGATGCTTATGGCCGATATCACGATGAATATAAAAGCGCAAATCACCGTTGTAGTATTTAATAAGTTTAAATGCGAAGGAGGATAGAAAACAGCCAGGTCGCTGGGCCATACCAGTTTGCCGATGTATTTTACATAAGAGATGAACGCGTTGGCTATTCGGTAGTCTAATGGAACTTTATCTAATGTGCTAATCGCACCTCCGGATTGTTGCGCGATAACGGTTAGAACACCCAGGATTGCCGATATTGTCAGCAAAGGTATCTTTTCTGCCGTTAGCCATCCAATTGATTTTTGGTCTGGTCTGCTCCTCGCCTTTTTGTCGTGCAGATGTCCCCATCGAATCCTGTCTAATGGCCAGTAGTCCAGCAGGAGCAATACTAAAGGCAGTGTAATGACTATCGGTTTGGTCATAATGCAAAGGCCGAATACTAATAACACCACGAGATATCGGCTAAATCCCGGTCTTCTGGCGTAACGAATATATGCGGCCATTGTAAGCAACCAGAATAAACCGCTTAAAACCGTTTTTCGCTCAGCTATCCATGCTACTGATTCCACCTGTAGCGGATGCAGGGCGAATACCGCCGCGACGAATGCGCTTGCCCACATTGTCCCCGTAATGTTTTTAAGTATCCAGAGAAGCAGCAGGGCATTGACAATATGAATCGCGACGCTGACTAAGTGATGCCCCGTTGGATTTAGCCCGAAAAGCCGGTAATCCAGCATGTGGCTGAGCCACGTCAGGGGGTGCCAATTCGCAGCGTGCAGTTTTGTGAACGCGAGGATTATCGAATCGCCAGTTATCCCGCCGGTTACGGTGGGGTTTTTCATTATATACAGGTCATCGTCATAGCTGACAAAATAGTTGTGCCGTATCGGCTCGTATGCGACAAGCGTGGCGACAACTATACCAACATATACAAATATGCTTATGTGCTTTTGTTGGTGTTCCAAAGTCACTGTAACGCGGCCCAATTTTTTATTATCGCTAACCCGTCTTGCGGACCCGCTATTTAGCGAGGTCTCGCTTTTGGCGGACGTTCTCTTTTATCCGCTGTATATGGCCTCTGCCCAATCCCTTGACCTCGCAGCCAAGCGCAAAGTATTGCTTTATCTGCTCATCGCTCAGTATCCCGAAGCAGTCGATTAACGCTATAGGCCCGCCAGCGCAATCCACTATTTTCTTCGGCTCAAGGTTCAGATACTGCTGATGCGGAACTGCTAATATCAAAGCCCCGACGCCCTTAATCGCCGATGAAAGGTCTTTTTGAACGCGGATATTTACCAAATCCTCCTGGTTATGGAAGAATCTCGCCCACGAATGTCCCGGCGCGGGATATACGTCCTGCTGTTCTAATTCATACCAGTGCTCGACGTATGGGTCATGAACCTTCATCTCCGCGCCCATCTCCGTCAGCTTTCGCACCACTATCTCCGAGCCGCTGTATCGCGTGTCGCCCACGTCCTGACGGTAACTCGCCCCGCACAACAGCACCTTCGCGCCGGCTACCATTTTGCCCATATTGCGAAGCGCATCGCGCGTCAGCTCCGCCACGTGCAGGCCTCGCGTATCGTTCACGTCAATCGCCGTGGTCGTCATCTTGAATATATCGTCCTCGAACCCGAGAATATGCTTATACGCCCAGTATCCCAAACCGCCGTCCTTGGGCAGACAATAACCACCGATGCCCGGCCCAGGGAATATCATATTATTATGCGTAGGCCTCATCTTTATCGCATTGATGACCTTAATCAGGTCAACGCCATTTTTCTCCGCGAACATACTCCACTCATCGAGAAACGCCAGCGTCGTCGCCCGGAACGAATTTTCCACAATCTTCGTCGTTTCCGATTCAATGGGCCTGTCCATCACCGTCAGCGGGAAATCCTTCGTATTCAAAACCTCGTGCAGGAATTTCTCGACCCGCTTCCTCGCCTCCTCGTTGCATCCGGAGCAAACCCTCCAGAAATCCCGAATCGACGAAACATAATGTTTACCAGGCATAACCCGCTCGAAACTATGCGCGAGCAATGGCTCTGTTTTTATCCCGCGGGTCGCGAATGCCTTTTTCATAATAGGCCACGCGATAAACTCCGTCGTTCCCGGCGCAACCGTCGTCTCAATCAGCGTCAGGCAATTCGCCTGCACCCTGTCGGCTATCGTCTTCATCGTTGCTTCCAGTGCGCCCATCTCGACCTTGCCCGTCCGCATATTGCCCAGGTCATGCTTGGTATAGTCGCACTGCACGTCAACAACCACGCAGTCCGCCAATTTCAGGCAGTCGCTGTTATATGTCGCGATGAGCGTCTTTTTTTCCAGCACGCACCGCTTTATCATCGGGTCAACTTCCGGATCCTCCGCCTTCACGGGCGAGCGGCCCTCGTTGAGCATCGGTATCTTCCAGTAACTCCGCGTGCTGGGCCTTTGGCAGCCGATGACGAATTTGCTTGGTTTGCCCGTCTTCTTATCGACCGTGTCTGCTATGATGGCTGCCATCACTGCCCCGACGAACCCCACGCCCATTACGACGACGATTTCCTTGCCTTCCTTGCGTGCGGCCTCCGCCAGCGATTCCACTCGTTTGAGCTCATTTGGGTATTGCTCCTGGCCTGGCAGTTGAAATTTTTCACCTTCAGGGTTCATCGAATAGTCAGACATTTATAACTCCTTTACTATAAAGTTGTAGTGCGTATCAAACTTGCCCTGAATTTTACGGAAAATATCCCCCTAAGGCAAGCTTTTCCTTGGCCCGCCGTATGCGCAGCATCCCTTTGCCGTCAGGCATCCCTTTCGGGAACGGGAGGCGGGTTGGACATTGAACATTTAATATTGAATATTGGACATTTCTTAAGGGTTTCCCCGCCTCCTGCAGTAGAAAGAGAAAAAAAGTGAAAATGGAACAGGGAGCTTCTCAAGCCCTTAATTTTCTGATTATCACCGCACCTGAAATCATTCCTTCGCTCCGGCTTTTTCAAGCAACTGAGCGACCTCTGAGTGCTCCATACGCTTGGCAACCCCTAACGCCGTTGTGCCATCTTTAGCTTTCGCATTTACATCGGCCTTCGCCGCCAGCAGGAGCTTGACAACCTCCGTATAGCCATTCTTCGACGCTATCCACAGGGCGGTTGCGCCGTTGATTGTATCCTTCACATTGGCATCGGCCCCCTTCTCCAGCAGGAGTTCGACAACCTTCGCATGGCCCTCATTCGCCGCCGCCCACAGAACAGTTACGCCGTCGGTCGTCCTCCTCACATTAACATTAGAATCCTTCTCCAGCAGGATATTGAGAACCTCCACATGGCCCTCCTTCGCCGCCACCCACAGGGCAGTTGCGCCGTCGTCTGTACTCATATTGACATCGGCACCATTCTCCAGCAGGAGTTTGACAACCCCCGTGTGACCGTACTTCGCCGCCCACATCAGGGCTGTTTCACCAGTGGAATTCTTTGCGTTGACCTCGGCACCGTCAGCCAGGGCGGTCTTTGCCGCCTGTATGTTGTCGTCCTTTGCGGCTTTGAACAGTTGAGCATTCTTTTCATCCGAATCGGCAAAACAAGCGGTTGCAAAAGAAATATACACTATCAAAAACAGGATTCGTTTCATAAAGCTCTCCTTAATCTGGTATTTCCCATATTTATCCGCCGCAGGCGGATTAAACGGTTGGCTGCACAACCAAACCTTCCAGTTCAACGTCCTTTGTTAAACCATAATCCGCCTGTCCCCTTTGCCCCCAGCGGTTCGACTCAACTCACCGGAGCCAAAGGCGGTTTTCATTATACTCTTTTGCTGAGGGTCAGACAATATGATTGAGAGGCAAACAGGTGTCAGCCATTCTTCGCCCTGCGAAACGGCGGAAAAGGGGTCAGACCCCTTTTTACCTTTGCGGTTGTCATAAAATTATGATTCCTTACAAATAAAAAAAGCCAGAGTCTCATTTAAGAGTCTGGCTTCGGAGGAGGGTGATGAAAAGCTTATAATTACTGTCTTATGTTCTCTACGATTCCATTTTATTGTCCTTCTTTAAGTAATCATTCATACGCAACTCATATACAACATATACAACTATGGGCATAGAAGTTCTATTGGGAATTTGCTTAATGCCAATTGGGCGATTGCTTAGGGGGCAATGCGAATAATTCTCCAACAAAAACAGGGAGGTAAATGAGTTTGAACGCATACAAGCAGCGTAACCGTAACCTTTAACAACGAAACCAGTCCTCTATTTCCCTCCAGACGACGATGCTGGACATTATTTTCCGCGATACGGCCGACCTGCCTGGTAAAGCTCCAATCGATTCTGAATTTCACCAGCCAGTTTTTCTTGACCGCTGGACTTAGCAGTATCGACGGCTTGCTGTGCAGTCATCACCGCGTCCTTAAACCTGCCCGCGGCGGCATAGGCGACGGCCAGGGTATCCATGTACGATGGCTCGTTATAATCTGTAAGTTCACAGGCGTGATGAGCAAGTTCAATGGCTTTATTAGCGTCCTGAACAAATGTGTTGTTTGCAGTGGCCAGCAACCAAGCCAGATTATTAAGAACATTAGCGCTATCGGGTTTTAACTCCGCCGTTTTGGTCCAATTCTGAATTGCCTGTTCATACCTGCCTGATTGAGCGTAAGCATTGCCGAGTTTTTCATAAAGCCCCGCATCGTTGGAACTTATTCGCAGGGCTTCAGTGAGATATTTTATGGCCTCAACGTTCTTTCCTGTTGCCAACAGTGCAGTTCCCATCCTGTTATGAGCATCGGGGTATTTTGCGTCCAGCTCCAATGCCCCGGCAAAGCACTTTACGGCTTCTTCGTATTTATTTTGCAGGGTTAACGCCAGGCCCAAATTATAATACAGCTCTGCAGAATCTTTCTTTCGTTTTAAAAGTTCATTAAAACACGCGACAGCTTCATCAAGCTTTCCCTGTTTTATGTAAACCTTGCCAAGATCGTTACTGGCTTCAAAGAATCCCGGATATATCCGCAGCGCATTGTTTAGATGAACTGCGGCCTCGTCAAATCGGCCTGCTTCAAACAACCCGCCTCCATATCCTTTTTCTGCCAAATCATTATTTTTCGTGACCTTCAAGGCATGTTCAAACAGTGTTATAGTATTCTGCCAGTATCTCACTTGTGTTCGGGTAACTATAACTGATGAAAACAAAACAACCACCGCTAATAGCGACACGGCAACTTTCCAGCGGGGCCGGTTGAAAACGAAATCTCTGACAGTCCATACGGCAATGAAAAGCGGACCCAGTATCGATATATACATATACCTGTCGGCCATTGACTGCATACCCACCTGAACCAATCCAATCATAGGCACAAGGGTCCCTACATACCACAGCCAGCCCATAACGATGTATTTTCTGCGCCGGCCAAGATAAATGCTGAAGAGGGATATCAGGATAAATATCAGCATGCAAACAGCCACGTTGGCGTCCGAAAGATTCGCACGCGGATATGGGTAGAAAGCTGCGAGTTGGCTTGGCCATATTATTTTGCCAATGTACCGTATGTATGAAATGAACATATTGGCAAATCGAAAGTCCAATGGTATTGTCCTCATCGCAGCCACTGCTCCGCTGTGTTGTTGTATGACGAATGTTATCACACTCAGAGCTGCCGACATCGCAAACAGGGGAATTTTCTCCGTTATTAATCGCCACACCGACACCTCTTGCAGGCCTTTATTCTTTGGAACCCTTCCGGTATGCCACTCCCATTTGACCCGGCCGAGAGGCCAATAGTCCAGCAAAAGCAGGACCAGCGGAAGCGTAACAACAATCGGCTTGGTCATAATGCAAAGGGCATACATGCCAAAAAGCAACAGGTATCGTCCAATGCCCGGTCGTTTTGTATACCAGATATAAACAGCTATCGTGAGAAACCAGAAAAGTCCGCTCAATACCGTTTTTCGCTCCGCCGCCCAGGCGACTGATTCTACCTGAAGCGGATGCATCGCAAAAACAGCAGCTACAAATGCGCTGGGCCAGATTGCTCCTGTCACACTATTAAAAATCCAGAAAATCAACAGCGCATTGACGATGTGAAGCAGCAGACTGACGAGGTGGTGCCCGATGGGGTTTAGCCCGAAAAGCTGGCAGTCCAGTATATGGCTAAGCCATGTCAGCGGGTGCCAATTCCCGGCGTAGTACTTTGTGAACGACCAGACAACCGAATGTAGTGTTATTCCGCCGGTCACGTTGGCATTTTTTGTTATATATGCGTGGTCGTCGTAGTTGACAAAGGTGTTTTTCCGTATCGGCTCATACGCTGCAAATGTTCCCGCCGCAAGCCCGATGTATATGAGCAGCTTTATCCAGGTTTTGCGGCGTTCCGTATCCGCAACAGATAATCCATATTCAGCAAGATTTATTTTCGCCATAAGATACAAATGGTCCTACTATCTCTTGTCCCCCCAGCCAAAGACGATTTTGATTATACCCTTTTACTGAGGGTAAGACAATGGGCTTGAGAGGCAAAAAAGGTGTCAGCCATTTTTTGCCCTGCGAAACGGCGGAAAAGGGGTCAGACCCCTTTTTGCCTTTGCGGTTGTCATAAAATTATGATTCCTTACAATCCTCCTTCGCTGAAGCTACGGAGGACAGGATCCCCGACTGCGGTTCCTACAAAGCTTGAATCGAGGGCAATAAAAAAAGCCAGAGTCTCATTTAAGAGTCTGGCTTCGGAGGAGGGTGATGAAAAGCTTATTAAGATTACTGTCTTATCTGCAATTCCATCGTTGCCCTTTAATCGCTAATATAAAACATCGAGACATAGAACGTCTATTGGGAATTTACTTAATGCCAATTGGGCGATTGCTTAGGAGGCGGACCTATTTTCGATTTATGATTGTTGATTGTCGATTTGGTATAAGGAAGAAAAAAACTCTGTGTGCTCTGTGTACTCTGTGGCTAAATAAAAACGTTATTTGCTCTGTGGCCCAGATTTACGGACCTGTTCTTTTATCCGTTGTATATGTCCTCGGCCAAGGCCTTTGACCTCGCAGCCAAACTCGAAATAGCGACGAATCTTGTCATCGTCTAAAATCCCAAAGCAGTCAACTATCGCGAACGGCCCGCCTGCCCAATCGACTATCTGTTTTGGCTCAATGCCCAGGTACTGCTTATGCGGAACAGCTAAAATCACCGCCTCCACTCCCTTCATCGACGCAGGCAAATCCTGCTGCACACGGATATTTACCAAATCCTCCTGCTTATGGAAGAATCTCGCCCAGGATTGGCCCGGCGATGGAAATGTATCCTGCTGCTCTAATTCATACCAGTGCTCGACGTAGGGGTCATGAACCGACATCTCCGCACCCATCTCCGTCAGTTTCCGCATGACAATCTCCGAGCCGCTGTATCGCGTGTCGCCGACGTCCTGACGATAGCTCGCGCCGCATAGCAGCACCTTGGCGTTGGCGACCATTTTGCCCATATTGCGAAGCGCATTGCGCGTCAGCTCCGCGACGTGCAGCGACCGCGTATCATTGATATCAATCGCCATTGTCGTCATCTTGAATATGTCATCCTCATACCCAAGGATATGCTTATACGCCCAGAACCCCAGCCCGCCATCTTTCGGCAGACAATATCCGCCCACGCCAGGCCCCGGGAATATCATATTATTATGCGTAGGCCTCATCTTTATGGCCTTGATTACCTTAATCAAATCTACCCCGTTGCGCTCCGCAAACAAACTCCATTCATCCATGAACGCCAGCATCGTCGCCCTAAACGAATTCTCGACAATCTTGCTTGTCTCCGATTCGATTGGCCTGTCCATAACCGTCAGCGGAAATTGCTCGGTGTTGAGCACCTCGCGCAAAAACTTCTCTACACGCTGTTTCGCCTCATCGTTGCACCCGGAACAAACGCGCCATATATCCCGAATCGACGAGACATAATTTTTCCCCGGCATCACACGCTCATAACTGTGCGCAAGCAATGGCTCCGCCTTTAATCCTCTCGCCACGAATGCCCTCTTCATTATGGGCCACCCGATATATTCCGTTGTCCCCGGCGCAACCGTCGTCTCTATCAGCGTCAGGCACTTTTCTCCGACCTTACTTCCGATTGTCTTTATCACCGCCTCAAGAGCCGCCATCTCCACGTTGCCCGTCCGCATATTGCCCAGGTCCTGCTTGGTATAATCGCACTGCACGTCAACCACCACGCAGTCCGCAAGCTTGAGGCAATCATTATTATATGTGGCTGTCAGCGTCTTCTTTTCCGTAACGCATCGCCTTATCATCGGCGCAACTTCCGGGTCCTCCGCCTTCACGGGCGAATTGCCCTCGTTGAGCATCATTATCTTCCAGTAGCTTCTATCGCTTGGCAAATCGCATCCGATGACAAACTTGCTTGGCTTGCCCGTCTTCTTGTCGTTCGTGTCGGCTATTATCGCCGCCATCACCGCGCCGACAAACCCCACCCCCATCACCACGACTATTTCCTTGCCTTGCTTGCGTGCCGCTTCCGCCAGCGTTTCCACACGTTTGAATTCCTGCGCGTAATCGACCTCGCCCGGCAGTGGGTATCGTTTACCTTCTGGACTCACCGAATATTCCGGCATTCACTGTTCCTTATCTATGTCCCGTGTTTACATATTTAACGTCAATAAATCCCGCAGAGTTTACCCTCAAAACCCTATTCAGCAAGGTTTTTTTACCAACAAAAAAGCCCCGTCTTTCAACAGGGCTTTCAATAACTATCCGCTATCCGCTGCTTGCTATTTCTCATCTTCCTGCTTACTGCATTCTGCCAGTCCGCCCGGCTCAGCGGTTTTCCTGTAGCCCAGCGCCTTGATTATCTCCAGCACCTCAGTCCACGTCGGGAATGGGCGGGCGTTGGCTTTTTTGTATTCATTGATGGCCATCAAAAACTCGAACTGCTCATCGGACATCTGTCCTTCTTCAGCGCTCCTGCGGTCATCGCTCCTGCGCTTGCCCGGCCCACGCCTGCGGTCAAGTCCAATTCTCCTGTCGAGTGTTCGCCGGTCAATGCCGACTCGCCTGTCAACGACACTGTCTCTGCGGTCATCCCTGGTGCTGCATCCCACGGGCTGTTGCTCTTTGTTCAGTTCATTTGTTGCCATTGCTTCTCCCTTGTTTATTGACTGCACGCCGTACGCTATACGCCGTGTCCTGGTTTAATTAATCCTCAAAAATATCACCCTCTAAGTCATCATCGTTCTCTTCATCGAATCCTAAATCATAAAAATCATCGTATGCGTCCTGCGACTCGATTACCACGTGCGCCTCATCCACCATATCGTCCGGCACATACACCGCGTAATGAAAACCTTCGCCAAATTCATTCGGCCTTTCCTTCACCATCGCCGGGATATCGTTGTTCTTCAGCAGTGTCTCGCAGTCCTTCGCCTCATCCAGCGAGCTTGACGTTGCTACCACTACAAGCTCCTGCATCCCCCTGCTGTGATTTCGACCGCTGCTCTTCGGCATCGAACGCACCGATATCGAATTGCTCGCTTGTGTCGATTGTCTCTTATGTGCCTTTTTCGTCTTCTTATTCATTATTCCATCTCCCTGTATTACATCTCGTCTGTCATCTTTATTTTCTTACGCAAAAGTCACAGAGTTTGTTACCTTTTTTCTCGGCGGTCTCTGCTGCCTGCCCTGCGTAGCTTTAGCGAAGTAGGGTTCTCTGCGGTAAAGCTGCTGTAGAATTCTTCGTCAATTACTCATCACCTGTTTATCAAAAAATCCCATCCTTTTTTAATTGTGTCGCCCTTCCCTAACCCCTTGTCTAAGCTTTACTTACCTCAATATCAGCTATTGGCTGTTGGGTATTATATATTGGATATTGGACATTGTGTGTTTATCTGCCTGCCTGCCTTCGAAATTCGTTTCAGGAATGGGGAGGAGGTTGGAGTTGTCCGATGAACACTGCCTGCCCTCCGTAGCCCTTCGTATGGGCAAAGGAGGGTCCGCGGGGGCAAAAACGAAAAAGGCCACGCATTGCGTGGCCTTTTGTCTGAGTCAATTGCTGGTCGTCTTATTTCGGTACTACGTTTGTCGCGCAGGGGCCTTTTTTGCCCTGGCCAACCTCGTACTCAACTACCTGACCTTCGCTCAAGCTTGAATACCCGGATGACTTAATTTCCGAGTGGTGAACGAACAGGTCTGGGCCGCCGTCGTCAGCTACGATAAACCCGAAACCTTTTTGATCATTGAACCATTTTACTTTACCTGTACTCACTAACATACTCCTTGGCCTTTTATTCGGCCGTCAATCTATAATGCCTCTCACATTTTGTGTTTGGAATATCCTCGAGAAGCGAAAAGATATGCCCTACAAGGCATTCATTATACCATATCTTTCCCCAGCCGCACCATAAATAATAAAAAATTATTCAAATTTATCGAAGCGTAGCGCAGACCCCAGACTACGATCTGGGGCCAAGTTTCCATTTTCGAGTATCGAGCATCCAGTATCGAGTATCTTCTTGCTATGAACCACTATCGACTGTTCTAATCTCTCGCGTCTGTGGTCTTATGTCTGGCGTCTTTGGTCTAAGGTCCGCTTTTTCCTTTGACGCCAACATCCTCAGGATTTATAGTCCTCCATAGGCGGATAAATTGCTTTGGCGGGAACTTATGGCCGAATTAGGCTTTTACATTGTAACAGAAATAAATTTGGTGGAACAGGAAATCCAAACCATTCTTTTAAAGGAGAGGAAATGAAAAAGTATATCTTTACTATTTGTTTAGGATTGGCAGTAGTAATTCTTGGGTCCAATTCTGCTATGGGAAGAGATGCTGCAAGGGACCTAAAACGAATGATTGGGTATACAATCGTTGATGCTTCTTGGGTTGTGAATACGATTGAAACTAAAGATGGCTCAAAATTAGTTGAGCTGGGAAATGGAACGACATACAAAGTTGAATTGCTTCTTCTAGATCCTTTGCCGATTACTGACGTAATTGTTTTCGCTAAGAAGACTGGAGACGTAATATTGGTCAAATTACTAATTGATAATGAGGCCTACGATGCATTCTTGGTATCGAAGAAATAGAAATTTGATGGATTTCTAATAGGCGGCTGTCCCTAGTTATTCTATTCGATATAGAGACCAAATCATGAACAAAGAAGATAAAAGGAAAATAGTTGTTGCTATATTACCTTGGGCAGGATTGAAGAAAGAAATTAAAGTCGGCCCGGTAACTTTCTGGCCTTGGAATGCATCAAAAATTCAAGATGAAGATATCAAAAAGCAACTTGAGCGATTTTTTAAAATATTTGTAGACCGATATGGTAAACCAGTGAATACAATTGTTGTATGTTCTCATGGGGAATCTGATTTCCACATATTAGAAGAGATGGAATACAAGGATCTATTAGCTGCAATAAATATTCTCGCTTTTTCTTCTATCTGCCCCGTTGTAAAACTAGCGGTATGTTCTAATAATAATACAATTGGTCCACCTACTGCCGAGAATTACGACTTTTTTGGTCAAAGGTTCACCTTGCCAGATGATGGTCTTGTAGTGGTACCTACAAGAAGCACCACGAGTATCGATACAATTGACAGAATACATATATCAAGACCATTGAGCGCGTTGGGTCCTTGGGGATCTTCTCCTAATATGGAATTAATAGGTGCTTTTGACAAAGTGTTTACTATCGATTTTCTATCAGAGATACGTGAGAGACTTTTTAGAAGTTTGGAATGGTTTAGATTGGCACATACTGAAACTAATAATGTTTCCGATGCCTCAAAAACAGTTATGATGTCAACAGCATTTGAAATACTGCTGAATTTTCCTGAAGATAAGAAAAGCGTTTATTTTGCGAAGCAGATAGAAAAAATATTGAAAAAAGATAAGTCGATTATTGATACTCGTCAACATAATGGGAAGAAATATACATGCATCAAGGCTGCATCATGGGCTTATGATTTTTATCAATTAAGAAGTAAAATTGTTCATGGTGAAGAAATTAAACCAGAAAACGGGCGATATAAGAATTGGGTAACTTACAATATTGTTGCAGATTTAGTTTTTTGGGAATTGATAGTAAAAGAATTGTTTGAGAACAAATGCCTTGGTGAAAAGGCACACAGATGGGCAGAAAAATTTCAACCACATGTAAAAGACGATGAGAATCTCGAAAAATTCTTTTTAGATTGGTCAATGGGTTTCGATGATTACCATGAAGCGTTGGGGTGGGTCGAACCCGCTAAGCGATCATAAATAATACTATGTAAAAGTTCAATCCTCTCGTTGTCTAAAATCCTTCGTTCCTCTGCGGTAAAAATTCTTAAAAATCCCCCTGATGTATGCAGCGGACAATAAAAAACCAGCGTAATCCGCGTCTAAATTAAATCCGTCTAATCCGTGTTAATCCGTGGTTAAAATATTCTCTGCGGTCTCCGCGGTCTCCGCGGTTAAGTATTCTCTGTGGCTTTTTTTGAATCCAGGAACGCCTGCAAAATTTCCGCGGCAGCCAACGCATCTATTCTGCGTTTTTGCCTCCTTTCGACGCAGCCCGCCTCTTGCTTTCGCATAAAGCTAAGATCTCCGAACTATATACTCAACATACTTATTTGCGGCATACTTATTTATGCTAGGTGGTATCACCACCTACCAAAATTAAGACTTCCGAATCATATACCTAACGTACATATTTACGCTAGGTGGCATCGCCACCTACCGAACACCTCCCCCTCCCGTAAATCTTAACAATGTTTTTGTCGTGTTATGCTAGGTGGCGCTACAACCTACTGAACCTGCCGAAATTAACGCTGAGGAGATTATTTCGACCTATATACCCAATGTGCCTATTTGCGCTAGGTGGCATCACCACCTACCAAACACCAACCTCTCCAATTTTATATCCTGATAAATAATTCCCGCATACCCGCTATGTGCCATCACCACTTACCGAACGCCTTTTCCCCCCTCGTAAATCTTAACAATGTTTTCGAACCATATAGCTAACGTACCCATTTGCGCTAGGTGGCATCACCACCTACCAAACACCCTCCCTTCCTGTAAATCTTAACAATGTTTCTGTCGTGTCATGCTAGATGGTACCGCCACCTACCAAACGCCTCCCCCCTCCTGTAAATCTTAACAATATTTTTGTCGTGTTATGCTAGGTGGCACTACAACCTACTGAACCTGCCGAAATTAACGCTGATAAGATTATTTCGAATCATATACCCAACGTGCCTATTTGCGCTAGGTGGCTTCACCACCTACCTAATACCAACATCCAAATTCCCAGTCCTGACAAATGATTCGCGCACCTGCTCTGGTGCAGTTTTACGACGAAGACGGGTGTAATTAGTGGTTAAAAAAATATCTGCCTTTTATGCGCTAGGTGGTATTGACAGGTAGTGAAATCTTATTATCATAAATTACATGAATGCCGCCTTTTTCAGAAATTGGACAAATCAGGCCCGCAGGGGTTTTCTCGAACTTTCTATCCTCAATGATATACGCAACCGCAGAATGTATGGCTATGAAATAGAACGAAAGTTCCGCAAATCCTTCGGCCTTTTCATAAGTGAAGGCACTATCTACATCATTCTCCGTAGATTCAAACGCAATGGACTTGTAGAAACCACCCAAACCAAATCCCCGGATGGCCCAAAAAGAAAATACTACCAGCTCACAGATTCCGGCCGGGAAACTCTTTCTCAGATGAATATCCTCTGGCAATCGATCAGGCGTCAAGCCGACTCAATAGAACAAGGCAAATAATCTTCCTATGTTTATCTTATTAATTTCCGCATCCCATATCTGCATCTCGTATCTGCACTAGGTGGCATAACCACCTACCAGAATCAGACGCCCCCGAACTATATACTCAACATACTTATTTATGCTAGGTGGCGTCACCACTTACCAAAATTAAGACTCCCAAACTATATAACCAATGTACCTATTTGCGCTAGGTGGTATCACCACCTACCAAACACCAACCTCTCCAATTCTTATATCCCAATAAATAATTCCTGTACATGCGCTAGGTGGTATGACCACCTAGCATTTTTATGTTAATTATTGATTTCTTCGGGAATCCAGGAACGCCTGCAAAATTTCCGCGGCGGCCAACGCATCTATTCGGCGTTTTTTCCCTTTGCGGGTCAGATCCATATCAATCATCTTCCCCTCGGCGGCGAAGGTGCTTAATCGCTCATCCTGAAAGAAAACGGGAGTGTCAATCTGCTTTTTAATCTGCTCGGCGAACGCCTGGACTTTTTTTGCCTGCGGGCCAACCGAATCATCCATATTCAAAGGCAGACCCAGGACAAGGGCACCAACATTTTCTGCTTTGACGACTTCGATAATTTTGCTGATTAGCTCGGTTGAGGTGGGAATCGCCATAAGAGGCGAGACAAAAGTCTCCGTCTGATCGCAAATCGCAAGGCCTGTAATCTTGTTTCCGTAATCGATTGAAAGGTATCGCATGGTTCGACTACAGAAACTTATCGCCTGTGCGTTTCTCAATAAGCTCAAGCAATTCTTTTAGCCGATATGCCTTATCGACAGGACAGACCAGCGTCGCGTCGGGGCTGTGGGCGACAACCATATTTTCAAGTCCTATGCCCGCTATCAGGTGTCCTGCGTCCTCGGTTACAAATACGCCTGATTCGCAATCGAGCAGCTCGGATTGTTCCGCGACGACGATATTATTGTTTTTGTCGGACTGTATTATATCGGCAAGAGCGGCAAACGAGCCGAGGTCGAGCCAGCGGCAGTCGAGTTTGATGGCGTGGACGCCCGGCGCTTTTTCCATCACGGAAAAATCGATACTTATTTTGGGCAGCTTCGGGAAAAAATCGTTGAGCGCCTGCTCCTGATTCGGCCCATCCCATGCGCCGGCAATTTTGCGGAGCGGCTCCATAGCGTCGGGGAGGTATTTGTTAATATGGGCGAGGATGGTTTTGGCCTTCCAGACAAAAATGCCCGAATTCCAGAAGTATTTGCCTTCAGCCAAGTACCGCCGGGCGGTCTCTTCGCTGGGTTTTTCCTTGAAGCTATCGACGGTGAAGATTTCGTTTTTGCAGTTGGGGCATTTTTTCGGTGCGGAGCATTTAATATAACCCAGTTGCGTACTGGGGGATGTAGGATTAATGCCAAAGGTAATCAAGCGGTCTGGGTTGGCGTTGATGAAGGTCAATGCGTCTTTTATCGCCTGCTGGAAAACTTCAGACGGCTCAATAACCTGGTCGGCGGTAACGACCGCCATCGAGGCGTCTGGGTCGAACTTGGCTAATATCGAAGCCGCGAGCCCTATCGCGCCGGTGGTATCGCGGACGACGGGCTCGGCGATTACATTATTATACGGCAGGCCCGTAACTGATTCGCGAACCGTATCCGAATAGCCAGAGTTCGTTAGGACGATGATGTTGCGGGCGTCGAAGATGGGTGAGAGGCGGTTGAAGCAGAGACGCAGAAGGTTCTGGCCCTGGAATAGTTTGAGGACCTGTTTGGGACGTGTTTTGCGACTGAGAGGCCAAAGACGTTTGCCCGTGCCGCCCGCCATTATTACCGCGTAATTCATAGTTTGACTCCGCTAATTAACCGCTGCGTTTGCCACATAGAATACTTATATTTTAGCCACAAAAAGCACACCTCTGCCTACCGCCTGCATCCCCGAAAAAATAAGGTGGGCAAGGAGAACACAGAAAATTCAATATTTTTTTAGATACTGATTCCTTCGACTGGTTCGACAAGCTCACCGCAGGCAAGCTCAGGACAGGTTGCCCAGATTATCACCGCGTAATTCATAGTTCGACCTTGCTCACTACAGGTATTTCGACCTCGCTCACTTACAGACCAAAGACATAAAACGTAAGCATTTTGACAGGATTTTAGCACAGGATTAGAAAAAGACAATAGCGCTGATGAGTAATCTACGAAGGATTCCCGTTTGCGACCAATTGCTTAACCTGTAGCGCCCGTGGGCCGGCTGCCTCGCAAAGCCCAATAAAGACAATTTCATTGGGCTGAATAATTATATCCAGGAATTGAACGCTGTCTGAATTCGTTTTGAGTATCGAGTACTTACCGTCTCTGACGCAATACAGGAAAGGACTGGCTTCCGGACGCAAACCCAGTTGGCGAAAGTCAAGCGATGGTTTTATGGAGATGGGGTCTTTGGAGATGTTCACGAAAACGAAACCGCTGTCTCCATCCGGGGCGTGCCAGGCAGAGTGCATAATGCCGGGGACTTGCATATAAGGAGCCGAATCGGTGTTTCCCAAAGCGTTTCCCAGCGGCACGGTTGTCGAAGGACAGGTGAACGAGAGCGGACGCTGCATTCGGCCATATACGAGAAAATCTTTCGCATAGGATGTTCGGGCTTTGCCAATACTCTTCCACAATTTCAAGGCAGGCCGGTCATCAAATTGTTCTGTTTTAATCCATGTGTTTTGCAATGGAATTTCTCCCCAAACGAACATCCTTGCCATACATAGGATGTTATATTCGGGATGGGGCGAAGCTAATCCAAGATAATATTGCCCCTGGCTGACAATATAGTTGTGATAAACATAGTTAAAAAGAGGAATTATTTCGCTGGTACCGTCCCAGAGTCCTCGTTCCTTCAAGCCGACTTCCGAAAAAACATCGCGCCAGTAGTGAGCAACATCAAGATAAGGAATATAAATCTCGGCAATACCTTCACTGGTAAAACAGACATTCGGATTCACATTACGGCACGCAGCCACGGTTTGACTAAGTATTTTGAGCCATGCATCTGTGGTCCACTTTCCAACACCGGCAGAATGGCCATGAGTGATATCAAAACAGGGGCCATTCTGAGGCGGTTGGGGAAAGCAGTCAAATTGAATGAGGTCGCTCCCGTGCTTAGTCAGCTCCACTGCAACTTCCTCCAGGTGCTTTCCCCAGAAGAGCGTGCCCGGACACATATATTGACACAAAAGAGAGGGGTTCCAATTATCCTCCCGCAAATTTCCCGCTTCATCCCGCACTGCATAGGGCAGCGGTTTTTGTGATTTCCAGAGGTCGGTGTTCCTGTTCAACATCACAGCGCCAATATACGTGCATAACCGGCAACGATTCGCATGAAAGTCCGCCACGAGTTTATCGAAGCCGGCCCATCCCTCCGAGGGCGGAAAATAATCGCCCCAGGACCAGGCACTTTTGTTCTCCCAACCCCACAATTCAGTCAGCAATCCAGTTTCAGAATAACGCTGGTGATTTTGAGCCAGTTGGCTAACCTCTTCGAATGAGGTATTTTCCTTTTTAAAGTGAGCTTGCGTAACGAAGCAGCTTCCCACACCGCAGTCCGTCAGCCATGCGGGGGTGCTCCTTTCTTTCAGTGATTGTTTTGCCCACGGCTGGTTCAAAGCCCATTGTTTGTAAATATCGGCAGCCGTGTACCAGTCCCCTTCAAATACACCTACTATCATCGGATAGGGAGGAATGAAATCTGCGCCATACTTTATACCATCGCCATAGTGGTCGAACGACATTAACGCCCATTGCTTATCCTGCCTGTTGAAACTAAAACCCTTGACGTATCCCTGACTGTCATAACAAGCAAAATAAAACCCGGCGTGGTTGTCGTAATAAGCAGCGAACTGCATATTTAAAAAACAGGACGGGTATGTATTACCGGTAACTTGCAGGTTTTTGGCAGGATTATGATAGAGACGACCTTCCAGCGTCGGCACAATAAGGCAATCGTCATTGCCATCCGTGCCAAGCTCCTGAATCCCGCTAATGAAGGGATATGCAACTTTCTCAATGGCGTATGGGCCGGTGTTACGGACGCTGATTTTCCACGTGCTAAAGGGAGAGTCGTCGCGAACCGAAATCGTCGCACGCACGCTTGCCGGATAGGACTCTCCATTGTCCAAACTGATTTTTTCCCATAAAAGATGAAGGTTCAGCTCCTGCCCCACACGCTCTACCCTTACCAAACCGGGTTTGAAGAATCCAGCAGAGCGGGCATTGTCCGTCCAGGCGCGTTTACCTTCTTTTGTGTAAACACCCACGCCCCAAAGCGTGTGATAACAATTCACTTTCTCTTTTTTCAGGTCCACGCCGGATTTTTTGTGGAGAAGCGTCAGCAATTCACCGTTCTGGGAAGAAAACCGCATCTCAAGGAAACGATTGCCTAAGCGGATATTGCCATCGTCTTTGCTGAAATACGCCTGATTTTCTGAACTCCCATGCCCAATGGTATTGGCCAAAGCACAAACGAATGTCCCAACAAGAATAACCACTGCAAGGGAAGCCGGAATCAGATGGACTTTCTTTATCATACAACAAATTGTAACCGGACCGTGCTTTAATACAAGCCACAACCGGAACGAAGTAATTGTTGATTTACAATCAAATCACGAAGTTGGCGTCGAATTCAGTTTTGGCGCGAATCTCGGCGGCAAAATCGGCATAAGACCTGTCCGGGGTGTATTGGCCTGCTTTGCCCATAAGCGCGAAAGTCGCCTGCTTGCCTAATTCAACAGCGGGCTGGTCATACGTATTGACGTCCAAAAGAGCGCCGGCAAATGAGGTCGTCGCCTCGAACAGGAATATAAACTGGCCAACGGTATAGGCGTCGATTTTGGGGAACAGCACCGTTACGCAGGGACGATTGCTCTCGCATAAAGCAAATTCGGTTGCCTTTTTCTCGGCGTTGAGCAATTCGCCCATATCTTTTTTGGCAAGGTAGTTAAGCTCACGAGCGCATTTGGGCGGAGCGGGAATCCTGATTTTTCTGCCAAAATCCTGAATCTCAAGAAGCGTAAAAATCTTGTCGTTTGGGCCTTCGCGATAGAGCTGAACCTGGCTGTGCTGGTCGGTTGCGCCGAGGGCTTTTACTGGAGTCGGGCCTACATAAGCTTCGCCGCCATCGAGGAAGTATTTCTTGCCAAGCGATTCCGCCCAAAGCTGGCGATACCAGTCGGCGAAACTGTAAAGTGCGGAGCTGTAGGGCATCATCACGGATATTCTTTTGTTGCGATTGTAATAGTGAATTTGAATTGCGGCGTTGATTGCTGCGGGGTTTTTGAAGAAGTCGGGATTGGTGACGCGTGTGTGCATATCGGCTGCGCCTGCGAGAAGCTGGTCGATATTTATGCCCGTCATAGCTGCGCTGAAAAGGCCCACGGCTGAAAGGACGCTGAATCGCCCCCCTACTCCATCGGGAACGACGAGCGTGTGCAGGCCCGCGTCGGTTGCGATTTTGCGGAGCGTGCCTTTTTCGAGGTCGGTGGTCGCGACGACGCGGTCTTTGAGTTTTTCTTTGCCGAAGCGGGTTTCGAGCATTTTCTGGACAATCATAAATTGCGAGGCGGTTTCAGCGGTTTGGCCCGATTTGCTGATGACGTTGAAGACCGTTTTGCCTAAGCGAGGCGTGATGAAATCCATAAATGAGCCGAAATGCGCGGGGTCAATGTTGTCGAAGACGAAAAGACGCGGCCCCTTGCGCTTGTTGTTGTCGAGGTTATAGGTAAATGGATTGAGTGCGTTTTGCAGGGCGATATTGCCCAGCGCCGAGCCGCCTATGCCGAGGACGACGAGGTTTTCGCATTTGGGCTTGAAGTGTTTGACTAACGCCTTGACGCTTTTGGCGATTTGCGGGTCGCCCGGGAGAAGGCCATAGCGAGAGTTGCCTGTGAGGATTTCGTCTTTGATTTTGGGAATGAGGGGCGTTGTCTGTTTGGCTAATTCATCTAACTGCTGCGCGGTTATGCCGTGTTCCGGGCCGATTACGTCAGCCAGAACATTTTTATAGTAGAACTGAATTTGTTTGCCAGCCATTTTTGTTTTCCTTTCAGTTATTTATACGCTTATCCCCAGTATAATTACGGGAAGAAATAGTGTAGTGCTTTTAGGAGGATTTTCAATCAAAAACCGGGGGCCACCAAGACACTAAGATTTTGTTTTTTACTTTTAATTTTTTCCGCCATAAACTCTTTCGGATCAAAGTGAGTCCCGATCACGCTTGGTGATTCTCTTTTCTTAAAATATTATAATTTTGCAAGATAGCTGGGCATAATATTTCCGACTCTTTGTAATTTGTAGTTATAAAAGTACGATCAGGCAATGTTTCCAAACCTATGATCAAATCTCCAATTCCCTGCGTGCATATTTCATAACAAACATCCATATTTCCTTTTTCATAAAACATTTCAAGGAATTCTTGAATAGTTTTTAATTCTTCTGTTTTTCTTTCGTCATTGTTGTCGATCCTTCTAAGATACTCTAATAATTTTAATGCACGTTCTTTTTCTCCTATAAGCATCTTCTGTAAAGTGCAATTATATTTTGAACTGCATTTGCTATATGGTGTCTTTACTTCAATATTAAATACATTTCCACATTCCAAGGGCTCTTTATTGCTAAAAAAACAATGAGTCCTATCATCTAAAGGTAAAACTAAATCCTCTTCAAATGATTCGTAAAGTTCAGGAATTAAGATTCTTAAATAATCACATAAGGCCTGAGCCAATTTTTTATCTCTTTCAATCTGATTCAGGCCTTCGAAATCAACACTGTTGTGATTAATATGAAAAACGGCTATTATGTCATCTATGCGTTGTTTATATCTTTTGTGAAAGTTCCCATATCGAGATAGCCATTCAACGCTTTGGTAATATGATCCTGTTGAATATAATTTTGCTTGAAATGAGCAACAATCATTTATTAAAGCTGATATATATTCTCTTTTAACATATGTGCTGGCATGAAGAGAATCTGCCCCCCTTTTTAATTCGAGGAATTTTTCTCTTATTAAATCATAAGGCCGCTTCTGGGCTTTATGAAAGAATATTGTAGTGTCAAGCTGTAGCTTCACGAAAAAAATCCTCAATTTCTTTTTTTAGATCAGTATCTTTTTTTAATAATGGTATAAATGAAATATGTGAATTGCGAAATTTTTTACGAATTTTTTTCAAATCATCGCTATTAATTTTTTTACACATACATGTTAAGGCTTCAATTATAGTTGCTATTGTGCTTTGATTAATAGCTTCCATATCTAAATAAGTAATGCCAATTTCAATCATTTGGAATAAGTCATAGTAATATTTTTCTCTTCTACTTTTTAGATTTTTTAATTCACGGAATATACTTAAAAATGAAGCACGTATTTGTTCAATCGCTGGAATGTCTTTCCAGAGATCGTTAACCTCGATCTTAGTCAATAATTGTATTAATTCGATGCTACGCTTGTATTCTTCAATAAATACAGAGCTTTCAATTTGACGATATCCTGTCTTTTCTGTATGCTCTTGCGCTGTTTCACCAGTTGATAAATTATAATTATTTGTAATATTATATACATTTTGATATACAGGAGTCCCCTCTTGTCCAGATATTGTATCTGGCATCTTTATCATTTCACTGCTTTTAGTGGCAATATCACCAATCCGATCAAATCTGTTATTTAACTGCACCATTTTATTGCCTCGGACTATTAATAATGTGAGAAATGTTACTCTTTACTTTGTTATAGCATTTGCCCATAAATTCAGATAAATCTGTATCAACAGGAGGAGCGTCTTCAATGTAAAAATCCAGATCAATCAAAAGACAATACTTTGGAGAAAATTCTTCGGTTTCTTTGTCTTTGGGGTTGATTATATAATCACTTTGCCTATGGGCAGCATTTAAGCTAACCCTTATTTTCTCTGAGCCATCGCTTATAATTATTATTGGATCAGATGCCTTTATTTCGCTGCCAAATCCTTCGAATCGAGTAACTGCAATATCAAAAATAGATGATTTATTAATAATTGAACTGGCGTCATCTTCACTATCGGTTTTATGTATAAACCATAGCCTAAAACCAATACGAGAAAGTTTCTTAATATCAAGATTTTGTTTTACGGAGTCAAATAAAATAGGAACATATTTTTTAAAGAAATTAATATTATGCAAATTTTGAGAGGCAAGTATTGTTCTTTGGTATCCAAAAGAGAATTCTGTAAATGGTGAATCATCTGTTTTTAATACGCATTCTTGTCCGCCTCTTAATTCTTTAAAATCAAATTTTCCTTCAGTCTTACTAATGATATCTAGGATGCATTTTCCACAGTTGTCCCAATATAGATAACTTTGGGGATGTTTTATCTCGAGCACACAGCGATTTAATCTTAAACTGTCAAAAGTTATAGATGCCATCTGTTTTCTCCTTGAATTTCTCTAAATCATATTACCTTAAACTCAACCGTCGCCGCCTTAAAAAGCTGTTTTCTCCAAATCAACTATAGATTTTTATAAACGCAGTGTCAAAGGAATAATCAGCGGGTAGCCCTTCGACATGCTCAGGGCAGGCGTGAAGCGGGTAGCGGATAGTGAATAGTCGATAGTGATGTATACAGCGAACAGCGTTCAGCGTGTAGCGTACAGCGTCTAATTTGCATTTATCAGGCAAAGCTATTTTGTTTTTTGCAAGCGGACATTTGTCAGGTCCTCGCGGACATTTTCAATATTGCCGCGTAATCCATAAAATTGTTCGGCGAAAGACGCCGGGATTTTCATTTTGTTCACGGCCTTTTCAATATTATCGAGCCGCTGCGACAATTCTTCCCTATTGGCCCCCTCGGCCATCATGTCTTTTTCCAGAACCATTAAGGCCCGATACCGGCGGAAGATACGCAAACGCATTTGCCAGCGATAGATGGCCGGGATGGTGCGCATTCCCGGTATTAAGACCAAAAGCATCGGCACAAAAGCAACTAAAGTACGATTGAGCAAACTGGCCAGCCAGAACGGCATATACCGGTAGAAAAAACTTTTGCCGGATTTATAGAAGCGGGCGGCATCCGGGCTGATTTGATATTCATGCTGGATCGCAGCAGGAAATTCGCCGCGACTGTGAGTTAATCCTGCGCCCGAATGTACTTCAGTTGCCGCTTCCAGTAACAGGTCGGACAGCGCCGGATGGAGATCGACCCGAGCAATAAGCTCAACAGTCGGGCTGACCAGACGTATATCATGGTCGGGAATATTTTTCCCGAAATCTATAGACCCCATAGGCAACACTGTTTTGTGCAAGTAAGTTATGCGGCGGATATAAGCATCGGCCTGAGAAAAATCAAAAAGTCTTATTCCCGGTTTGACCAGCAATACATGTACGGTCTTTGATGATGCCGAATCGCTCATCATAAAAGCTGCGTCAATTTCCCCCGCAAGCAGAGCAGCCTGGGCCTTTTCATCGTCCATTGCCAGCAGAGTCGTCGAACCGCCCGGCTTAATGCCATTCAGGGCCAAAAGTTCTAATGCCAGCACATGAGTTCCCGTGCCCTCTTCACCGATGGCCAATCTTTTGCCCTCAAATTGAGAGAGCAAATCAAGAGGTTTCTCACTGCGGTAGAATATATGCAGCGGCTCGTAGGAAATGCTGCCCAGTGATACCAGCTTGCTGATATTTTGTCCTTTGGTCACTCCTGTTTGTACAAAACCGACATCAACCTTAAATGAAGGATTTTCCAGCCTTTCGAGATTTTCCAGCGATCCCTCGGACTTCAGTATCTTTAGCTTAACACCATTGCGTGCCAGTATTTTGGCATATTTTTCGGCATTTCTTTGAAAACTGGTTCCGTCATCGCCGCTGGAAAAGATAATAGTCCTGGGAGGAGCTGAATGAAAAAACCAGAACAAGGCAATGATTATAACCAGACCCATAAAAATTATGGCACTTAGCGATGCTGCGGGGCCAATGCCAAAAGTCTCGTTAAACATTTGCTGAATTCGTGAAATACCGGCAGAATTGCTTTTTTTGTTTTCCTTCATAATATTAATCCCTTATCCCATTGCGGCCATTCTCAAAAAGTTTAAATGGCATTATATAGTCCTGTTTTTCGTCTGCATACAGGAATGTTGCATAGTATCTCATGGGGTAAATTTTCACAAACGCAGTGTCAAAGGAATAATCAACGTACAGCGTGTAGCGGACAGTATTTCGTCGTGCGTCGCGCGTCGTTCGTATTCCGTCATTTGGGATGAGATTGAGAATTTTCCGGAAAATTTAATCGTGCGAATTCGCCATGATATTTTTTCGCGGCGGCATCATAGGCGAGAGCGGCGGCGATTTCGGAGTCGAAATAGCCAATGTGTTTTCTTTTTCGATTCGATGAAATATAGGCGGCCCATTTCCGGCAGCGTTTATAAAAACTAACGCCGATGAAACGTGAAGAGGTGTTTTTTCTTTTCGAATTGTTATACCCATTCTCTGAACGTGTCGCTGTTCGCAGATTGTCTCTGCGATTATCAAGGCCGATGAGATTTCTGTGGTCAACAAGAAGGCCTTTGGGAAAATTCATAATCTCCCTGTGCATATAGACAAGAGTAGGCCATTTGGAATTGTCGTTATCGAGACGAATAGCATAGAAGGATTTGTTATTTTTCTTTGTGAGCCAGTCGAAGTTATTGAGCCAGTAGAAATCGCCCGGGTCAACAAGGGCGTATTTGCCCTCTGTGAGGCGGATTTTGCGGAACGCAGAGCCGAATCTGCGTTTGCGATAGAAAAGCACAGGCCGGGCGAAAATACGGTCAAGCCAATTCGGAATAGCGATACTGAAGCGAAGTTTCATAATAATCTCCTCTCTTTTCAAACGATACTCGATATTCGATACTTGATACTCGATACAATTTTTATGACCCGCAGGCGGGCCTGCGGGCTAACCAACCCCGCCCACAGGAGGCGGGGCTAACCTGCGCTCAGGGCAGGCAAAGACACAGAGTTTTTTGGTTTAAATGAAATCCGAAATGGAACTGCTGTTCCTGATGCCTTGCCCACCTGGGGCGAAATGCGCTGACGTCTGCCAGCGAGTTGGAATTTTACCAAACAAAACTTTTAAGTCAAATGAAATATAACTATTTTGAAAAAATATACGTTTTTGTGGCGTAAGTGGTTGTAAATGCAGAAGTTAGAAGTGAGAAGGGAGAAGTGAGAAAGTTGAAAAGATCCTCGATACTGGATGCTCGATTCTCGAAAATGGAAACTGGGTTCCCCTGTTGCGGGGCATTGATAGTGGCGGCCCCTGCCGTTTTGCTTCGCCGGACTACGCAAAACGAGACGCGGGGGTCTCCGCTGCGCTACGAGAGTTTTAAGCTTTTCGCCTTTTCATGATGGATAGAGCGCCAAGCGAGAGCATAATGGCAGTCATTGGTTCGGGAATAGTTGGAATCTGTATAAGATAGTCCTGACCGTAAGGCGAACTGGTCGCGAACAGATTATTCGCAAAATAAGCCTTGTCGCCGTCCAACTGGCTAAGCCAGAGATTGGCTGTAGCGGCTTGTTCGATGCCTGTAGCATGGAAACCTGTGCCACTGGTAACATCCCACACGGGGTCGGTTTCGTAAATGATTTCCCATAGAGCAGCACCAAATGCCTCCGCCAGTTGTCTATTTGCGCCGGTTGTCCATGCAGGGTCAAAATCTCTGCCCCAAAGCTCACGAATGTAGTTGGCTTTGGTAGTTCCCATAGGCGTGCTATCCGACGCTTCATTGAGTGGGACAACATCCTGCCAGCCGTTATATGGTCCCTGTATCAATTCTATACAGAAGCCCCAGTTGGGCACCATCGCCCCCAGACCGGTGCCGCCTGCGTTGGTCCAGGAATAGACGCCCGTGTAGCCGGTTAGACCGGACAGGCCGCCACCCCAGACGGTGCCTATGTCAGAAAGAGCATTGTTGTGATTCTGGACATTTACAGTGCCAAGAAGCGTCGCACTTGCCGTCGAAGTCAGCGCAATACCGACTAAAACGACCGCCGCAAAAATTCTCGCCCTTGTCTTCATACTCTTCTTCTCTCTTATTTACACGGAGAAAACCGGCGCAGAACGTCTCACGCCAAACCAGGGTTTCTCCTGATTCTTTGATTTTTCCTTGATAAACAGACAGAATGGGCAGGGTAAATGTTACCGGAGAATAAAATACCACCATTTGGTGACCGGGAGGAATGTTCTATTCGCTTTCTCTACCCCCTCGGATTTCATTCTCGCTTCATACCCCCATACTACTGTCGTAAGGCCTCCGGCCCTACAATATATAATATATCATAATGCCCCATAGCTTGTCAATAGTTTTTGGACTATTTTAAGCACAATTAAGCGCATCGCAGGCGGATAAATATCCAATGATGAAGTAAATTACGCCGGAGACGGAAAACAGAGGACAGAGAACGGAGGACAGGGGGCAGGTCGATTGCGGACTGACGATTTAATCCTAGATCCCCGGCAGAAAACCAAGGGAGCTAACCCCGAGGACAGGCGGGCGGATGAGGAAACCACATTTTTATTTTTGGGCAGTGGTCCATTTTTTCTGCCAGGCGGGGTACTGGTCCAAAACCGTCTGCGGTTCGTAAGTGTACCAGCCGTAGGCGCGTCGCTCCCTGTCCACTTCAGCCATAGAATAAAGCAATTCGCTTTTTCTGTTGGCAAACAGCGGTTTGTGTGTGCCAAGCTCATAAAACCGGGCCCAGATTGGCGGCGCTGATTTATCTTCGACAACACGTCTATCTGTTTTCAGAGTCCTCAACCCAGTATTGATTTCAGGAGCATTGAATTCCTCAACCCGGATTCCCTTAATTTTCGAATCTTCGAACCATTTAACTGCCGCTTCTACCGACTTAATAACTTCCTTACTGGGTTTATCTATGCTCATTAAAAAAAGGACGACCGGAGCGCTTTCTCTGCCGCAAATACTCGGCGGCTCGTACGCCCTAGCCCAGGCAGGAGCCAGATTAACCTCATCATGCTGCTGACACCACGCCGTTAATGTGCCGTTATCATTTATCTGACATTTGAGTATGCAAGACAGGCCTTTATCAAAAGCAATTTTGGCTTTTTCGCGGCGAGCGGAATCGACAAAGGAATAGTACGACTGTTTATCGAGTATATCCTTGAGCATACCCATTACGCCTGTCATAGCGTCATCGTTGAACGTGATATGGGTGCTGTAATTCGATTCGAGGGGAAAATATTGGGGCCAGCCGCCGTTGGGGTACTGGGCGGAGAGCGTAAAATCTATTCCTTTGAGGCATGCGTCTTTATATTTTTCAGCGCCGGTGATTTCATAAGCTTTTGCCAGATATTTTATGTGCGAATACGTTGTGCAGTTATCAAATGTTGTATGGATGGCGCTCTTTGCCTTAAGAACCTTGTCTGCCTGTTGGGCGGTTAATATTGCGCGCATATCGTAATTTTTGGGCCAGCCGCCGTTGTCTCTCTGGTAGAGAAGGACATTGTCGGCAATTTCTTTTATTTGCGCCGGGTTGTAGCGGGGCTGGTTCGGCTCCGGATTAATCACATTCTTCGCTTCATAGATGTCGTACCAGTGGTGAGCGCTATTGTAAAAATCATTCGTATCTATCTGGTTTTCTTTATTGTCCGGCTTAGCCTGTGCAAAAGAAACAAAACAGAAAAATACAGATGATACCGCCAGTACAATTCTTTTTTTATTCATCATAAAAGCACTCCATTCTGATTCGACTCTGTTCGACATAGTTCGACTTTGCTAACTACAGTTTGCTCACCATTCGCTGCTCATGGCAGTCGCCGCATTTTTTAGCAACAAAGTCCGGGCACGAAACCGCAGGCAGGGTTTTGATTTTAACGGTTGATGACTTTAATCCCGCAGATGTCGCGGTCAGCGTCATCTCGCCGGACTCCTGCTTTGACTGGACGATAATCTGCGCGAAGCCGTTGAAAACTTTTCGTTTCCAATCCTTCGTGGGGATAAAGACACCAACGACGCCGGGGTCGGCATTTAACTCTTCATACAGGCGTTTCACGACAAGAGGAGTACCCACGACGGCATAGACATTTTTGCCCTCTTTTAAGATGCCGAGGTCGAGTTTGAAATTCTGATTCGGGTCGTTACGCTTAATACCCTGTGCAATCAAATGGCCATTGACATAAATGGATTGATTGCCGCTGATACTCTTTGTGAAGAGGGTAAATTTCATATCATCGCGGATAGCGGGCAACTGGAACGAGCCGCGAACGGCAATCAGGTTATCCGTCTTTGGGGTGTTTACTTCGGTTGCCTGTTTGAAGTCGGCCCAGTTGGAATCGTCGAAATCAAACGCCACCTGCGGGAAATTGTCTTTATCGGCAATGAACGCCATTTTCAATTCTTTAATCAGCTCAGGCCTTGTGGTATCAAGGAACACGTCCTGCTCGTGGCTGGAAGGGTCGCCGTTGCCGACGCCGAGGATTTTGCCCTGTCCATGTAGAGCGAATGATATTTCATTGCCGGCGGTCGGAACGACGCGTCCCTGAGCGTCTTCGACCTGCACGGTTATAACCGACACATCCGCGCCATCGGCTTTGATTGAATCGCGGTCAGGAATAAGGCGGATTACAGCCGGCTCGCCGGTGGTTTCGCTCTTTTCGGTGACTATTTCTTTGCCCGCTTTATAACCTTTGGCCAGGAGTGTACCCGGCTCATAATTTACATCCCACTGGATATGGGAAAGTTTGGGCATTGGTTTGCGGCCAAGGGATTTATCGTTGAGGAAAAGCTCGACTTCGTCGCAATTGCTGTATGCCCAGACGTTAATGGGTTTGCCCTCTTTGCCTGTCCAGTTCCAGTGAGGGAAAATATGCAGTGTTGGTTCATCTGTCCACACCGATTTGAGGTAATAATACGTGTCTTTCGGGAAACCGCAGAGGTCCATAACACTGAATTGCGAAGTGACCTGGGGCCAGCCGAAGGGATTTGCCTCGCCGCGATATTCGAAGCCGGTCCATAAGAACAATCCGGCGACAAACGGACGCTCGGCACAGAATTGCATTCCTTTTTCAATGCCGCGGTTCGGGGACTTTCTATCGGTCGGGGCCATGTGCGCGTTTGGCCTGTCATCTTCATAAACTCCGCGTGTTGCGCTGGTGGTGCCTTCTTCGGTAAAGACAATGGGCTGATAAGGATATGCCGCATGGTGCTCGTCGATATTTCCCGCGCTGAAGTAGTTGTATCCCATAAGGTCAATAACCGTTGATATTCCTTCAATCCTGCCCCCGCTGACCGCGGCGGTGACTCGGCGGGTCGGGTCAAGACGCTTAACGAACGCCTGCATAGTCGAGGCGATGCGTGCGCCTGTTATTTTTCCTTCGATGGTCCATTCCTCATTGCCAATAGACCAGACGATAACGCAGGGATGATTGCGGTCACGAAGAATCATTCTTTCGAGCTGCAGGAAGTGTTCTGGCGATACTCCCATCAAGCGGTTTTCGTCAAGGACAAGCATACCGAGCCGGTCGCAGGTATCGAGTAATTCGGGAGTGGGCGGGTTATGAGAGCAGCGATAGGCGTTACTGCCCATTGATTTTAATTTGTTTATACGAAATTCCTGCAGGGCATCGGGGAGGGCTGTGCCAACGCCGGCGTGGTCCTGGTGGTTATTTGTGCCTTTAATCGCGACGTGTTTGCCGTTCAGGAAGAAACCTTCATTTGGGTCAAAACGAACCGAGCGTATGCCAAAAGTGGTTTCATAGCGGTCAACCACCGCACCTTTTGAACTCAGTGTCGTGACAAGTTTATGCAGATAAGGGGATTCGAGAGACCATAGCTTGGGATTATCGACGTTAATTACGCAGGGGTAATCTTTTTTCTCGCCTGGCTGGAGCTGGAGAGATTTTATTTGGGCCGATGCAATCTGTTTTCCATCGGCATCCAGAATGGTTTGAATAATATTGAAGGCGGCGTCGGTGTTGCCGTCATTGGCGACGGTTGTCGCGGCAGTAATCCGGGCCGACTGTTTATCGATTTGAGAAGTTACAAAAGTTCCGTACTGGGCGACGTGCAGGGGCGAGGTTTTGGTGAGCCAGACGTGGCGATATATCCCGGCCCCTTCGTAATACCAGCCCTCTTCCATAGTGACATCGACGCGCACGGCAATTACGTTCTGGCCGCCGTAATTGAGATAATCGGTAATATCGTACTGGAAGCTGCTGTAGCCGGAATGTTCCGTGCCGATGTAGAAGCCATTTATCCAGAGGCGGGAGTCGCGGTGAACGCCATCAAATTCAATGACGATTCTGCGGCCGAGGTCGGATTCGGGAATGAAAAACTTTTTGCGATACCAGCCGACGCTTGATTCGGGGAAATTCCTGCCGACGGCTTTATAGCCATGACTATGGCTGCCTTTGCTGTCGAAAGGCATCTCTACCGCCCAGTCATGGGGCAGATTGATGGTGCGCCAGGCGCGGTCGTCAAAATTGCCCGCCGCGGGGCCGTCGCCGTAGCCGGTTTTTGTCCAATACGTAAAATAAGAGGTGCCGTTCTTAAAATCTTTATCCGTATCGTAAGGGTGGCCAAAAGCAAACAGCCAGTTAGAGTCCATTAACAATCGCTCGCGGCCATTTGCCGCTTCAGCAGAAGCCCTTTCCTGACAAGGAACCTGAACAGATGAGACCCTTTTCTGACAAGAAACCAGACCAGACAAGAATATTAAAAATACAACCAAAATTTGCTTTTTCATAAAAATCCTCATATTCATAAAATATACGCCAACGTCTGTAAAAACGAAATTCTTATTATAATGTTTTACGGCAAAGCGGGAACAGCAATCGGCGATGATTTTACTTCTATTTCGATTGACGCCTCTTTTAGCCCATCGGCTCTCGCGGTCAGCTGGATTTTGCCGGGCTTTAATTTCGCCTGGACAATCGCAAGACACAAACCGTTAAACGCCTTCCTGCGGTCGGCATGGAATGATTCGTGACTGTCCGGCCTGCCGTTATCCACCCCGATGATTTTGCCTTCACCCTGAATCTCAAAAGTAACGTCATTGGATGCGGCGGGGACTATATGGTTTTGGCTGTCTAATATCTGAACCGTGATATTCGCCACGTCACGACCGTCCGCCGCGATTGTATTCTGGTCAGCGGACAAACCAATTGCGGCCGGTTCGCCTGCTGTAACAACCTCCGCCGTTGAAACAACGTTACCATCCTTTGTCCCCACGGCCTTCAGCGTCCCCGGCCCATAAGGCACGTCCCAGGACAGGTGCAGGTCCCCTGTGGTTCGCGGAATCCTGGAGCGAGGCGGAAAATACCATTCCCCGGTGGTGGATTGTACCCCGGGATATGGGTAGATATAGCTCTTTACGCCGAAGGACTTACCATTGAGAAACAATTCCACGGTATCGCAATTGGTGAAGCAGATAACGGGGACGATTTGCCCCTCTTTGCCGCTCCAGTTCCAGTGGGGAAAAATATGCAATACGGGTTTGTCCGTCCACTGGCTCTGGTAAAAATAAAAGCCGTCTTTCCTGAATCCGGCGGTATCCAGAACCCCGGCGGAAGAATTCTTCGAAGGCCACTGGGATTCGCCCAGATAGTCGATGCCTGTCCACATAAAATCGCCCGCCACGTAATCATAGGTGCTGGTGAATCTCCACAATTGCTCCACAGTAATCATCTCGCTTAGCCCCCTTCTGTGTTCTCCTGTGCCTGGGGACAAATCGCGATAACCGCCCCTGAGTCCGCCCATAGACGGATTTTCCGTGCCTATAATTTTTCTTTGGGGGAAATCGTGCCGGTCAATACTATAATATTTTTCGGCCCGGTCGCGCCAGCGTGCCACGTAGTTGTAACCGACAACATCCAAAAGCTCCAGGAACTCCTTGGGCGTGCCTTTCGGTTCTGCGCTTATCATATCGCATCCCACGGTTACTAAACGCGTAGGGTCTTCCCTGTGAAAAAAACCAACCAGCCGTTTTAGCGTCTGCGCGCCATTCGGGTCGGTCTGGTCTCCCACTTCATTTCCAGCGCTCCACAGGACAATCGAAGGATGATTTCTGTCACGGCGGACGAAGCTTGTTACGTCCCGCTCCGACCATTCGTCAAAATATTGAGCGTATCCGTACGGGCCTATCTGGAATTTTGGAACTTTCCACTCGTCAAATGCCTCGGCCATAACCATAAATCCCATTTTGTCGCACAGGTTCAGGAATTCCGGCGCCGGCGGATTATGGGAAGTCCGGATGGCGTTGCAGCCCATCTCCTTCAGGAGTTCGAGCCGCCGTTCCCAGACACGTTCCGGCACCGCCGACCCCACACACCCGCCATCATGGTGCAGGCACACACCATTGAGCTTGACGTGCCGGCCGTTGAGCAGGCAGCCCTTGTCCGCGTCAAAGACCACCTCCCTGATTCCGAAGGGCGTGTCGTATTCATCCACCAACTTATCGCCGCTGCGGACCTTGCTGTGAACTGTGTAAAGATATGGATTTTCCACAGACCAGAGATTGGGATTCTCTATCGTCAGTTCCTGCGTTAATTCGTGCTCGCCATTCGCTGCGACATCAGCACCGCCCTGCACCGTCCCGACCATCTTGCCGTCCTTGTCGATTATGTTCGTAGTCAACGTGCAACTGACGGCAACCTTGCCTTCATTCCGGACAATTGTTTTGACCCGCACCAGTGAGGACGTTTGGGACACCTTCGGCGTAATAACGAACGTCCCCCAGTGAGCGATATGGATATCGCCTGTGACCAGCAGCCAGGCGTGCCGGTAAATGCCGGAACCTGAGTACCACCGCGAATTGGATTGATGGGAGTTGTCCACCTTTACGGCCACCACGTTCTCACTGCCGCCAAAATTCAGATGCGGGGTAATATCGTAATAGAAGCTGATGTATCCGAACGGCCGCTTGCCAAGGTAATGCCCGTTGACCCACACCTCGCTGTTCTCATACACGCCATCGAATTCGATAGTTATCTGTTTGCCTTTGTAAGAATCAGGCAGGCGGAAATGTTTCCTGTACCAGCCGACGCCGGTAGGCACATACCCCCCTTTGCCGCCTGTCGGCTCCTTCTCACCGAACGGTCCTTCAATGCTCCAGTCGTGGGGTATATCCAGCTTGCGCCAATCTCCGTCATTGAAATCTGCCTTTTCAGCACCGGGCGTATCGCCTTTGAAAAATCTCCAATCAAAATCCATCAAGAGACGTTCCCTGCTTACGGTTTTCTCAATAGATGATCTTTCCTTACAAAAGGAATTCGCCGATACTAAAACTGTAAATATAATCCAAAGTGATTTTTTAATAATGAATACCTTCCTTTAATTTAAAGAAGAATTTTTATTTTACAATTTTTAATTCGATTGAAGCAGGCTTAAGCCCGGGAGATGTAACTTTAACAGTTGCCTTTCCAGGTTTATCAAGCGATTGAATATAAAGCAACACCTTTCCGTGATAAGAATTTTGTTTATTATCTTTATAATTTTCAATATTTATAGGGTTAGAATCTTCGATACCAAGAAGACGGACCGGGCCGGTCACTTCACAAGTTATTTCCCCTTCTTTTTCAAAAACAGGGACTCCTTCTTCATCAGTAATCGTTATTGCTATATGTGAAACATCTTGTTTATCGGCTTTAAGAGTTAAAACATCAGCTTTGGCCACCAATTTTGATGCCGGGCCAGCTGTTTTTAATTCGTACGAAGTAAGTTCAGCACCATTTATTTTCCCTACAGCCTTTAGAACTCCCTTTGTAAAAGGCAATTTCCATGTGATAACCCTATCTGGAAAATCATCAAGTTTTTTACTTCCTATAGATTTGTTATTCAGGAACAATTCAACTTCTTCGCAATTAGTGAAAGCGCTTATATTAATTTCCTGTCCCTCTTTCCAGTTCCAGACGGGATCAATTTTCTTATGACTCCATAGATCAGTTGCACCTTTAGATATAGCAGGGTCAGAAGTTCCTACGTAAACCATTGGCTTGTTACTCCAGAGACTTTGTCTGAAATAGAATTCTGTTTTTTTATTTCCGGCAAGATCAATAGTGCCAGCTGTATTATTACGGGCAGGGAATTGCCGGGATTCTCCCATATACTCAATTCCAGTCCACAAAAACTGCCCAATAACATAATCATTATCTATTACGGCTTTCCATGCTTCGAGAGACATACCATTTTCGCTTCCGTAAATTACACGATTAGGATATTTCTTATGATCTGGTTCGTAACGACCTTCTTGATAGTTATATCCCACTATATCGAGGGCATCGGCATAACCGGTTTCATTTGACATAACCACTGAAGCTAATCCTGCTGTCACAGGCCGTGTGGTATCGTACTTCTTTACAATGGCTACAAGTTCTTTTGCAATTTCACCCAACCTATTGCCATCAGGCAGTTTTGGATCATGTTTTGCCCATGTTTGTGGATTGGCTTCGCTATTCAGAGCAGGATGCGTGTAGGGATCGGTTGGATAATCAATTTCGTTGCCAATGCTCCACATAATAATAGACGGATGGTTACGATCACGAAGAATCAGATCCCTAAGATCCTTTTGGTGCCATACCTTAAAAAATACTGAACTTCCATCCAGGCTGGGTTTCCCAACATTCCATCCTTCGACCCATTTTCGTTTTGGAAGTTCCCATTCGTCAAATGCTTCATCTTGAACTAAAAACCCTTTTTCGTCGCATAAATCCATAAAATCTGAAGAATATGGATTGTGACTGGTACGAATGGCATTGCAACCCATTTCTTTTAAAATATCCAAGCGCCGCTCAATAACTTTACGTGGCACTGCTGCGCCCAAGCAGCCTGCATCGTGATGGAGACAAACGCCTTTAAGTTTTATATTTTCCCCGTTGAGAAAAAACCCTTTTTCGGCATCAAATCTAATGTCTCGGATACCAACAGCAGTTGTTACATTATCAATAAGTTTTCCATCTTTTTTAACGAAAGTAAAAAGTTTATACAAGTTAGGCTGTTCGACATCCCAAAGTTTAGGATTAACAATCTCTATTGTTTGCCTTATTGAAGATTCTTGCATTGCCTCAAGTGAAATGTCTTGCTCTGTTTTTTCAATGGTGTCATTGCCAAAAACAAAATGGTTTTCTACAACGAGATTAGCACTTTCATCAAGCTCATTGACAAGAGTTACATCTATATTAACTAATGCTTTTTGTTTTGTAACTAAAGGAGTAGTAACAAAGACCCCCCACTGTTTAATATGAACAGGAGAAATAATAACAAGTTTTACATCGCGATAAATCCCGGAACCAGTGTACCAGCGAGAATCGGCGTATAAGGAATGATCAACTTTTACTGCAATGACATTTTTGTCTCCAAATCTTAGATAAGGAGTTAAATCGTATTGAAAAGAAATATAGCCATTGGGACGCTTTCCCAGATAGTTTCCGTTAATCCACATTTCGCTATTATTATATACCCCATCAAAATAAATATAGACTTTTTTACCTTCATTGTTTTTAGGTATAGTAAATGTTTTGCGATACCATCCAATTCCCCCCGGAAGAAAACCTGTACCACTAGCCCATTCCTGATTAAACGGCCCTTCGATGCTCCAGTCGTGGGGAATGTCCAGCTTACGCCAATCTCCATCATTGAAATCTGCCTTTTCAGCGCCGGGCACATCGCCTTTGAAGAATAGCCATCCAGAATCCATCAGTAGTAGTTCCCTGCCCGGTTCGGCCACACTTGGGGCAAGAGTTTGACATCCGGCTGTTAAAAAAAGCTGTCCAAATATCAGGGTTGAAAACAGTGTTTTTTTCCACGGCTTCATTTTGTCGCTCCTGTTAATTTCATAACACTCATTTTAGCTTGCGGTTACAAAAGACCAGTGTAGTAATCCTGCGGTGATTTTCAATTAAAAACCGGGAACTACCCCCCACACCCCTTAGGGGTAGCCGTGGGGGCAGGCAAGACACAAGTTTTTGGTTTTGAGTTGGGGATTTCAATTCAGTAATTGAAGAGGTCGCGGAGGGAATAGTTTTTGCCTGCGGCGGTATTGAGGGCGTTGAGGACCTTGGTCTGGGTATTGAGGGTCAGGCGTCGGCCCTTTGCGGCACGCGAGACCATTTTGTGCGTAAGCTGCTGCGTTGAGGCAGCGACAAGGTCGTGCGGCTTCAAATTCAGCTTCGCCAAGATTGCAACGAGCGGCTGCGGGCCAAGGTCACGTTCGGTTTGTTCATCCATACAGGTCAATACTATAGACCAAAGACGAAAGACACAAGAGATTGGCGATTGTCGATTGGTGATTGAGGGATAATTTTTTTGTAAATCAGGGCGTCTGTCTGTATAATTCCAATATGAAATACAGCAAAATAAAATACGGAATCGGGGTTGTCGCAGTCATTGTGGCTATGGGAGCGATTCTCGGCTGCAAAAAACAGCCACAAATCGGAGGACAGAATACAGACAACATAGAACAGAAAACGGACAGTAACGGCGTGAAGGACAACAACAGTCCTCCATCTTCTAAACCCACTTCGCCAAAACCCACCTTAAACGAAATAATCCGCCGGGCCACAAGCTGGGAGCCCACTTTTACCGAATGGTACGGGAGAAACGCGCCGGATTTCACCGTTACAGACCTCAACGATAAAAAGTATACGCTCAGCAAATACACGGGCAAAACTGTGATGCTCACGTTCTGGGCGACATGGTGCGGACCCTGCATCACGGAAATTCCGCATATCATTGAGCTGAGAAAGCAAATCGGCGAAGACAAGCTCGTGATTCTGGGCATATCCTATATCGACCAGAGAAACACCCCTGAACGCGTCAGAAATTTCGTTGCTGCAAACCCGGTCATCAACTATCCCGTTACCGCGACCAGCCCGGCAATTATGCCCGGGCCTTACAATCTTATAAGCGGCATACCATGCAGTTTCTTTATCGCTCCCGACGGCAAAATCAAGCTGGCAACCGAAGGATTGATTCCATTGCCGCAAATGAAGGCAATCGTCGAAGCAGAACGATAAAAACCGAATAGCGCAGAGCGTTTAACAGATAACTCGGGCACAAAACAGAGGACAGAAGGCGGAGGACGGGAAAATAGCAAAGGAGAACCTTATGAAACGAATCCTGTTTTCGATAGTGTGCATATCTTTGATACCCACTGTTTTTGCTGATGTGAATACACCGAATAAGAATGCTCAATTGATTCAAGCCGCTTACGATGGAGACCTCCAAACCGTGCAAACCCTGCTGGCTGATGGAGCAGAGGTCAACGCCCGTAATAATAGAGGCGTAACGGCCTTGATAATGGCGGCGATGGAGGGCCATACGGAAGTCGCCAAGTTTCTTCTTGAAAAGGGCGCTGATATTAACGCCAAATCCAATAACGGTCTGACAGCATTAGTGGCGGCAAGAAGCAGAGGGTATACAGATATCGTGCAACTACTCGGGAAAACCGTGACGCCTGCCGTTCTTATTAGGAAGGATGGCCCCCGACTAGCGTGGCAGGGCGGGAAAGTCGGTTACATTGACCACACGGGCAAAATGATAATCGAGCCCCAGTACGCATCTGCTTTGGAGTTTTCCGAAGACATGGCCGCCGTTCTCCTTGGGGACAAGTGGGGATTCGTGAACGACCAAGGGAAAGTGGTGGTGCCAGCCCAATTCGACAAATGCTCCAGCTTTTCGGAAGGATTCAGTGCCGTTGCATTAGATGGAAAATGGAAGTTCATAGACCGACAAGGTAATTTGACAAGCAACACCGTGTTTGAGATGGCCCGCAACTTTTCTGGAGGTCTGGCTGCTGTGAAAGTCGATGGAAAATGGGGCTATGTTGACCAGAAGATGACTCTGGTTATAAAGCCAACCTTCGATGACGCCTGGTACTTCCGTGAGGGACTGGCACCAGTAAAAATCGGCAGCAAATGGGGTTATGTGGATACAACCGGCCGAGTGGCAATTGAGCCGCATTACTATTGGGCGGACGAGTTCTCTGAAGGACTGGCGTTTGTGGAAGGCGGCACCGACAATGAGGGATACATAGATAAGACGGGCAAGCTGGTAATTGCGAGGCGTTTCTTCAGTGCCAATCCGTTTTCCCACGGATTGGCAGCTGTGCTCACCCAGGCCGGCGGGACATATGGCTTGATTGACAGGTCCGGACAAATGGTTGTCCCGGCGCAGTTCGAAGAGGTAAGACCTTTTTCCGAGGGGCTGGCGCCAGTTCGGGTTAAGTACAAATGGGGATACATTGACCCTAACGGAAAGACGGTGATTGAGCCGAATTTCTTTCGCGCTGAGGGTTTTTCCGGCGGCTTGGCTCTTGTAAGCGATGACAAAGGAAAGGTTAGCTATATTGATAAGTCGGCCAACCTCGTATGGGCTCCATCTGCCAATCAGGTCAGCCCTCCCCCACAAGACAAATCGAAGCCGCCGGCACCAACACGCCGAATCCGGAACCCGGTAATGAAGGTCCAACTGGATGGGCCAAATCAAGTACCCCCGAAAGAAGTCGTTGTCGTGGGCAATCCGTTTCGGAAACGATTTCCCGACAACATGGACTGGAAGGAGGACAAACCTTCGGTCTTTGCGCGTAACGTTTGGGATATGGTGGTTTATGATGGCCGCATCTATTTAGGCAGCGGCGATTATTGGAACAACGCCGGGCCAACTGACATTTATTGCTTTGTCCCCGGACAAAACCAGTTTACGCTTGACTATACTGCGCCGGACGAGATGGTTTCAAAATTTTACATTTTTGAAGGCAAACTCGTCGTGCCGGGCAATGACCCGCAGGAGTCCTGGGATTTCGGCAATATCTACATCAAGGAGTCGGGGGCTTGGCGCAAAGTGCGGACAATCCCCAACGGGCTGCACTGCTTTAATATGGCGTATGCGCAAGGGACATTATTTGCTGTGGTAAACACTGAGCACGCCCCAAAACTGCTTGCTTCGAAAAATTGGGGGCAAACCTGGGAACCAGTGGTGTTCAAAAGTTTTCCGGGCACTCTGTTCACATGGAATAGCCAACTGTTTGCTTTTGACTTCTTCAACAACCTTTGCCGTTACGAAAATGGCGTCCTCTACAGCGATAAAGTGGTTCCAGAAGGTGCGCAGTCGGCGAAGGATGTCGCTTCATCCTGGCCTGGGTGGCGTTGCACGGAAGCGATCCCCTTTGCCGGGGGGCTAATCCTCGTCTCTGCGGGAATAGGTACTACTCTGGAATACGGACCGTTTCCCCTGCTGTTCATCGAACCAAACCAGACAGAAGCATCGGTCATAGGCCTTTTCGAGGACAAAAATGTAATGGATACGTGTGTGAGCGGGGAAACCCTCTACGCATTGTGCACCCGACCAGCGGCAGAAGGCACCTTTGAAAATACCATTTATTCTACGAGGGATGTGAGAACATGGCATTGCGAAGTAACATTTACTACCACCAGTTTCACGAGATCTTTCGTTGAAACGGGCGGCGATTTTTACGTGGGCATTGGCTGCAGTGGCTTAGCTCGTGGCTCTCTTCCTAATTCCACGGGTGATATTTTGCGAGTAATACGAAAAACGGAAAAATAACGAGGAAGAATCTTATGAAACGAATTCTGTTTTCGATAGTGTGCATATCTTTGATACCCACTGTTTTTGCTGACGTGAATACACCAGATAAGAACGCTCAACTGATTCAGGCCGCAAGAGATGGCAACCTCCCCGTCGTGCGAACCCTTCTTGCCGAAGGCGCCAACCCCAACATCACAGACTACCATGGTGTGACGGCACTGATGTGGGCGGCGAAAAACGGCCATACGGAGATCGTCAAGCTCCTACTGGAAAAGGACGCTGATGTAAATGCAAAGGACATCACCTACGGCACAACCGCCCTGATGTTTGCAGTAGAGAAAGGTCATGCGGCGGTCGTCAAACTCCTTCTCGAAAAGGACGCTTATGTAAATGCAAAAAACGCCGACGACATAACCGCCCTGTGGATTGCATCGCAGGACGGCCATACGGAGGTCGTCAAGCTCCTACTGGAAAAGGACGCTGATGTAAATGCAAAGTACACCACCGATGGCGTAACAACCCTGTGGACTGCATCGCGGAACGGCCATACGGAAATAGTAAAGCTCCTTCTCGAAAAGGGCGCTGATGTAAATGCAAAGGACATCACCGACGGCGCAACTGCCCTGTGGATTGCATCGCAGAAAGGCCATACGGAGGTTGTCAAGCTCCTTCTCAAAAAGGGCGCTGACGTCAATGCGAAAACCAACAACGGCGAGACAGCTTTATGGGTAGCAAGAACGATGGGCCGTACAGAAATTGTGCAACTGCTTGAAAAAACCGGCGCAAAGGAATAAATTAATTCGATTTCCGATTGCAGATTTCAATTACAGAAAGGCAAAGGACGTCAGAGGGCGGTAAGCAGCAAGCCGAAAATGGCAAAAAACTGCTGAAAAACTGCTGGACAACCGGTCCGGCAATCGTTAGAATGCTGGTTTTGGCTAAAATAGAAGCTGTTATGACAATAGAAACAACGAGGTAAAATTATGGCACATAAAAAGGGACAAGGGTCAACAAGAAACGGCAGAGACAGTAACCCGAAATATCGGGGCATCAAGCTGTATGCAGGCGAAATAGCCAAGGCAGGCAGTATCATCGTCAGGCAGTGCGGCACGAAGTTCTTCGCGGGCAAGAATGTCCAGATGGGCAGGGATTATACACTTTTCGCAGTCAGCGAAGGCAAAGTCCAGATAGCGGGCCGAAAAGTCAACGTCGTATAAGCAAAACAAAAGGATTACCGATAAGAGGATGGTCTTTGTGCCATCCTTTTTTTATGTAAAGAAGCGATGAATGTTTGTAGATGAAGCGAAAATCCATGTGAAGGCAGGCGACGGAGGCAACGGCAAGGTGAGCTTCCGGCGGGAAAAATATGTCCCGAACGGAGGCCCGGACGGCGGCGACGGAGGCAAAGGCGGCGACCTTATTTTCTTAGCCGACGCAAATCTCGATACTCTTCTGGACTTCGCGGGCAAACACAACTGGTATGCCAAAAATGGAGAGCCGGGCACAAATAAAAATTGTACCGGGGCCAACGGCGATGATTTGATAATCAGGGTGCCGCCTGGAACGCTCATTTTCGACGCTGATTACGACCTGCTGCTTAAAGACCTCAACGAGAACGGTATGAAGGTATGCATCTGCGAGGGAGGCAAAGGGGGCAGGGGCAACAGCCGATTCGCAACGTCGATTTACCAGGCGCCAAGATTCGCGGAGCAAGGCGTGCCGGGCCAGGAACGGAATCTACGTCTGGAACTGAAGCTGATAGCGGACATCGGTTTGGTGGGTATGCCCAACGCGGGCAAAAGCACGCTGATTTCGCGATGCTCGGCAGCGAGACCCAAAATCGCCCCCTACCCATTCACGACGCTTGAGCCGGTACTCGGTATCGTAAAATTAACCGGTGAACGCAGGTTCGTTATGGCGGATTTGCCGGGCCTTATCGAAGGAGCACATGAAGGAGCGGGACTGGGCTTTGAATTTCTCAGGCATATCGAGAGGACCCGCATCATCGTTCACATACTTGATATTATGCCGCCCGACGGCTCGGACCCGGCGAAAAACTACCGCCAAATTCGCAAAGAGCTTGAAAAATACAGCAAATCGCTCGCCAAAAAGCCGGAGCTTATCGTCGCCAATAAGATTGACCTCGACCCGGAAGGCGAAATCGTAAAGAAACTGCGAAAACAGATCAAACACCGCATTTACCCGATTTCAGCCGTAACGGGCGAAGGTATTAAGGATTTATGCGAACTGCTCTGGAAAAAGGCAAAACAGACAAAATCAGCGGCCACAGAACAAAAGACCGCGGTCTAAAAAAGCTGTCTTTCGCATCAGCAGAGGCATAAATACAGACATAACGCACCGCCGACATAAAATCATTGATTCCGCCCCCTATTCTTGGTAAACTGGTTGACAGTCGTTCTTAAAACTGCACCCCAAAAAAGGAGCGTCGGTGATGTTATTTTTAAAAAAAGAAGACCAGCCGCGTGTTTGTCCCAAAACAGGTAAAATAATCAACTCGGTTCACAACAAAAAGTGGGCGTGGTGGCTGTTCCCGTTCACGGGTCTGGCTGCGTTAATCTGGTTTTTAATCCGTGTGATACCCAAGCCATCGCGGGCGGCGTATCCCTGTCAGCGACTGGCGTTTCCGCTCGCATCGGGCTTTATCGTCTGGATTGTCGGTCTGGCTGCCTCAACTATCGCGTTTCATAAGGCAAAACGTCATCTTGTGCGGGCCCGCTATGTTTTAGCGGCAATCTGCATCGTCATAAGCGTAGCATCTATTTATGTGGCTCTCAGCTATACATCTCAGGACGAAACCCTCGCAGCCCCGCCACCCCGTGTTCCGCAGGCGGCAAACGCCCCGATAGGCGATGGCAAGGGCGTGCATCCGGGCCGGGTCGCGTGGATTTGGGACCCCACTGCCACCAACTGGGGGGGAATCGGCGATGGAAACTACTATGACCCCACCCACACAGACCAAAACGTCGTTAACGCAATGGTTTCAAAATCACTGCGGTCATTGACCGGCAAAAGCAGTGATTATGCCGCCTGGGACTCTATTTTCCGCTACTTCAACCAGCAACACGGCAAAGGCAACGTCGGATACCAGTCCGGCGAAAAAATTATTATTAAAGTCAACCTCGTCGGACTCATCGGCTCTTTAAGTTACACTTATAATAATACCAATTATCTTAATTACCCAAACACTTCACCGGAGGTTATGCACGCCGTTCTCGACCAGCTCGTAAACGTCGTCGGGGTAAATGATGTTGACATCGCTATCGGCGATACGGTGTGCACCTTTGTCAATGACTACTACAACAGGCTCCACACCGACTTTCCCCATGCAACATATATCGACATTGTGGGAACCAGCGGGCGCACCAAAACAACCACTCCCTCTACCAATCCTCGTGTATATTGGGCTGATGCCAACTCCAACAACGCAACCAACAAGGATTATGTCCCCAATATTTACCATAACGCCGCCTATGTAATCAACCTCGGAAATTTAAAAGGTCATTACAACCAAGCAGGCGTAACAATGTGCGGCAAAAACCACTATGGCACTCTATGCAGAACACCCAATCAATCCGGCTATTACGATCTTCATGCCAAACAGGTCTGGGGCGTCCCCGGGATGGGACATTACAGGCCTTTAGTTGATTTTATGGGGCATCCCGAAATTGGCGGCAGAACCGTTCTCTGCCTTATTGACGGGCTATATACGACAAAGCATTGCCAAAATAACGTCTGGCCGAATGCCCCGTTGAAATTCCCGAATCCGCCGTTTAACAATGACTGGCCTTCGAGCTTTTTGGCTTCACAGGACCCGGTCGCCATCGACTCCGTCGGCTTCGACATTCTCTATTCTCAATGGCCGGATACTGATGGACCGGGAGGCGACGGCACGGATGATTATCTCCACGAGGCAGCATTGATTCCCAATCCGCCATCAGGAACTGTCTATGACCCGAATCATGACGGACGTCTGACCGCAAGCTTGGGTGTTCACGAGCACTGGAATAACGCAACCGACAGACAATACACCCGCAACCTCGGCACGGGCAATGGCATCGAACTCGTTACAGCAGCATCGGCGGGCTGGCCTGACCTCACAGGCGACTATTATGTTGATTTTAAGGATTTCGCTAAATTCGCCAAGGCATGGCGCAGCACATCAGGCGATACCAACTGGGACCCCTGCTGCGATATGTCCTCGACAACCGGTGATGGCGTAATTGATGAAAAAGACCTGTATGTCCTCGCCGACAACTGGCTTTCCCTGCTCACCAATGACGTAGTTGTCCCCGGGGCGACACTACAGCAGGTTTATTATGACGCCAGTTACAATTTCGAAGGGCCGACATGGGACCCAAACAGCAATAAACTTTTCTTTACCAAAAGACCCAGAAGCACCGGCACATATCAGATTTTACGGCTCGACTCGCCGAACAACGCGACGGTATGGATGGACAACGCCCCACAAACCAACGGTACGGTCCTTTCGATTGATGGCCGACTGCTTACGGCTGACGAAAGCACAATGCAGATTCGCAGTCTCCGCATAGGAGCATCAGGCCCCGAAGACGCCGTTGTCCTCTGCACCACAACGCTTCCGGACAAACCCAATGACCTGTGCGAACTGGCCAACGGCAACATCTATTTTACCTGCCCCGACTGGAGCTCAGCCACATATCAGGGCGTATATCTTCTCAAGCCGGACGGTTCTGTAACACGTGTCAACAACGCTTTGAACCAGCCAAACGGCATCCTTACTTCTTTAGACGAAACCAAACTCTATGTCTCCGAAAGCAGCAGCAGCAATGTTACTTATAAACGCTGGTGGGTATTCCCAATCAATTCCAATGGGACGCTCGGCACCGGCTCGGTGTTCTTCAAACCAACAACGTCTTATACCAGCGACCCAGATGGAATGACCATTGACGAGCGTGGTAACCTTTATTTCACAGGTTTAGGCGGAGTATGGATTGTTTCGCCGACCGGCCAGCAACTTAAAATGATTCCGACGCCTGATGTCCCTGCGAATGTTTGTTTCGGCGGGCCGGACTATAAAACGCTTTATATCACCTGTAATTACAGGGTTTATTCGCTCGCGATGCTCGTCCGCGGCGGCGAATAAGAACTATTACCAAAACCATAAAAAACGGCTGGTATTCTTATCATCAGCCGCTTTTTTTTATGCGCTTGCATAAAATCGATTCAATCACTAAACTAACCTGCTGTCTCGGAGAGGTGACCGAGTGGCTGAAGGTAACGGTTTGCTAAACCGTCGTACGGGTAAAACCGTACCCCGGGTTCGAATCCCGGCCTCTCCGTTCTACGCTGCGCTACGGAGGCGGGTCGTTTTATGCCGCGTCACGAACCGCGGGTTGTTTTTCGCCTTGCTGTGGATATAGACAGCATTGATAGGTTGCTTATCAGAACCGAAAAACCAAAAGCTTGACAGTTTACTAATACGCATATGCACTGTCCCACTTTCCGCTGATAGCAAACATTTTACACTTTCTTTCATATCTTCTTATTTATTGGACACTTACGTTGCTGAGCATGCTTTGAAAAGTCAGTTATAAAAGAGAAGGCGTTTATATGTGAAAATATTCACAATATATAGTTGACAAGTCAATATAAAGTTCGTATACTGTTATATAATAGCTCTATAGGTGCATTATTATATTGAATTGCGTCGAATAAGTATGTAATTTGAGAGATAATGAGAAAATATGAATATGCCTAACAGAACTTGTATAATGCGGTTATCGCGGTATAGGAATGCGATTATTCGGCTGAAAGCCCTGAATTTCGTCCGGGTTTTTTCGGACAATCTGGCCGATGCCGCCAGCGTGACCGCCGCACAGGTCCGCAAGGACTTCTCGATTTTCGGAATCGCAGGACACCGCCGCGGGGGTTACCAGGTTGACGATTTGCTCAACCAACTGAACAAAATCCTCGGCAAAGATCAAATTCAGGAAATCGTCCTTGTCGGAGTCGGCAACATAGGAAAGGCGCTTTTGCACTACCCCGGCTTTGAGAAAAGCGGCATACGCATTGCGGCCGGCTTTGACGTTGACCCGACCAAATACAGTACGCACGAAAGCATCCCCATCCTGCCGCCTGAGGAAATGCACGATTACATTCTGGCAAAAAACATTAAGATTGGCATTATTGCCGTTCCGGACTATGCGGCGCAACAAGTCCTTGAGCTGATGAAATCCGCGGGAATTAAGGGGGTTCTTAATTTTGCGCCGATTACGCTTCGTGAATCGGCTGATTGCGTCATTAACAACATTAACCTGGTTACTGAACTTGAAAATATCATCTATTTCGTAAAGGCCGGGGATAGCGCCCGGGACAAATAGATGTTTTCGAAACCGCTGAAAAGCCGAATACTTTTGTCGATGTTCATTATCATCGTGGTGCTGGCCTCCTTGATTGCGATACTTGGTTATTACGTTATTAAAGCGGACATAATGGACCGCGCCCAGCGCAAGGTCAGGGACAACCTCAAGGCGGCGAGAAGTTTTTACCAGGGTGAGATTGACAGGATAGAAACCGCATTCAACCTGGTCAACTTTGACAGCAGCATTGCCGAGCTTCGTGTCCGTATGAATCTTCACTATTTGAAATGCGATACCGCCTCCGAGATTGAGACGACCAGCAGTGAAATTGTCAAATCTGCCTTCGATTCCCGCAAAGGTATCGGCGGAACAAGGATAATGTCTGATGAGGAGCTTTCCAGAATTGACCCGTCGCTGGTGGAAACCACAAGGATTCAAATCAGGGCTACGCCAATGGCCCTGCCAACGGACAAAAAACAGCTCGACGCGGTAATGGTCAAGGAATACGCCCTGCCCGTGCTCGATAAAAACGGCAAGGTAGAGAAGGTTTACTACGGCGGAAGAATAATCAACCGCGACTATGAGCTGGTTGACAAAATCCAGCAGCTTGTATTCGGAAGTGAGCAATACCATTCCAAACCCGTCGGTACGGTAACGATTTTCCAGGGCGACACACGGGTATCCACCAACGTTCTCGATGAAAACGGACAGCGAGCCATCGGCACAAGGGTCTCGTCGCAGGTTTATAAAGAGGTCGTGGAGAAAGGAAACGTCTGGGATGACAGGGCGTTTGTCGTGAACGCCTGGTACAAGACCGCTTATGAGCCGATAACGAACATAAACGGGAATATAATCGGCATCATTTATGTAGGCACGCTTGCTGAACCCTTCGATTCGATGACCAGGCATATTACACTGGCGTTTCTGGCAATCGTCGCAGCTGCAACTGCGCTTGCGACAATACTGTCCTTCATTCTCGCCGGCGGCATATCCAGGCCGCTGACGCAATTGCTCAACGCGACCAACAAGGTATCCAATGGAGACCTCACATACGCAGTCGGCAAAAAAACCGGCGTGGCTGAAATCGATAACCTCGCGGACGCCTTCAACGATATGTCCGTAAAACTTAACGAACGAGAGAAGAGTTTGAAGATTATCAACGAGAAACTGGCAGACGCGAATAAAAACTATATCGACCTGATTGGCTTTGTCTCGCACGAGCTTAAAGGAATTCTCGCTTCCGCCATTATTAATGCTTACGCGGTTCGAGACGGCATTCTGGGAATGGTGAATTTCAAGCAACGAAAGGCGCTCGATTCGATTACACGCAACCTGGATTATCTGGAATCCACGGTTCACAAGTTCCTGAATCTCGGCAGAATCGAAAAAGGCGACCTTGTGGTGAACAAGACAGAACTGGACCTCAGAAAAGATATCTTCGACGTATCGGTCGATTCTCTAAAACCGATGGCGGTGCGGAAAAACATCACGATTGATAACGAGGTCGAGCAAAACCTGCGGGTAAATGCCGACCACGACCTTATGCTTGTTACGGCCAACAACCTGATAAGCAACGCGATAAAATACGGCAGGGAAAATGGCAGGATACTTATTAAATCGAAGGTTAACGGAACCAAAATCGAGATTGATGTTTATAATGATTCGACCCCGATAAGCGATGAACAGAAAGACCGGCTCTTCAAAAAGTTCAGCCGGCTCGAAACTGCGGAGACGAAAAAAGTCAAAGGCACGGGCCTCGGGCTTTACATAACAATGCAAATTATCGAAAAACACGGGGGCAGAATCCGGGTTGAGCCGCGACACGCGGGTAACTCGTTTATATTCGAGATTGAAAGGAATTAGCACAGTGGCAAAACCAACTGACATAATAAAGAAAAAACGTGCGGAAGCCGTAAGCAGAATCATCGGCAAAGGATATTTGTCCTCCAAGAGGGTTTACGTCGGGATGGCAACGTGCGAAATCGCCGCCGGCTCCAAGGAAGTGATGGAGGTCTTCAAAAATGCTGTCACAAAGGGCGGATTGACCGACGTGTATCTCAGCCAGAAAGGATGCGCAGGCAGGTGCAACCTCGAACCAACCGTCGAAGTCATCGAGGTCGGTAAAAATCCTGTGCGCTACGGCAAGATAAACCCCGAAAAGGCACAGCAGATTATCGACAAGCATCTTAAAAAGGGTGAAGTCATCAAAGAGTGGGTTATAGATTAGACAGAGAGGACTTAAAAAGTGAGCAAGAAATACATAATTACAATATGCGATGGAACGGGCTGTATTCAAAAGGACAATGCTGCGATCCGCAAGATTCTGGAGCAGCAGCTTAAAGAGCACAATCTTACGAATGATGTTCGCGTCAATCTTTCCGGCTGTCTCGGCATGTGCGACAAGGGTCCGATAGTAGTGATTAATCCGGGCTATACGATTTACGGCAACGTTACAACCAATGACATCCCGGAAATTGTCGAAGAGCACATAGTAAAAGGCAAACCGCTCGCCCGGCTTGCGATACAGGAAGACCATCTTTACAACCGGTTCTTCAGAATATTCGGCGATGCGAAATTTTTCGGCAAACAAATGCGAATCGCGCTGCGAAACTGTGGCATAATCGACCCGGAAAATATCGACGATTATCTCTCGCTGCGGGGCTATGAGGCACTCGCCAAAGTTCTGACCGATATGACGCCCAAGCAGGTCATAGAAGAGGTCAAGCTTTCGGGATTGCGAGGCAGAGGCGGGGCTGGATTTCCGACCGGGGTGAAATGGCAGATTACAGCAAGGGCCGGTTCGCCAAACTCGCCGAGGTCCGCCAGTGATGAAAAATACGTCATCTGTAACGCCGACGAAGGCGACCCGGGCGCATTTATGGACAGAAGCGCAATCGAAGGCGACCCGCATACAGTTCTCGAAGGTATGATTATCGGCGGTTACGCCATCGGCGCAAAACAGGGCATCGTATATATCCGGGCGGAATACCCGCTGGCGGTCCGCCGACTGGAAAAAGCAATCGCCGACGCGAGAGAACACGGCTTCCTCGGCAAGAACATCCTCGGCTCGGATTTCAGCTTCGATATCGACATCCGGCTCGGCGCAGGCGCATTTGTCTGCGGCGAAGAGACAGCACTTATCCGTTCTATCGAAGGAGGCCGAGGTATGCCAAGACCGCGACCGCCCTATCCGTCGGTCGAGGGCTTGTTCGGAAAGCCGACCCTGATAAACAACGTGGAAACCTGGGCCAACATCCCCGTCGTTATTCTCGACAGCGGGAAATGGTTCAGCACCGTGGGCACTGAACGAAGCAAAGGCACAAAGGTCTTTGCGCTGGCAGGTATGGTGGTTAACACAGGGTTAATCGAAGTGCCTATGGGGACAACTCTGCGGGAAATAATCTACGACATCGGCGGCGGAATACCGAACAACAAAGAATTTAAAGCAGTGCAGACAGGCGGCCCTTCGGGGGGATGTCTGCCTGCCAAATATCTCGACACACCTGTCGATTATGAGTCGCTCGCTAAAGCCGGCTCCATTATGGGCTCCGGCGGCATGATTGTCATCGACCATGATTCCTGTATGGTCGATATCGCGAAATACTTCCTTGAGTTCACGCAGAACGAGTCCTGCGGTAAATGCACGCCCTGCCGGGAAGGCACTAAGCGAATGCTCGATATCCTCATCAAGATTACCGAGGGAAAGGGCGAGATGTACGACATCGAAAATCTCGAACGGCTTGGCAATATGATTAAAAAAGCGTCGCTTTGCGGTCTTGGACAGTCGGCCCCCAACCCGGTGCTCAGCACAATATTGAATTTCCGTGAAGAATATGAAGAGCACGTAAAGGACAAAAAATGCCGGGCGGGCGTCTGCAAACAACTTCTCACCTACGAAATTACCGACAAATGCGTCGGCTGCGGCGCCTGCAAAAAGGTCTGCCCCGTCGTCGCGATAACCGGCACCACCAAGGCAAAACATATAATCGACCAGAATAAGTGTATCAAATGCGGCGCTTGTTTCAGCAAATGTAAATTCGACGCTATCATAAAAAAATAAGGACAACGAACAATGGACGAAAAAGTAACGATAACAATCAACGGCAAACCATACCGGGTTGACCTGGACCAGACAATTATGGAGGCGGCGGACAGCTGCGGCTATCACATACCGCGTCTGTGCTATCATCCCAAGCTTTCCATCGAAGGCGCGTGCAGGGTCTGCATCGTCGAAGTAGAAGGAATGAAAAACTATATCGCCTCCTGCGCTTATCCGCTCTTCGACGGTATGAAGATACATACCAATACAAAGGAAATTCGCCAGGCCCGGCGCGACATAGTCGAGCTGCTTCTGGATAATCACCCCGAGGACTGCCACGTCTGCGAGCGAGACGGCAACTGCGAGCTCCAGCGGCTAGCATACGCGATGGGCATTCGCCACAGACATTTCGCCGGCGAACGAAAACATTACCACAAGGACCTGTCTTCCACCTCGGTCATCAGGGACCCGGATAAGTGCATTCTATGCGGCAGGTGTGTCAGGATGTGCACTGAAATCCAGGGCGTAAACGCTCTTGGTCAGGCCAACAGGGGCTTCAACACCGTTGTTATGCCCGCTTATGATATGCCGTTTGCCGAAAGTGTCTGCACCACCTGCGGACAGTGCATCAACGTTTGTCCTACCGCTTCGTTTGTCGAAAAAAATCATACGCAAGAGTTATTCGCAAAGCTCAACGATGACTCTTTAGTCAAAGTCGCCCAAATCGCCCCGTCGGTGCGGGCAGCCATCGGCGAAGGGTTTGGCCTGCCTCCGGGCAAAAATATGGAAGGCCAGACCGTGGCGGCGCTTCGTAAACTTGGATTTAACTATGTGTTTGACACACAATTTTCCGCTGATTTGACTATCCTCGAAGAGGCAAGCGAATTTCTCGAACGGGTACAGGAAAAAGGCAAACTCCCAATGATAACCTCCTGCTCCAGCGCGTGGATGAAATATATGGAGCAGTTTTATCCCGACCTGATTGAAAACATATCGACCTGCAAATCGCCTATGTCGATGGGGTCCGCGATTATCAAGACACATTTTGCCGAGCAGATAAAGGTTGACCCGAAGAATATCGTCAGCGTCGCGATAATGTGCTGCACGGCCAAGAAATACGAAGCCCGGAGACCTGAACTGATGGTCAACGGTATGCAGGCAACCGACATTGTTGCGGTTACCCGCGAAATCGTCTGGATGATTAAGTCGGCGGGTATCGACTTTTTGAACATTAAGCCGGAAGAATTTGATTCGCCAATGGGAATGTCTTCCGGCGCAGGCACGATATTTGGCGTTACGGGCGGTGTTATGGAAGCCGCGCTGCGAACAGCTTACGAACTTTACACGGGTGAAACACTGGTCGATATCGAGCTAAGTTCCATCAGGGGATTCGACGGAATAAAGGTCGGAAGCATAACGATGGACGGCAAAGAGATTCGCGTCGCTGTCGCAAACGGCCTCGGCAACGCACATAACCTTTTGGAAATCGTCCGCAAAGACCCCGAGAGGTATCACTTCATCGAAATAATGGGCTGCCCAGGCGGCTGTATCGGGGGCGGCGGACAACCTTATGCGGCTGCGAATTCTATTCCGCTCGACACCGGTTGCCTAAAAGCAAGGGCAGAGGCGCTCTACAGTAATGACCGCAAAAAAACCATCCGCCGAAGCCACGACAACCCTGAAATACAACGGCTGTATAAGGAATTTCTCGGCAGACCTCTAAGCAAAAAGTCGCACGAGCTGCTCCACACACATTACAAGCCCCATGAGCCAAGAGGCATCGCCTCCAGAAAAATCAGGGCAATATAGGTAAAGGCACGAAAAATGATTACGGCTGAAAACATAAATCAAAGAAAAGCAACAGCGGATGTTGATAGCTGGATACGCGAACGGATTAAACCCGAGCAGATAGTTAAATATCTCGACAACGGGAAACACTTCATTGACGAAGGGCTAATCGAAAGAGAACTTGCCGCCAACACAAAACCAAACGCTGCAAAAGTGCGCGAAATCATGGCGAAATCTCTGGCGATACAAACACTTACGCCAGCGGAAACCGCGACACTGCTCAACGTCGATGACACGAATCTACTCGCTGAAATGGAACAGACAGCGGCAAAAGTAAAAACAAAGGTATATGACAATCGAATCGTTACCTTTGCCCCGCTTTACTTGGGCAACTATTGCGTCAACAACTGCGTATATTGCGGCTTCAGAAACAGCAACAAGACAATTAAAAGAAGCAAGCTGGACCTCGAACAGGTCAGGGCGGAAACCGAAGTCCTCGCGGGTAAAATTGGCCACAAACGACTAATCGTTGTTTACGGCGAACACCCGCAAACCGACGTCAATTACATCGCCGAGACAATTCGGACGATTTACGATGTCAAAGTCAAAACTCGAAAAGGAATCGGTCAAATACGCAGAATCAACGTAAATGCCGCCCCGATGAGTATTGAGGAGCTTCGGTTCCTCAAAGAAGTCGGACTGGGAACATTTCAGGTCTTCCAGGAAACGTATCGCAGAGATTTGTATGAGAAACTGCACCCGCAAAACACAATCAAGGGCGACTACCTATGGCGGCTCTATGCGATGCACCGGGCGATGGAGGCGGGAGTCGATGACGTCGGCCTGGGCGTGCTGTTCGGGCTATACGACTGGAAATTCGAAGTGATGTCGCTTTTGCTGCATGCCATTGAGCTTGAAAAGAAATTCGGCATCGGGCCTCACACAATTTCCTTCCCTCGTCTTGAGCCGGCGGAAAATACGCCCTTTGTCGAAAGGCCAAAGTATAAGGTCAGCGATGCTGATTTCGGAAAATTAGTTACGGTAATTCGCCTGGCAGTCCCTTATACGGGGATGATTCTCACCGCCAGGGAAAACGCAAAAATCCGCCGGGAGATTCTGCCCCTGGGCTGTACGCAAACCGACGCATCTTCCAACATCGGGATAGGCGGATATGCAGACGTTAACACCGAACAACAGGGCAACCGCCAGCAATTCATTCTCGGAGATATCAGGTCTCTCGACACCGTCGTCAGAGAACTCGCAGAAGCCGGCTATATCACCTCTTTCTGCACCGCCGGCTACAGGTGCGGCAGGACCGGCTCCAAGATAATGGGCCTGCTGCGAAGCGGCAAAGAGGGTTGCTTCTGCAAACTCAATGCCGTAATAACGTTCCGCGAATGGCTCGATGATTTCGCCACCGAAGCGACAATGCAAGCGGGCGAAAAGGTAATCGCCGAGGAAATACGCCAGGTAAAAGAAAAACTGCCCCAGATATACCCGCAGTTTATGAAATTTTACAAAAGGACAACCGCCGGCCACAGAGACCTCTATTTCTAAAGGCCGGGGTAGAAAAGGAAAAAAGATGGAAGTTGTGGAAAAAGACAAAAAACAGGAATTGAAAGAATTCATAGATTCCGTAAAGAATAAAGAGCACGGCGACTCTTACCTGATTGCCGTGCTGCACAAGGCACAGGGATTATACGGCTATCTGTCGCGGGAAGTGATGGATACAATCGCCCAGGAGATGCAGATACCGACCGCGCATATATGGGGCGTGGCGACGTTCTATCATTATTTCAATCTCACACCGCCCGGCAAACACGTCGTCAGCGTTTGTCTCGGCACCGCCTGCTATGTCAAAGGCGCGCCGCAAATTCTCGAAGCGATCAGAAACGAGCTGAAAATTGACTTCGGCCAGATTACAGAAGACAAAATGTTTTCCCTGCAGATTGCCCGCTGTCTCGGCGCATGCGGTGTCGCCCCCGTTGTGATGATTGACGATAAAATCCACGGCGAAATGACTCCGCAAAAAGTTGTTGATGTGATAAACCAGTATCGAAAAGCGGAAAAGAAACAATAAATGGCTGAAAAAACCTTACAAGCTGTTTTGAATCGACTCTATGAGGCCGATGTCCCCGACAAGGCCGACATCGAATACGGCCTGTCGCTTCAGGACCCGGCGCAGATGGGCGAATTATTTGCCTTTGCCGACGAAATCCGCCGAAGGCACGTCGGTAACGGTATTCTGCTGCGAGGCATAATTGAATTTTCCAACTATTGCAGCAACACCTGCGAATACTGCGGCCTGAACAAAACAAACACGAATCTGACAAGATACAAACTGACTGATAAGCAGATTCTCAACTGCATCGAGCAGATCGCCAATTCCGGCATAGGAACGGTTGTCCTGCAATCCGGCGAACAAACCGACCTTGACGCATACTGGCTGGCCGGAATCATACGCGAAATAAAAACAAGGTTCGACATAGCCATAACGCTTTCCGTCGGCGAAAGACCGTTCGATGATTATGCCCTTTGGAAAGAAGCAGGCGCGGACAGATACCTTTTGAAAATAGAGACGACAAACCGACAGCTTTATCAGAAACTGCATCCTCAGATGAGTTTCGATAATCGGCTCAAATGCTCCAAAGACCTCGGAATACTCGGCTACCAAAACGGCTCAGGCAACATCATCGGGCTGCCGGGCCAGACCATCAGCGATATCGCCGGCGACATTCTGTTTTTCGCGGGTGAACGATTCGATATGATAGGCATAGGCCCATTCATACCGCATCCCGCGACGGCATTAAGCGATTGCCCGTCAGGCGACGTGGAAATGGTATTAAAGACCATCGCGGTAACGAGAATAATAACAAAAGACGCACATCTGCCCGCGACAACCGCCATCGGCAGCTTGAACGGCAACGACCATCGCCCGGCTGCCTTGACGGCAGGGGCAAATGTTTTAATGCCCAATTTTACGCCGCAGCCCTGGAGGCAATTATATGAAATCTATCCCGGCAAAAGATGCTCCACCGAAGCGCCGGGAACCTGCGGCCCGTGTATAGATATAATGGCAGACACGATTGGAAGAACAATAGACCTTTCCCGCGGCGATTCGCTGAAGAAAAAGAGGAAAGAATGCGCATAAACCAAAACACAATTTATCAACTTTTTAAGGAGCAGAGGTAATGGCAAAAAAAGTGTTAATGATTGACGATGACCCGGAATTCGTTGAGGCGATTACCAACATACTCGACGCAAAGGGTTACGACGTGGTCAGCGCCGGCGACGGTAAAGACGGTGTCGCCAAGGCCAAGCAGGAAAAACCGGATATTATCCTGCTTGATGTGATGATGACGACCAAATCCGAAGGGTTCGACGTCGCCAGGGAGCTAAGCAAGGACGCGAATCTCAAGGGGACGCCTGTGGTTATGCTGACCGGGGTGAGAAAAGAAATGAATCTCCCGTTTGGTTTTGAGCCGGATGCGGACTGGCTTCCTGTAAAGGCCTTCCTCGAAAAACCGGTAAAGCCCGAGGTACTGCTTAAGACCATCGAAGATAATATTAAAAAGTAGAACCGGAACAAAGTAACACAAAATATCGTTTGATGAGGTGAATGTTATGATTAAGGCACCGAAAGGTCTGCGACTGCACATTGGCGTTTTTGGACGAAGAAACGTAGGCAAAAGCTCCGTTCTCAACGCCCTTGTAAAACAGAATGTCTCGATTGTCTCCGAAGTGGCGGGCACAACAACCGACCCCGTCGAAAAAGTGATGGAGCTTAAACCCATCGGCCCGGTGGTCTTTATCGACACCGCGGGCGTTGACGACGTCGGCTCCCTAGGCCAAAAGCGCGTGGAAAAAACCCACCGCGTCATCGACAGGACCGAATTAGCCATCCTCGTAAGCGACCAATGGTCCGATTACGAAAGACAACTGCTCCAGATGTTCGACAAGCGGAACATCCCCTGTGTCGTCGCCGCCAACAAACACGACCTCAGGAATGACAAGGTGCTCGAACGCGCAGCAGACCAGGCGGGTGCGGCTTTCATAGTAACCACAAACGCATTGACAGGCGAAGGAATTGACCGACTCCGGGAGATGCTTACAGCAGCAACACCGCAGGAATTCATCGAGTCGGCCCCAATCATCGCGGACCTCGTCAAACCAAACGACATTGTTCTGCTCGTAACGCCAATCGATATCGAGGCGCCGAAAGGCCGGCTCAAAATGCTGCAGGTCCACTGTATGCGCGAAATCCTCGATAAAGGCGCATCCGCAATCGTTACCAAAGAAACCGAGCTGCCAAATGTCTTGTCTGAGCTGGTTAATCCCCCAGCTCTTGTCGTATGCGACAGCCAGGTCTTTGAAAAAGTCGTTGCAATAGTCGATGAAACAATCCCGCTGACGACGTTCTCCATTCTTATGGCGAGTTTCAAGGGCGACATCGCTGAAATGCTCAAAGGCATCGAAAAAATCGGAGCACTTGTGCCGGGCGATCACGTCTTAATCGCCGAGGCCTGCACCCATCACCCAATCGGCGAAGACATCGGCAGGGTCCAGATTCCCAAACTGCTCGAAAAAGCCGTCGGCGGGAACTTGCAGATTGACATTTCGGCTGGTCACGATTTCCCGGATTGCCTGGGTAAATACAAACTTATAGTTCACTGCGGCGCCTGTGTGCTGAACCGTAAAGAGATGCTGTCGAGAATCGAAAAAGCCGTCTCGGTAAATGTCCCGATTACCAACTACGGCCTCGTGATAACCGACTGCCATAATCTGCTTCGCCGGGCCGTTTCGCCGTTTGAGGCCAAACGCCGAAAAACAGAAGTGACAACAGGAAAATAATATCCGAGAACCATTTAGAAATCGCGATTGAGTATTTCGATTGTGCGTTGGCAAAGCTGCGGTCAACTTTCTACTGCTCAACTATCTACTTGCTCGCAAGGCGTCTCATCGCCTGGCTTCTCAAACTCACCCCCACTCGCCTCGCTCCGTGGGCAAAACAGGCCTCGGTAAGACGGGTCTCGCACGTTGTCTGTTGTACGCTACAATTTTAGAGACAACCGCAATAAAAAACGGTATGATTACGTCGAAGTTAAGGTGCAGGACGCAAAACAAAAGACATAATGCTTTGTTCAAAATAAGGAGACCTGAAATGCGATTGAGGATAGTGTTCAAATCAATGGCGTTAGCTTTGGCTGTACTGTTTTTAGCTGTAGCTACCGCTGGTGGCGCCAGCAAAGAAAGCAGCATTGACAGCAAAGCAAAATCCTCATCCTCCCAGGCCAAAGCGGGGATGCCATTGCCTCTGAAGGTAAAAGGAAATCAGATTCTCAACAGCAAAAATGAGCCGGTTTTGCTCCGCGGCGTCAACGCCGCATCACTCGAATGGACAATCGACGGCGACGGACATATCCTCGATACGATAAAAGTTGCAATCGATGACTGGCACTGCAATATAATTCGTCTGCCGTTATCGCAGGACCGCTGGTTCGGAAAAGACCCCAACTCAACCGACGAAGGAAAGGGCTATCGAGCCCTTGTCAAAGATGTAGTTGACCTGTGCAACTCGAAGGGCTGCTATATACTCCTGGACCTGCACTGGTCCGACGTAAACGAATGGGGCCAGAACATCGGCCAGCATTCGATGCCGGACCGCAACAGCTTGATTTTCTGGAAGGATTTCGCACCAAACTTTGCGAACAATCCTGCGGTCCTTTTTGACCTGTATAATGAGCCGCACGACGTAACTTGGGATGTCTGGCTGAAAGGCGGGATGATTACGGACCGCCCCAACAGGCCCGGATTGCAGGCCAAAAAATATGAAGCAGTGGGAATGCAAGAGATGCTGGATACCGTGCGTTCTACCGGTGCCAAAAACGTCGTTGTCGCGGGCGGCCTGGAGTGGGCATACGATTTCAACGGAATACTCGCGGGCAGACAGCTTAAGGACGCAGGAGGAAACGGTGTTATTTACGCCAATCATGCTTATGACAACAAAGGCGAAAGCGTTTTTACCTGGATTGCCAGTATGAAAGAGGCCACCGCCAAATTCCCAGTTATCGTCTCTGAATTCGGCGGCTCAGGCGGGCCTAATAGAAGAACAGGATGGTGGGGACAAAGTCCATCAACCGCGACGGGCGATGACTGGCTGCTCCACGTGCTTCAGGCAATACAGGATAATAACTGGTCGTTCACGGCGTGGGACATGCATCCGACGGCAGGGCCGACGCTGATATCGGACTGGAATTATATGCCGACGCCGGAATTTGGCGTTTATGTGAAGGAACTGCTTGTTAAAGGTAAATTGCCCAAATATACGCCGCCAGACCTCACCAAACTTGCCCAGGCATCGGCTTCGACGCTGCCGGAATCGGCACGTATTGGCGGAAAGGAATTGTACGGAGATTGGCAGATTAAGGCCGACCCATGCGACCGGATGGGTGGCTCAATCATATCTTTTGCCGGAAACAGTGAAGGCAGAACAATCGGACAGTGGATAAATGCCAGAGGTTTCACCGAACTGGACGATGTCAGGTCCAAGGACAACTCGGTCACTTTCACACAGACAGTCCAATTCAAAAAAGAAGCATTCAAGGGATTCTTTGCAGGAACGATTGAAGGCAATAAGCTTACGGGCACGCTGACCCACGGCGGAATAAAATCCAAAATGGAATGCACCCGCAAACCAATGATGCCATCGGCAGCCGGAACGTGGGATATGAAGTTCAAGACCACCGGCGGCGAAAGCTCCGCGATACTCGATATTAATGCAAGCAAGGACGGAACGCTGTCGGCTGAATGGAAAAAAATAGAAGGCGACCGTAAGATTACGGACGTAAAATGTGAAGCAAATAAGCTGACCTTCAAAAGCACCACCAAGGTTCAGGGCGCTGAGAATGTATGCAGCTTTGAGGGAACTATCGAGCCGAAGACAAATACACTGACTGGCGTATTTAAAACGGACGGCAACGAAATGCCGGCTGTAGGTAAACGAGTCGGTGCGGAACTTATCGGCACATGGATTCTCGACGTCGCTGCTCCGTGGGGTAATTCCAAACAACGACTGAAGGTCAACCCGGATATGAGCGGTATGTACGGCGTTACGCCTATCGATAAGATTACTGTCGAAGGTGATAAAGTTACTTTCAAAATTGCGCCTGAATTCGGCAGGATGAGATTCGAGATGGACTTCGAAGGCAAACTGGACGGCACAAAACTCACCGGTGAGCTGAAAAACCCAAGAGGTTCTCAGGTAGTTACGGGCAAAAAGGCGGGCTGAGCGACTTATCAGTGCGGGAGTGATAGAATTTTCGCGGCGGATTTGGCGAAATAGGTAATAATAATATCCGCGCCGGCGCGTTTGATGCTCGTCAGGGATTCCATTATCGCGGCGTCCTTATCGATATGGCCGGCGGAAGCGGAGGCGTGAATCATCATATATTCGCCAGAGACGTTGTAGGCAGCAATGGGACAATCAAATCGCTGACGGGCACGGTAAATTATATCGAGATACGGCAACGCGGGCTTGACCATAACAATGTCGGCACCCTCTTCAATATCGAGGGCAATCTCTGCAAGGGCCTGGCGGACGTTGGCGGGGTCCATCTGATAGGTCTTTCGGTCGGTAAGGCCTGTTGAGGCATCGGGGGCCGATTCGGCGGCGTCCCTGAACGGGCCGTAAAAGGCGGAAGCGAATTTTGCGGCGTAAGACATAATCGCGACATCGGGGAAACCATTCTTTTCGAGAGCTTCGCGAATCGCCTTGACCCGGCCATCCATCATATCCGAAGGGGCAACCATATCTGCTCCGGCTTGCGCATGCGATAATGCAACTTTGGCGAGCAATTCTATGGTCGAATCGTTATCAACCTTACCATCCTTTATAAGGCCGCAATGGCCGGTGCTTGTGTAGGCGCAAAGGCAGACATCGGTAATGATAACAAGCTGGGGAACAGCTTTTTTGATTTGGCGAATAGCCAACTGCACCGCGCCATCTTCCGACCAGGCCTCGGAGCCGGTTTTATCCTTTTTATCGGGCAAACCGAAAAGTAAAACGGCTGGGATGCCAAGTTTGGCGACATCTTCGGCTTCTTTGACAACCATGTCGGGCGAGAAGTGGAAACAATCAGCCATTGATTCGATTGGCTCTTTTAGTCCCCTGCCCTTGCGGACAAAAAGCGGATAAACGAGATTATCGACGGCAACGGTTGTTTCGCGAACCAGCCGACGCATTGAATCGGTAGTTCTGAGCCGACGCATCCTGTTATTTGGAAAAACCATAATCGCACCTTACCTAAGATTATTGATTATTTCTCTATGGGAATCAATCCTTGACTCGTCCGGAAGTAATCATACAATAACCAATCAAAACGAAAAGCAAAAAATTTTATGGCATTTAAAACAGGGAGACAGGTATGTTTGAAGGCCAATCGGAACAGGAAGCCTCCTCGGTAATAACAGCCAGAATAGGGCTGGCGATAATTTTTGTCGTCCTTGCAATATTGTTAGGCATCTGGGTGCTGACTACCGTCAACGAATCCATCCACGACACGAATACACCCGCGATAGTGCAAAAAATCGTTCCCGCAACGGGCATTTCCTGCGATATAAACACTCCGGCGGGTAAATTTGAGCTGCCTAAGCCGATGTTCGCGGGTATGTCTTATTTCATCCTTTATTTGTTCCTGCTCATACCAACGGCAATAGCAATAGCCCTTATCAAAGGCAGTGTTGCGCTGCTTAATCCAGATTTGAAAAGACAATTCCGTCAACTCACCGAATCCATACGAAAATCAATTGCCCCAAAACAGTGATGACGCAGGACGCGATTATCTACAATCCGATTTCGGCATCGGTGAGATAGCAGCCGGGTTCTAAACGCCAGTTTTTTATGTCGGGGTCGGAGCCGAGGAAGCGGAAATTGCCTTTGCACAAATCGAACCATTTGCATTTGAGGCAGCGTTTGTCGGTGAACTTCGATTTATTGCGAAGTTTTTGCAGCACCGGGTCATTTTCATTTGTCCAGATTTGTTTGAAGGTTTTCTGCGTAACGTTGCCTAAGGGATAATTTCGCCAGAACTGGTCGGCGTAAACGGAGCCATCCCAGCCGACTGAGGAGATTTTTTCGCCTATGCGGTTGCCGCCGTTGGACAAAAGAAGCTGCTTTTGCTGGTCGATATTTTTCCCCTGCTGCTGCATTTTTACAAGCAGATATGGCCCGTCGGCGTGATTGCCAACCGTGAGGACCTCATCGAGAAGGCCTTTGGCAACAAAATCGGCGGCGCGTTCCAAAATCACGTCCATAACTTTTCGGGTATCGGTCGAAGAAACGACCTGCGACTCAATATCTTTCCCCCTGCCTGACCTGATAAGATGGTAAAAACAAACTCGCCTTACGCCGTTATCTTTGCAGATATCGAAGACGGCGGGGACCTGCTCTTTATTGGAATTGCTGATTGTAAAACGCAGGCCCATCCGCAGATTCGCTTTTCTGCAGTTTTCGAAGCCGGTCATAGTCGCCTTGAAGCAGCCGCTCGTCTGGCGGAAACGGTTGTGAAATTCTTCCGGGCCGTCGATTGAAATCCCGACGTAGCTGACGTTCGCGTCGGCAATTTTTTTGGCTGTGTCGCCGTCGATAAGTGTGCCGTTGGTGGAGATAACCGTTCGCAAACCGATGCGTTTGGCTTCTGCGAGCAATTCAAACAAGTCGGGACGCAAAAGCGGCTCGCCGCCTGAGAACAATACCACGGGGGCATTTGCTTCGAGAATATCAGCGAGAAGTTTTTTTGCTTGGTCGGTGGAAAGTTCGGTGTCATGGCGTGTCGAATCGGAGGCGGCGTAGCAGTGAAGGCAGCGGAGATTGCAGCGAGAGGTGCAGTTATAGACAACGATGGGGCCAACGGAATCTCTGTTGCCGTAACGCAAATGGTCGGATTGCCCCGCGAGGCCGCAATATAGCTTTGAGATATTTATCATTTAGTCGTTCGCAACTCGTGTTGTTCGATAGCGGCAAGCAAACCGTCAAAAGTATGCTCGGACGCCTCGATGTCGACTTTTACGCCAAGCTCGACAAGTTTTTTCGATGTAACCGGGCCTATTGAGGCGACTTTGGCATTTTTGGATTTTACGAAATCGACTGAAACTTGTTCAAAGAAGCACGTCGCGGCGAAAGGACTCGCAAAGGTCAGCCAGTGAATAGGCCTTTCGGAAAGCGGTTTCATATCACATAAGTTCTTTTCGTGGGTATAGACGGGGACATTATCTACCGATGCGCCGGCGGCTTCGAGCAACTGCGTCAGGTCATCGGAGGCAATTTGTGAACACATAAGCAGGACTTTTTTGCCGCGGAGGTTTGTAAATTCGATAAGCCCCCTCGCAAGGTCATTGCTTGTAAAAGCACTGGGGACAAAATCAGCTTTGATGCCAAATCTGGCGAGTGTCTCGGCGGTCCTGATGCCTATGGCGGCGATTTTTGCGGAACCGAAGACACGGGCGTCTTTACTGAGTTTTGCCAATGCGGCAAAAAAGGTCTCGACGCCATTGCGACTGGTAAAAATTACCCAGTCATAAGCGTGAATCTGAGCGAGTGTTTTTATAAAGTCGCCCGAATCGGTAAGCGTTTTGATTTTGGTAACGGGTATTTCAATGGTAACAGCCATTCTGCCCGCGATCTTTTCGGCAAATTCTGCGCCTCCTTGGGCGTCGCGGGTAACTACTACGGTTTTACCGAACAATGGCAATTCAGCAAGCCAGTTGAGTCGTGAATCGCCGGCGGCGGTCGGGCCAATGAAAACAAGCGCTGGCGGCATGATTTTGTTTTTGGTGCAGCTATCAGTGATTGTCGCCATGGTTGCTTTTACGAATTTCTGCGTGGGCAATGTTGCATCGGCAACGACGGCCGACGGTGTTTCGGGAGACATACCATTTTCGATGAGCCGACGGGTAATATCTTCGAGGTTTCCCATCCCCATATAAAAGACGATTGTGCCGGTGAATTTGGCGAGCAAGGACCAATCGATACCGGTCTGCTGTTTACCTTCGGCTTCGTGGCCCGTCACAAATATCACTTCGGACGCAAATGCCCTGTCGGTAAGAGCGATACCGGAATAGCAGCTTGCGGCAAGTGCAGCTGTAACGCCGGGCACAACCTCAAAATTAATCCCGGCTTCTGCGAGAACCGCCGCCTCCTCTGTCCCCCTGCCGAAAATATACGGGTCGCCCCCTTTGAGACGGACGACAGATTTACCCTCCACAGCTTTTTGGACGAGCAGGTTATTAATCTGCTCCTGCCTGAAGGACTCAGACCCGACGCGTTTGGGGACGGCAAGCAGCTCGGCATCGGAACGGGCGTAATTCAAAAGAGCCGGATTAGCAAGCTTGTCGTAAATGACGCAATCGGCGCATTTGAGCAATTCCAGTCCGCGGACAGTAATCAGGTCCGGCCTGCCAGGCCCGGCGCCAACCAGATAAACCCTGCCTTTTCTATTCGTCATATTCATAAGATTAATAATGATACCAATTCAAGTGATTGTATTATATACATTTGGGCAGTAGAATATAACCCCTAAATATAATGCGGAGGCATAATGGAAAACCAGATTGATATATCGGTTGAGTTCGCGGGTTTGAAAACGGCTAATCCCGTATGGACGGCCTCGGGAACGTGCGGCTACGCCGACGAGCTGGGCGATTTTATGGACGTCAGCAAACTCGGCGGGTTTATTACCAAAAGCGTCACAATAAAACCCAGGCAGGGAAACCCGACGCCGAGGATAGTCGAAACCGACAGCGGTATGCTCAACGCCATAGGGCTGGCCAACATCGGCGTCGATGAGTTTATCGCGGAGAAACTGCCCGCGATTGAAAAAATGTCCTGCGCGGTATTTGTGAATATCGCGGGCGAGACAATCGAGGATTACGTCGCAGTCGCACAACAGCTTTGCGAGCAGACAGCGATAGCGGGTTTCGAGCTTAATATCAGTTGCCCAAATGTCAAACAAGGTGGAATCACCTTCGGGATAGAGCCGACTTTGGTCAAAGAAATCACCTCGGCTGTCAAATCGGCCTGCGGAAGTAAAATACTGATGGTCAAGCTCACGCCCAGCGTTACGGATATAGCAGTAACCGCAAAGGCAGCCGTCGAAGGCGGCGCAGATGCGCTTAGTTTAATCAATACCTTTACCGCTATGGTCATAGATATTGAAACGCGCAAACCCGTGCTTGCGAACCGCACGGGCGGTCTGTCAGGCCCGGCGATAAAGCCGATTGCCGTTTATATGGTCAACAAGGTCTTTAACGAGGTAACAAAAGGCACACAAGTGCCGATTCTGGGTATGGGCGGGATAAGGACCGCTTCGGACGCGATTGAATTTATCCTAGCGGGCGCAACGGCTATCGCAGTCGGGACATCGAATTTCGTTGAGCCGAATTGTGCCGTGAAAATTATCGACGGAATTCGCAAATATTGCGACAGCCACGGTGTAGCCGCCGTCAGGGACTTGATTGGTAAAGCTGAATGATAAAGATGACTAAAATCAGCGTTGCACTGATAATAGGACTGGCCCTGGTTTGCGGCACAAGCGAAGCAGCCGAGAAAATTGTTCTGACCGACTTATCGGCGTGGCAGCAAAATAGCGAATGGAACGCCGTCGGGGACGCCTTTGTGCACCCACGCAACGAAAATCTGTTATCGACCAGAGAAGGCACAGGAACAATAGTCAATAGCCGAAAAGCCAAAAGCCCCCCGCTTGTGAGCAGGGAAGAATTCGGCGACGCGAGGATACACGTTGAATTTATAATACCGAAAAGCTCGAACTCCGGCGTGTACATCCAGGGCCAATACGAGATTCAGATATTAGACAGCTGGACCGACGCCAACGTTATATATCCCGGCGGAGAATGCGGCGGGATATACCCTCGCTGGGATGAAACCAGGCCCGGAAAATCATACGACGGCCATTCGGCTTTAGTGAACGCCTCACGCCCGCCCGGACAGTGGCAAACCTTCGACATCGTCTTCCGTGCGGCCAGGTTCGACAGCGAAGGGAAGAAAATCGCCAACGCAAAAGTAATAAGAATATGGCAAAATGGAACGCTTATACAAAAAGACGTGGAACTGACCGGCCCCACCAGGGGCAGTTTCAAACCCAATGACCTGGCCAAAGGACCGCTTGCCCTTCAGGGCGACCACGGGCCGGTGGCGTTTAGAAATATATGGGTCGTTCCTCTTGATTTTGACAAAATGGAATTAACGAACCCGTTTTTCGCGATGGATACAGGCACGATTGATGAAACGCACAAGTCCGCCAAAGACCAGGTCGAGATGCTTAAAGAGCTGGGATACGCAGGGATAGGATACTGGGAAAGAAACACCGCGCAGGGGGCCGCGGGCCTCGCAGAAATGTCGAGCGAACTCGACAAAGCAAACCTCAAGATGTTCGGGGTATATTTCGCGATAAAACTCGAAGACCCGCCCGAAAAATATATGGCATTGATTGAGAACAACATCAGGGCGCTGGCAGGCCATAATACAACGATATGGCTGGCAATGACCAGCGACGTTCATCAAAAATCATCAGTCAGAGGCGATGAGCAGGCGGTCGCGATAATCAGCCGTGTAGCCGACATCGCGAATAAGAACGATATCGCGGTCGCCCTGTATCCGCATGAGAACTTCTGGCTTGAGAAAGTCGAGGATGCCGTTCGCCTCGCGGAAAAAAGCAACAGGCGCAACATCGGCGTAATTTTTAACCTGTATCACTGGCTAAAAACCGATAAACCCGCGAATCTGCAAACCATCCTGGCTAAAGCGTCACCCTACCTGCTTGTCGTAACGATAAACGGCACAACCGAAGCCGGGTCAATAGAAACACTGGACAAAGGGACCTATGACGTTTACTCGTTCCTGCAATCGCTGAGACAGGTCGGCTTCAAAGGCCCCATAGGGTTACAGGGCTATGGCTTAGGCGGCGACATCCGTGAAAATCTCAAACGCTCGATGCAGGCCTGGCGTGACTTTTCACAACGGCTGGCAGTCCAGGACGCCGAAAAACTTTAGAACCTCATCCTGACAAGCACCCCGAATTGAGGCAAACAATTTTTGGGACGGTTATTTAACAGCCAAAAGGATTGACAAAATGCGTCCCATAAACTATACTGGTTAGGTGTCGGAAGTATTGTTCCCGCACTTAACGTTATGATATTTAAGCTGTTAAGGAGAACTAAATGACCTCTAAAAAGACAAAAGGGTTTACCATTGTCGAACTGCTCACAGTGATGAGCATTATCATTATCCTGATGAGCGTCCTAATGCCGGGCTTGCAGAGGACCCGCAGATACGCCAAGGTCGTAGTCCAGAAGGGCCAGTTCAACGAAATCGCCAAAGGACTCGAATTATATCGCAACGACCATCAGGAATCCTACCCGGACTCGGGCACCGTCGATACCGCCACAACACCTAATCTTTACTGCGGGGCGATGAAACTGTGCGAGGCATTGGTAGGCCAGGATGGTATGGGAAACCATCCACTGTCAAATTTCCAGGCCAGCCAACCTACCACTTATCTTTTTGACCTTTGTTACATAAGAGACCCTGGTGTTAAGGCTTATGACGCGTGTGAGATGGCAAGTTTGCGTGACAGAACCAAATATACCGACGCCGAAAATATCAAGGCCTACCGACTTCAGGATATATACAACTGGGCTATTTCTGGTAGCTCTGGTGGTAAGAGTTTCTACAACGCAACAGCGCAATTCAAGGTCGATAATGGATCGTCGTCAGCAACTTCAACCTACCCAAACGCTGTTATTGGCGATGTTTTCCAGCATGCTACTATAAACGGCACACCTTGTCCAGCACGGTCAGGTCAAAAGGTTGGTATGCCCGTGCTGTATTACAAAGCCGACTCGTCAAAAATTGCCCATGATACTACGACCATACCTGCCTCTAGTACTCCTAACACAAACATTTATAACTTTGATGACAACTATGCAATCACTTCCCTTGGCCTACCGTGGGAAAGTTCGCATACAAACGACCACCCGATGTACAAGCCGGATTCCACATCCTCACCAGCTGGTCCAGGCCCATTGCTGTTCCTCAAGGCAATAACCAATGATAAGGTTACAGCCACACCACGGCCGCATAATGAAGATGGTTATATCCTTTTGTCAGCCGGCTGGGATGGCCAGTACGGAACGCTGGACGACGTGTATAACTTCGCCAAATAAAACCACAGATTACACAGATTACGCTGATTTTTACTGCCGCGAGGTAGAAGGGCCTCGCGGCAGTTTTATTTTTAGACACGGGCACACACTGACTTAAAAAAACACTGACTGACACCGACCCTTGGCAAGGTCTCGCCTATTAGCGGGGGATAATCTGCGGTTAAAATACTTTGAGTTTTGGCGTCTCGGCGGTAAAATTTCGGTTTAAATCAGTAAAACAAACGGTTATAATTTGGGTTCACCGGGTAGGTAGCTCAGGTGGTAGAGCAGTGGACTGAAAATCCACGTGTCGCCGGTTCAACTCCGGCCCTGCCCATTAAATTTTTGCTATTGCGTATTTAGCCCGCAGTTACCTTCAAACCTGTTCGGTCCACTTATTGAGCAGAGAAATGGAACAGCAAGATTATTAAGCAATATGAGCACAAACGATAGCCGCCGCGAATAATATGCCCACAACAAACCATTCCCACCATTTGGGTCTCGATGGTTCGCTAACGGCTTTCATCATTTTACCTCCGTGGTACCCTGACAAGATTCACAAGATTCCTTTTTCCTGTTTTTCGTAAGATTCAACCCTATATCGGATATCGCCTCTCCTCGTATAGTATAAGAATGGGCATAGTGATATAAAAATGCGTATTTAACAGACCAACACTATAAATCGCAAGCTATTTAACGATTGTATCGACTGTACCGATATAAACCATTTCATAACCTTTCTTTACTGATTCGCCTTGTCATACCTGCGAAAGCAGGTATCCAGCAGCTTATAGAACGGCCTGGATTCCCGCTTTCGCGGGAATGACAGTTATGAAATGGCCTGTAGAGCATAAAGAAAAAACACACTTTTTTTGCCAATCACGGCGTAATTTCTTGACAGGCCTATGGGTAATTTTGTAAATTGTTTCTGTATGACTTTGTGAATGTGAACACAAGCACTAATTAGGCATAATATATATTGTGAGATACAGCAAGATACCAAACGAGACGGTCCGTCGCCTGCCGGTTTATTTGCGGGGGCTGGCCCTTATGTCCAAGCAGGGACTGAGCAGCGTCTCCAGCAGCAAGCTGGCGGATTTTGTCAGCGTAAATCCCTGGCAGATAAGGAAGGATTTCTCCTACTTCGGCGACTTCGGGACACGCGGCGTCGGTTACGACATTGAAAACCTCGCTAAGCAAATCAAAAAAATACTAAAGCTCGATACGACGCGAAAAACCGCCCTGGTTGGAGTCGGTAACCTGGGTTCGGCGATAATGGCATACACAGGTTTTGGAACATACGGTTTTCAAATTACTGCCGCCTTTGATAATGACCATGCCAAGATTGGCCTCAAAATGAACGATGTCACGGTTGAAAACATCTCAATGCTCGATACACTTAGCAAGAGACAGGTGGATATGGCTATTATCGCTGTGCCCGAACAGGCGGCACAAGACGTGGCGGATGCGCTGGTTGGGGCGGGCATAAAGGGAATATTGAATTTCTCGCCGCGAAGAATTATCGTCCCCAAAAAAATAAAGGTGATAACAATAGATATAGCGACGGACCTTGCCCGCCTGCCCTACTATATATGAAAATCGAAGCGTTCGGGTTTTGAGAAATAACGTTTGAGAACATTTTTAACAGAGGCGTAAAATGAAAACAGTAACAATCGACAAAAACGCTTTCAGGCGGTTTGTGGATGGAATTATAAAACAGCAGCGGGTCATCGGCGTCTGCGCCAAGGGCGACCGTTTTGATTTTGAGCAGCTCGAATCAGCAGACCAGCTCCGACTGGATTACGACGTAACGCTTCAGCCGCCGAAAAAGTACTTCCTGCCTCCGGTTGAAACACTTCTTACTTACGAAGTCGGCGACGGCTACAAGTCGGTTTACGATGATACCGAATTTGTCCTTCTGGGTGTTCATCCTTATGATATGGTGGCATTAAATCAGCTCGACAAGCTTTTCACCCAAGACAACTTCGATACCCACTATATGAAAAGACGTCACAACGCAACGATAGTCGTATGCGACGTGATTTCGCCATCCAAAAACGTATTTGCCTCCTCGATGGGCACGGCAACAGTTAAGGATGGTTTTGATGTTCTGCTGACTGATATAGGCAACGCGTTCGTTATGGAAAGCGGCTCAAAGAAAGGCGATAGCTTTATCGCCAAAGCACAGGATGTGGTTGACTCGAGCGAAAAGGACCTTCAGGCAAGGCATAAAATCCAGGCAGAAAACGAAAAACGGCTTAATAATCACAAACTGAAATGCGAGGCATCCTATCTGCCCAAACTGCTCGAAAAAGCATACGACCATCCCGTCTGGGAAGAAAAGGCCAAAACCTGTTTTAGCTGCGGCTCCTGCAATCTCGTATGCCCGACCTGCTACTGTTTCAACGTACAGGACGACGTAAACTGGGACTTCATATCTGGCAAAAGACAGCGGGCCTGGGATGGCTGCCTGCTCGATGGTTTCACAAAAGTTGCGGGTGAGCACGAATTCAGGAAGAAACGAGCCGACCGCTTCAGGCACCGCCTGTATCGAAAATGCAAATACGTGCCCGAAAAAATAAGCAGCCAGATAATGTCCTGCGTCGGGTGCGGGCGATGCGTGGGCGCGTGCCTGCCGGATATCGCAAACCCGGTCAAGGTTTACAACAGGTTGGTTGATGATTTGGGAATAAAGTAACTCAAGTCGAGCTATTTCGACATAAAATATAGGAGCGTTAACGATGTGCGAACGTTGTGCTGTTGAAAAAGACATTTATCTGCCGCGGCTGGCGACCCTCGAAAAGAAGCGGCTGATGAACCCGACCGAGATGTATCTTCGGCTGTCAATCGATGACAACGAGCCGTTTGACTTCATCCCGGGCCAGTTCGTCGAGGTATCAATCGCGGGCGTCGGCGAAGTGCCGATTACAATATCATCATCCCCAACGCAAAAGGGCTACTTCGAGCTGGTCGTCCGCAGAATCGGCAACGTTACCAACGCGATTCACCGGCTTCGAATAGGCGACAAAATCGGGATACGCGGGCCCCTTGGAAAAGGCACATACCCGGTAGAAGAGGCAAAGGGCAAAAACATCGTGTTTATCTGCGGCGGCATCGGGCTTGTGCCCCAGAGGTCTTTTATCAACTACATCCTCGACAACCGCGCCGACTACAAGGAGCTTGCTGTCCTGCTCGGAACAAAATGTATGGCGCAAAGGTTCTTTCATTCAGAAATCGACGGCTGGTCACACAGGAACGACATACGCTTTATGGAAACGGTCGACCAGGCCGATGACTGCTGGCTCGGCAACGTCGGCGTCGTTACCACCCTTATTCCCAAAATTGAAACTGAGCTTCAGTCGGCGCTTGTTTTTATCTGCGGGCCGCCGGTGATGTATAAATTCGTGCTGATGGCCCTGCAGGAGGCGGAAGTGCCCAGAGAAAGAATATTCATGAACCTCGAAAGAAAAATGAAATGCGGCGTAGGCAAGTGCGGGCACTGCCAGATTAACAACTATTACGCCTGTATAGACGGGCCGGTATTCCGTTATTCCGACCTGCGTATAGCCCCGGAGGCAATCTGACATGGATAGACCCAGAGTAGCGATTTTCGACTTCGCATGCTGCGAAGGATGCCAGCTGCAAATCGTCAACCTCGAAGAAGAATTGCTCGACCTCATCGATAACGTCGAAGTGGTCGAGTGGCGCGAGGCAATGAGCGAGCAGAGCAGGGAATATGACATCGCCATAATCGAGGGTTCAATTACCAGGCCCGAAGACGAGCAGCGATTAGAGATTATCAGGACAAGGGCAAAAACGTTAATCGCTCTTGGCGCCTGCGCCACAATCGGCGGAATCAACAAGCTAAAGAACAACTTTGAGATGAGCGACGTTAAAAAGTGTGTTTACGGCAAGTCGGCTGATATGCCTCATCTTGAAACCATGCCGACAAAAGCCGTAGATGAGATTGTCAAAGTCGATTACAAAATCCACGGCTGCCCGATAGACAGGAAGGAATTCACTTACGTTGTTCGCTGCCTGCTTATGGGTAAACGGCCTGAGATACCCGAATGGCCCGTATGCGTGGAATGCAAATCGAAAGGCAATCCGTGTCTGTGGGATTATGGGCAGGTTTGCCTGGGACCTGTTATCAGGGCCGGCTGCGGTGCAAGATGCCCGTCGTCGGGCTTCAGGTGCTTCGGCTGTCGCGGCTACATCGATAATCCGAACATCAATGGCGCAAAGGATGTTATTGAACGATATGGCTTGAGCGTCGATGCGCTCAAGGCAAAGATGGTTCTTTTTGGAATCGGTCAGGGGCCAACAAATGCATAACAATCTCGATATCAACGTTCATCATATAACCCGCGTCGAAGGACACGGCAACATAGTCGTAAACGTGAAAAACGGCAAAATCGAAAAGCTCCAGTGGCAGGTGCCCGAGGCGCCGCGATTCTTCGAGGCGATGGTTCGAGGCCACAGCTACCAGGACATACAAACGATTGTCTCGCGAATCTGCGGGATATGTTCAATCACACATTCGCTTGCCGCAACCAAAGCGGTGGAAGCTGCGCTGGGCATCAAGGTTTCCGAACAGGCGGACAAGCTGAGAATACTGATGCACTACTCCGAGCAGCTGCAAAGCCATACCCTGCACGTCGGATACTTAGCTGCGCCGGATTTCTTCGGCACGCCATCCGTTGTGCCTCTTGTCGCACGGGCGGCAGACGCAGTAAAGACGATTGTCAAGGCCCACAGAATCGCCAATAACTGGTCGGACCTCATCGCGGGCAGAACAACTCACCCGGTAACGCTCATCCCCGGCGGATTGACCCGAACGCCAACCGAAAAACAATTGCGCCAGTTACAGCAGACGCTCAAGGATGCTGTGCCCGACCTCAAAAAAATCGCGGAAGTCGTCCTCAGCGTCGCGGCAAACATTCCCAAATTTGAACGCCCAACCGAATACGTGTCACTCAAGCAGACCACCCCGCCGACATATACCTTCTATCATGGCGGCATAACATCCAACGACAACAAAGGCGCCGCCCTGCCGATTGAGAAATGGCACGACGTGGCGAACGAATACGTGGTTGAGCAATCGACCGCCAAATGGGCGAAGTGGCACCGTGACGCGTACGCGGTC
>CAIODZ010000064.1 GCA_903857265.1 uncultured Phycisphaerales bacterium
ACGAAGGGCAGGGGGCAGATTGAAGGTTCGACCAAAAAGATATACGCACAGAAGCATACCGGCAACGCGAGAGCCGGCACAGTCAGGACGGGCAAGCGGGTTGGCGGCGGCGTGACATTCGGGAAGAAAGCAAGGGACTTCAGTCAGGACATGCCCAAAAAGCAGAAGAAATTAGCAAGAGATTCGGCGATACTGTCGAAGCTTTTGAGCAATAACGTTGTTGTCGTTGACCAGCTTGCGTTTGAGAAGCCGAAAACGAAGGATTTTGCGAATATACTCGGGAATCTTAAAATAGAACGCAGTTGTCTTGTGATAATCGGTGAACACAACGATACGCTTTGGCGCTCAGCGAGAAATATACCGAAGGTGTCGGTGCTTCTGGCGGCGGAGTCAAACGCGGGGGATATTTGCAGACATACAAAACTATTGTTTACCAAAGAAGCGTTTATGTCTCTTATGAACAAAGATGAATCAGGTGAGAATTAACTGCCGGCGTTATGAAAGACCATAATATTATAGTTAAACCGTTGATTACAGAGCAGGGTACGCACCTTTCGGGCAAAATAAGCGCGTACGCGTTCGAAGTGAACAAGGACGCCAACAAAATGCAGATTAGGGGCGCTGTTGAGCGGCTGTACGCAGTGAAGGTTGACAAGGTGAGGACCGCGAACAGAAAAGGGAAGTTCAGACGCAAGGGCAGGACGTCGGGTTTCACGCAGGACTGGAAAAAAGCCGTGGTGTACCTGAAGCCCGATTATCATATAGACCTGTTCTAATAAAGAGAGCAAGAGAAGCAATATGGGAATTAAAATATACAAGCCGACAAGTGCAGGACGCAGGAACAGCTCAGTAAATGATTTTGCCGAGCTGACCACCGACAGGCCGGAAAAGTCATTGTGTATTCGCATAAAGAAATCAGGCGGCAGAAACCACAGTGGTATGACTATGGTTCGGTTCAGAGGAGGCGGTGCGAGACAGATTTACCGCCTCATTGATTTTAAGAGGAACAAAGACGGCGTCAGCGCGAACGTGGCAAGCGTGGAATATGACCCGAACAGAAATTGTTATATATCATTGCTGCACTACGTTGACGGCGAAAAACGATACATACTGGCCCCGGAAGGCATTAAGCTGGGCGATAAAGTCGAGAGCGGTATGGTTTGCGAGCCGAAAGTCGGCAACGCGATGCCGTTAGAGGCGATTCCGAGCGGCCTTGAAGTTCATAATATCGAAATGACAGCCGGCCAGGGCGGCAAGTTAGTGCGTGTTGCCGGCTCGGCGGCGAGAATAATCGCCAAAGAAGGCGACTGGGTAACGCTTCAACTGCCCAGCGGTGAAATGAGAATGGTGCGCAAGGAATGTCGCGCGACGATAGGCAAGCTGGGCAATTCCGACTACCAGAATATCCGGTGGGGCAAGGCGGGGCGGACAAGACATAAAGGCCGTAGAGGCCACGTTCGCGGCAAGGCACAGAACCCGGTAGCGCATCCGATGGGCGGCGGCGAAGGCAGGAGCAACGGCGGACGTCATCCCTGCTCACCGACAGGCGTGCTGGCAAAGGGCGGGAAAACAAGATGCCCGAGAAAAGTCAGCAGCAAGCGAATTATCCGGAGACGCAAGAGCAGCGCACATGGACAAGTGGAAATTTGATGTGAAGGATGTTATCGAGGCTGGTTGACCGGCCTGAGGAAATCGAATGGGAAGATCGCTAAAAAAAGGACCGTTTGTTGACGTGAAGTTGTTCGCGAAGGTCAATAAGCAGATACAGACAGGGTTACGCGAGCCGATAAAGACCTGGGCACGAAGGTGCACGATAATTCCGGAATTCATTGGTTATACATTTATGGTGCATAACGGCAAAATGTTCCACAAAGTTTACGTTACCGAGGATATGGTTGGTCATAAGCTCGGGGAATTTTCGCCGACCAGGGTATTCAGAGGACATTCAACAAGGAAGGTAGAAGAAGAGACGGCAGCACCGGTTAGAGAGTAAGGTTTTGAATAGATATGTTGAACCCAGAAAAATTAAAAAAAATCAGTAAGCAGCGTAAGGTTAGCGTGGAGCAATTGGGCGGCCAGCTTGTAAGGGCGGGGCTTGATAAGCAGGACGCGATATCGGCTGTAAAGAACTGGCAGCACGGTTTATTCAAGCCGATACCCAGCAGCGAAGACGTAAAGCGTCTGGCGACGGCGCTGGGTGTTGAACCGAATGATATCGCCGGCTGGTGTTCAACCTGCAAATACGCACCGTTTGCACCGCGCAAGGCACGGCTGGTTACGCAGTTGATAGCGGGCCGGAAGGTGCAGGACGCGCTGGATATTTTGAAGTTCACGCGGAAGCGTGCCGCGGAAATGATAGGCAAGACGCTTCGCGCGGCGATAGCCGACGCGGATGAGCAGGAAGCAGACGTGGATAATCTTTACATAAGTGAGGCGCGTGTGGATGACGCGGGTGTCAGAATCTGCACCAAGCGATGGATAGCCAAGGACAGAGGCAGAGCTCATTCTCTCACTAAAAAAGGTTGTCATATATATATTACGGTTTCGCAGCCATAAGGGCAGATTCAGAGGCGAATTAAACTATGGGTCAGAAGGTATCGCCAATAGGTTTTAGGACGGGCATAACCAGGGGCTGGGACAGCACGTGGTTTGCGTCGAAAGCGGACTACGGGACGTTTCTTGTTGAGGACCAGAAAATTCGCAAGTTCATCGACAAGAAATTCAACCGGCAGATGCCAAAGGGCGGCGTTGCGAAGACGGAAATCATAAGGACCCGCAATGAGGTAACGGTAACGCTGCACAGCGCAAGGCCTGGAGTGGTAATCGGCCCGCGAGGCGGCGAGGTTGACAAGCTGCGTGAAGAAATAGAAGCATTGACCGGCCGCAAGGTTACAGTCAACGTTGTTGAAGTTAAAGACCCGGACCTTAACGCATTTTTGATTGGCGAAGCGGTTGCTGAACAGCTTTGCAAGCGGGCGTCATTCAGGCGCACGATGAAGCAGTTCTGCGAGTCAGCGATGAACGCCGGCGCAAAGGGCGTGAAGATTCTGTGCTCGGGCCGGTTAGGCGGAGCCGAAATAGCCCGGCGTGAGACGCAGAGGAAGGGAAGTATCCCGCTTCACACTCTGGATGCGGATGTTGATTATGCCCAAGCCCGTGCCGAGACGACATACGGGACGATTGGTATAAAGGTGTGGGTGCATCGCGGTCTTTTTGGCGAGGCGATTGTTGCCAAACAGGCGCCGAGACGCAGGCCATTCGGTCGCGGCGAGGGTGGCGGCGGCGAAGGTTCGAGCAGGCCGAGACAGGCGAGCCGTCCACAGACGGATACCAGTGCGGCGCCGACTGAAGGTGGAAGTCCTCAGGCAAGTTAACGGTTTAAGATACGTAATTTTAGAGATTTGATATTTAGGTTTTAACGTAGGGTTTACAAAATGGCATTGATGCCGAAAAGAGTGAAATACCGTAAGAGCCAGCGTGGCAAGATGAAGTGCAACGCTGCTAGGTCTAATTATGTTGCGTTCGGTGAATATGGTTTGCAGTCGCTGGATCAGTGCTGGCTCGAAGGCAAGACAATAGAGGCCGGCCGAGTCGCGGCGACACATTATCTGCAGCGTGAAGGCAAAGTATATATAAGAGTCGTTCCGGCCAAGCCGGTAAGCGCCAAGCCGCTTGAGACGCGAATGGGTAAAGGTAAAGGCGAGCCGGCGTTTTGGGTGGCGCGAGTCAGGCCTGGCGCGATTTTGTTTGAGATCAGCGGTGTTGACGAGGAAGTTGCTAAACGGGCGTTGTTGCGTGTGGCGCACAAGATGCCGATGAAATGCAGATTAATCCGTCGCAGACGCACGGTTGGATAAGGGTAAACAGATGAAAGCACAAGTTTATCGTGAAATGAGTACGGATGAGCTTGAGAGCAAGGTGCAGGAATTGGAGAGGCACGTGTTTGATTTACGTTCGCAGGCGACGACAGAAAAACTGCAGGATTGCCGGGCGGCAATTAACGCGCGTCGTGAAGTAGCGAGGATAAAGACGGTATTACGTCAGCGTCAGATAGAGGCCAAGAAACAATAAGGCCTCCGGTAAGGAATCAGAAGGATGCAGGAACACAAAATAAAGACGACAAAAGCAGTAGTGATAAGCAAGGGCAGCAGCAAGAGCATAAAGGTTGCCGTAGATTACGTGTACAGGCATCCTAAGTACGGCAAGACGCTCAAGAGGCAGACCCGGCTGGCTGTTCACGATGAGCAAAATGCTGCCGGTGTTGGTGACGTGGTTGAAGTTACCGGGTGCAGGCCGTACAGCAAAACCAAAAGATGGCGCCTCGTGCGCATTATAACGAAAGCGGCCCCAGTATAGCCGCGACAATAGTTGGAAAGTAAAAGATGATACAACAAGAAACAATGGTGAATATAGCCGACAACTCCGGTGCGAAGGTGGCACAGTGTATCAGGGTTTTAGGCAGAAGCGGCGCCAGGGGCAAATTCACCCGTGCGACGGGCAGCGTCGGTGACATCATCTGCGTGGCGATAAAGAAGTGGCTGCCCACCTGCCAGCTCGATAACAAGAAAGTTCACAAGTGTGTTATCGTCCGCACCAAGCACCCGATAAGACGTCCCGACGGGGGATATGTGCGGTTCGACACAAACGCGGCGGTTATGATTGATGAGGAAGGCAACCCGATAGGCACTCGTATTTTCGGCGCGGTTGCTCGTGAGCTTCGTGAAAAGAACTATATGAAGATAGTCTCGCTGGCAAGCGAGGTAGTTTAACAGGATACAGCAGATGGCGATGCACATTAAAAAAGACGATATGGTACAAGTGATAACCGGCGACCACAAAGGCACAACGGGCAAGGTGCTTCGCGTGCTGTGGGACGAGAACAGGGTGGTCATTCAGGGTATCAACCTGGCGAAGAAGCATGTTAAGCCGTCGCGAAAGAGTCCTTCGGGCGGGCGGATAAATATTGAGCAGCCGATACATGTAAGCAATGTTTTGCCGGTCAACCCGAAGACATCGAAGGCGAGCCGGGTTCATTTTGAGATTGGCAGCAACGGCGGCAAGCTGAGAGTAGCCGAAGACGGCACAAAAATAAGCGTAATCAGACATCCGAAAAAGAAATGAGCAACGGTAAATAACGATGGCACGTTTGAAAGATTTATACAAATCGAAGGTAGTCGGGGAACTGGTAAAAGAGTTCGGGTATAAGAACCGGATGGCGGTGCCCCGCTTAGAGAAGATTGTTGTTTCGATGGGCGTCGGCAAAGCGGCTCAGGATAAAAAGTATATTGAGCTGGCCAAGGCCGACCTGACATTGATAACAGGACAGATGCCGCTGGTGTGCAAGGCCAAGAAGAGCGTCTCTAATTTCAAGGTTCGCGAGGGGCAGGAGACCGGTTTGAAGGTTACGATGCGCGGTGAAAGAATGTATGAATTTCTTGATCGGCTCATCAGTTTGGCGATACCTCGGGTAAGAGATTTTCGCGGGCTTAACCGAAACGGTTTTGACGGCAGAGGCGCTTATTCGATGGGACTGAGCGAACAGACGGTTTTCCCGGAAATCAACCCGGTGAAAGTCGAGTTCCAGCAGGGTATGAATATCACGTTTGTAACGACTGCCAAGAACGATGATGAGGCGAGACGTATGCTGGCGCTGTTTGGTATGCCGTTCAAGGCATTGAAAACCGATTCGAAGTCGAAAGATGATCAGGATTAACCGGATTTATAGAACAAATTAAGGATTTTTAGCAGGTAACTATGTCAACGAAGGCCCTTGTTAATAAGGCAAGAAGTAAACCGAAGTTCAAGGTCAGAAAATACACTCGTTGTGAGATTTGCGGCAGGGCCAGAGCTGTTTATCAAAAGTTTAAGCTTTGCCGAATTTGCTTTCGGAAGCTTGCTAACGAAGGCAAGATACCCGGAGTAAAAAAGGCGAGCTGGTAAAAGTTGCCGGTTGAGCCGGCTGGAGAATTAAGAGAAGAAATATGAGCTTGAGTGATCCAATAGCTGATATGTTGACGCGAGTTCGCAACGCTGCCCGAATAATGAGCGAGAAGGTGAACATAAGGGCCTCGAAGGTCTGCATGTCGATAGCGGCCGTGATGAAGACGGAAGGTTACATAGTGGACTTCGAAAAGATAGATGACGCTACGCAGGGGATATTGCGGATTACGCTGAAATACGACCAGACGGGCCGGTCGGTTATTGAAGAAATAAAGAGAATAAGCAAACCCGGTCGTCGGGTTTATTCGTCGGTTGATGATTTGCCATATGTTTTGAACGGGATGGGTATAGCCATAATATCGACGAGCAAAGGAATGATGAGTGACAAGAGCTGTCGGCAGGCAAAAATCGGCGGCGAAATAATTTGTACGGTGCGTTGATGAGTCGCATAGGTAAAAAACCAATAAGTGTTCCTTCCGGCGTGAAGTTCGAGCAGAAGGGCGGACAGGTCAAGATTTCCGGGCCGTTGGGCAATATCGAAATTGCCTGCCGTCCGCAGATAGAAGTCAAGCTCGACAGCGCGACGGGCAACATCGTGGTCGATAACAAGAACCCGCAGATACGGGAAGATAAACAGCTTCACGGGACAATGCGGGCGATATTGGCCAATATGGTTGAAGGTGTAAGCAAAGGGTTCGAAAAGAAGCTTGAGATATTTGGAACCGGCTACACTGTTAAAGAACAGGGCGGCAAATTGGTCCTTCAGGTAGGTTATGCCAACCCAATAGATATTGAGATACCGAAGGGCGTTAAAGTGAAAATAGACGTGGCGGCAACCAGGGGCGATGACACACCGGCGAAGTTCACTTTGACGTCGGTGGATAAATGCGTCCTGGGCAGGTTTGCTGCGGACGTGCGTAAGGTAAGACCACCCGAGCCGTATAAGGGCAAGGGAATTCGTTTCTCAGGTGAAGTTGTGAAACGCAAGGTCGGCAAGACATTTACTTCAGGCACAGCATAATTAAGGTTTGGTTGATAAGTAATGAGATGGAAAAACGTACAAAGAGCTGCGCGAAGACGTAAGTTTCACGTGCGCAAAAAATTACATGGCACGCCTGAGCGGCCGAGATTATCGGTATTTCGCTCAAGCAGGCACATATACGTCCAGGTCATAGATGACGTGGCGGGCCTGACTCTCGCTTCGGCCAGTACCAAGTCGAAGACGCTGCGTGACAAAATTGCCAAGACGGGCAACAAGAAGGCGGCGGAAATAATTGGCGAGGCGATTGCCAAGCAGGCGATGGGCGTGGGCATCAAGTGTGTGTGTTTTGACAGAGGGTCGTATAGATATCACGGCAGAGTAAAGAGTTTGGCGGACGCAGCCAGAAAAGCAGGACTGGCATTTTAAAGACAATAGTAACACGGTAATTCTGGAGAAAAAAATTGGCAGCAGAATCAGGTAGACCGATGGAGCGTGAAGAGTCGCCGTATGAAGATACGGTGGTAAAGATATATCGCTGCGCCAAGGTAGTGAAAGGTGGGCGAAGGTTCAGCTTCGGGGCTTTGGTGGTTGTTGGCGACCGTGCAGGAACAGTCGGCATCGGTTACGCGAAGGCCAACGAGGTTCCACAAGCGGTGGAAAAAGGCATAAAAGAAGCCAAGAAGGACCTGCGTAAGGTTCCGCTTACGGGTCGCACACTTCCTCATCAGGTGATGGGAAAGTTCGGCTCGACGCGGGTAACATTAGTGCCGGCGAGTCCGGGAACGGGCGTTATCGCCGGTTTGAGCGCACGAGCGGTGCTGGAATACGCGGGTGTTCAGGATGTGCTAACGAAGGTGTACGGCAGCACGTCAGCCAAGAATGTTCTTAAGGCCACGATGGACGGCTTGATGAAGCTGCGCACTAAGGAAGTGATTGAGCAGCTTAGAGGCGTTGAAGTGCAGCCGGTAAAAAGGTGGTGATTGTAGATGTACGAGTGGCAAATAACATCTGTTGCGGGTAAACATAAATCGCGTAAGCGTCTGGGCAGAGGTTCAGGCAGCGGTAACGGCAAGACGTGCGGCCGGGGACACAAGGGCAGCCGGAGCAGGTCGGGCGCGGACAGGTCAGGGCTTCGAGAAGGCGGGCAGATACCTATTTTCAGGCGTATGCCCAAGCGGGGCTTCAGTAACGTCCAGTTCGCCCATAGGTATGAGGTTGTGAACGTCTCGCAGTTAGAGAGATTTGAAGACGGCAGCGTCGTTGGTTTGCAGCAGTTTTCAGACGTAGGTCTGATAGACAGAGGCACAAGCAAGGTAAAGATTCTCGGAGGCGGAGCTTTGACTAAACGTTTGCAGGTTACGGCCCATAAGTTCAGCAAGGCCGCCGAGCAAAAAATTACCGGTTGCGGAGGAACGGTGCAGGTTGCGTGACGCGATGTTTACAAATTTTGAGGATTGTTGTCGGTCGATAGAACGATGATACTTAAAACAGTAGTCAATATATTCAAGATAACTGATTTGCGGAACAAACTGTTGTTCACGCTGGGCATGTTGTGCATTTATCGCGTAGGTTTTCATATTCCGATACCGGGGTTTGACATCAACGCGATAGCGGATGCGGCAGGCGCCCGTGATACGGAAAGCCCGCTGGGACGAGCCGCCGAAATGATGCAGATGTTCACAGGCGGCAACATGGACAACAGCAGCTTGTTCGGCCTCGGTATTATGCCTTATATCACGGCGTCGATTATTTTGATGCTGGTGCAGGAAGTGGTGCCGGCGTTGAAAAAGCTGCGTCAGGAAGGGCAGACCGGCTACAAGAAGATACAGGAATACACGCGGTACCTGACGGTGCCGATTTGCATTATTCAGTCATTGATGTATATGCGTCTGCTGGGCATGCGAGGATTTATGTATCCGGGGATGCAGGTTCAGGCGGCGATTATGGGCATCATCGGTATGACCGCCGGGACAATATTCCTGATGTGGCTCGGTGAGCAGATTGACGAATACGGCATAGGCAACGGCATAAGCTTGATTATTATGGCGGGAATTATCGCGCGTATGCCCTGGGCATTACGCAAGCTTGCGATGAGCGTTTCATTTGACGTAGCTACGCCTGCGGGCAGCATTGGTCCGACGAAGGTTCTGTTCCTTATCGGAGCGTTTGTGTTTGTCGTTGCAGGGGCGATACTGATAACACAGGGGCAAAGGCGCATACCCGTTCAGCAGGCAAAAATGATGCGTGGGCACCGGATGTATGGCGGCCAGAGACATTACCTGCCTTTGCGTGTAAACCACGGCGGCGTGATGCCGATTATCTTCGCTTCGGCTTTTATGTCCTTTTTGCCGGTCATTGTGGTTCAACTGGCACGTATAGAGGCGGTTGGGCGCTCAGGGTTCTTTATAGCACTCCAAAATGCGCTGCGCCCGCACGCGTTCACCTACAACATCATATATATGGTTCTGATATTCCTGTTCGCATACTTCTGGGTTTCTGTTCAGTTCCAGCCCAAAGACCTTGCGAAAAACCTTCGTGATTCGGGCAGCTTTATTCCCGGATTACGCCCGGGACGCAGAACCGCGGAATATCTTGAGACGGTAATGACCAGGGTAACATATTACGGCGGAGCATTTGTGGCCGTAATAGCGGTTGTGCCATCGGTGGTTATGGTACTACTGGGAGTTGACTGGCGAGTGGCGACGTTTTTGGGCGGAACAGGCCTGTTGATTGTCGTTAGTGTTTCGCTTGACCTCGTTCAGAGAATCGAAGCCAGCTTGCTTATGCACAGCTATGAGGGATTCAGTGAGACCGGCAGGATAAAAGGAGCGTATTCATGAGAATTGTGCTGCTGGGTGCTCCTGGTGCCGGCAAGGGTACGCAGTGCAAGTATATAGTGGAAAAGTATCGTTTGCTGCATTTGTCAAGCGGCGATATACTCAGGCGTCACAGGGCGCAGGGAACAGCGCTTGGTAAAAAGGCGCAGAGTTATATGGATTCCGGGGCGTTAGTGCCGGATGATATTATTATTGATATGATGATTGATGAAATCGCCAGGGCGCCGGCAGGCGGTTATGTGCTGGATGGTTTTCCTCGCACGGTAAAGCAGGCGGCGGACCTTGACAAGGCGCTTGAGAGCAAGAAGCAAAAGATAGACGCTATTTTGAATCTGCAGGTGAACGAGAAGATTATTGTCCGGCGTATAACCGGCAGAAGGATTTGCCCGAAATGCGCCGCGGTTTATCATGTTGAGAATTTGAAACCCCGTGTTGACGGGAAATGCGACAAGGACGGCAGTTTGCTTTTGCAGCGGCCTGATGATACGGCTGAGGTTGTTATAACCCGGCTGAAGAATTATAACGAGCAAACGGCGCCGTTGGTTGATTACTATAAGCGAAAAAATACTGTATTTGACATTGACGCTAACGAAGAAGCAGAAAACGTAAGGGACCTGATATTCCGTAAATTGGCCCCGTTGGCGTAGTGTGTGGTTTTTTAAATGGCTATAACGCTTCGCAGCAGACGTGAAATTGGATTGATGCGGGATGCAGGCGTCGTTGTGGCCGACGTTCTTTCAAAATTGCAAGAGATTGCCAGGCCCGGGGTGAGCACTGCTTACCTGGATGAAGTGGCGGCAGATATGACCGCGCAGGCGGGGGCACAACCCTTGTTTAGGGGGGTTCGCAGCCCGTATGCGAAAATGCCGTTTCCAGGCGTGATTTGTGCTTCCATTAACGAGCAGGTGGTTCACGGGATACCATCGAAACAGGTAACGCTTAAACAAGGCGATATCCTGAGTATCGATTTCGGCGTTCGGCTTCGAGGATATTGCGGCGATGCGGCTGTTACGGTCGCTATCGGCGAAATATCCGAGGAACATCGCCGGCTGATGGATATCACCAAAGGGGCGCTTGATTTGGCGATAAAAATGGCGGCCCCCGGAATTCGCTGGAGCAGGATAGCGGGCGAAATGCAGAAAATGGCTGAGTTGGCCGGATTTTCGGTTGTGACCGAGTTTGTCGGGCATGGAATCGGAACCCAGATGCACGAAGAGCCGAGAGTGCCGAATTTCGTCAGCAAAGAGCTGTTGGCTAACGACATAATCCTGACGGAAGGAATGATTCTGGCGGTTGAGCCGATGATTAACTCCGGCACTGGCAACGTTAGGACACTTAAGGACGGCTGGACGGTTGTAACCGCTGACGGGCAGTTTTCGGCTCATTATGAGCATACGATAGCAATAACCGGTCGCGGATGTGAAGTTTTGACGTTAAAGTTAAAGTAACGTATGACCAAAAAAGACGCAATAAGATTGCAGGCAGAAGTGCTCGAAGCGCTGCCGAACGCGATGTTCAAGGCCAAGCTCGAAAATGGGCATCAGATTCTGGCGCATGTTTCGGGCAAGATGCGAATGCATTTTATCCGGATACTTCCGGGCGACACGGTAACGGTAGAAATGTCGCCTTATGACCTGAACAGGGGCCGGATTGTTTTGAGAAATTAGACGATTAGTATCGTTTTTTGTGCAAGGCGGATTTAGGAAATGAAAGTAAGAAGCTCAGTAAGACGAATTTGTGAGAATTGCAAGATTGTGCGTCGTAAAGGCGTAGTGCGCGTGATTTGCAGCAACGCCCGTCATAAACAGAGACAAGGGTAGTTTGACGGTCACGGCCCAAAGGCAGTTTATAAGGAGCAGATATGCCGCGTATAGTTGGTATTGATATTCCGAATCAAAAGGCGATGTTTATTGCGCTGACTTATGTTTACGGCATAGGCAGGCATACCGCCAAGGATATTTTACGGGAAGCTAAGGTTGACGAGAACACCCAGGCCGGCAAGCTGACCGAAGACGAGCTGAGCCGAATAACACAGATTATCGAGCGCAGTTACGTCGTCGGCGGACAGCTTCGCAGGCAGGTAAGTCAGAATATCGCGCGTTTGCGTGATATCGGCTGTTACAGGGGCATTCGTCACAGAAAAGGACTGCCTGTTCACGGCCAGCGGACACGGACCAATGCCAGGACACGCAAAGGGCCGAGGAAGACCGTTGCCGGGAAGAAGGGCGTGAAGGAAATGCGAGGATAGTTTTTTATTTTCATAATTTGGTTCGTGGAGTTTTTTGAATAATGGCAAATGTGGTAAAACGTAAAGTCAGGAAGAACATAGCAAAGGCGATTGTTCACATAAAGGCGTCGTTCAACAATACGCTGATTACGATAACGGATGTTGAAGGCGGCGCAATTTGCACCAGTTCCGCCGGTTGCGTCGGCTTCAAAGGCGCTCGTAAGAGCACGCCGTTTGCCGCCTCGCAGGCGGCCCAGCGTGCGGCCGGCACTGCGATGCGCAACGGAGTCCGTGAGGTCGAGGTAAGGGTGAAAGGCCCCGGCCCGGGACGTGAATCAGCGATTGCCGCGCTGCAGCAGGCGGGGTTGCGTATATCGTCAATTGAAGACGTTACGCCGCTGCCTCATAACGGGTGCAGGCCGTCTAAACGCAGGCGCGTGTAGTTTTATTGGTAAATAAAAACAATGTTTTTAATTAGGACATATTAGGAGCTTAGCGGGAACAAATGGGACGTTACCTTGGATCATCTTGTAAGAATTGTCGCCGACAAGGCATCAAACTGATGCTTAAGGGCGGCAGGTGTGAGACGGCGAAATGCCCGGTGGAGAAAAAGCAGAAGAATCTGGCGCCGGGAATGCACGGCTGGCGGCGGGGGCGACCGAGCGAATACGGAGTCCGGCTTCATGAAAAGCAGAAAGTCAAGCGCTACTACGGCATTTGGGAGCGTCAGTTTATACGGTATTTCCACGAGGCCGAACGGATGAAAGGCAACACCGGCCAGATGCTGTTGCAGCTTTTAGAAAGACGCCTGGATAACGTGGTATACAAATTGAATTTTGCGCCGTCGCGGAAGGCCGCCCGGCAATTGGTTACTCACGGACACATTCTTGTCAACGGGCACAAGGTTGATTTACCGGATTTCAGCATGGATGTCGGCGACAAGATTACGGTAAAAAGTTCAGAAAAGAGCGTTAAGGAAATTAAACAGCAATTGGCGCTGAATCCGAATTTCACGACCCAGGGCTGGCTGCAGCTCGATCGTGATAAGCCGGAAGCGACGATAGTAGCGGTTCCAACAAGGGATGATATTCAAATCCCGGTAGAGGAGCAGTTGGTTGTTGAGTTCTGTTCGAGATAGGTTTGAATTGGCTGATTTTGAGGAGGCCAGTATGCGAATTACATGGCGTGGTCTTGAATTACCGACTCGTGTCGAGCGCGACAGTAAGATAGCGAACGACAGATATGGGAAATTTTATGTCGAGCCGTTCGAGCGAGGTTTAGGCACGACAATAGGCAACAGCTTGAGGCGGGTTTTGCTCAGCTCGCTTGAAGGCAGCGCGGTAACTTCCATAAAGATATCGAGGGTCAACCATGAGTTCACCTCGATAAAGGGCGTAATGGAAGACGTGACTGATATTGTCCTGAACGTCAAGAATCTGACGGTCCGGCTTCAGACGGAAGGGCCGAAGATAATGAAGGTTACGGCCAATAAAGCCGGCGTGATAACCGCGGCCGATATCGTTGCCGATCCTGCAATAGAAATTATTGATAAGGATAAGGTAATAGTCACCCTGACAGAAGACGTGAATTTCGAGATGGAGATGGTGGTTGAAAGCGGCCGTGGTTATGTGCCCGTTGCGGAACGGCTTGCAGTGGCCGACAGATACGAGCAGGAAATCGGCAGAATAGTGATAGATGCGGCGTATTCACCGGTTACCAGGGTGCGATACATCACAGAGGATACTCGAGTCGGACAAAAGACCGATTATGATCGGCTGATACTTGAAATATGGACTAACGGGGCAATTACGCCGGATATGGCGATGGTCGAGGCAGCCAAGATTCTGCGCAAACACATCAATCCGTTTGTGCAATACAGCGAAATAGGAACTGAAACAGTGTCAGGCGATGTTGCGGTTGACCAGCCGCAGCCCAAGATTGGCGAAGAAATGCAGGCCAAACTGAATATGCCCATGCAGGAGCTTGAGCTTTCAGTTCGGGCGAACAATTGTCTCGAATCGGTTAAAGTTGAAACCGTAAGGCAGCTTGTGAAAATGACAGAGGCGGAGCTGCTTGAGGTTCGCAGTTTCGGCAAAACCAGCTTGCGCGAGGTCAAGAGAAAGCTCGCCGACCTCGGCTTGTCGCTGGGAATGACTGGAATAGAATGATTTTGAGTATTTAGCTTCGCGTTTTGACGGCGAGGCGGTAATTTGTCCGCCGAAAGCGGAAAGGGGTTTTTAAGTTTATGCGTCACAGAGTCGCAGGCAGACAATTAAGTCGAACAAGTGAGCATCGCATTGCGTTACGTCGCAATCTGGCGGTAGCGCTTTTTGAGCACGAGACGATTTCGACGACCATCCGAAAAGCAAAGGAAGTAAAAGGTTTTGCCGAGAAGCTGATTACGCTGGCTAGGAAAGGAACGTTGGCGGCAAGACGGCAGGCAATTTCGCAGTTGGGCGACCGTAACATATTCAAGGATGAAGATGGTCAGCAGGTTCGCAAGGGCACGATTATCGGCAAATTGTTCAGTGAGCTTGGTCCGCGGTATTTGGACAGGAAAGGCGGATATACGCGAATTATTCACCTGGCGAAAAGACGGCTTGGCGATAACGGCGAGCTGGTTTTGCTTCAGTTGGTCGGCTCTGAGCACGTTGAGAAAAAGCATAAGGGCGAAAAAGGCGAGCACTCCAAGGCCGGCAAAAAGGCCAAAACTGCCGCGGCCGGCGCACAGAAGTAAGCCGTTGTTGATTATTTGGTGAGGGAGCCAGACAATGGGTGTTCAGGATTGCATTTTCTGCAAGATAGTGTCGGGCCAGATTCCAGCGACCAAAATTTACGAGGATGAGGTTGTCGTGGCGTTTCTCGATATCGGTCCAATCAGTGATGGCCATACACTTGTGATGCCTCGTCAGCATGTTGAAAAGGTGCATAGTTGTCCGCCTGAGCTGCTGGGGCAAATCTGGACTCGTTTGGGCAAAATTGCCGGTGCGGTTGCCCTGGCAGTCGGCGCTGATGGATACAATGTGTTGTGCAACAACGGCAGGGCTGCGGGGCAGGTTGTTGACCATTTGCATTTTCATATAGTGCCGCGTAAGACAGGTGATGGCGTTTTTGCACAGTGGCCTTCATATAAATACAGGCCCGGCCAGGTGGAAATAATTGCTGATAAAATCAGGAAACATCTGTAACCGGTTTTATTCTTGCTGAAGAGGCAGTTTGGTGGTATTATTTTTCGAATGACCGCGGGGTAGAGCAGTCTGGTAGCTCGTCGGGCCCATAACCCGGAGGTCGGAGGTTCGAATCCTCCCCCCGCTATTGGTTTACAGAGATAACTTCCTGGTCAACGGGTAGTTATCTCTTTTTCTTTACACCCAAATTAACCCGCTATTAACCTCCTACCTTGTACCTTTTTACTTCAAGGTCGGATAGATGAAGGGGTCTGTCAGGCTAGGGCCATCCTCGAACAAGTCGAAAAGATAATCGCCGGATAATTCCAGCGATTATCCCACGTGTGCGCCGATAAGCCGGTCGATTTCCGCCACCAGCTTGTCTAAATCGTATGGCTTGGACATGAACGCATATCGGTCGATATCATGATATCGCAGCCCAAGTTCCTGCGTTTTCTTTGTGATAAGGCAGGTCAGGAATATCACCGGGATATTTTGGGTCGTCGGGTCTTCCTGCAGCGTCGTCGCCACCTGCGTGCCATCCATATCGGGCATCAGGATATCGAGCAGAATCAGGTCCGGCTTTTCCTCCTTTGCCAGATTTATGGCCTTAAGACCGCTTTCTGCCGTGACCACTCTGTACCCTTTTGCCAACAGCGTTTTGGCAAGTATCAGTACTGCATCGGGCTCATCATCCACAATTAATAATTTTAGTTTCGTCGTTTTTTCCATAATCTGCTCTCCGAATATTACGGGTTGCTTGATGCCGCGCCAACCGTTTCTGCCCACTCCACCTTACTAAGCAGTTCCTCGGTTGTTTGTCCATCCTGCGGATAGATAGCGCATTTTATCAGTGGTTCCACCTGCGAACAGAGCCCCTTATCAGCCAGATATTGCATAAGTGCCTGTTCATGTCGTGCCTTGATTGCTGCCACGTCGTTCTCGCTGCAGTCGGCAAGCACTACAGCCAAATCACCGGGGTTTATCAGCACCGCCTTGTCTATGCCTCGCCGCAGGTTCTGCTCGACAAGGACCTGAATCTCTTTCAACATTTGCTGCACCTGTTCCTCATCCTCCTGCCTCTTCGCCTTGACCGACATCACGATAACGCCCGCATTTGCATTGTTCTTAACCGCTTGTCTGAGGGCCTGTTCCAGCAACTCGTTTACAGTATCGCGTGAGTCAAGCCGCGGCAGGGCGAAAGTAAAAACAGAACCCTTACCTGCCTGCGATTTGGCCCATATCCTGCCCTTGTGCAGGTTGACTATTCCCCTGCAGATGGCTAATCCCAGGCCCGTACCTTTTTCGCCTGGACCGACCTTCCTGTCAAACTGCGCGAATTTTTCGAATAACCTCGGCATATCCTGCTCCGCGATGCCGCAGCCGGTGTCTGAAACCGAGAGCTGAACCTCTTTGGAATCTTCCCTGCACTCCACCTCGATTGAGCCGCCCGCGGGCGTAAACTTCAGCCCGTTTGAAATGAGATTCATCAGAACCTGTTTTATTTTGTCCCCGTCTATGCACAAGCAAAGCGACTGTTCGGGCACACGGAAGCTGAGATGAATGCCTTTTTCTTCCGCCTGGCGGCGGCATTCGTCAACGGTCTCTTCAATAAGCCCGCGTATGTCGATATCTTCTTTTTGGAGCTCAATTTTTCCGGATTCTATTTTCGACATATCGAGCAGTGCATCGACTATCCGCGTCAGACGACCGAGGTTGTTCATTGCCATTTCCAGTATTTCTTTTTGTTCGGGGACAATCTTACCCGGTATCTGGTCTAAAACGAGCTTGACGGCGCCAATAATGATGGATAGCGGCGTGCGCAGCTCATGTGAGGCCATCGAGACAAATTCATCTTTCAGGCCATTGAACTTTATCAGCTCCTCGTTTGCTTTTTTAAGCTCTATTTCGGCCCGCCTGCGTTTGGTGATATCTTCAATAGTTATGAGTATCATCTTCCTGGAAATAAGACGTCGGGCACTAAAAAGCATTGTTTTCGGCCCGATGGTCTCAAAGTCGTGCTCAATCTCGTAGTCATCAAAGGTGTTGTTCCTGGGAAGGATTTCCTCCAGAAGCTGTCGCAGCTTGGGAATGTTCCACTGCCGGTTGCCCAAATCATAAATGAACCGTCCCTGGGTTTCCTTATGGTCAACTTTAAAGGTCTGGTAGAAGGAGCGGTTGGCCGAGATTACCTTCAGGTCAGTATCCAGCACTATCAAGGGTTCCCGTATTGTCTCTACGATGCTTTCGGCATACACACGAGCTTCCTCGATTACCTGCTGTGATTTTTTGCGCTCGGTGATATCAACAAAAATCGCGACGACGCCGTCAATCTTATTATTTAAAGTACGGTATGGCCTGATATTTACCGAATACCAGGTTCCTTCTCTGTCTTTTATTTCAAATGTCTCTGGATGATGGGACTTTATTACATCCAAAAGCGTTTTCTCAAAATCCGGAATATCCACGTTGAGTTTAATTTTGCTTATTGGCCTGCCGACATCGGAAGAAATTATATTAAGCGTCTTTTCCGCCTGTGGGGTTACCCTGCGTATCACAAGGTCCGGCCCCATCATAACGACCGGCATGTTGATACTGTCAAATAAATTTACCAGGTCATTATTTAAGAGGGAGGATTCCGCATTACGTTTCTGCAGCTCCTCGTTGGTAGTAACCAATTCTTCATTTGAGGACTGCAGCTCCTCTTTGGCTGTTTCCAGCTCCTCGTTAGTGCTTTGCAGCTCTTCATTGCTTGACAGTATTTCCTCGTTGGCTGTTTTTATTTCTTCATTCGCACTGTCCTGCTCTTCTATGACCGTCTGAAGATATTCTTTTGTTTCCGCAAGTTCTTTCTGTAGATTATCGATATACTCATCGCTTTTAACAGATTTCCCCTTTAAGGATATTTCTCCGGGTGCTTTAGACAAATTCCTGGACGGGACCGCCCCGGCAATTCCGTCAAAAAGCACCATAAAGAATTCTTCTTTAAGCGGGCCGTACTTCACAGGAACAACGGTAATATTAACCCTCGCCGCATGGCCGTTATACCGGAAATCCTCCGCTTCTCTTTTTACCGTATGCTTTGTTTCCTTTGCTTTATATATCGCCGCTCTCAAGGGCATAAGCAGCCCTTCCCGCGCCAATTTGAATATGTCATGGCTCGGTTTGCCTGCCGCTGATTCAAGGTAACGGCCTGTATGCCCGCGGAACTGAACAACTTTCATACTGCTGTCTATCAGCGCCCCGCAGGGAGCATATTCGTCAAGCACAATCCGTTCCACTATGTTTTCAATATCAGCTTCCTTACTTTCCTTAATAGCCGGTTTTTCCTTAATTTCTAATTCCTTTGACGGATAATATTTCCGACCAAATTCAAGTTCGGGCTCTACCGACAGATATTTTTTCGCGAAAATCCTGTGTTTTCCATCCAGCGTCTTAAAAAGATTCGAATAACTGCCTGCGGCTTCCGCGTTTCCTAAAAGGAGAAACCCTCCGGGCCTGAGCGCGTAATGAAAATTATGAAATATCTTCTTCTGCAAAACGGGCTGCAAGTATATAAGCAGGTTACGGCAGCTTATAAGGTCTAAATTGGAGAAAGGCGGGTCGCCAAACACATTCTGTTTGGAAAAAACACACATCTCCCTCAACTGCTTGGAAATCTTATAAGAGTTACCTGTTTTGGTGAAAAACCTTTTTAATCGCTCAGGGGTAATACTGTTTTTTATATTTTTGCCGTAAATGCCTGTGCGCGCCTTATCAATAGAGTCATCCCTTACATCAGTGGAAAAAATCTGGACAGGGACCGCACTGGCTTTGTTTCCCAGCACTTCACAAAGGCACATAGCAATAGAATAAGCTTCCTCGCCACTGGAACATCCGGGAACCCATATTCTTACGCCATGGTTTTTTGTCCTGTTTTTAAGAATTGCAGGCAAAACCTGTTTTTTTAGCGCATCAAAAACTTTCGGGTCGCGGAAAAAGCTGGTAACATTTATCAGCAGGTCGTCATAAAGCTTTTCTACCTCGTCGGTATTCTCGCGCAGGAACTTTATGTAGCCCCTGAGATTTTCCAGTTTCAGTAAAACTATTCGCCTCGCTATGCGCCTGCTAATGGTGGGGGTTTTGTAATGAGTGAAGTCCTGCCCCCTGGTCGAACGCAATATATCAAAAATACTTTCAATGCCTTTACCTTCCGTTGTGGTTGATTTATCTGTTTTAACAGGCCCGGCAAACGATATAAGGGGATGTTTTGCTATACGCTCCAGCTCACTTGCAATCTTTTTGGGCGAAAGCACAAAATCCACACATCCGGCGGCAATAGCGCTTTGCGGCATACCATTATATTTGGCGGATTTTTCGTCCTGAGCAAAAGTAATACCCCCTTCGGCCTTTATGGCCTCGGCTCCAAGCGTCCCGTCTGTTGCTGTTCCTGAAAGAATAACTCCGATAGCCCTGTTCCCAAGCTCGTCTGCCAATGAGCGGAAAAAATGGTCTATGGGCATATGCTTAAAATCGCTGTCATTCCTTTTGCTAAGTATTAGTTTTCCGCTTGCGATAGAAAGATTAGTGTTCGGTGGTTTTACATAGACATGGTTAACTTCTATGGGCATCCTGCTTTTTACTTCACTTACCGGCATTTTTGTTAATCTGGCGAGCAGTTCCGGCAGCAAACTTTTATGTTCCGGGGCCAAATGCATTATAAATACAAATGCCATTCCCGGTTTAGCCGGCATATTCCTGAGTAATTCCTGATATGCTTCAAGACCGCCGGCGGAAGCCCCGACACCAACAATGGGAAAGGATGTTGTTTTGTGACCCGCAGGCATAATCTTTTTATTTTTTGGCGTTACTCTTGTTTTTTTACGCATATTGCACCCAAAATAGAACGCCAAAGGCCTGTATTACTACAGGACTTTGGTTGCCTCAGGAAAAGCAATTAAACCAGTTATCTTTACTTGTCTGTTTGTCTGTTGCCGCTTCCGTATCTCGCGGTCCCCTTAAAGGGCAACAGATGCTTATCTCGCAGTAGCCGTAGCTGTATTTTCCTCGCTTATACTCGTTGCCTCACGCTTGGGCAAAGTGAAGTAGAACGTACTGCCCTTACCCGGTTCCGATTCGAGCCAGACGCGGCCGCCATACATTTCGACAATTCTTTTCACCGTCGCAAGGCCAATCCCCGTCCCTCCGCCTTCATCGGGCGGCACTAATGTCTTAAACAATTCAAAAACTTTGTCAAAGTGCTTCTTTTCAATCCCTGGGCCGTTATCCTTCACACTAAACTTCCAGAAGGATTCTTCTTCGACGCAACCTACTCTTATTTCGCCCTGGGGTTTGTCTATGTATTTGACGGCATTGCCCAAAAGATTCTGGAATACCTGGGCTATGCGAGTTTCGTTGCATTCATAAACGGGCAATTGATTTTCAATGGTGATAGTAACTTTCTCTGGAGCGTTGATCATTTCTATGACACTATTGACCAGTTTGCCCAAATCGACCATGCTCTTGTCTTCGTCTTTGTCTTCGACACTCGAATATTCGAGTAGCTTGTCTATAAAGGAATACATTCGGTCCACTCTCTCTGTAATCTGCCGAACGTGCTGAGCTCCATCCGGCGTAAGTTTGTTGGCGCAATCCATTGTTATCCACTCTGTGAGGCGTCTGATTCCACGTAACGGGGTCTTTAAGTCGTGCGAAACAACATATGCGAAATCGTGCAACTTTCGGTTGGCCTCTTCTAACCTCCTGTTCAGGTTTTTCAACTCGCTTTCAGTTTTTGCCTTGTAAAGCGCCGTCTCAATGGCTGCCTTTAGTTCCTCCAATTTCACGGGCTTTACGATATAACCAAATGGCTCTGTGATTTTGGCATGTTTCACGATGAAATTATCTGTGTGGCCAGTCAGGTAAATGACGGCTGTGCCAAAGTCCGAGCGTATCTGCTCAGCAACCTGGATGCCATCGAACTGTTCCTCGAGTGCAATGTCCATCAAAACCAGGTCTGGTCTGTTCGTTCGCATTATGTTTAAAGCGTCGCAGGCACTCAAAGCGGTAACAACGTCATACCCAAGTTTCTTTAACCCAAGTGCTGTTATGGCGCAAAAGTCGGTCTCATCATCTACAAGAAGTATCTTCGGCCTTGCATTTTGTTGGGAATCCTTCATAGAACAGCTCCTTAATTCGGTTTTCAATCAATCAGGGTCTCCGCCTCACTCGTCCAGGTTGTAACTCTCCTCCGGCGAATATCCCGGCCCTTTTTGCGCCTGCCCGCCGGCACTAACCGGTTGGCTCAGCAAATCGCTGATAAAAGTCAGCAATTGGTCGAAATCGACCGGCTTCGTAAAAAAGGCCACCGCCCCCTCCGCCATCGCCCGCTGCTTGCTCGACAGAGCCATTCCGGTAACCACTACGATGGGTATGAGCGAGGTGTGGTCGGACTTGGCCAGCCGCTCCATAACGGAAAAACCGTCGCCGGCAGGCATACTAATATCGAGAATAATAAAATCCGGCCTCTCCTTTTGAGCTGCCGCGATGGCGCCGACCGCATCTGAAGCCATAACGGTGTTGTATCCGTGCGCTTTCAGGTGGGTGCTCAGAACGAACGCGAAATCCCTCTCATCATCGACAATAAGAATTTTCTTTTCACTCATAATCATATCTCCTGCTACAGATTATCCAACTAACATCGCTTCCTAAATAACCGGCATCCCGCCTCTGCTTACCAGGGCAGGCAATTACCAATCCGGGCCCACTCCAACCGGCTGACCGATATGTTCACGGATGCACTCCAGCAGAGTGTCCATATTCACCGGCTTGAGATAGAAATCCACCGCCCCGTTTGCGAACGCCTCCGCCTTCTTTCCTGGTTCCATCCCAGTCACCACGATAACGGGTATCATATTCTTCGGATTCGAGGCAGTCAGTTGCCTCAAAATGTCCAGCCCGTCACCTCCTGGTATAGCGACGTCCAAAATTATCAGGTCGGGCTTATCCTTCTGAACTTCCTTAATGGCTTCGGGCACATCCGAGGCCGAAAAGACGCGGTATCCGTGCCCCTCCAAGTAGGCGCCCATAATACGCACCAAATCCGCATTGTCATCGACAATAAGAATCTTTTTTTCAGGCATAAGGCATCTCTGCTGTTAAATTATCCAGCTCATCATTACCCCCTCTGAAAGACAGACGTTCCGAGAAATCGCCAAATCACCTGTTGACTCCCGCGTAGCAATTCGGCGCAACCGGTTCGACTTTTTCAAACCCCCATGCATCGGCAAGAATCAGCAACGAAGATATCCGCGACGTAAAATATCTTAGTGATTCAGATAACTCTACTTAACCACGATTATCTGCCTTTGTACTTGCCCCCAAGTACTACCCCAAATTCCCAAAAACAACGTATCGACCACTTAAGTTTAAGCAAGGACTAACGATAATAGCCAAAAGGTTCTAATCAATAGCCCTTTTATATAGCATTATTCGTCATTTTCCTTGAGTTGAATAAAATAATTTTAAATAGATTTTAACCATGTAGTATTGGCCGCGTCCAGTCGGGAGTAAAAAAGCTGCCAAATAACCACAAGTCACATTTATCGGCTGCAAAATGTGGTCAAGTGTTGCATACGGATATTCCGGTCAAATCCCCATACCACATATTATAGGACCTACGATTGTGCATCCTGTACAAAAAAAGTTCATCTGATGCTAAGTTTATGGAACATCCGGCCTTATAAACCATTGGTTTTATTGGAATTGGGCAACTTTCCTTTGGTTCCGCGATATAATTCCTATGTCGGGAGCGTCTTGGTGGGCTGATGAAGTCATACAGTATGGTGGCCTAATGATTGGGATGAATATTTTTACAGCACGCGCTATTAACCTCCGACCTTGCATTTTTTTGTCACGAGGCCTGAAATTCGAGAATAGAGGAATATTATTCGTTGTCTTTAGTTTGATTGTGGTACGCGGATGTTGAGCTTTTCCATAAGGCGGTTGAGCTGACGTCGTTCTATGCTCAGGATTCTGGCGGCGGCGATTCTTCGGCCTTTGGTATATTCTAAGGTCTGCGTGATGACCCTGCGTTTGACCTCATCGAGGGTGGGCAGCTGGTCTTTTCGATCTTTTAGATAAGAGGGGGAATCGGCTATTGTCAGCTCAAAGGGCAATACCGCGGACTGAATTTCCTTGCCCGAGGTCAGCACGTATGTGCGCTCAATGGCGTTTGCAAGCTCGCGGACGTTTCCGGGCCAGGCGTAATTAAGAAGGAGCTCTTTAACCTGTTTACTGAACGCCTTGGGCGATTCACCATAAAAGTGGGCCTAGGCGGCTAAGAAATACTCCGCCAAAAGCAATATGTCTTCCCTGCGGTGTCGTAACGGCGGCACTTCAAGACGGACGACGTTAAGGCGATAATACAGGTCGGAGCGGAAAGTCCCTTTCCTGACCATATCCTGCAGGTCCTTGCATGTCGCGCACAAGATGCGGACGTCAACCGTGAACGATTTGGTCGAGCCGAGCGGGGTAACTCGCCGTTCCTGTAAAACCCGCAGGAGCTTGGCCTGTAATTCGAGGGGGATTTCACTGATTTCGTCAAGAAATATAGTGCCTTTATCTGCTGCCCGGAAAAAGCCGAGTGTGCTGTCAACGGCACTGGTGAATGCGCCTCGCACGTGTCCGAACAACTGGCTTTCAAATAATTGGCCGGTAAGGGTCGTGCAGTCAACGGGCACAAAGACGTTGGCCGAGCGATTGCCGGCGGCGTGGATTTGCCTTGCAATCATTTCTTTGCCGACGCCGGTTTCGCCCGTAATAATGACGGGGCACTCTCTTGCGGCAATAGCGCTGATGATTTCAAGGACCGCATTAAAAGAGGAAGAATTGCCTATCAAGTCGTTGTGGGTCCGGCTATAAGAAGCAGCCGGCTGCGCATCGCTGTGAGCATAATCCATGCCCATCTTCCCCTGAAAGCACATCTTATTTTCGCCGGGAGGTAATGTCCGAGAATGTTCGCTCATCATCACTCGCCTCAGTTTCCGTACTGCGTATGGACACTTCTTGACATGGTGCACAAACTGTCTTATTAGCAGCGAGAAGAGCCCAACAGAAACTATAGGGCACTCTCTATCCTTTCTTCGATATTGTATTCTACGATGGATTACGAATAATGTTCAACGTCAGCGAAAGTGGCACAGTTTGAAACATTTGGTTAAGAGAGGGATTCAAGAGGTTTTCTGGGAGAAGGAAACCTCTTGAATTCACCGGTTTTGGCCCCGTAATATATAAAAATTAGTCCGATGCTGAGCTTTTAGGAAAGCTAATCTTACAAGCAGCTTATTTTGCCTAAATTGGTCGGCTTCCCTTCGGTTCTGCGCTATAATTCTCCCCCGTCTTTTTCTGTAACATAGTTTTTTGATACGGCTTAAGCCGCCGCGCACCATTTCTTCCGGAAGGCCACTCTTATGTGAAGCGATAACGAGCGGATATAACGCAGGATATTTTCTGTAGATGATTATTGGGACAAAATAAAAAGGCCGCGCAGCCGGACTTGTTTACTGTCAGGCCGCGCGGCATAAGTTTGGAAAACGCTACTTTGTTTTGGTATTCAGGCCGGCTCGCAGTAAAATTGGGTGATAGTGGTTGAGCTTGGATAGTATTTAGTATTTTCGCGCTTTGGTGGGGGCTGCTCTTCTTTCGTAATTATCCAGGGGAACAGGTTCTTTTCTGTCTTCCTGATACCAGAACGCGACGCTGGAATAATCATCACCGCTTTCGAGTTGGCCCTTTTTGAAATCATTACCCTGAAAACGCTTGTTTTGAATAACCACATTAAGGGATTTTTGAAAACGGACCGGATTATTTAAGTACCATCGATACATTCTGTAATGTCCGTTTTCGTTTTGTATATAACCCGTATAAGGAGAATTAAATAGAGGGCCGAATCCCCAGCAAGAGCCGTATTCGTCTTCGGTTCCCGGGGTATGTGTCATAATTTTCCCGTCGATGGTGAAGATTGTGTCTCCTTCGCCCCACCAGCCGGAATAGGTGGAATATATTTGCAGGAAATTGCCGATATAATGACCTCTCCCCTGGACTTTAAGAATCGGATGCTCGCCGTGAAGAGTCGGATTAGAGCGAATCCATTGGCAATATAATCGGCTTGTTTCCGCTTTGAATTGTTCATCAAGCACAAAGTCAATCCCGTATGCAATAAAATGATCGTAGGTCTCATTTCCGTCGTTGGCAATATAAAATTTCGCAGCTTTTGAAAAGGGCATCGGCAGGCAGCACATATAGCAAAGATGGTTAACCTGCATCGGCAGGGATTGATAATCGCAGGTCTTCTTGTTAAAGACGCCCCAAAAAGCCCCCAGAGGGACGTTAATTCCCGGGAAGTTCTGGTCGTCCCAGCGTACCTTCAAAACCAGTCCATCGTAAATTTGCCCCCCGCTGTTGTCCGTGAAATAAAAGAAAGTGATTTCTCCAGGCCCTGCGATATTTTCAATGCAGCGTTCCTCTCCGGGTTTGATTATGAAGCGGTCGTATTTGGAACGAACGCCGGATATGCCGTCTGTGATTTTATACAGATTTGATAAGGGCTCAGCATAACAGGGCAAAGTAATAAATAAAAGCAGGGGCAATGATAAGTATTTTCTGGAAGAGATTATTCTGGGCGGGTTCATACAATTTTCTTCCTTTTTTCGGAAACAAGAAAACCGCGCAGCCGGACTTGTTTACTGTCAGGCCGCGCGGCATAAGTCACTTTTATTCGGGTGTTCAAGCAGGCCGGTTTAGTTGGTAGCTCTCTTCTTGTAGAACAGGTACATAATAATCCCAAGAGCGACTAAGCCCACCAGCCCGTTTTCACCGAGGGTCTTCAGGATTCCCGTTATATTGGCAATCACCTGGCCGAAGAACGGCACAGTGTTACCAAACAAAATCTCAACCGCGACACCGAGGGCAATCAACAGCAGCGCTATTTCAGTAATCTCTGCCAGCCATTTCTTAATTTCTGTGAAGAACTGCATCTGTATCTCCTTAAATTTAAACCAGTTATGTTGTAAAACATCCTGTGTTCTTTTCGGCTCATACTTCTTTTGGGCTTTAATGTTTATGAAATCGGCAGGTAGGGGACTCGGCTTTTGTTTGCATCGAGTGCCAGATTGCCCTGTTGGCTGGCCGGCAAATCGCCTTTTTAACACTGGGAAGTTAGGTAGGGGGCTATTGGGTTAGAATGATGTTAAAATAGGCAAAATTTGCTTGACTAAAAATGATAAAATGGTATATAATTCGAATATGGTCGCGAGCGTTATAATTTTTGTTCTGCGTATCTGCCTTGTGGCGGTTGTGGCGACTTTTTTCTGGCAGTTAATCGAGCCCAAAACCAAACAGGCAAGAGTAATTAGAGCCGGCTTGTTAGTCGCCGGCATGCTTGTGGTTTTGGTTGTCGTTCGGATATTTGGGGTTTAACAAGTCATCATAAAGCTGTTGTGTTTTTGCGGCCATTTTCGTATATGTAAGCTCTTTTAACGCCCATTGCCTTGCCTGGGTTCCAAGCTGGTTTCGCAATTGAGGGATATCCACGAGTTTAATCATTACCTGTGCCAAATCCGCTGTTTCTCTCCGGCGAGAAAAGCTCGACATCAACGAGTCATCTATTTGCGCAACCTTTTCTAAAAAAATTCCTGGCCGTCAGTAATTTTCACCAGGGATGCAAAAGCCGGACTATCACCTCGATGTTCATTTTTTGAAGGGTATCGGCAATATGCTAATGGTTTTGAATGGGCGATGCAGGATTCGAACCTGCGACCCGCTGATTAAGAGTCAGCTGCTCTACCGACTGAGCTAATCGCCCATGAACTAAACAGGGAATTATAGGCAAAATCGGCAATTCATCAAGTGCAAACTACTGCAAAATGGCGTTAGCTCCCCCAAAAATAAAAAAGCCGTGATAAACTCACGGCTTTTTTGATTTGTTGTTATTTTATTTGCTTAGCTTTTGCGTCTTCGTAGCAAAGCCGCTGCACCAACCGCAAGCAGGGATAACGTCGCCGGCTCAGGTATCGGTTGTGCCATATCCGCCATGGCCGTGCCCCAGCCCTCGCCAAAGGTATGACCATGCAGGTTGTCGAAGCTGGTCGTGAACTGATTTTGTGCGGCATCTCCCGCTGTGCTGACCCAGGTCAAAATGATGCCCACTTTGGCGCCGGGGCCGCCGAACATATCAGCCATCTCACCGCCCGTGACGTCGAATAAAAATTCGAAGTCGGCCACATCACCATTAGGATTCAGCGTGTCAGTAAAAAAGGAATTGAAATAGGAAAGGTTGTTTGCGGTCAGAAGAGGCCCTGTTGAGCCGTATCCCAAAACTTTGCCGCCGAGGGTGAACGACCCCGATGAGGCGACTCCCGCGTTATCAACTGTAGCGGAAAGAAGAAATGTGCCCATTTGCAATGAGCTCTCATCGAAAACAATCGGGTCATCTGGTGAACCGGTGCTGATGCAAGTCGCCATTCCGTTGGCTGATAATGCATGGCTTGAGGCGTTATAAGTGAAGTCAATGCTAAAGACGGCTATATCCGGCGCTGATTGTAAGTTAAGAGCCAGAAACCCTGCCTGAACGTTACCTCCAAGCAGAATTAATGCGGCTATTATAACATAGAATTTTACCGGCATGAACGACGACCGGACAGACGTACCACGAGATGCACATTCTCTCATAACCCTTCTCCTTATCAACCCTTCTCACAACCAGCTTCCATATCCTCTCTCTTCATAGGATATGGTTGCTGGTACAACAAACTTTATTGTACTGCATTTTACATACCACCGGCCTATAATGTCAAGTAAAAAATGGGAAATATTTTGGATAATGAGGGAAATAAAGCAGTATGTTTAGTGATTATTTACCTGTTTTCTGGGGCACAGGCAGGCCCAGCTCAGCCAGGACCTTTTTCATATCCTCCCAGACCTTTCTGCGGTTGTCGTCGGAGTAGTTGCGGAGCAGGTAAGCGGGGTGGAAGGTGGGCATGAGTTTTATGGGTTTGTGGCCTATGCCGGGGATATATTCGTGGAAAATGCCACGTAATTGCCCTATTGCTTTAGGGGTGTCCAAAAGTGTCTTTGCGGCGTGAGCGCCGAGGGCGACGATGATTTCCGGGTTGATTAGCTCGATTTGTCTTTGCAGATAGGGGATGCAGGCAATTATTTCTTCGGGTTTGGGGTCGCGGTTATCGGGAGGCCTGCACTTGAGGATGTTGCCAATCCAGACGTCTTCGCGTTTGAGGCCGCAGGCAGTGATGATTTTATCTAACAATTGTCCTGCTCTTCCTACGAAGGGTCTGCCCTGTGTGTCTTCATCCGCTCCCGGCGCTTCGCCGACGAACATTATGCGGGCGGATGTGTTGCCTTCTCCCGGCACGGCGTTTTTGTGAATCGAGCCGAGTTCGCATTTGCGGCACTTGCGCGTCTGTTCGGCGATATCCTCAAGCTCCTTAATATTCTCCGGTGAGCAGGGCGGGCGAGTTTTTTTCGCCGCCGAGACCGCAGAGGTTATTTCCAAGTTTTTCTCCGCGTGCTCTGCGGTGAGTTTTTTTACGGTTAACCCGCCGGAGAAGAATTCCGCCATTTCAGCGTGCTGGCGAACGACTTTTTTGATGTCTGGATTACTTTTCATAAGCAGGATTGTAATTTAGTTTTCGCGCGGAGGCAACAAAAAGGGCGACCCATAATGAGTCGCCCTTATGCGAATCTGCGATTTTGTTTTTAGACAAGGCCCTGAGCAAGCATCGCTTTTGCGACCTTGACAAAACCGGCGATATTTGCGCCGACGATGAAGTTGCCTGGCTTGCCGTATTCTTTCGCGGCCTCGCTGGCGTTCTTGTAAATGGTGGTCATAATAATTTTCAGTTCCGCGTCGGCCTTTTCGAAGGTCCACGGGATTCTCTGGCTGTTCTGTGCCATTTCGAGACCCGAGACGGCGACGCCGCCCGCGTTTGCTGCCTTGCCGGGCAGGAACAGCATCTTGTTGTGCAGGAATACATCCGCTGCTTCCGGGGTGCAGGGCATATTCGCGCCTTCGCCGACGGCTATGCAGCCATTCTTGGCCAGCGCCTTTGCGCCTGCCTCATCAAGCTCGTTCTGAGTCGCGCAGGGTAGCGCTATATCGCACTTGACGTTCCATATACCGGCGCAACCCTCGGTGTATTTGGCCTTTGGGTGATATGAGAGGTATTCCTTGATGCGTTTACGTTCGACTTCCTTGAGTTTCTTTACGGTGTCGAGGTTGATGCCTTCGGCGTCGTAAATGTAGCCGTTGGAATCGCTCATCGCCACGACTTTGCCGCCCAACTGTTGAACCTTTTCGGTGGCGTATATCGCGACGTTGCCCGAACCGGAAACGGTAACGGTCATACCTTTGAAGGATTTGCCCATGTCTTTAAGGGCTTCGGCCATAATGTAAACGAGGCCGTAGCCGGTTGCTTCGGTTCTTACCAATGAGCCGCCCCATTCAAGGCCCTTGCCCGTCAGGATGCCTGTGAACTCATTGCGGATTCGTTTGTACTGGCCGAACATAAAGCCGACCTCACGACCGCCGACGCCGATATCGCCTGCCGGGACGTCGGTATCCGGGCCGATGTGCTTGCACAGTTCAGTCATAAAGCTCTGGCAGAAACGCATAACTTCGCCGTCGCTTTTGCCTTTGGGGTCGAAATCGGAGCCGCCCTTGGCGCCGCCCATCATCAGGCCGGTCAATGAGTTTTTCAGAATTTGCTCAAAGCCGAGGAACTTGATGATGCCGATGTAAACGCTGGGGTGCAACCGGATGCCGCCCTTATATGGCCCGAGGGCGCTATTGAACTGAATGCGAAAGCCCCGATTTACCTGGAATTCGCCTTTGTCATCCTGCCAGGGGACGCGGAAGATAAACTGTCTTTCCGGCTCGACGAGACGCTCAAGGATTTTCGCTTTGACGTATTCCGGGTGCTTTTCAAGGACTGGTTCGAGGCATTCCAATACCTCTTTTACTGCCTGATGGAATTCTGCTTCTCCGGGGTTGCGCTTCAGGACTTGTTCATAGACGGACTGCACTACGGCATTTGCCTTCATTTGTGTGACCTCCTTCTTTGGTCTTGCAATGGGCTATTGGGTTTAGTTTCATATTATCAGCGTATTTACTGACATACGTTAAAGAGCATTTCCTTTGGCGAATAAAAATAATATAGCAGTCGTTTTGAGCGAGCGAAAGTATTAAATCTTAATAGAATCCATCAGATTGGCTTATAGACGTATAAGGGGTTTTTTAGTTGCCCCCTGATGACCCCTCTTTCCGTGTGTGTGGGGCGCTACGAGAAACGTAAAAAAATACGAAATTTTATTAAAAAATATGAAAAAAATGGGGGATTTTTGTGGGATTTTGTGAGATTTTGCGAGTTTTTTCGGGAATTTTGTGGGTTTTTTGGGGAGAGGCCACCAAGACACAAAGACACTAAGAATTTTTTGTTTTAAATTGCCCAGATTAACATAGATTTTAAACCCATCGAATTCTATGGGTTTAGAAAACAGGTGGGACAGGTCGCTGCGCTACGCCGGGGCAGGAAGGGGACAATAGTATATAAGCGTATGCGTATATACTTATATAGTGCTTTGGTTGAGACGTTGTAGAATTAAGTAGTCCTTTCGATTAGTCAAAAGGACTATGAGCATTTTAATCAAGGACGGTAAAATCAATTGTGGATTTGGGATGCAGAACGATAGTCATCGAATTCCACCCCGGCAAAGGGACAAGTTTTATAATCACCTTGCCGAAAAAATAATTACGCGTTAAAATTACGCCGCTTTATATTATTCCCCTAGAGAAACAATCAGGTCCGAACCAAACTTAAGCCCAGCAACTTCTGCAGCAATCATAATGATGTCCTGAATTGATGTAACGCTGTAGTTTACCCCGATCCATTGTCCGGATTTAAGGCGATATGAGTGATCATTACACAGGTCAGGTCTATCTGGATACAGTTCTTCTTTAGTACCAGCCATATATCTGCGTTTCCTACCGTGTTTACGAGCCATAAAACGATTAGGGAAACTGGGGTCACGTTTAGTTAACTCTTCAAAAACACCAATAAGAACGTCCCGTGCCGAGTTACCTGTGAATTTTTGACCTCTAATATTGAATTCATAAGCTCGACCTTTTCGCCCTAATCTTTTTAATGAGCGATCATCCATTTTTTGGTTTTCTTTGAAATTAGCATTCTCTCTGACTAATTTTTCTGGCATTACTTGGTGTAATTGCTCTCTCAAAAAATCGCCAACTAAATCGGGATTTGGTTTGTTACCACAAAGATCTTCGGTTGTTTCGGCAATCAGATCCACTAAAAGTCCGTCTTGTTCTTCCAAAAGTTTCTTCCAAGCCCGTGGCATGGTAGCTTTCATTGTTATTATGTTGTAGTCATTTTTGTAGTCCGATCTTGCTGCGTTAATCGCTTCTTCGTTACAAACACGTTTGTAGCAAAGATACTTTCTTAGACGATCGCAACTATCTCCTATTTCACGTTCAAGTAAATCCAGCTTATAAGCACAACGTTCATCATAATTGCCACGCTCGGCAGGAAGATAAAACAGCCATTCTTGTCCATCTGTAAGAACAGCCATAGGGATACCTTCGTCAAAAGCATATTGGAACAGTTGTTCATCTCCACCTTCTTTTTGTCCGACCTTCTTTACTTCTACAAAGATAGCTGGTTTCGTCGCTGGGTGACACAGAGCAAAATCTACCCTTTTGCCTCGTATGCTATATTCTGGCCAGATTATTTGAGTGTCAAAAACCTTCCATCCCAGTGTTTGCAAAACAGGTAGTAAAACGCCTGTTGACACAGATGCTTCGTTAACAAAACAACCCGCTTTAAGTTTCTCGCGGATTTCTTTTATGAGGTTTTCTAACTGCATTTGACTCTCTTAAAACAAACGACTCATATATCTTTTCACCAATTTACAACACCACATTGTAAACCAACAATTTCAAATGTACCCTAAGCAATTATCAAAAGGAAAGCTGGCTGATGGCCTGTACTGCCTCTTTTATATTTTCTCGCACTGCCCCTTCATTGGCCTTTCGCTTGCGTTCGCTACTAGAACCCTCCTCAATCATTCCCAGTGAGAACTCGCTTTCAATGGTTTTGATCCAGAGCTTTTTCCCATCTCTGTCGGTCAATTTCCAGTTCATGGCCGCAACGGCTGTTTCGTTGCCAATTCCAAACCAAAACGCGCCATGGCGTTCGGACTCCAAAAGTGTAACATCGAGTTGATAGTCGCTCTTGCCGGAAGTCTGCACGGAATCAAAGACATTTTCCATCGAGTCACAGATCGCCTGGGAAACCATCTTGGGGGAGATTTTCTTACTCCAACTTTTATTGACCTCCCGTCCACCGGAGACTGTTACCAATAAAGTTCCGGCATGCTTTTTAACGATTGAGACGTTTTCCGGAACCATTTTTGTTGACCTTGCAGGGGACGTGCATCCCACAAGAGCAAACATGCTGCAAAGCAGAACGAGACACAACAGACAGCTATTGATTCTAACCTTCATTTTTTCTCCTTATCTTCCTAATCCTGTTTTTGTTTTTTGGGTCAAAGGTGCGTAACTCCTGCTTTTGTCAGTATTATCCTCATGATTGTCGTCAAAAGCAAGGGGTATCCCCCGATAAATCGGGACTCCAGTCGAAATGACAAATCATCTTTTCTATGGTTAAGGCAAAAAGCACATTACCTGCTGGCTGATGACATCGCCGACGATGCGGGCGGGGGAGCCGGAAAGGTCAATTACCTTTATCACGTCGGCGTATTTGGCTTTGTCGGGCAGCAGCGAGGCGAGTTGATTCGGCTGGGCGGCGAACCATTTTTCGTTGAAGGCAAAACCCTTGTGGGAGGGGAAAATAGCGACGTAAAAAATGTCGGTCTCGACGAGGTCCTGGAAGAAATGCGTTCCGAAAGATAAGTCAGGAACGAGATTTGTTCCTTCGCAGGCCAGTTCGCCAAGCACGGTAACGTTATTGATTTCCGAAAAGCTCACAGGCACGCCGAGCGATGGTGTGGTAGTGCCCCAGCGGCCGGGGCCTAACATGAGCAGGCCCGTGTCGTCTTTATTGGTGATTTGCTTATTCAATGCACCGATGGCGCGGGCGATGTCATATTTTTGCTGGTTGGGGACAGCTTCATATTGTTTCGGGTCAACAAAAATAACGCGTTTGATGTCAGCGGAGATGGAGCCGCCCATAAAATATCCGTGGCAGAGAAACAGCAGCTTTTCCGCTTTGACATCCGTTGGAATCGAGACGGCTGCGCGCCGGCCCTTGGTTTGCAGGGGCCTGCACTGAAGCAGGTTTATCATCAATTTGTCTTCTTTTGTGAAGTTGACCGTGAACTCGACATCGACGGGATAATGGTAGCTGGTTTCGATGCGTTTGAGAATTTTTTGCATACAGGAGACAAAATCGGTTTCCTTGAGGAGCTTTTCAAAGGTCAGAAGCCAATATTCCTTTTGCGGCATCCGAAGCAATTTTGCCTTTTCGGACATTTCGTGGTCGAGCGAGGCGACAAGGTCGATTTTCAGGTCAATTTTTTTGCTCAGAAGCTCCTGGATAGGCACCGACGCAAGGCAATTGTTCTGGATATCGAGCAGGTCAACGTAGTGCTGCGAGAATCTTCGGATATCGTCCATATCCGCAAGCGGACGCAGAAGGGGGGCGTCGAGAGCGATTGTTTGCGGGTAATCGTCTTCGACTCTTCCGACGGCGCGGGTTCCTAAGCCCAGGACTAATCGCACCATACCGGCTTTAGGGTCGAGGTCCGGGTTCCAGACGAATGTGTTATAGGAAAGCGCGACGCCCGCTAAATCCGGGAAAAAGTAGTTGTCGCGGTATGAGCCGGATACCCGCTGGACGAGCAGCGCCATTTGTTCATCCTGCTGGTCAAGGCCTCTTTGCAGCCGATATACAAGCGCGTCGTCGCCCATTGTGCTGGCGTAAACTTCGCGCACAGCGTTTTCGAACTGGGCGAGCCGCTGTTCGGGGCTTCCCTGGTTGGTGCAGAACAAGCTTTCGTATTTTCCAGCGAACGCGTTGCCGAATGCGTCTTCGAGCAAGCTGCTTGAGCGGACGATTATTGGTGACTGGCCGAAGTATTCTATCATTTGCTGGAACTGCTCTCGCACCTGGTCGGGGAATTTGCCTTTGAGCAGCCGGTCCCGGATTTCAGGGGCGACTTTGAAATAACCCTCTTTGGTTTTTTGCTCCATAAGGAGCTTCCAGCAGTCGTTTTCGACGATGTAGGTGTAGAAAACGTCGGAGCCGACATAGAATGAATCGTGCTGTTCGAGATGGCCCGCCAATCCAAGCGAACTGTCGGATGAGACGATGTTGTTTGCGAGCAGCATACCGACTGCTTTTCCGCCTATGAAGCCGGTGCCGATTAGACGCTCTTCAATATTAATAAGGTCGTTTAAGGAAAAGTGCTTCTGGGCAAGAGCGAGAATCCTTTTTTCCTTGCCAATAATTACCCTGCACAGCCGGTCGAGGGTTTGCTTTTTGTCCAGATTTGATGTTTCGGGAAGTTCAGCAACTTCTTTGGCTCTCATGAAAAGACGGTCCCAGTAATCGAGCGTTCTTTCGGCGGATTCGATACCCTGTTCGGATATCTTGGAAAACAGCCGGCTGGCGTCAACGCTGCTTGTGATTGGGACAAATTTCTCTTCCTGCTGCAAATGCGGAAGGAACATTGTGGGGGAGTATCGTTTCCAGACCTTCAGCGGGTGGATATAAAAGCGGTCGTCGAGGTTATACAGGTCGAGAAGCAATTGTGTTGTTTCACGGATTCTGGCGATTGTTTTGAACGAGTGATTATTCCGCAACAGCGCAAAATAAGCGATGGTGTCCAGCTCGAAAAGATACGGACAGGTAATCATAAAAAAGTTGCCAATCATCAGGTCGGTTGCCCAGGCGTTTAACAGGTCGGAAAGGCAGTCAAAGACGTAATGAGCACCGATACCCTGTTCGGAAATGATACTGTGGACCTGCGAGGAGAACATTTCAAAGCCGCTGTGTGCATCGAGATTGAAAATCTGGATGCCCGGCGCCGGCTTAAGAAGCGGCTCGTGGCCTGCGAACCGCATATAAATTACCTTGTGGCCGTTGGCGATGGCGGTTTTTACATAAGGATTTACGAAAGCGGCGAAATCTTCGATGCTGTCAACCTGCCAAACAACGTTATCGCCTTTGCGAAGCTGGTTAAGTATGGCGTCGAGACCTGTCAGACCAGTGCTAACCTGTTCGGGCATACGTCCGTCCTTTCCGGATTCCGGGTTGCATTTTATCAGGTAATTGTTAGAATAAGCAAAACTTATGCAATTACCAGCGATTTAACTTATAGCAGTATAAGGATAATACTAATTGCAGGCAAGACAAGTGCAAGATTGTTTGTTTAATATGGTTCATCAAGGGGACTTATAATGCACATAGAAACGTTGAGGATGTTTTGTGATTTGGCGACGCTGCGGAGTTTTTCCAAGACGGCGGATAAACATATGGTCAGTCAGTCGGCGGTTTCGCAGCAGGTTGCTCAACTGGAAATCGAGCACAAGTGCCAGTTGCTTAACCGGCAGAAAAGGCCTTTGGAATTGACCTCTGCCGGAGAGCTTTTCTACCGCGCCGCAAGGGATATGGTTGACAGGTACGACCAGCTCAACAGCGAGATGAACTCACTCAAGTCGGCCGCCCATAGCAGGATAAACGTCGGAGCTATTTACAGTATCGGGATGCATTCGCTGCCTGAGTATATAAAAAGATTTATGGTCAAAAGACCCAGCGTCAACGTTCACGTGGCGTACTTTATCTCGGAAAAAATTTACGAGCTGGTGCTGGCGGGCGAGCTTGATATCGGTCTTGTCGCGGTGCCAAGAAGGGATAAGCGGCTTGATGTTTATGAGTTCGAGGATGAGCCGCTGGTCCTGGCGTGCAGCTCGAAACATCCGCTGGCAAAGCAGTCGCAGATTGATATTCATAAGTTGCAGATGGAGCGGTTTATCGGTTTTGAGGAGGGAGTGCCCACGCGTGATTGGATAGACGGAATTTTCCAGCGTTATAACGTAGTCATAATGCCAGCGATGGAGTTCGACAACATCGAGACGGTCAAAAGGGCGGTCGAAATCAATTCGGGCGTCAGCATTCTTCCCCGCACCGCGTTATCGCAGGAGCTTGCGGCGGGCACCATAAAGGCGATTGAGTTTTCAAACGAGAGGTTTGTGCGCCCGACGGGCATCCTTGTCCGCAAAGACCGCGTCATAAGCCAGGAGACGCGATACCTGATAGAGCTTCTGAGGGGAAGTAAGAATTGAGAATGAAGAATTAAGAATGAAAAAACACTTCTCAACTCTAAATTCTTAATTCTAAATTCAGGTGTATGCTTTCGTCTGTAAGGATTATTCAGGATGATAAAAGCGGTGATATTTGACCTCGACGGAACGATAACTCAGCCGTTTTTTGATTTTGACGCGATTCGCAAAGAGATGGGGTATCCGCCTGATGCGGGGCCTATTCTGGAGCTGATGGAAAAGATGACGCAGCAGCAGCGGGATGAGGCGGAGAGGATTTTGCTGGCTCACGAGGGAAAGGCGGTCGCCGAATCTACATTAAACCCAGGAGCAAAAGAGACGCTTGAAGAACTGCGCAGGAGAAAAATTCTCATAGGCATATTGACCCGCAATAAGAAGGAAAACGCTGTGGCGGTCGGTGACAAGCATGGATTGAAATTCGACGCGGTTGTGGGCAGGGAGGAAGGGCCGGTAAAGCCCGATGCCTTTGGCGTTCTGTATCTTTGCAAGAAGTTCGCGATTATGCCGCAGGAGTCGCTTGTTGTCGGCGATTATCTTTTCGATTTGCTTTGTGCCAGGACCGCAGGGGCAATTCCGGTATTGTTGAAAAATCATCACAAGGCCGACGAATTCGCTACGCACGCCGATTTTGTTATTGAAAATATCACAGATATACTCAAGATTATCGACGGAAAGAAATGAAACTCACCGCGGAGCTCGCGGAGAACGCTGAGAAAAAAATAAATCAAGAACTTGACTCAAATAATTCGGACCTGTCCCCCCTTTCCCTTTTCCAAAATTTGCATTGATTCCATTTCTATAAAGCATATACTAATAATCACTTCTGTGGGTAAAGAACAAAGTGAAGAGGAAAGAGGCAAGGAGAGTAATATGTGCAACCGATATAAATTCGCAATGGTGATGTTTGCAGTTGTTTTTATATTTGCTGGCGTTCAATCCGCGGCTGAGCCAAATTTGCTAATTCCTACAATAGAGCGACCTGATTTTTCACGTCTCACATCTTGCCCCGTTGTTAGGATAATCGACTGCGCTACTATTGTTGTTGATATTAACAATGTCAGTATAACTGTTCGACTAATAGGTGCGGACGCACCAGAAACTATTAACCCTTATAAACCTGCGGAACATTATGGGAAAGAGGCGTCTGATTTTACAAGCAACCTGCTTAAAGGCGAACGGGTTTATATTATGAAAGACCCGCAACAAGGTGAAACAGACCAATTTGGTCAAACCTTAGCATACATTTACCGTTATCCAGATGGCTTATTCATCAATGCTGAAATAATTAGACAGGGCTATGGACACGCTCACACTAAATTACCCTTCAAATTTATGGGGGAGTTCAAACAACTTGAGAAATTTGCACAAGAAACGAAAAAAGGATTATGGAATGTTGCACCCGTCAGGGAAGAACCAAATATAACAACCACACATTCATCTTCTGCGAGGCCGGAACAAAAAACCAAAACCATTCCTCCACAAGATGTCAACTCACAAGAAAATGTAAGCGACAGTGATAAAACCGTATATGTTCACGGGTATTATCGCAAGGACGGTACTTATGTTAGTCCATATTATCGAAGAAGTCCTCGTAGGTAGTTTTCAAAAAAACAAATTCCGATTATTCGCTATTTGCAGGCCTGTAGAAAATTTCTGAAAAAAAATATAAAAACTTTGAAAACGGGGGGACAGGTAACAATTTTTAATTGACAAAAGTTCATAGGCGGATGGTAATACTGTTTATGTGGCGGCAAAGGATTTTTATGTTGAGAATACTTATTATCTTGGCGGTTATAGTTGGTGGATGCGGTCGTGCGTCCTGTGCCGAGCAATCGACGGGTGACGCGAATTATGTATCGAGCGTTCTGGATGGCCTTAAGCAAAAGACGACCCGGCTGCAATCGTATCAATGCGAAGTCAATTACCTTTTCAGCCAGCCCCTGCTCGAATCGAAAACGCTGCGAACGGGCAACCTGTATTACGCCCGGCTTGGCAATGGCTCGAAACTGAGAATCAACTTCGATACCCTCACACAGGATGAAAATCCTCAGCAGAAATACGGCGAGCAGTATATCTTCGATGGCCAGTGGCTTACGCATATAGATTACCAGATTAAGCAGGTGCAGAAGAGGCAATTGGCCGAGGCCAATGAGCAGATTGACGCGTTTGAATTGGCCAAAAGAAACTTCCCGCTAATCGGCTTTGATAAGACGGAAGATTTGAAAAAGGAATTTGACGTAAATCTGGTCGGCGAACCAAATGGGCTGACGCATCTTCACCTGATAGTTAAGCCCGATTCGCAATACAAGGACGATTACAAATCGGTCGAGGTCTGGATTGACAAGGGATTGATGCTGCCTGCGAAAATCTCAGCGGTCTCCACCGAGGGCGATATTTACGAGATTAGTTTCGCAAAGCCGAAGGTCAATGAGACGATTGACGAAAAGGTATTTGAGTTTACAATTCCAGATGGTTTTGGCCAGCCGGAAATAATACCGTTGAAAAAATAAGGTTTCCGCGGATAAACAAAAAAAGGAGTAAAAAATGTCTAAGGGAATAGTGATTTATTATTCGAGAAGCGGCAATACAAAACAGATGGCGGATATGATAACAAAGGCAATGAACGAAGGCGGGCTGGAGACCGACTGCAAAGATATCGCCCAGGTCAAAGTTGACGACCTGCTCAAATACGACGCGATAGTGATTGGTTCGCCGACTTATTACGGCGGTATGGCGGCGCAGGTTAAGCAGCTGATTGACGACGCCGTGGTCAAACACGGGCAATTAGATGGCAAAATCGGCGCGGCTTTCACAAGCGCTGCTAATATCGGCGGCGGCAACGAAACAACAGTTTTGGGTATCCTTCAGGCGATGATTATCAGCGGTATGATAATCCAGGGCGACCCGCAGGGCGACCACTACGGGCCGGTTTCGATAGGCAAGCCCGACCAGAGGGTCGAGAAACTTTGTGCCCGCTGGGGCAAAAGAATCGCGGCATTGACCCAAAAATTAAATCATTAGAGAGTTTGGGGGATAGCGGTTTTTTTGAAAAAAACGCCGTTTTTCCTTTGACAAGGCGGTTTTATATAGGTAAGTTTCAGTCGTCAGCTTTGAAAACAAGGAATGTTAACCCTCTTAAAGTGGAGGTACATCGATGCAAGAGTACGAAAATTTGAAAGTACTGGTAGCGGAAATTGAAGCAGACGTCAGCAAGGCCGAAGGCGGAAACAAGGCCGCAGGGACGCGGGTTCGCAAGCAGATGCAGAGTATCAAGCAGGCAGCCCAGCTTGTTCGCAACAAAGTTCTGGAAATCAGAACAACACAGTAGGTATTAACAGGCATATTTTGGACGCTGGATTTGGCTTATATCGGCTCGCGATGCGGATAGCCGCTGGGATCAGCCGACTGACAGACAGCAATTGCGCCAAGTCCCCATTTTCAGGGATAAATAATGCCTCCACAGCTATTATTCGATTTATCGAAAATAAACCTCGCCGGCAAGCCGGTTTTTAACAGGGATGATATTCTCAAGGTCAATCCCCAGAATTACGAGATGCAGCAGCTCGACGGCGTGCTCTGGTATGACAAGCCCAATATGCTTGTGCTTGGCTACAAGGACGTAACCGACAAGGAGTTCTGGATTCGCGGCCACATTCCGGGAAGACCCCTGATGCCTGGCGTGATTATGATTGAGTCGGCTGCTCAATTGCTCAGCTTTTTCGTCAGGCATGTTCTGGGCGAGAACTGCTTCATCGGCTTTGCCAGTATTGACTCGGCTAAGTTCCGTGCGACTGTCCTGCCGGGCCAGCGGCTGTTGCTCTTAGGCAAAATAACGAAAGTTCGCCCCGGTCGCAAATATGATGCCTATATCCAGGGAATGGTCAACGACACAATTGTCTTTGAAACCGAAGTTTCCGGTATGGCAGTGTAACAAGAATTTCTCAACGCAGAGCGCAGTGAATTATGAATTGAGAATTTAGAATTGAGAAGCGGTCGAGTAATTATTTATTTCTAAATTCTAAATTCTTAATTCTCAATTTGGAGTGAGGTAATGGCACAGGATGAACAGGTATTGGTAGTTCAGCGCAAGGTCTTTGAAAGCGCAGGTGCGTTTAACGGTCTCGCGATGGATACCAAGAAGTATATCGACAAGTTCTTTGTGCCAGGCGTTCCCCGTTTTATGCCCAGGCCCCAGGCCGAAAAAGACCCGTCTTTTAAGCAGCTCATTCCTTATGTGATTATGACCTGTGGGGGTAAATATCTCAGCTACGTCCGCGGCAAACGTGCGGGCGAAACTCGCCTTGTCGCCAAGCGTTCTCTCGGCATCGGTGGCCACATAAATCCTGTCGATGCTGATAATAGTTCTCTATTTGCTTACTTATTCGAAAATTACCTTGCTGCTGTGCAACGAGAGGTGGCCGAAGAGGTCTCAATAGAGACCGAATACAAGGACAAGGTTGTCGCTCTTCTCAATGACGATTCAAACGAGGTTGGCCAGGTACATCTGGGAATTGTGCATTTGTGGACTCTTGATGAGCCGAAGGTCGAGAGGCGTGAGCAAATGATAACGCAGATGGGCTTTATGAGTATCCCCGAATTGCAGCAAGTTCGGGATACTATGGAAACCTGGTCGCAAATCTGCTTCGATGGTCTGTCAAAGATGGCCTGAACCGCCGGAAGATATCAAATCGGCAATTAAAAAAAACAATTCAGGGCGTTTCTTTTAGCGTTTTATTATCATCAATTCTTGGCCTCAAAGTGGCTCCAGGCATAAGACCCTTTGTAATAAATGTAGTATTTGCCGTCGATTTTAGGAATGCCGGAGGTGAATACATACGTATTCGTGTAGTCAGTCCCGTTTATATTTAATCTGTCCATGCCCCAGGAGTTTATGTAAGTGCCAAGCGAGGTTGCTTCCCAGCAGAACTCGCCCGCGCCCTCCTTGACGAAATCCGGCACTATGACTGTTCTTGTAGAACATCCCGCGATGCAGGTGCAGCCGGTTGTTACATTTACTGTTATGCTAACCGCTGATGAGGTAGTTACGGCTCCTTCGTCATCTGTTGCTTTGGCAGTCAGAATATAGTTGCCGTCGGTCACATTATTCCAGGTATAGGAATAAGGCGCAGTTGTATCTGTCCCCAGTAATGTTGAACCCTGATAGAAATCGACCTTGCTAACGGTGCCATCGCTGTCAGATGCCGTTGCATTTATGGTAACGGTTGCGGGGGCGTTAAAATCGGCGCCGTTGGCCGGGGAGATTATCGAAACGCTCGGCATACTGTTTGTCAGCATAAGCGATAATTTCGCGAAATCGAGGAAGTTCACTATTTGGTCGGCAAACAGGTCAGCCGGTATTCCGGGGCCGGTTGCGAGCCAGTAGTCGGCCATCACGGCGAAATCGCCCAGGCCAATTGCCCCGTCGCAATCGAGGTCGTAAATATTGTTGGCAATGTAATTCTGGTCCTGCGCGTTTGCATCCACATTAACATAAATCATCCGGTTGGGCTCAAACGTGTAATGTTTCTTGCTCGGCGTTATCGTTCCTGACCAGTTGCTGTCCATCGAGAGCGCGTAGAAGCCGTTTATGTCGGTTGTGTACTGCCCCCCGCCGTTGTTGGCGGCAACCAGCACGCCTCCTATCGGCAGGTTACAGTCGTTCTTAATATAACCGGTGATAAAAACCGGCGGCAGGATTGGCCCAGGCACTTGCCCGTGTATCAGCACGCCGTCGTCATAGACGGGAATGTACGGGGTCTCGGCGAACGTGCCGGTTAAGCCCTGATGTGACCAGTCGTTGTTCGTGTCCCATGCGGCAGCGGGAGCGTTATTCGGAAGAGCTATGCGAACCTGTGTTTCTCGTGCGGATTCTGATTGCCCGCCGGGAAAGATTACGCTTGGCGTGTAATCTACCGTGACATAGTAAATGTTATCTCTCAAATGCGTTGGACCGGAGACCGTCGCCGGCACCTCTGAATAATTCTTCGTTACCGTTACATTATTTATAGTATAGCCCGCATTGAATGCTTCCGTCAGGTCGAAGAAGTACCGGTATGACAGCTTGTCGGCTGCGCGTGCAGGCCAGGCCGAGTGGTTGGTGAGGTCAACACTCCACTCCGTATAAACAGGACCCGAAGAGTTAATCTTGGCGTTGGCAAAGAACTCAGTGTATGGGTCCTGGTCTTTTGCGAAATCGCTCGTTCTGGGAAAACCGGAAATGGGAGTCCCGCCGTAGAGCGAGTACATTTTGGCCAGATCGCCGACAAGGGCCGCATCATAATCGCAGGCCACCTCGTTCACTGTATAGTTGCTTCTGACGTCCTGATAGTTGTCGCCGCTGTCGGGGCCGCCGACCATCGCCCCTTGTAGTACGTGTCTGGTTTGGCTCGGGGTGTCTATGCTATTAGCCCATGAGCCGTGTGCGGTCCTGTGGTGCGGATTCTGAGGATAGTTGGCGCCAAAGCCGATAATGTAACTGCCAGCGCGAGGGTTGTCTCCGAGGATGTATTTAATCTGATTCTGGGCGAAATTTCTGTAGCCGGTTTTCTTTGCCGCATTACCATGGCTGTCGTCAGCCCAGACAAAAGCTATGAGAGACGCATTGGCAGCATATCGCAGTGAGCCCCAAGTGTCCAGCCAGGCGAGACCGCCTGGAGAGTATGTGATACCGCCCCCGGGCATCCAGTAGTCCAGGTTGCGTTCGATGGAGTTGATATAGATTTGCTTACCAGTGGCCCGCGCCAGCAGGATTTGCGCCATATAATGCATATCGTCCCAGGAATGTGTCCACTTGTAGCCCCAGTAGCCGGTTTGTCCTTCCATACCCCAATGAGTCGCACAGGACTCGGCCTTATTCAGATAGTTTGCATCGTTGGTGGCCAGGTAAAGCCATGCGGCAGCAGCCGACATCTCATCCCAATATCCGCTGTAGGAAGTATAAAATCCGTTGGCAGCCGTGTACCCGGAATCGCTTTGGGTGGTGTAGGCGAAGTCGAATAGCTGCTGGGCGTGGGTCAGACATAAGGAAGCATAGTCTGGGTCGGTCGGCTTGAAAACTATGGAGGCGGACGCAAGGGCCGCAGCCGTTCCGCCTACAACGCACGAGCCGGGCGATGAAAGGGTGACCTTGTACGATGGCCGGGTCATTACCTCTTCAATTACCTCAACCGGCCCCCACCATGCGTGGTCGCCGCTTCCGGAACCGACCTGATAATAGAACTCATTGGTAGCGGTGTGGCATTTGATGAAGTAATCGGTGCCCCACCTGATGTCGTCGAGAATTTTATCCAGTTGGCCCGCGTTGGCGAAGGCGCTTCTATATTCGTAAACTCCCCAGCTCAGTGTTGCCACCGCTGAAGCCATGGGCAGGCCAAACTTAACGTTGTCGCCGGCATCCAGATAGCCGCCGGTCAAATTCTGCCCGACGTCAGCCCCATCGTTCAGGCATGAGTCGGCCCGCCATATAACCGGGTTATCAGCCGGCAGGGGGCCGCAGCGCTGTTGCGTGTAGAAGTAAATCGACTTCTGAAGCGCCTCGCCGTAATTATAATCAGCGCCCGCTGTTTGGCTTAGAAATAACACCATCGCCATAATAGCGATTGGGGTGGATTTTAGACGCGTTTTACTTTTCATACGCTTCTCCTTCTTTGCCTTCGCCTCTCAGCGGTTTGACTCGGCTCACCGGGGCTCAAAGGCATTTTTGATTATACCATTTTGCCGGTGATGGCCGAAGAAAAATCAGGTAAAATCCCTTCGGGTCAGCTTAAAATATGGTAGAATAGTCCCCGGTCATTAAATCGAACCCGGGAAGGAGTGTCTGGCTCGGGAATAGAGGAAATAAAGGGCTTATCCTATGAAAACACAATGTCCTAATTGCAAATCAAAGTTCAATGTCAATGAGACAAACGTCGGCAAACAGGCGAAATGCCCCAAATGCACCAAGCCCTTTACCATTGAGCCATTCATAGAAACGCCCGTTTCACCCGCGAAGCAAGGCGAGCCGGCAGCCGTAGAGCAGCCAGTAAAGAGTCCCGAGCCCGTCGCGCCTCCCGTGAAAATCGCAGCCCCGCCTGTAAAAAGTCCGCCTTTGGCGAGACCTCGCCCTTTGGCGGGTCCCGAACCAATAGCGCCCCAGGTAAAAAGCCCTGTCCCCATAGTCCCTCCCTCAATAAGTGCTCAGCCAACAAAGCAAGAGCAGCCCGAACCCAAAGCGGCATCAAAATCCGCCTCTGGCGATACCTCGCCACGAAGTGGCGGGACAACGTTATCGAAAACGGTGTTTGTGTATTGCTGGATGGCTGTGCGGATTATCGCGGGAATTTTGGGCGCGTTAGGCCTTATTCTGGCGGTACAAAAAGGGACCAACTCAACTTTGATTGCGATTTTTGCGGCTGCGGATGTTTTCCTTGTATGCAGCGTGGCAATCGAGCTTATGCTGTTTTACAAGATGTGGGCGGCCATTAAGGACAGCCAGCCGGCCATCTCGCCCGGCAAGGCAGTCGGGTTTTTATTCATCCCGGTCTTCAATATTTACTGGGCATTGTTAATGCTCCCAGGATTCACGGAGGACTACAACTCATTTATCATTCGGCGTTCAATAAGAGCCGAAAGGTTGCCGATGACACTGTTTCTGATATACGCGGTTTTGTTTATGGCGGCCGCGATGTTTGTGACGATTCCTATGATATGCGTATTTCCATTCACTGGGCGTATAAGCAGGGCTTTTGATGGCTACTCTTTTGCCTCATGGGTGCTCGTCTTTTTTGCGTCCGCCGCAGGCGTTGGCCATTTCATTACATATATATTGGTCGCAATGAAAACCTGTAACGCAGTAAATGCCTTATCTGGAAAACAGGGCGGATGAGGTATAAATCCGCAATTTTACGAGTTTATTTTTGAGCAGGAGAGGAGTTGAAAAGGAGACCACAGGTTCACGCTTCATTGGTTATACGCCTTATCTTGCCAAGTTGCCCATGTTTACTGAGCAGGGGTCGCTAACCAGTATTTTGTTATTGCGAGTAGCACTGAAAACATAATTACCCATAACAACATCTGTTGGGCCAGTTACAGATAATGCGGCACTGGTAGCTACCGGAGTCGGGTCTGTTGATATAATGGCATTCCTATTCACTATACAATTGGCACCGGTTACATTTATAATCGCCAAACTTCCCGCATTGACGCAGCTATTATTGGCTATAACGCAGTTTGCCGAAGGACAACTAATGCTTGGGAGGCTCCACGTATCGCCGCCATCGACACGCTCTGTGAAATTGCTGTTAGTAACCGTCGTCTCAGGCGAATTATAAATATCGATGCCATATCCATTACTCGCATAATTCATCACTTTACAATTATTTACGGAGCCGTTGGCGCAGGTGTTAAAAAGAATACCATTCGCCCCATCATCAAATATGTAAATATTGACAGCGTCTATTGTGATATATGGAGCATTGCCCGCATTTATAGCTGGCCCTTTAACACCTTGTATGATTGCATTGCTTACAATGATATGTGGGCCGCTGATTCCTATGCCCTGTGCTCCATATCCTGTAACAGCAATCACAGAATTTATATTTATCCCCTGCAGGTTATTATTAAGGCAATTCGAGAGGGATATACCTTGAGCTATAGTTCCAACTATAGTTCCAGTAGTATCACCCCTTATATTAGATATGTTAATGTTGTTATAACCACAATAATCAGAATTTAACCCATAAATACCATAAGCGCCACCAATTATATTAAGGTTACTAAGTAAATTGCCTGTATTTTCTGCATTATATATACTCAAGACATTGTTGAAGAAGCGACAATTACTAACGATAGAGTTATCGCTGCCGTGAAAATGGATTGCCCCTTTGTAACTTCCGCCTTCAAAGTAACAATTCGTGATGGATAAATTATTGGAATCCACAGAACCATACTTATAGCCAAGAACACCTATCATCACACAGTTATAGACATTAACATTTTCGACTTTGGGTCTTTGGCAGCCCAAAAACTCAATGCTATTTTGCCAGTTGTCAAAATTGCCCACTGTGTTGTTGGCGGCGTTACCGTTTATTGTCAGATTTTTAACGGTTACATCATTTGCACTCATAACTCGAATTGCGGAAAACGATGTGAATATCCGAGCGTTTTGACTAATCAGGTAAGTTTTGGCGTTACTGTGTAGGGAATCAATTCCATCGCCAATATTGCTTACCGTCAGTGTTGTAGAGTTTGGTATATCCGTTATTTTAACCGTAACTCCCTCGTCGTATCCCGTAGTGGTATCGTCAACAATTGTGCAGTGTTGCCCGATAATAAAACCGGCAGTAGAAGCAACAGATACAGATGTAGCCGTGTAAAGAAAATCAGCGGTAAGAGATGATTGGATTTTCGGACTCACTGTTAAAATGGTATTTGGCCCACTACCCTCAATCACTAAGCCGTTCTGTGCAGAAGTTATAAGGCAAACAGAGTTTATGTCGTAATTTCCTTCTGATAATTTCAAGTGACTGAAGCCAGAATTGATAGCAGCCTGTATCTGAACCTGGTCATTAACACCATTGCAAACATACTCAGCGCTATTGCTGTCCCCCATCTGGGAAGAGCTGGCCAGGATTAAAACCATATTCGCATCTGTGCGATTGCCGGTCAGCCATTGATTTGCCAGAATAACAAAATCCTCGAAGTCAACAAAGCAATTGCCGTTTAAATCTGCCGTAGGGCACGCCGCCAAACATGGTAAAGAACTTATGCCAAGGACAACAGCCAGAATCGCAATTAATCTTTTCGTTTTTCTTTCCTCACGAAGCCCCAAAAACAACAAAATATACTTTATTATATGCTTTACAGCCGGAAAGTCAAGGCAATACATTGCCTTTTAACCCATTTTCCGCAGCAACAAAAGATAAACCTGCTGGCTTGGATAGTAACCGCATAAAATAAGATATTTGCATAGACAGCCATAGACACAAAAACGGCCAAGACGCAATAATGCTGTCTTGACCGTTAATCAAATAGCCCCAAGGGGATTTGAACCCCTGTCGCCGGGTTGAAAACCCGGTGTCCTGGACCGGCCTAGACGATGGGGCCAACCGCATGCTTACTGCATACTGATTGCCTGTTCCGGGCAGGCATCGACGCATACGCCGCAATCGATGCAGGCCTCCGGGTTTACCTTTGCTTTTCCGTCTTCCATCGAGATTGCCTCACTGGGGCATTCCTCGACGCAGGATTCGCAACCAGTGCATTTTTCTTTGTCAACTTGTGCCGGCATTTCAATACCCTTTCCAAAAAAACACCCCAAAATGTGACTATCAAAAAAGTATATACGAATGCGATGGTCGAAATGTTACAAAATTGGTCTCGCAATACAAAGCAAATTCTTTGAAATTTTACAGGATTTTAGAAGGGGATGGGGCAATCAGCCACTATTGGTTGGAAGGTAAAGCAAAAATATCGTTGCTGTCGGCGTTGGAGTCCCTTTTTAACAGGTCAGAGAGGGGTTCTTGTTTAGTGTTTTCCTTGGGCAATGCTGTTTTGGCGCCAAAGGCGATAGCCATATTGCGAACGAAATCCCTGTCATCATACTGGGCGATATGGTCGAGGACCTTTGTGAAGTTGTAGCCCTGTTGTTTTTGTGCCAATAGCCAGACGGCCGTCATACGCGCGGGCCAGTGCTGGTCGTTTAGTCCCGCAGCGACCGCGTTGGTCAGTTTGTAGTCCAGAGGCAGTTCTGCAATCGCAGCCATACTGTGAGTTCGGACCACCCAGTCGCTGTCGGTCAAGCACTGGGTCAGCGCTGATTCAAGCATTGTGTTAATCCAGTCGGTGGATATGAATTTGTAAGATGCCTGCCTGCCCCCAGCGAGGTTGAAGGGGCTGTTTGCCATTTCCCGGCTTTCCATCAGTAACCCAGCGAAGAGCTGTGCAGCTTTGATTTTTGGGCTTTGCTTGTCCTGCGCAAGCGAATTGAAGCGGTTTTGCAGGTAATCCTGGGTGATTTCTGTTCGCGGGCGTTCGATATTGACCGTCGCGGGCATTATGCCGGGTATTGCGCTTATCATATTACCGTTGGGAGTTGTAACCGGGTCTAAGTAGGCGGTGAATCGGATGTTCAGCGAGGCCTGTGGGTGGTTTAAAAGCAGTTGTTTTAGCGGCCCGGCATAGAGTCGGACGGGGACAGTAACGCTGCGCCCCGGTTCGATGGGCTGCGATGGTCTTGTTGTAGTAAGCACGATTTTTTCGTATCGCCTGATGATGTCGCCGGTAACATTGGCGTCTATTAATATGCGGCCTTTGCAAAGCCCGTCTTCGGAGATAACAACCGGCTCATACCAGTTGTTTGTGATGGTTATCACACCCGCGAAGTCGCTGCCGTAGACGAACCTGTTGCCGCGGATATTAAGCTGGAACGACAGCATCCTGTCGGGGCTTAGGAATTCAGGTATAATCTGCTCACCGACGGATTGTTTAAATGCCACTGTTATTAGGTTTGTGTCGTATATTGGGATATAGTCCGATTTTTGCTCGTCGAGCAGCATAAGGGCCTGCTCAGCCACGATTGAGCCGGGGTCTTTGTCGATTGCAGCCCGCATTGAATCGACCGCTGATTGTTTCTGCCCTTTTGCGAGATCGAACCTGGCTTTTGCAAAGTCGGCGAACTGTGTCTGCGGGAAGTTTTCAAAGAGCGGTTTAGCGGTGTCGAGCTGGTTACTATCGACCATGGCGCAGGCAAGCAGGCCGGCAGTGACAGGCGAATTCGGCTCGGCGGCGTACGCCTTGTTGGCATAGTCAACGGCTTTTTCTGTGTTTTTTCGAATGAAGCAGTAGAACCAGGCAAGCGATTTATAGTCAACTGATTCCACGGGGGCCTGTATTGCTTTCTGTTCGGCTGTTTCGATGATTCGGCCGGCTGTTTCAGTGTTGCCTGTCTTTGCGGCGGCCTTGGCGGCGATGACTTCTATTTGAAGGTTGAACCGACCCTGTTTACGGAATTGCTCGGCTAACTGCAGGCATTTTGGCAGGCCTCGCGGGGCATTATAGCAGCATGTCATCCAGTCAATGTAAATGGCGGTGGGGACGTCCTGGCCGGGATACAAGAACTGGAACAAATCGGCACAATACTGATAATTGCCGACGGCCGTGTCATAAAGCTGTATTTTTTGGGAATATTGCGCAAGAGTGATGGCGGCTCCGAGGTCGAGCGGGTTTTTCCGAAGTTTAAGACGAAGGTATTCAAGATTCGATACGGGGTTTATCTGGTCGGGCGCCAGCTCAACGAGCTTCTCAAAGGCAAGCTGATTGTATTTGTTCCAGTTGTAGGCCGTAGCCATTGCCTTGAAGGCGTCTGTGTTGTCGGCCTTCTCGACAAACAAAAGACCCAGCGCCGTGGCAAGTTCGGAACAGACGGAAAGGTTTGACTTGCCTATGTCCTGAATCATTCGCCTAAGCAGTATTTCTCGCTGCCCGCGGGAATCGAGCTGGTTAAGCAGGTATTTGGCGGCGTTTGTAGCGACCAATGAATCGGCGTTTTTATCGGTGTATTTGATGAGGGTGTCATACAGCATTTGTAAATGGTGTTGTGGGCCGGGCCGAGACAGTATTTCAAGCATATCGGCTGTGGCGAAACCGGCGCTGGAGTCCATCTCCATCGCGGCATTAAGCAGCGCAACGGCCTGCTCCGCCTGGGAATCGGTCATGTTATCTCTGTGCGATATCTCGTAGGCCATTTCGTAAAACAACTGGCTGACCGAAGGCGAGAAGAGTTTTTCAGGCATCGGCGTATACAGCATTTTCTCCGTTCTTGGGCGCATTCTTCGAGTGGGCGCATTGGGTTCGGGATTGTTCGGCTCTATGGCTGATACAGAGCCGGACAACGCCAGAACTACTGTCAAAATCGCCGCAATCCTTCTAATGCCAGATGTTCGCATCTACAATCCACACATAAACATAGATATCACTCGTTAAATACTTCGGGTAATTCGGCTTATCGCTTTAGGTGTTATGTTTTGGCCCTGAATTCAGTATTTTGAGGCATATACGGGTTGAATGCCGGGGTAGTGCGGTTCTTAAAGTTATTATTCAATTATTTATGGGGCTTCAGTGCGTCAGTTTGCCGATGTTGAGTTGAAGACCTTTTTTAAGTAATTTGCAATTGGAGTATAATTCGTCCCTATGAGCGAAAAAACTCGCCAGGAGCATAAGGAAGCTCACCGTGAACGTGAGCATTTTTTCAGTTCAGCCAAGGTGGTGGCGGGCATAACGCTTGTTTCCCGTGTTTTTGGCCTTTTCCGCGATATGGGCGTAACATCGCTGGGCGCCAACCGCCTGACTGACGCATACGGCCTAGCGTTTCAAATACCTAATCTTTTCCGCCGGCTGTTTGGGGAGGGGGCGTTGTCATCGGCGTTTGTGCCCGTTTTCACCGATACCGTCGAAAAAGACGGGTTCGAAAAGGCCTCTAAACTGTTAGCCAACGCGATGGCGCTTCTGGCGGTGTTCCTGCTGGCCGTTATGCTTTTGGTGGAGATAGTTTTTGTGGTCGTCGCGTTATTGCCGGGGTCTGCCGACAGGCAATTTCTGATGATGATGGCTACGATTATGTTCCCGTATATGGTTACGGTATGCCTGCTCGCCCTTGGCTCGGCTGCTCTGAACTGTCGCGGGCACTTTGCCTTTCCCGCCGCTGCGCCAATCATATTTAATATAGTAGGAATCGTAGCCGCGTGGTGGATTGCCCCGATGTTAAAGGGCAATCTGTCGGGCCAGCTTGTGATTGTTGCCTTCAGCGTGATAATAGCGGGATTTATCCAGCTTATCGCGGTTTTGTGGATGTTACAAAAAAGCGGTTTTTCAATTCGCGTGCGCCTGACGCCGGTTGAGCCAGGTATCGTCCCGATAATCAAGCTGCTATTGCCGGTGCTTTTGGGACTGGGGTTTCTGCAGATTTCAGAACTTCTGGCGACGATAATTTCCTGGAACCTTACCGCTACAGCTGCGGCTCCGGATATAAACATAATCGGCTGGGTGCTCCACAAGCCGCTTACCCCGGGGGTCATAACGCGAGTGAACGCCGCTCGTGCGCTATACCAGTTCCCGATGGGGGTATTGGCGATTTCGCTTGGGGTGGCGGTTTTTCCGCTGCTGACCCGTTACGCCGCCCGCAATGACATTGTAAATCTGAGGGACAGCATCAACCGGGCGCTGCGTCTTGCTCTTATGGAAGGCATTGCCACGGGGGTGGGCCTGTATATTTTGGCTGGGCCGATTGTGAAGGTCATATATGCCCGCCGCAATTTCAGCCCGGCAGACGCGGCACAGGCGGCGTTTGTTCTCCAGATGTATGTTCTTGGTATGTGGGCTTATTGCAGTTATCAGATTCTCGCCCGCGCGTTTTATTCGATGAAAGATACCGCAACACCGTTGAAGGTTTCCTGTGCCCTTGTGGTGATTAATCTGCTGATGGTGGCAACAATGGTTTGGATACCCTGGCTCGGCGCTGGCGCATTTGGCCTGTCCACTACGATTACTTTCGCGATTAACGCTGTTATTCTTGTTTACCTGCTGCGTAAACGCCTCGGGTTATTCGGCGGCAGAAAGATTCTCGCAAGTGTCATTCGCGGCATTATCGCTTCGGCTGTTATGTCCGCAGTCATTTATCTGCTGCTGTGGTTTATGAGAGATATGCGAAACTGGATTGTTGTTGTTACCTGCGTGCCGGCAGGCACGGTTGTTTTTGTGGGCACGGCCTGGCTGCTTGGTTCCCCGGAAATCGCTGAGCTTCGCGGTGACATTTATGCCGCAAAGAGCGTAGAGAAAACAGAATAAAAAACTCCGCGGTCTCTCCCGTAAGGGATGGCCAAGCCACGCGGTAAAATTTTATCGTCTCGGCGCGACGGTGAAAGGCCGCCATCGCCCCACGTTATTGAGGAGCCCCACGCAAAGCATGCTGAATGTCAAACTCGACCCGCCATAACTAATAAACGGCAGCGTAATTCCTGTAATGGGCGTAAGCCCCAGCGTCATCGCCATATTGACAATAAGCTGAATCGCGAACATCGATACTATTCCCGCGGCCAGCAGCCGGCCAAACGGGTCGGTTGTCTCGCCCGCTATTTCCAGTCCGCACACCAGAAATATTATGTATATAGCAAGGACCCCGACGCACCCGACAAAACCCCACTGATGCGCGATAATGGAAAAGATAAAGTCATTGTGTCTTTCGGGCAGAAAGTCGTATTTGACGAAAGGCCCCTTGCCGAAACCGTAGCCGGTCGCGCCGCCCGATGCGATTGCGTATTTCGACCTTATAAGATGATAGCCCCAGTTTTCCTTCCATTTTTTGGAAGAGAATGTCCCCCCGACTAATAACCTGCCAAGCGCCGGGTGCTGCTCGGCCTTTTGGCGAAGCCATTCGCTTTGCAGCAGAACGCTGCTTATCCGCAGCCGTTGATAGGGCTGCATTTTGAGCCACATAACAGGGCTGATTAGTAAAGCTATAAATAAAACAAGCGCAAGATGCCTGACTTTTGCCCCCGCGATAAACAGCATAGTGAGAAACACCGGCATCATCAAAAGCACTGTTCCCAAATCCGGCTCAAGCAGAATCAACACCATCGGCAAAAGCGTTAGCACGAAAGGCCCGATTAACGCGCTGAATCTTCGGTAATTGCTGCGGTATCGCAGATACCACGCCAGGGCGATGATATACGCAGGTTTGCATATCTCCGAGGGCTGGATGCTCGGCAGCTCGAATCCCGCTATTGATATTTTTATCCATCGAAATGCGCCTTTGGTTTCCGGCGCAAAGGGCAGCTCCACAACGTATCTTGAAATCAGCAGCACTGCCAGCAGCAGCAGTACTCCCGCGTAAATCCAGTAGCCGGCCTCGCCGAGCCGCCGGCAATTAACAAGATTGACAAGGATTAACGCCCCTAGCCCCAAGCCCGCGAAAGCAACCTGTTTTTTCCACAAGCCGGCAATCTCTCCTGATTGCTCTGTTGAGTGAGGTGCGGGCCGGTCTGGTGAATCTGTTATTTCGGCTTCGGATTGCGCCGGATGCCCGATTGCGTAAATGGTCGCAATGCCGATGAGGACAAGCGACAACATCGCTATCAGGAGAATGACTCTAACAGGAACCAGTCGGCCTTTTAGTAAACCAAGCATAGCAGAAGGATAACAAACAAATCAGAAAAGTAAAACTGGATTCCTGCTTTTGCAGGAATGACAGTAGGCAGAGGGCAGATGGTGGAGCAAGCGGGAAATCCCTAAAAATGTGTAAATTTTCCAAATTTAGCCTGCCAGTACTGAAAAACCATATCAAAAAAATGCCTATATAGCCGGCTTTTTCTATATTGCCAATTACCTAAGTTCTTGTCAAAACAGAGGTTAGCGTTATAAAGGAGGTTTTTATGGGGTGTTCCGCCGTTATCGGACGCTTAATTGAATTTTATCTTCATTTTAACGAAAAAAACACTTGACTAAATGTGGTTTTCTGTGCTATTATACACTTGACTTTCACTAATAGTAACCTTGTGCATAGTAATTGAATTCGCACAATTACGCCTTTTATGGCAGAAAGGAGTCAACGGAGGAGTGAATAAGTAGTTTCTATTTTCTCTTTTTCTTTCGGCTGTCCTGCCGGTCGAATAGCCAAGCTCGGATAAAGTAGATTGTTAGTCAGATTGAAATTAACGAGCGGGCGTAGTTATGCGAAATTGTTTTTCAGCAGGGAAAACCAAAACACTGTGGGGCGTGTGGCTTCGCAGGGAAGAAAAGAAAGGAAGGTTTTTATGAAGAAAGCTTTACTGATTGTTGCGTTGCTGTTAGCGGTTTCACCGGTAATGGCGACCGTTACAATCACGGCCGACAGAAGTGCGACGTTTAATGGGGTTGATGCCAATACTCTCCATAGAGCGGTGACTGTTACGGTTGCCTACAGTATTAGCGCTCCCGACGGTAATTATGTCAGAGCGTTTGCTCTCGATATGAACGTTGATAGTGGCTGCACCATGGGTAAAATCCGCGACTTCAACGTCGGCGAAAATAACTCTACAAAACAGGGTTATGGGATATTCCCGGGCAGATTCCGGGCTTTTGTTAATCCCGCTACTCCCGATGCGTGCTATATGAATGCTTACCCGAACGGCAATTACAATCCGACCCCGGCGTGGTTAGACCCAGGCTCAACAGGCACCGGTCTCGACATGAACACGGTTATAGTCGAGATGGGTTATCTGGGAGCCGGAGACGCCAACAGGCCGGGCAAGTCAGGCACCTTGTTCAAAATCGATGTCAACGGCTATGGATTCTCTGGTACGGCACACTTGACGTTTGCTGCTGACGCGATGCGTGGCGGAGTGGTTCTCAAAGATACAAACGCCACCACAACGGATACAAATCTGCCGTTTACGGTTGATGTTTGTTTCCCGACGACCTGCGTTGACATCCCGAATATCCTCACGCCTCCTATGACGAAGGCGCAAGCTGATGCAGCAATTACAGCCGTTGGCTTGGTTCCAAACGGCACGCCTCAGGTATTGTGCTCTGGCACTTACAACTATGTTCTCAGCCAGGACACCGGCTGCGTAGCAGCGGGTACGACGGTCAACTATACGTATGAGGCAGGCATAACCGTCCTCGGCGAGGTTGGCCAGCAAAAGGCGGTCGCGGAATCAGCGTGGACAGGTCAAGGGTTTGGTGTAAGCGGCACAAGTGTTATTGACTGCGCCCATACAGCAGGTGTGGTTCTTGACCAGAGCAGCACCGGTTGCCAAAGTTTGCCTTACACGGTCACGTACCATTATGCAGCTGCGCGGATTGAGCCGAACGTTGTCGGTATGACACGGGCTCAAGCAGTTTCAACTCTTACCGCTGCCGGCTTTACTGTTATTACCCCCGATGTTAACGGCTGGGGTGGTCCCAATAACGTTACAACGGTAGGCAATGTTTATGCTACGAGTCCGGCTCCTTTAACATCATGCGGCTCGACGAATGTGACTCTTAGCGTAGTCAGCTATCCCATTAAGTACATGACGGTTACAAACAGCTTGTATGTCAACTGGCAGCTCGCCAGCAGACCGCAGTGCTGGGCTTATCCGAGACAGTGCCACGGTGATGCAGATGGTAAGAAGCAGGGCACATGGGTTAGCAATCCTGACCTGGTCATTTTGAAAAGCGCTGTCACCAAGGTAGATTCATTGATACCTACTGGTGGAAGATGCGCTGATTTCGACCACAAGAAGCAGGGCACATGGATTAGTAATCCCGACCTTGC
>CAIODZ010000065.1 GCA_903857265.1 uncultured Phycisphaerales bacterium
CTCTGTGGCCAGCTTCTTTGTGAGCCGTATCGATACATTGGTGGATTCGCTGCTGGAAAAACTCATCGCACAAGGCGGCCAGAAAGCAGAAATTGCGAAGAAGGCGCATGGACAAGTTGCCATCGCCAGTGCGAAAATGGCTTATCAAATCTACAATGAAATTTTTGGCAGTGATAGGTTTAAGAAACTGGCCGATAAGGGTGCTCGTGTGCAGCGGCTGCTCTGGGCCAGCACAGGTACCAAGAACCCGGACTACAGCGATGTGAAATACGTTGAATCGCTAATAGGTCCGGACACCGTAAACACGGTCCCGCTTGAAACCATCGACGCCTACCGTGATCACGGCGATCCGAAATCACGCCTCGAACAAAATGTCGAGGAAGCCCGCTGGGTAATGGCACGATTGCCGGAACTCGGGGTCAATATCGACAAGGTGACTGGGCAGCTTGAAGACGAAGGCGTAAAGAAATTCGACGAGCCATTCGACAAGCTGATAGAGACCTTAAGGAAAAATCTTAAGGAGTGACAATGGACAAGCAAACACATGTCGGCAATCCAATATACTCTTTTATGCCTGTGGAAGTCGAAGGGTTCGATTCTCTGGCCGAGCTTGCTCTGGATATGCGATGGTCGTGGAGTCATTATGGGGACAAAGTATGGAGACAGCTCGACCCGGAATTGTGGGAACTGACACAAAATCCATGGGTCGTTTTGCAGACTGTTTCACGGGAAAAACTTAAAAACTTATTGGCTAACACCGAATTTCGCAGGGAAGTGGATGAGCTTTTGGAACTCAAGGGCCGCAAGTCGGCAGCGCCTGCGTGGTTTCAGCAAAGTTATCCAAAAGCTCCTTTGACCTGTATCGCTTATTTCAGTATGGAATTTATGCTGAGCGAGGCCCTGCCCATATATTCGGGCGGGCTTGGCAATGTGGCAGGCGACCAGCTCAAAGCCGCCAGCGATTTGGGTGTGCCGGTGGTCGGCGTGGGACTACTATACCAGCAGGGCTATTTTCGCCAGGTGATTGATAAGGATGGAGCACAACAAGCCCTGTTTCCATACAACGACCCGGGACAATTGCCAATCACACCTCTGCGAAAACCGAACGGGGAGTGGTTGCGGCTGGAAGTTGTGCTTCCCGGTTATTCGGTGTGGCTGCGCGCCTGGCAGGTCCAGGTCGGCAGAGTTAAACTTTACCTGCTGGACTCCAATGACGCCGCGAACTTTCCGGCTCATAGAGGAATTACAAGCGAGCTTTACGGTGGCGGGTCTGAGTTGCGACTTAAGCAGGAAATGCTTCTCGGGATTGGCGGATGGCGACTGCTCCGCGCAATTGGCATCCAGCCCGAGGTCTGCCACCTCAATGAAGGGCATGCTGCCTTTGCTGTCCTGGAACGCGCAAGAAATTTCATGGAAGATACAGGCCAATCTTTTGAAGTCGCACTGGCTGTTACGCGAGCTGGTAATCTATTCACCACGCACACACCGGTAGCCGCCGGCTTTGACCGTTTCGCTCCAGCCCTCATCGAGCAATACCTTGATTGGTATGCCCGGGAAAGGCTTAAAATACCAATTCACGATTTGCTCGCTCTTGGACGGCAAAACTCTAACGATTCGTCGGAGTATTTCAATATGGCTTATCTGGCCATACGAGGCAGCGGAGCGGTAAATGGCGTGAGCCGCTTACATGGGAAAGTCAGCCGACACCTCTTTGAACCTCTCTTTCCAAGCTGGCCGGCAGACGAAGTGCCCGTTGGGTCCGTTACCAACGGAGTCCATACGTCAACCTGGGATTCGGCGGCGGCCGACAAACTTTGGACTGAGGCCTGCGGAAAAGACCGTTGGCTGGGAACGACGGAAACACTGGATGAGAACATTCGCCGCATCTCCGACGCCAGGCTCTGGGAATTTCGTGCTGAGGCCCGTAAGTCCCTCGTTGAATATGCCCGTGAACGGCTGTCTCGGCAACTGGCTGAGTCAGGCGCATCACCCGAAATGGTTGACGATACAAAGCATCTATTTGACCCAAACGCTTTAACGCTCGGTTTTGCACGCCGCTTCGCAACCTACAAGAGACCGAATCTGCTGCTGCATGATCCGCAGCGACTGCTTCGCCTGCTGACCAATACTCAGCGTCCTGTTCAACTCATTATCGCCGGTAAGGCCCATCCGAAGGACCGGCAAGGGCAGGAACTGATTCAGGAATGGACGCGTTTTATGCGGCGGCCTGAAGTGCGCCGGCATGCGGTATTTCTTGCCGACTATGATATGCTTTTAACCGAGCACCTGGTGCAGGGGGTGGATGTCTGGATCAACACGCCGCAGCGATCATGGGAGGCCAGTGGAACCAGCGGCATGAAAGTGCTTGTCAATGGAGGCGTCAATCTGTCGGAGCTGGATGGCTGGTGGGCCGAAGCATACATGCCGGAAGTTGGGTGGGCGCTGGGGGACGGTCAGGAACATGGCGAAGACCCGGCC
>CAIODZ010000066.1 GCA_903857265.1 uncultured Phycisphaerales bacterium
AATTGTCTCTATCGATATCGCTGACGTAAGCGTTGCCGGCGTAAGCACTAAAGACAGGGAGGTATCGAACGTCGGAGCCATGCTGGAAACCGAAAGAGCTGAAGCAGACAAGCGAATGCGCCAGGCCGAAGCGGAAGGTCGCCGCGCTATGGCCGTCGCCCGCGAGCAGGAGATGAGGGCGCTGGTAGTTGAGAATGAGGCGAAAGTGCCGCTCGCGATGGCGGAGGCATTCATCAAGGGCAATCTCGGGATAATGGATTACTACCGGATGAAGAATATAAGCGCGGATACGTCGATGAGGGACTCGATTTCAAAGGTTGACAAAAAGTAAAAAAGATTAAGAGATGATAAGTTATTGGTTAGACAAGGTATTGGGCGTCAACGATGACGGTAACAATCTAGCTAAGCTTGCGCCGCTGGTTATCTTTTTTGTTATATGGCTTTTTGGCGCTATTGCCAAGGCCGCGCAAAAGGGCAAAAAGGGCACAGAAGGGGAATCAGCCAAAGGCCAGGAGAAACACGAATCCGGCTTTGATGGACTGGCAAAGAAAATCAGGGAACGGTATGCGGAGGCCCAAAAAGAGGCCGGCAGGGCGGCTCAGGAGAGGGAAAACGAGCAATTTTCCCCCCCTGTCAGGTCGTCTCAGCCCAAAATACCGCCGCCACGCGGGCCTGAGCCGATACCAACCCGAAAACCGGCTTACCAGATGCGAAACACGTCTGAGCAGGAAGGACCAACGCTTAGGGTTGTAAGGGGCCTGGAACAAACGAATGTTCGCACTCCTTTAGCAGTCGAAAAGCCGACTTTGCAAAAAGTCGAACTATATTTACAAAAAGTTGACGCACTCACGCCTAAAAACGCAAATGTATCGAGCGAGGTTGAAATTCACCATCAGCATCCATATCTGGCGGAATTGGCGGAGCAATATGCGACACGGGATGATCTTCGCAGGGCGATTCTGAATTACGAGATCCTCGGCCCGCCTTTGGCCTTGCGTGACTATGTTTATTGCGGTGCTACAGAGGCGAGATAGCTTCGCTCGCAATGACATAGCGAGGAGCAACGCGAAGTTTACCTGCTTTCGGCGGGCAATCTTGACTTTTTTCAGCAGTCCCCCCTGCCGTTTGAGGATAACATTGAACGCCCTATAATATATGTTATGTTTCATTCAGGTTTTTAAGCAGGTTTGGGCAGGTTTAGCGGGATTACGGTTATAACGGGCATTTGTGGCGTTTATTCAGTTGTGCAGCCGGCAACGGGAACAAGATTGTCCCATGTCGAGTAAACCGGGTCGAGCAGGCCGAGGTTTTGCAGAACAATCGAGATATTGACTACCGCGTCGGTTGAGGCGAGTGTTTCGTGCAGCCATTGCTCAAGGTCGAGCAGGCAGGATGCGAATTTAATTTTATCACAATAAAGCAGGGCGACACGGTAATGCAAGTCGAGGGTATCGTGCTGAAGACAGGTGGGCGGGGTTAATGTTTCGAGGGCAAAGGCCGTTTCATCGGTCTCATACAGGCATACGGCCAGCTTATTCCGGGCCGCGGCAAAGGTAGGATTAAGCGTCAGCGCCCTTTTGAATAACTCCGTCGCCTCGGTAATACGACCTATGCTCATCAGTAGTATGCCCAGCCGGTAATGTAATTCCGGATTTTGCGGCCTCAGCTTAAGCATCTGCGTCTGGGCATCCAATATGGTATCGATTGGCCTTAAAAGGTCAGCAGACGAGGAATTACACTGCATGCAGGCGGCCTGCGCAAACAGCATCGGCCCGTTGGTATCGATTGTCGCGGCTAAAGAAAGTGAAGTCATTGCCTCAGATGTACTATTGCTGAGTTTCTGGGCGGTCGCCAGCCCCATATAGGCGTCAACAAGACGGTCATTAATAAGGGCTGCTTGTGTAAACTGAATCGCCGCGGAGGCGGGCTTGCCCATCCGCATATAATGAGAGCCAAGCTTGATATTGGCGTCGAGGAAGTGCGGGCAAACCGCTACTGTGTGGTTGAATTCGTCAAGCGCCTCGTCGTTCTGCCCGAGCAAGGCAAAGATAGAGGCACGCCTTAAAAGCAAATCGGGCCTGTCCGGGTATTCTTCGAGGGCCTTTTCAATCATATCAAGCGCATCATTCAGCTCCCCCGCCTCGATAAGCGAATCAATTTCGTCGTTTTCAGGCGAGAAATTATCCGGCTGCATAAGAATCGCGTTTGAGAATGTATCAATCGCCAGCTTGTATTGCGATACGGCTATATAAAGGTGTGCCAGCGTAAGCAGTGTCGAGAGGTCATCAGGATATTCGGCGGCAAGCCGCTGGTACTCGGTAATGGTCTTTTCGATTTGCCCGTTTCTGAAATAAATCGCCGCCAGACGCTGACGCGGGAACTGGAGATGATTTTTGAACTTAAGACAATCCTGGTAAAAGGCAATCGCGTCTTCCTCTCGCCCGAGTCGTTCGCAGCAATGCCCCAAAGCATATAATGCGGTAACATTTCGCGGGCATTTGGAATATACCGATTTCAACAGCTCGAAGGCGTCATTCAGCCGGCTGTCCGCCAGGGCAATCGCAGCCGCCGCAAGATTGACATAATGTGAACGCGGATGCATAGTGCGATATTCTTCGAGCCGATGACGAAGCAGCGACGCTTTTCTCGCGTCAGCCAGGTCAACGACCTTCTCAAGCATTTGCGCGTGTGCGGGGTCCGTTTTGGCCAGTGTCTCCGCGGACTGGCGAAGACAATGCCATATCAGGTCCGCTATCTCAACCCCGATGCCGTTTCCTATTATCGATAGTAACTGGCCCATAAGTTGTCTGTTTCAATTGGGAAGCCATCCCCATCAATAAGCCCGGTCTTTTGTTTTATAGACCAGATGGCTGGAACCTCCGTCCACAGGCATTATCGGCATAGGGATATTGACTGGTTGAGCAGGGTTAAAGGAAATTGGCTGGCGGGTGAAATTTTTATGCGCCAACGTGTCGGCTGTAGCGACTATTCCTTTTGCGGCAGAAAAACAGACGGTTAATTTTGGGACCTTGCCCCCCTGCCAATAATTCTCAAATATTCAAGCCGTTTCATTATGTCATTGCGAGGAGCAAAGCGACGAAGCAATCTCGGATTTGGCAATACAGCCACCCATCATAATGTTGGGTCGCTTATTTGTGCCTGTTTCTCGATTTCAGCCAGATACGCCAGCGTCCGTTCAAGCTTGTCGGTCAGGTGCTTGAGCTTGAGCATAGTTTTCACGCGGGTGAGCATTTCGAGCTTGTTGACGGGCTTGGAAACGAAATCATCGGTGCCGCAATCGACCGCCCGCTGCATATCGCCAAAATCATTGAGCGCAGTAACCATAATTATGGGAATATGGGCGGTCGCGGGGTCATTTTTCACCCTTCGGCAGACCTCGAAGCCGCTCATTTTCGGCATCATAATATCGAGCAGGATGAGGTCGGGGGTATCCTTTTTGACGAGTTCAAGGGCTTCAGGCCCGTCGTAGGCGGCGATTGTCCTGCACTCGATATCCTCGAGATAGGCCTCCAGCAATTCGAGGTTCTCACGGTTGTCGTCAACGATGAGAATGACGGGTGTCTTGTTTGGCTGGTTATTGAGTTTTTTCCTTGTCATAGTAAGTAACTCCGCCTAATTAAAAGTTTATTTACCAATCGCTTTTAGTATCGCCACGCAGAACGCCGGCAAATCATCCGGCTTTCTGGAGGTAATCAGGTTGCCATCGACTACACACTCCTCATCAACGTATTTCGCGCCCGCGTTTTTAACGTCATCTCGAAGCGCCATAAAGCACGTCGCTGTTTTGCCCTTGAGAATTTTGGTGCTGCACAATAGCCACGCCCCGTGACATATAGCAGCGATGATTTTCCCTGCGTTTACCATATCGTTGGCGAACTTTATCATATCGTCGCTTCTTCTCATAAAATCAGGCGCGAACCCGCCCGGGACAACCATACAGATGTAATCGTCGATTTTTGCGTTTTTAGCGGCCACTGTTGACCTGCAGGGATACCCTTCTTTCGATGGATAATCCTTATTTGCTTCGGCTGCGACAAAATCGCAGTCAATCCCCGCTTCTTTCAGCCGGTAATAAGGATACCAGATTTCGGTGACCTGATACTGTTCAGCAACCATTATCGCGACTTTTCTGGATTTAGCCATTGTCATCATTCCTTAATCGATGACCCGTTCGACTCGATAAACTGGCGTATTTCCGGACGAAGATAAATGTTCTCGATATCAATGAGCTTCACTACCGCTTCCGCGGCGGCGGACGCCGCCTCAACCGACGATGCCTGCGTATCGAGAAAGAATATATGCCTCCCGCTGATGGTGCACAACCCCCCTGCCCCGCCCGCAAGCGGCTCACGACGAATCGCCACACCATTGGACTCAAGAAGCATCACAAGCTCTTCAAGTATTCTCTGCTCGTTCATACGTTCGGGTTCAAGAAAGAACAAGAAAAAGGTCGATACTATCCTTGTAAATGTTTAGCCCCCACCCCTGTGGTGGGGGTTATTTTGAGCGTTTCAGTAATTTTACCGCAGGGAATCGGCGTTGACAAGCATTATCGCAAAACGCAGGGCAATACACGGGCAACTCGCCCAGCAGCAGCGGCGCAATGAGTCGCTCGAAAAGGATATGGTGCAGCTCGAAGCCCTGGCAAACCTCGGCTCCGCGACCGCGATGATAGCTCACGAAATCAATAATCTCCTCACCCCCCTGACCAACTACGCGGAGTTATCGCTCAAGCATATAGATGACAGGGAGCTTGCCGAACGCACCCTTCGCAGGACCGCCAAAAATTGCAAGCAGGCCGGAAAAGTAATGGAAAGCATCCTCTCGCTGGCTAAAGCTGGCTGCGGTGAAAAAACCGAAACCCCCCTGCTGCCAATGGTTAACGCCGTCTTCGATTGCCTTTGCAGGGATTTTACAAAAGATGGGATAACAGTTGAAATATTAGTTAGCGCAGATTTGCAGGTTTACGCCTCGCCCGTCCAGTTGCAGCAGGCGATTATGAACCTCGTCCTGAACGCCCGTGAAGCAATGATACCCCATGGCGGCAAACTCACAATCTTCGCTGAAGCCAACAGTACAGATGTAACAATAAAAATCAGCGACACGGGCTGCGGCATAGAGCAATCGGAGTTAAACAGGGTATTCGATACGTTTTTCACAACAAAGCACAAAAAAATCGCCGGCTCTGGCACAGGCCTCGGCCTTTCGCTTTGTAAAAAAGTTATCGACGCTCACCGCGGAACGATAACCGTCGATTCCCACCCCGGCAAAGGAACAACTTTCACTATCACCCTGCCAAAGAAATAATTGCTACAGGTTATTTCTTACTGGATGGCCGAGTCCATTACTTCTGGAAAAAGGTTACATTTCTTTTTCCCCGCTTTTCGGGAACACCTATTTATCAATCAATTTAATCAATTCGTTTGCCTTCCCGGCATCCAGGGTTTTTAAGATTTTGCATTCTTCGAGGGCCAAACCCTTGTTGCCGGCTACTAAATAGGTAACGCCAAGATTATAGTGCGTCTGAGCAAAATCCGGCTTGATTCTTACTGCTTGCTTATATGCTTCTACTGCATCCTGATAGCGCCCAATTTTATAGTTGGTAACGCCAAGATTAATATATGCCTCGGCATAATCCGGCTTAACTCGAATGGCCTGCTTATAGGCCTCTATCGCATCCTGGTGGCAGCCAAGGTCTTCGTATGAAACGCCAAGATTATAGTATGCCTTGGCATAAGCCGGCTTGATTTTTATGGCCCGCTTATATGCCTCTATCTCATCCTGCCCGCGGCCAACTTTGCCATAAGCAACGCCAAGATTATAGTGCGCCTCGGCGTAATCCGGCTTGATTTTTATGGTCTGCTTATATGCCTCTACCGCATCCTCCCAGCGGCCAATGCTGTCGTAGGCGACGCCAAGATTATTGTGCGCAATATAATTGTTTTGTGTTACTTCAATGGCATGCGAAAAGAGGGTAAAACTGTTATTCCAGAAGCTGACCTGCCGATGCGTGCATATTCCGAGGGTTG
>CAIODZ010000067.1 GCA_903857265.1 uncultured Phycisphaerales bacterium
GAAATGGTGCAGTTGTATTGCTCTTGCGGGACATTCCGAAACGCATATTCCGCAGCCCATACATTTCGCGGCCTCGATTTGTCCTTTGCCGTCCTTGTTGCAGAACGGAGCCGAATACGGGCAGGAATTGACGCAGGTCATACAGGATATACACTTCTGCTGGTCAACATAAGAAACCTGTGCGCTAACGTCGAGCTGTGTCTTTGAAAGCACCGTCGCCGCCCTTGCCGCCGCGGCCCGCGCCTGTGAGATATTCTCGTCGATAAACTTGGGCGAATGCGCAAGACCGCAGAGGAAGATGCCTTCCGTGGTGAAATCCACGGGACGCAGCTTCATGTGTGCCTCGACGTAGAATCCGTCGGCGTTAAGCGGCACCTTGAGCATATCCGAGATACGCTTGTTGTTTTCCCTGTCGGTCTCAACACCCGTGCTGAGGACGACATTATCCGCCTCTATACTGATTGGTTCAGGCAGGTCCGGACTGTTAACAGTTACTACAAGACCATTGTTCTGACTTACTACCGGCGCCGCCTCAGGCGTATAGCGGATAAATACGACGCCTGCCTCGCGTGCCTCTTTGAAATACGTTTCCCTGAAGCCATATGTCCTGACGTCCCTGTAAAGAACATAAACGTTGGCGTTAGGGTCGCGTTTCTTGATTTCAATCGCGTTTTTGATTGCCATCGAACAGCAGATTCTGCTGCAATACGGGTGAACTTCGTTGCGCGAGCCGACGCACTGAATCATTACGACGTTTTGCGCCTTCGCGGGATACGTCTTATCGTGCAACTGCTTTTCCAATTCAATCTGCGTCAGGACGCCTTTTGTCCCATACATAAATTCCGTTGTCTGGGCCTTTCGTGCGCCGGTGGCGACGATTATCGTGCCGCCCGTTACTTCGGATTTCGAGCCGTTTTTAGTAAGTGTGATTTTGAATTTACCTATGTGGCCCGCAATGGCGGCGATTTCAGTACCCAAGTAAAGTTTTATGTTAGGATGCTTTTCAACCTGCTTAATGAGGGCGCTAGTAAAGCCCGCGATGTTATCGTGCTCAAATGTGTGATAAATATCCTGAAGTGTCCCGCCTAAGCGCTCGGCCTTTTCTATCAGGTGCACCTTGAATCCCTGGTTAGCCAGCGACAGCGCGGAAGTCATACCGCTAAGTCCGCCGCCAATAACAAGGCCCGTCTGGTCAACCGCCAAAGTGCCGCTTTCGAGGGGCGAAAGGAACCTCGCCCTGCTGATTGCCATTTTCACCAGGTCGGTCGCTTTTTCGGTAGCCGATTGCGGAACAGCCGAATGGACCCACGAACACTGGTCTCGAATGTTGGCCATCTCGAATAAATATGGATTGAGGCCCGCTTCACGCAGCGTCTCGCGGAACAACGGCTCATGCGTTCGCGGCGTACAGGAAGCAACCACGATTCGATTAAGCCGATGCTCGCGTATCATATCCTTGATGTTCGACAAGCTCGTATCGGAGCAGGTAAACATCGTATGAGACGCGTAAATCACATCGGGCAGCTCTTCGATATTCTTAACAACCTGTTCGACATCCACCACCGAGCCGATATTCATGCCGCAGTGACATACAAACACGCCGATACGCGGGTCTTCATCGGTAACATCGTGCTCACTGGGATAGCTCTTTTTGGTAATCAGAGTATTGCGCACCGGAGCCAGCAATTCCATCGCCATCGAGGCGGCGGCGCTTGCCTGTGTTACGGTTTCCGGTATATCTTTGGGTTCCTGGAATGCCCCGCCGACGAAAACGCCCGGCATGGAAGTTGTCAACGGCGACAATCGGTCGGTTTTGCAAAAGCCAAAATCATTGAGTTTTATATCAAGACGGGAAGCAAATTCCGCCATAGAAGCGGGCGGTTCCATTCCCACGGAAAGCACAACCAGGTCAAAATCCTTATGCTGGATATCATTGCTCTGGTCATAGTAATTCAGGCGAAGGTCACTACTGCCCGGGAGCTGAATTACCCGCGAGGGGATGCTCTTGATGTAGTGTATATTTTTCTGCGCCTTGGCACGCTCGTAATACTGGTCGAAATCCTTGCCGAACGCGCGTATATCCATATAAAAGATGGTCGCGTCGAGTCCATCGACGTGGTCGCCTGCGACCATTGCCTGCTTGGTTGCCATCATACAGCAAATCGAGGAGCAGTAATCGTTTCCGCATTCGGAATCGCGCGAGCCAACGCATTGAATCCAGGCGATGCGTCTTGCGGGTTTGCCATCCGAAAGACGAATCAGGTGTCCCTCGAACGGGCCTGCTGCTGAAAGCATTCGCTCGAATTGAACGCTTGTAACAACATTCGAATATCGCCCGTAGCCATATTCGCCTTTTCTGGTCGCGTCGAACTCTTCGAAGCCGGGGGTAAGCAGAACCGAGCCGACCTCTAATTTGACTATCCGCTCTTTCATAGCGTGGTCGATTGCGTGCTGCTCGCATGCCTCGACGCACTGATTGCATTCCGAGCACAGGGCACAATTCAGGCATCTTTCGGCTTCGGCAAGGGCTTGTGCCTCGCTGAGTCCTTTTTCGACCTCTTCGAAAGTCCGCAGCCGTTTTGCGGGAGCTAATTCTTCGGGATGAACACGGGCTTTTTTCTCCACGTCCTCCGTATCGGGAAGCAAATCCTCAGAAAGGGGCTTTAGATTTTCCTCGAAACGATTGGTCAGCATTTCCTTGTCGGTCAGGAATCGCTCGATGGATTCGGCGACCCGTTTGCCCGCCGCGACCGCGTCAATAACCGCCGCCGGGCCTGAGGCATTGTCACCGCCTGCAAAAACGCCTTCTACCGAAGTTTGACCAGTTATTGGGTCGGCCTTGAAAAATCCGCGTTCGCTTTCTACGCCGATATGGCCGACAAACTGCTCATCAGTCATCTGGCCTATGGCGATGATAATTTGGTCCGCGTCAACCGTTATGAGTTCGTTTTCGTTAAATTGGGGTCTGAAGCGTTTCTGGTCGTCGAAGACCCTTGTGCAGCGTTTGAACTCTATGCCGGTAATCGAGCCGTTGCCTGTGATGCGTTTGGGTCCCCACCCGTTGCGAATCTTGATACCTTCGGCGAGAGTTGCTTCGATTTCTTCCTTGTAGGCGGGCATTTCGTTTGCGCCTTCAAGGCAAACCATTTCGACTTGTTTTGCGCCGAGGCGAAGCGCGGTCCGCGCGACGTCAACCGCGACGTTGCCGCCGCCAATGACTATGACTTTATTTTTCACCTTCGGCTTATTGACCGAGCCGGCGTCCCTGAGGAATTCAACGCCGTGAATAACGCCGTTGATTTGCTCGCCCGGAATACCGAGCTTGCGGCTCTTATGTGCGCCGGCGGCGATGAAAACCGCCTCGTTATCGTTGCGCAGTTTCTGGATAGTGATGTCTTTTCCGACAACACAGTTATAAACAAATTTAACGCCCTTTCGGCGGATAATTTCTATTTCGTGGTCAAGCACTTTCTTGGGCAGTCGATATTCGGGGATACCCCAGCGGAGCATACCGCCCGCCTTGCTTTGCGATTCATATACCGTAACCGCGAAGCCCGCATCCGCAAGGTCGCTCGCGGCGGTAAGTCCCGCAGGACCTGCGCCGACTATGGCGACTTTCTTCGCGTCGGTAGAAGGTTTCTTTTCATCTGGCAAAGTAATCTGGCCCGCTTCGAGCAGTTCCATTTCTTTATCCGACGCAAACCTTTTCAATAGTCGTATGGCAATCGGATCATCGGCATTGCCTCGTGTGCATTCGGCTTCGCAGGGGTGAGTGCAAACCCTTCCGCATATCGCTGAAAGCGGGTTTCTCTGGCGGATAAGGTTGACCGCCTTGACGTATTCTTTTTTCTTTATGAGCTGGACGTAACCCTGGACGTTTACTTTCGCCGGGCACGCCATCTTGCAGGGTGAGTGGCCGTTTTTCAAAATGCCGAATATATTGGGAGTCGCCTGCGCGTAAAGTTTTGCGATGCCCTTTCTTGTCCCCAGACACCTGTTAAATTCGTCCGGCACATCTACCGGGCAAACCTGCGTGCATTCGCTGCACCCGGTGCATTTGTCTTCATCAACGTAACGAGGATGCCGTTTGACGGTTGCCTTGAAATTGCCTGGTTCCCCTTCGAGGTCAACCAGTTCCGATAGAGTCATTATCTCGATATTCAAATTTCGTGCGCATTCAACGAGCTTCGGCGAAACAATACACGTCGCGCAATCGCCCGTAGGGAAGGTCTTGTCCAGATGGGCCATCATACCGCCTATCGCGGCGTCACGCTCGACTAAGTAAACCTTAAAGCCGCTGTTGGCCAAATCGAGCGACGCCTGAACGCCGGCTATACCGCCGCCCTGAACAAGTACCGCGCCAATTTTTTTATCGTCGTATTTACCCATTGCTGCTCACTTCCACCTTCTCCAAAACCTTTGAAGCAGGAACCATTAGCTTATTAAATCCGAGTTTCTTCGAGCCGATACCAAGACCAAGTCCCAGAAGCTGCGTGATATACACGACCGGGATTTGATAATCCCTGCCTGTTTCTTTTTTTATGTCCTGCTGCCGCAAATCGAGATTCACCTGACACATCGGGCAGCTTACCGCAATACAATCCGCGCCGGAACTCTTTGCCATTCCAAGAATAGAATCTGTAAGATTGACAACTACGTCCGTCCTGGAAAGCGACAACCCGCCGCCGCAGCATTCGACCTTGTATGGCCA
>CAIODZ010000068.1 GCA_903857265.1 uncultured Phycisphaerales bacterium
CCAATGACCAGGTTACTTCCGCACTCGAAGCCAGCTCACCCGGTTCCGCCAAAAGCAAAAGGGCGGTTGATGCCCTCAAAAAGGAATTCCCTGAATTAACCGACAAAATCGACAGGGTCGCAAAAGCTTACAACGCCTATTTCCCCTTCAGGGGCCGCCTCGATGACCCCAGCGACCTCCAGCGAATGCTCAAAGGAGCTGGCATTCTCGAATTCAGAATTCTCCCCACAATGGACCACCCCGAAGTCGATTCTGCCCAGATGGCCGCATACGTCGAAACCCTCAAAACAAAAGGACCTAAATATCCTCTCGACGACCAGTATGTCTGGCTTGAAATCGAAAATATAGCCGAGTGGAAGTCAGGCAGGAAGGAAGTCATCGCACAGTTCGGCGACAAAACCTATGTCCTCGCCAGCAACAGGAAAAATAAAGACGAGGTTATGTCCCACGCCGGCCAGAGGGACTGGAAACTCGTCAAATCCTCCCCCGGTCAGGACCAGTCGGGAAGACGCGCAATCGATTTCGAACTCGATGAACGCGGCGGAAAACTCTTCTCTACTATAACAGGAAAAAATATCGACAGGCCGCTTTGCATTGTCCTCGATGGGGTGGCAATCTCTGCGCCTAACATCCAAGCTAGGATTTATACCCACGGCCAGATTACAGGCACCTTCACGCAGACCGGAGTTGAGGATATGGTCACAAAATTCAACGCCGGCTCGCTGCCCGCCCGACTCATCGAGCAGCCCGTCTCCGTCAAAACCATCGGCCCCTCCATCGGTGCTGATAACCTCCAGAAGGGATTGAAATCAGGAATGGTGGGCCTGGCGGCCGTAGTCCTCTTTATGCTCGTTTACTATAGAAAAGGCGGCGTCATCGCCGATATAGCGCTTCTCCTTAATATCCTGTTCCTGCTCGCTATTATGGCAGGCATCAGCGCAACCTTTACTCTGCCCGGCATCGCGGGCGTCATCCTCACCATCGGTATGGCCGTTGACACCAACATCCTGATTTTTGAAAGAATTCGTGAGGAACAGGATAAGGGCGCCTCTATCGGCATTGCCATCAAGCTCGGCTACGAAAGGGCCTTTAGAGCGATTTTTGACTCGCACGTAACCACAATTCTGACGGCCTTAATTCTTTACTGGGTCGCATCCGAGGAAATCAAGGGCTTCGCGCTTACTCTTATGCTGGGTTTGGCGTCGAACCTGTTCACTGCCTTCTTTGTAACTCGAATGTCCTTCGACTGGCTCCTGAAACATAAACTCATCAAAGACCATATGGTGTTTTTGCACCTCATTAAAAAGCCCAATATCGACTGGATGAAGGCCCTGCCGGTGTTCCTTGTCATTTCCGGTATTTTAACTATCGGCGGCGTGACACTCTTCTTTATGAGGGACGATTCCAAAAACAACAAGTATGACATCGAATTTACGGGCGGAACCAGTGCCCAAATCGACCTCGTCGAAGGCGCAAAGCTCGACAGGCAGCAGGTCGAAGACAGAATCCATAAGGAAGGCGAAAAGCTTAATAACAAGCCCATTGCCGCCGCCACCGTTTACAGCGTCGGCGACACAGGCAGGCAGTATGAAATTACCACAACCGAGACAAATAAAACAAAAACGGTCGTCGCCTTCTCAACAGGCCAGTGGACTGTAGAATCGGTTGCCGCGGCCGTCAAAAAGGCCTCTGTTGCCCAGCAGGCCGAAATGTCGCATCTCGTTGTTGCGCCCGAAAAGTCGGGACAGGCCTTTGTCATCAGCACAAGCCAGTTAAATAAAAACACAGTCGCCGACGTTCTCAAATCGGCCTTCCCCGATGCCAATATCTCCGACCCGCAGTTTGACGAAATAGTTTCAAAAGCCATTCTTGCTGCCTTTGGAGACCAGCTCGAAATACGTAAAAACCTCCAGCCCAAAGTTGTCTCCACAGAAAAAATAACCGAATCGATGCTTGAAAACTCTCCCGATCTCCTCGATTTTGTAGGCGGCGTTGCTATCAGGTGCGAGCTTGCAACCAGTGCCCCGGCCGCTGAAATCAGTCAGAGATTCGAAGACCTTAAATACAAACCGGATATGAGGGGCGTCAACTGGTATGCCTACCGGGTCCTCGATTCGAACCTCAAAAAAATGGACCCCAACCTGTCGGTCAAATCCTTCGTTTATATCGCCTCAGAACCCGAAGTCGCTGCCGGCCAGCAGGACTCCGATGTATGGATTCAGTTCGTCGATGGCGAAAAAGCCAAGGTTGTCGATTCGATGCAAATTGCCTCGTCTCTGTCGCACATAACACAGATAAGTCCCTCCATCGGAGCAGAGGCCAAGACCGCTGCCTTGATTGCCGCGATTTTGTCCCTGATTGCGATGATGATTTACCTGGGGCTTCGATTTGGTGATGTGCGATACGGTCTGGGCGGCGTCATTACGCTTGCCCACGATACCACCGCTACGATGGGCGCGCTGATGTGCTGCGCATTTATTGCCGCTACAGCGTGGGGGCCGAAACTGCTTATCGCCGATTTCAAGATTGATATGACTATGGTCGGCGCATTCCTTACACTGCTTGGTTATTCAATTAACGATACTATTATCATTTACGACCGTATCCGTGAAAACCGCAAGAAAGGAATCCTGACTCCTCAGCTTATCAACGACAGTATTAATGCCACTCTTTCCAGGACAATCCTGACCAGCACAACCGTGTTCCTGGTGGTCTTTGTTATGTATGTCTTTGGCGGCAGCGGGTTGCGGGGCTTCAACTACGCTATGCTCTTCGGCGTCATCGAAGGAACATATTCATCAATTGCGATATCTGCGCCGATATTACTGATAAGGGCACAACAAAGGGCGGCCAATAAACCCGCTCCTAAACAACAGCAGAACTGATTGTTTGGTTAGCTGACTCCCGGGAGGAAAAGGGGTGCCCTTTTCCTCCCGTTTATTTTCTGTGTCGGTGATATGCAAAAGGATTTTAAAATCGGTCTGGCAATCGGCGTAACACTGGCTGCAGGTGCCGTCCTTTGGCTTGCCACCCTCCCCAACCTTAGCGCAAGGGCACGTGCCCTCGAAGCAGCATCCAACGCGAACCTTTCTCCCAAAACACCGCCTTATGTTTCACCACCTGTTTCTTCGCCCCAATCAACGGATGGCACTCCAGCTTCGAGTATCGAGAATCGAGTATCGAGCATTGAAAATCCGGATACCAACGACCAGATACAAACGGCAAACGCCCAGCAGCAGCCACGAATTCACATTGTCCAGAAGGGCGATACGCTTTCCTCTATCTCCGCCAAATACTATGGCTCCCCGCGTCAATGGCGTAAAATCCTCGCTGCCAACCGGTCGAATTTGCCGGACCCGAATCATCTCGTTCCCGGCATCAAACTTATTATTCCCCAATAGCCAAAAAAGAAGTCAGGCCCCTTTTTCTCTCTTGACGTAAATTGGTTGAATATATTAAGATTCTGCCATGCCGAGAGTAAGAAGACAAACGCCGGGCGATATTGTTTATCACGTCCTGAATCGTGCCAATGGCAAACAGGACATTTTCCGGGGCTTCTCTGATTTCAAGGTCTTCGAGAAAATCCTATGCGTCTTACTGCCTATTACCTTATGTCCAACCACTGGCATCTGGAAAGGAGAATTAAAATGTCAAAACGACTTATCCAATTAGCTATCGTCTGCACGATTGCGGTCTTAGCCACATCATGTGACCTCAAGACCTATAAGCTTTACGAGGGCGCCTATAAGCTTTACAAGGGTCCTCCCTCTCCGCCCGATAAGATTGCGACTCTCTTTAGTCGTACGGGATTTTATATTGTGACGATTGACGGCTTACCAACTTCTGATTCCGAGCGGCTTAGTGGGAATCCAATAAAAGGAGGATACCTCCGCATCGAATTGCTCCCGGGAGAACACACCATATCAATTGGATTTGAATACACGTATGTCTGGCGCGGCGGAAGTGAAACAACTTGGTATGGTGAAAAAATGCTTACCTTCCACGTCGAGGCGGGGAAAACATACATAGTGGAGGATCCTATTGATCAATCAATGAGTTTTTCTACTGGTAAAGACTACTACTGGAATCCACAGGTGGAAGAAGTACCCGAGAGGGGTGTAATCCCGCAAGTGACGCAGCCTGACCGGGCGGCAGATATATATTTCATCCGCGAAGGGTCGTTTTGGGGGGGGGCGCCCTGCGACCTCATTTTCGATGGTATCAATTTTTTCCCCCTCGGCGACGGGAAGTACACCATGATCAAAACTGACCCCGGCAAACACTCGGTGGGTTTATGGGTATGGGGAGGGTTTCGATACATTATGAACGGCTGGAATAAAGGGCGCAAGGAGTTCGACTTCCAGCCAAACCAGAAGTACTATTTCGCTATAAAAACTACTGATATATACAGGCCGATCGAAACGTTAGAGATCATACTGCTTTCTACGATTGACGGTGAGGCCGCAGTAAAGAAGTCCACTTATGTTCCCTACCGATTTGCGGAAACTGTGTGGCCGCAGTGGCCGCAGTGACCATTACCTGCTGAATCAATGGCCATTTGATAATTCTGCCGAGAGGAACGGGGGGCCGCCCTATCAATCCGTCGGCCGGGGAGTCGTTTTGTGTCCTGCCGACGAATCATAAATCGAAGATAGAAAATAACAAATGAGAAACTGCCCGGGACAGGAATCGAACCTGCATGAGCCGAAGCCCACCAGCCCCTCAAGCTGGCGCGTCTGCCAGTTCCGCCACCCGGGCGAGCTAATCAATTATTGACGATTTGCCGCCGAAAGTCAATTGGCAAATTCAAACGCCGGAGGCGAACCGCTGTTAAATCTGCAATCCGCAATCTGAAATCCGAAATTTATTTACCCCTCTCCCCGTCGTAAAGCAGAATATGCAGCCGCTGGCAAAACACATAGCCCGTTTCTCTGCATAATTCTGCGACCATAGGCGATTTGGCGATTAGCTCGTCTCTGATCTTCGCCTGGGGCATAAGCATTACTTTTTCCGCGGATACCCCGCCTATTTGCTCAAGGGCCCGCTGAATTTCAGGCAGGTCATCGGGCGAATCCACCACGAATTTAAGCTGATACGGATAGCGCCTGATTAACTGCCTTACAGGGGAAAAGGGGTCAGGAGTCGTTTTTGTTTTTTGGCCTGAATTTGACAGCTTCGGGCTTACGCTCATCAGATCGCAGGCCAAACCCGCGACGAATTTGATACCCGCTGTCTCAATCGTGATATGTTTGTTTCGTTCTTTTAATGCTTTGGCAAGGTCGGGCAACTGCTGATTCACCATTGGCTCGCCGCCCGTTATCACCACGAACCGGCAGGGCCATTGAACGATTCTGTTGACTATTTCCGGTATAGGGAGTTCTTCGCCCTCATTTGCATCCCAGGCGTATTTTGTATCGCACCAAACGCAGCCAACAGGACATCCCGCCAGACGAATAAATACGCTCGGCGTTCCCGCAAGCATCCCCTCTCCCTGAATCGAATGAAAAATTTCGTTTACTACCATTTCAGATGTACGCACCGCCCCGCGCTAAACCGTTTTTTTCGCGTCAACGACGCCCTGAACATAATCAATCGGGTCTTTGAGTCCCGCGTCATGAAAGCCCTTCAGCCGAATCCTGCACGAATCGCACCTGCCGCAGCTTCTGCCTTGCCTGTCCGGGTCATAGCAACTGTGCGTCAGCGAGTAATCCATACCCAGCTTCATCCCCG
>CAIODZ010000069.1 GCA_903857265.1 uncultured Phycisphaerales bacterium
CGATGCGCTCAAGGCAAAGATGGTTCTTTTTGGAATCGGTCAGGGGCCAACAAATGAATAACAATCTCGATATCAACGTTCATCATATAACCCGCGTCGAAGGACACGGCAACATAGTCGTAAACGTGAAAAACGGCAAAATCGAAAAGCTCCAGTGGCAGGTTCCCGAGGCGCCGCGATTCTTCGAGGCGATGGTCCGGGGCCACAGCTACCAGGACATACAAACGATTGTTTCGCGAATCTGCGGAATATGCTCAATCACACATTCGCTGGCCGCGACCAAGGCGGTGGAATCCGCACTGGGGCTGAAGGTCTCCGAACAGGCGGACAAGCTGAGAATACTGATGCATTACTCCGAGCAACTGCAAAGCCATGTCCTGCACGTCGGATACCTGGCAGCTCCGGATTTCTTCGGCACACCATCCGTTGTGCCCCTTGTCGCCAGGGCAACGGACGCCGTAAAAACAATTATCAAGGCACACAGAATCGCAAATACCTGGTCTGACCTCATCGCGGGCAGAACGACTCACCCGGTAACACTCATCCCCGGCGGGCTGACCCGAACACCAACTGAAAAACAATTGCGAGAACTACAACAGACGCTCAAGGATGCCGTTCCCGACCTCAAAAAAATAGCCGAGGTGGTTTTAAGCGTCGCAGCAAACATCCCCAAATTTGAACGCCCCACTGAATACGTATCGCTCAAACAGACCACCCCTGCTGCTTATACCTTCTATCACGGCGGCGTAACATCCAACGATAACAAAGGCGCGGTTGTGCCAATTGAAAAATGGCACGACGTCGCAAACGAATACGTGGTTGAGCAATCGACGGCAAAATGGGCAAAGTGGCATCGCGACGCATACGCAGTCGGCGCACTGGCAAGATTCAACAACAACGCCGAATTGCTTAGCCCGATGGCCAAAGGCGCAGCGAAGACATTTGGACTCCAAAAGGGCTGCTGTAACCCGTATATGAACACCGTGGCCCAGCTTGTCGAGTGCTTCCACGTCGTTGAGACAAGCATCGAAATTATCGACCAGTTGCTGACTAAAGGCCTGAAGACAGAAAAAGTTACATCCTCGCCCAAGGCAGGCAAAGGCGCCGGCTGCGTCGAGGCGCCTCGCGGAATACTGTTCCACGAATACGAATTCGACAAGAACGGAAAATGTGTCGCTGCCGATATTTGCATTCCGACGAACCAGAACCACGCAAATATCCAGAAGGACTTCGAAAAACTGCTGCCCGAAATTCTGGACCAGAGCGAAAAGGACATTCGACTGAAACTGGAAATGCTCGTCCGCTCTTATGACCCGTGCATCTCCTGCTCAACGCATTTCCTCAACGTACAGTTTGTAAGGTGATGGACCAAACGCCCCGGAAAGATACAGTCGTCATAGGACTTGGCAATCTGTTGTTGTCCGATGCGGGCATCGGCATTCACTTAATCCGAAAGCTTTCTGAGCATCAGGACAAATTCCCTTCCGTTGAATTCATCGATGCGGGCACGGGCGGAATGAATGTCCTGCATTTAATCGCAAACCGCAAAAAGGCCGTAATCATCGACTGTGTTAAAATGGGTAAGAAGCCGGGAACAATCAAACGATTTGAGCCGACTGACGTCCAGACCACAAAAAAAATGATGCACTTCTCCCTTCACGAGGCGGATATCCTGCGGATTATCGAGCTTTCCAGGCAGCTCGGCGAATGTCCGGACAAAATAGTGATTTTCGGCATTGAGCCGGAATCGCTGGAATTGGGCCAAAAACCGAGCAAAACGCTCTCCGACGGAATTGACGCTTACTCACTCGACATCTGCAAAGAACTTTGTTAGGATTTCTGCAATATAGTACTATTATAGACCGTCATAAATTGTGATATGAAACCTGCAGGCAATGAAAAACTGGGCCGAGCCTTTACGCTCGTGGAGTTACTGGTGGTTATCAGCGTCATCGGGCTTTTAATGGGAATATTAGTGCCCGCCCTCAGCAAGGCCAGGGCCACTGCCAATCGAACATACTGCTTGGCAAATCTGCGACAATTCGGCATCGCAATGCGGTCATATCTCGACGACAACCGCGATATATTTCCCCTTTGCTGTGCCCTTCCCTGGGATATCACTGATACAAAAAACCCTGAATACACCCCGCCTATAACAAATGTTTTAGGCAAGATTCTCAAAGAGCCGAAGGTCTTTATCTGCAAGGCGGACACCAAAGCTACGCCTCCCTACCACTTAAGGACGGGAAATACCAGCTACTGGTACAACGGAAAACAGCAAATGGGACCGATGGGATGGACATACGGTCTGGGCGGAATAACGATAAGACAATACCCCCTTGTGCAATTGGGCGCTAAAGAAAAAGATATAGAAGTTATGAGTGATTTTGACGCGGTTCACCCGGGATTTACGGGAACATACAGGAAAAGAGTTGGCCAGAAAAACTACCTATACGCCGACTGGCACGTAAGCAATTATGTAAAACAGGAGTAAGAATATGACGAAGAAAAATAAAACAATCCTGATAGCAGCAATTGTTCTGGCTGCCGGCACGGCGATTGCGGTTACAATAGCCGTCAGTCATCACGGCAAACCTGATTTCGCTAAAATGTCTCCCCAGCAGATTCGACAGTATTTCGACTCAAACCAGTTTCGTGACGCCAACGAAGATAAAAGGCAGGAGATTCGGCAGCAAATGATGGACGCGATGATGGCAAGAGCGGAAAAACGGGCAAATGAGTATGCCGCATTGAGTGACGACGCAAAAACGGTTTACTTAGACAAGATAATCGACGAAATGCTGGCCCAGCGGGCAGCAAGAGACGCCAACGGCCCGCCAGACCCTAACAGATTCAGAAGGTTTGGCCCTCGCGACCCAAACGACCCGAATTTCCTGCGGCGACAGCAGGCCCGCCAGCAACAATTCCGCCAGCCGAATCCGTCAAGAATGAGGGAAAGGTCTGCAAGGATTAGCGCTGATACCAGTGTAAAAATGGCTCAGTACAACCGCGATCTGCAGAACCGTATGCAGGAACGAGGCATACAAGGCGGTGGTGGTCGAGGAGGTTTCGGCGGTCCTGGCGGTTTCGGAGGCCCTCCCCCCGGCGGCAGATGACCTGATTAACATCTCGCTACAACAGGTAACATTCCGCCGGGCCGATGACGGTTTTGTAAAGGCCTTTGTCAAAAAAGAACTGACGAATTGACGTACAGAGATGGCATTTACCCGCATACAGCTTCGATTGCGTGTAACCGGCTTTGACTGCCTCGTCTAATAATCCCGCCGGACCTGAATTGAACAGCGTTTCAATCATCTTATCATTATCCGGCTGCCAGTTTTTCCATATTTCAGCTAAAGGCCGTTTAGCGATATTTCCAACGATTATCCCGCTGCAAGTCCCGCTGAAGATATTGCCATACGGGTCAATATGCACGCCTTTGGCGTCGAGAAAAGCATTTGAGCAATTTCGTGCTGCAATTTGTTCAACTGTCTGCGAAGCGACTAATTCAGCAATCATGCCCGCCGCCCTGCCTGTGAACCGGCAGGGATAATCCTTTAACGCTTCGACATACAACTTATTTCGTTCATCTGCGGAAATGTTTTTCATCTCAACCGGCTTATCAAGATACTTTTCCCATCGCACCAGAACGCGGTCCTGTCCAATCACTTCTTTTGCGGTTTTCGCTAATCGCCTCACCAGCTCAATATCGACGTATTCCTGATGAAACGGGTCGCAACTGATTTTGAGCCGGCTCATACCGAGTTCATCGAGCAACTTTATTCGCTCTTTGACAATCTTTTCATCAACCGCCCAAAAACCGTTGGTCTCAATCATATCAACTGGACCAAGGTTATTATTTTTTGCTTCCCGCAGAATCTCCAGCAGATATTCCCAGTATAAAAATGGCTCACCCCCTGTTATATGAATTTTAGCATTATCTCCCGCTAATTCTTTCAGCGATTGCCACGCATTTATCGCAATCTCAACCGGCATCAAGCCCCCCTGCTGCGGCGAACAGTTATAATAACAGAATTCGCATTTAGCGTTGCATTTATAAGTCAGCAGAAGACCGGCGTTACGCCAAATTTTGAACTTCGGCTCATCCCGCCCCGCCCGCTTATTATAAATGTTTTCTGAAAGCAAACTCATAACCAACGATCACCTGATTTCCTGATAATATTTTTTTAGATGTATCTGAATGACGGTAACATCGGCTGGTGTGATGCCGGAGATTCGTCCCGCCTGACCCAGCGTTTGAGGCCTGAACAGCGTTAATTTTTCTTTTGCCTCAGGCCTCAGGTGCGTTATCGCACTGTAATCCAAATCCGCCGGAATTTGTTTTTTGTCCCACGCCTGCAAACCGACGGCAAGACGCTCCTGTTTGACAAGATACCCCTCGTATTTGGCATCGATGACAGCCGCATCGATTACTTCTCTGCTGAAGCCGGCGTCTTTAATTTCAGGCATTTCCGCCAGCGCAGGCGCAAAAGGACTATTCGGTCTGCGAAGCTGCTCCCACAAGCTGATTCCGTCCCGTTTATTTTTCGTAAGATATTCCCTGAGTCGTTCGATATCGCTTAATTTCTTCTGGAATCTTTCCCATCGCTTGTCATCAACCAGGCAAACCGCCCTGCCAATCTCCGTCAGGCGTCTATCTGCGTTGTCTGACCGCAAACTTAACCGATACTCCGCGCGAGAGGTAAACATCCGATATGGCTCATCCGGGATACCGACCCCCTCGATGCCAAGCCCCTTGGTGAGTAAATCGTCAATCATCACGCCGATATACGCCTGGTCCCTGCCCAACACAATCGGCTCAGCCCCCTGCAGAAATCTCGCAGCGTTTACACCAGCGATGATTCCCTGTCCCGCCGCCTCTTCATAGCCGCTTGTGCCGTTGATTTGACCCGCAAGGAAAAGCCCTGCGATTTTCTTTGTCTCAAGATTACTCTTCAACTGCACGGGCGGACAGTAATCGTACTCAATCGCGTAGCCATAATGCACAATATCGGCGTTCTCACAACCGGGCAGGTTCCTGATAATCTCATCCTGAACGTCTTTGGGCAGTGACGTGCTCACGCCATTACAGTAAATAACCTTTTGCTCCAGCTCCTCCGACTCAAGAAATACTTGGTGACGCTCCCTGTCCGCGAAGCGAATAATCTTGGTTTCGATGCTCGGGCAGTATCGCGGCCCGGTCGATTTTATCTGGCCCGTATAAAGCGGCGCACGGTTGAGATTATCGCGAATTATCTTATGAATCTTCTCGTTGGTATAGGTAATCCAGCAGGGTATTTGAGGTCTGTCAATCCTGTCGTTCATAAATGAAAACGGCGCCGGCTCCTTATCGCCTTGCTGTGCTTCGAGCTTACCATAATCAATAGTGCCCGCGTCCAGCCGGGGCGGCGTCCCGGTCTTCAGCCGTTTGACAACGAGACCAAGTCGCTCAAGACAACTCGAAAGGTCATCAGACGCCGGCTCACCTCGCCTACCCCCCTCGAAACTTTCCTGCCCTATGTGCATGAGTCCGCGCAAAAATGTCCCCGTCGCTATAATTACTGTTTTTGTATCGCACACAAAACCATCTTTGCACCGCAAGCCAACAACGTGGCCATTCTCAACAATAATATCGACAGCCATTTGCTCAACAATAGTAAGGTTGGGCGTCTGCTCAAGCGCATTTATCATATACTGCTGATACTTATATTTGTCCGCTTGTGCCCGCGGCGACTGCACAGCCGGGCCTTTTGAGCGATTGAGCATCCTGAA
>CAIODZ010000070.1 GCA_903857265.1 uncultured Phycisphaerales bacterium
AACAAGACGTTGCCCGTCGGCTTTATAATAGACAGCCCCTGGCTGCCGGGCTGGGCGGGTATGTCGGTAATGGACTATTTTACCGGCGAACAAATGTGGCTCGAAGCCAATCTAAAGGCCATCAAAACTTTTCCGCAGATAATGTTTTTACCCGGCTTCTGGTCAGAATTCGGTATGTGCACCGAGCCATCGGCATTCTGCTCCAAATGTTCCTGGCAGACAAATGATTTGCCGTTCGCGAGTCCGATTATCACGTCATTTGAGCAGGTTGATTCCATAAGCAGGCCCGACCCTTCAAAAGACGGCTTGCTGCCTTTTGTTTTGAACCGGCTAAAACTAACACAAAAGCAAATCGGGCGGGAAGGACACGCCATAAAATTCGCCGTTTCGCGCGGGCCGCTGAATATCGCCTCGTTCCTTGCCGGCACGACTGAGTTTCTTATGGGTGTCCGCGCAAATCCGGACGAGGTCAGCCGGCTGCTCGATATGATTACGGATTTCATCGTTGACTGGATTTGCCTGCAAATAGAAACGTTCCCGACAATCGAAGGTATTTTCGTTCTGGATGATATCGTCGGCTTCCTCGGCGAACAGGACTTCGTCAAATTCGCCAAACCACGGCTGCAAAAGATTTTCACATGCAAGAACATGAAGGTTCGATTCTTTCACAATGATGCGCCCGGCTTTGTTTGTGCGCCGCATCTGGCTGAAATAGGCGTGAACCTTTTCAATTTCAGCAGCGACCACGGATTGGCACAGATGAAGAACCTAACCGGAGATAAGGTTACGCTATTAGGCAATATCCCACCGAGAGATGTTTTGGCCGCTGGGACACCCGCTGAGGTGTCACAAGCCGTGGAGACAATGCTGACTGGTCTTGACGACCGCAGCCGGATTATCGCGTCCTGTGGCGGCGGTATGCCGCCGGAGGTATCGACGGAAAATATCAACACATTAATTGCGGCTGTCGAAAAGTATCGGTAAGGCGTGCACCGCTAATTATGGTGCCTGCTGCCAGTTTTCCGCCAGGACGGCAAATTCGTTGAAATTTACCACGCAATCTTCGTCCACATCCAACCCGGCAATTCCGTCACAATCGTTCACCAGCCAGAATTTTAAAAAGCCAGAAAGGTCATTAAGATCTACAACACCGTTGTCCGTAAAATCGCCGTAGATACCTCTTGAGAGCACAACCTCTCCGCCGTCAGGCACCACGTCAAACATAACATATGCTGTTGAATTCACCTTAACAATAGACGAAGGTACTGCCTGAGCATTCTGTGAAACATTAGCAGACCCCCAGCCCTCGGGAAGAGGCCTGCGTATAGTTATCGGATATTTGTAAATTGCGTTGTTGAGAGTGTCTGTCACCTGTAAAGTAATGCTATCGTCTGTATTAGACGTTTCCGCGACCGACACATCATTGCGTTCTTTAATATAGCGTACTACATTACTGAATGTGGACACCCAGTAAGTGCTTCTGCGAGCATCGAGATACTGTAAGCTTTGCAGTAAAATTGTCGAAGATAGCGGCGAAAAACCGGAACCATTGTCGAGGTCATGAATCAGAAATACGCACCATCCGCCTGATGTCCCTGCAGCATCGATTTTAGACGTAATAGAAGCTAATGTATTATTTCCGCAACAGGGGCCAAGAAGGTGACAACCTATCGTATAAAAATTAGAAGGGGTCGCCGGCATTAATCCGTAGTCACAGGTTCGCCCGGCAATATAGTAATCATCAATTAGCGACTGGTTACCGATATTGCAATTTGGATAAGCAATTGTTACACATTGGTTGCCAGGTATATGCGAGTTAACGATTGCCTGTGACTGAGAAAGCTCCCATATCTGACACGGATCGCTGAGACCTGACAAAAAATGGTCCACGGTATGGCTGCCTACCTCGTGACCCTGTGAAGCAGCGGTTTGGAGGCTTGACCATGGGGGAGTCCATGCCGGAACCGGGTAAAATGTCATCTTGAAACCGAATGAATTGAACATAGGCAGTGCCGTGCTAAACTGGTTGGCGCAGCCGTCATCAAATGTCCAAGTAATGACGGCCGTTTTGAAACCCGACCAGGTTCCAACCTGGTAAGGAGCCGCAACGGTTCCGGCATATCCCGCGTTGATTGCTGTAAGAAAGAGAACTGTTAACAGAATTACATTTGCTTTTTTCATTTTCCCACCTCGAATTCGAGAAGCACTCATTTCTTCTTCACCTTAACCCAATTACATACATCTAAAAACCTGAAACCGTTAACAGGTTTGTATTCACTATTTTGGGAGGCAATAAGGTTTGCTTCGCATAAGATTGCATATATTCAAATTCGCGAAGAGCATTGTGACTCTGAACGTCCAGGAACGTCCAGTAATCGTTTACTTATTACTTATACCTTAGCATTATCCTTTACCAATGTCCAGCTTTTTTTAAAAAAAAGCTCTTTTACCCCAAAACTCACCGAAATCAACCCGTAAAAATGTGGAGTTACCATTCGCAGAGAACCCGATTTGAAAGGTAAAAACCCATTTTTTTGCTGATTCAAAGGGAGCTGATATCAAAAAACATGGTATTTGCCCGCCAAAACACAATATCGTTTGCCGGAAACGGACAATTTCAGGTGAAGCATAAAAATCTTTGCGAGGAACTATTCTTTTACATAAATATAAACTTGACTGGCCTAATACATTTAGGTTACGGAAAAACCACGCTTGAAATTTCCATTCAATACCCGGCTAACAGTAGCCTGGCTTACACCGCAATGAGAAGCAACTTCCCTGATAGTAGGTACACCATTGCATAGTTTTAATTAATTACTTAAAATATTTATTCATCAGTTCTAAATGGTGATGCCGGCAAACCTTCCTTATTATACAAATTTGCTCCTTCAGGATTATCAGCCCAGGCGTACCGCACGGCTACAGGATTTGGCACTTGGTCATTCCAGACGACAACTTTATTTCCGTCAATTTTCGCCTTTGCCCAGACAAATTTTTTGTCGGTGCCAGCAACAGCAAAATACTTTAGCTCTCCATCTCCTTTTGCCGTTAATCCGCCGCCTGTATTTGTAAATGTGAGAGTGATTTTATTTCCTTCGACTTTCATTGACTGGTAAATAGGACCTGAATAAACCGCTTTTTCATCGCCATAAGCCACCTTTTGAGCTGCGAGCACCAGCCGTTTGCCTACGTCCTCCTTATTTAAAGGATGAATGTCGTTCCATTCGCCGAGGTCAATTGCAACAGCCATTCCCGTATTAGGAACAGCAAGCGTTTTAAACTGCGCTGCCCTCAACTCGGCCCAGCCGCTTTCAGAAGGACTGGCTTTAACCTCCATAAAATTGGCCAGTTGAACATACAAGAAGGGGAAATCCCCTTGATTCCATTTTTCTCTCCAGTTAGCTATCAGCGCAGGGAACAGTTTTTGATATTCACGCGGTTTCCCTGCGTTGGATTCCCCCTGATACCAAATCACTCCTTTAATTTTATAGTTTAAAAGTGGGGTTATCATCCCGTTGTATAATCCTGCCGGCTGCCACTCAATAAAAGTTTTGTCCGGCAATGGGGCCATTGTGGTGCCTAATCTGTATTGCCATTGGCCCTTTAAGTCGATTGTCTGCCCTGCTGCTGAGAGATGATATGGCTTATCCTGAACAAAACCGCCCCGGCTTGAATTGCTAATAACTCTTACAGTAATGATATTTTTCCCCGCCTGCAGCAGATTTGAGGGAATATCATATATTCTCGGAGGATACTGATATGATACCGACCCCACTTGCTTTCCGTTGACATACGTAAAATCGCCGTCCACAATCCTGCCTAACCAGAGCTTTGCCGGTTGTCCCGTCATCGAAGCCGGGACGTTAAATTCTTTTCTAAACCAGACAACGCCGTTCACATTTCCCAAGTTACCGTCAGCCCAGTACCCGGGCACATTCATTACCGCCCATTCTGAAGCGTCATAATTTACATCAAACCACGGCTTTTGACCTTTTGCCAAACCATTATCAAGCTGCTGAATACGACCATACCACGCGTCGCTGACAGCTTTATCTTTTTCAGCGATTTGGTTAAGATAGGCACTATCTTTAAATTTTTTCGCTGTTTCCAGGTATTCAGGAAACGCTTTTAAGGCGTCTTCGCTCAACCATGCCTGTGCCGGCGAGCCGCCCAAGCTTGCATTTATTAAACCTATGGGAACATGGTATTTTTCAAATAACTCTTTCGCGAAAAAATAACCCACGGCTGAAAAATGAAGAACACTCTCAGGATTTGCTGACTCCCATCGGCCCGACTTTAAATCTTCCTGCGGCTCCTGAAAATCGTATCTGTGCGGAACAATAAACTGCCTTATGTTGGGGTTGTCAGCATGAGCGACTACATCCGGATAGCGGTATTTTACTCTGTCCATAGCCAGTTCCATATTCGACTGACCTGAACATACCCATACATCGCCTATCATGATATTCGTTAGAGCTATATGATTACTGGCGTTAATATCCATACTGCATGGGCCGCCTGCTTTTAATTCAGAAAGCATTACCGCCCATTTGCCATCTGTGCCTGTTGTGGCATTATATGTTTTGCCGTTAAAGTTAATTGTTACTTTTTCACCTTTATCAGCCCAACCCCAGATTTTGACGTCGGCGTCTCTTTGCAGAACCATACCATCGCTTATCAAAAATGGAAGCCGGACCTGGCAAAGGGCTGCCTGAGAAATCAGCAAAATACAACACAATATTGCCGAACCAGATATTTTTACATTCGACTTTATAACCACAAACCTCTTATTTTATTGATAGTTAATTTATGGACACATATTCGAACCAGTCGAAATCGGCTGGGGTTGAAGATTTCTGTCCGTTGCCGGTTGCGTACATACCAAAATACACGCCGGTGAAGCACATTCCATCTGCAAAACCTATCTCTTCGACGGACAAATCCTTCGTCAGGGCTGTACCTAATATCTGCACATCGCCATTGGATGACTTGCAGGAAAATTCATAAGACAATGGACTCGCTTGAACCGATAATATAACAGGTCCGATTCCGACATCAACATACCGAACGGGTTCGATTATTTTGCCTTTAAGAACCTTCCTGAATAAAACCTGGCGCTTGCCATTTTTCAGCGTAACGCCAATTTCGTAATGATGTTTGTCATTGCCGCGAACAACAAAGCCGGCTTCCTCATTTTCGCTATTGGGGTCAAATTCAAGCAGGGTCGAAGCGAAGCAGTTGAAATCGGTCTGGCGACGGCCAACAAAGGCGGGCGAATCCTTGTCGCTCATAGTTACCGCTGAGCCCTGAAGACGCAGAAAACCAGGATGTTCTGTGAGTGAGTAATCGGTCTCGTCAGGATTCCTCAGATAATTCCACTGCAAAGCGAGAGAGGGCTTATCGAAATTGTCTCTTGCAGAGAGCTGTTCCCAGATATGCTGCGGCAAGCAAGGAGCGGGCATAGTCAGCTCTATTGTGCCGTTTCCATTAACTACCGGCCAGCCATTGATGTCGAATACAACCGGCGCAAGGAAGGTCTCACGACCTATATGATGAAAGCGTGCGCCGGGCGGCTGAGGCCGGACTCCTAAGCAAACTAACCACCACCCATCGGGCGTATCAACCAAATCAGCGTGTCCGACAACCTGAATCGGAAGTTTAGGTAACTTACGATGTGTCAGGATTGGGTTTTTCGGGTCAGATTCGAATGGCCCCCATGCGGTATCGCTGCGAGCAACAGTCACACTATGGTCATAGCTGGTTCCGCCTTCTGAAATCATCAGGTAATATTTGCCGCTGATTTTATACAAATGCGGCCCTTCCGCCCAGACACCGCCTGTGCCGCCCCATATTTTTCTCAGTGGGCCTTCAAGTTTGCCTGTTTCGAGATTGAGTGTTCTCTGGGCAATATAGCCATCGCCCTGACCTTCGTGGCGGGTGTAATAAACCTTTCCATCGTCATCGAAGAAAAGAGACGGATCCATGCCGCTTTGGTCGAGCCAAATCGGCTCAGACCACGGCCCCGCTGGATTTGCAGCGGTGACGTAAAAATTGCCTCCACCATCCACATTAGTTGTTACCATATAAAATTTACCCTTATGATAGCGAAGCGTCGGTGCGTAGATTCCGCCTGATGCACGGACTTTGTCCAGGGGCAACTGGCTTTTGCGAGTCAGGCAATAGCCGATTTGACGCCAGTGCACAAGGTCTTTACTGTGAAAAATCGGAACGCCCGGAAAATACTCAAAGGAACTGTGCACAGTATAATAATCATCACCCGCCCGGCAAATACTCGGGTCAGGATAAAAACCGGATATAATGGGATTGCTAAAAGTTTTCGGCTGCTGCTGTGTGTAGCCGAAGACAAAAAACGAGGATAATGCAACAAGTATCAAAGCCCTCGCCCTCATACCAGTTTACCCTTAAATGTTTTCCAAAGGAAGTTTTACTCACTGCCTTGGGCTGTTTTGACAACGGCATCAAAGGCCGGCTTGGGTTGATAGTTCCGGTCAAACAACAGCGGATAGCTCGTGCGTCCCCTGATGGGCCAGTTATTAAGCCAGCTTGTCTTGTCGTAAACGCCCCATAAGGTAACGCGGCTTACTGTGTCTTTATGTTCGAGCAAAACAGCAAAAATCTCTGCGTAACGGTCAGCGAGTTTTTTCTGCACTTCATCAGGCAGACCATTGACGTAAGGATTAAGCCTTTCCTGCAATTCAAACCTGACGTTAATATCGGCTCCCATATACTGAGTAGCACTTGGCAGGACGTCGATATCCAGTTCGGTAACCATAACTTTAACGCCTAATGCGGCAAAGGCGTTGATAAATTGCTCGATGTCTTTGCGTGAAGGATAACTCAGCGCCCAGTGTCCCTGAATACCAACGCCGTCTATGCGGAGACCTTTGTCCTTGAGGTCTTTTACGAGACGCACACAGGCCTCGCGTTTGGCCGGCTTATCGAGTGAAAAGTCGTTGTAATACAATTCTGCGTTCGGGTCCGCCTCGTGAGCATACTCGAACGCCTTTTGAACGAAGTCCGGGCCTACTGTTTCCACCCATTTGGATTTGTGGAGAGGTCCTGCGTCGTTTAGGGCTTCATTGACAACGTCCCAGCCGTTGACTCGGCCTTTGTATCGGCCCATAACGGTAAAAATGTGGTCTTTCATACGTGCAAGCATTGCATCGCGGCCAAGCAGATTATTGGAGTCGTCCCTGAACGCCCAGCCAGGTATCTGGTTTTGCCAGATGAGGGTATGACCGACAATGAACATTTTGTTCTTCTCGCCAAACGCCACGAAGCGGTCAGCCGGCTCGAAATTATATTTGTTCGGCTCAGGATGAATGAACTGCCACTTCATAACGTTTTCGGGGGTTATGGAATTGAATTGTTTCTCGACGATAGCGGTGGTCTGAGAGTCATTGCCTGAAACCACGTCATCGTTGACAGCGACGCCGATTAAAAAAGCTTTCGCTAACGCGTCTTTGAGAGCCGGAACATTCGCATCAGCAAAACACCTGATAGCGCCTATCAAAACAATTATCAAACATACCACGCAGGTCGTTATTAGCAATTTCATTACAACTTCCTTTCCTGTTTACGCGTATTTGAACTGTTTGCGTCGTTCTGCTAATTCGTCGGCCATCTGGATGGTCAGGCGTTTGTTGAGCTTGTATATCATGAGCAAAACGCAGCAAATGGCAAAAAGCAGACCCACCACAATCCCGCTGGCGACTCTGAACCCATGAATCGCCTCGGGCGCGTCAGGCAGTTTGGTATCGTAGTTGAAAAATCCCGCCATAATCCACAGGAACGAGGACGAGCCGAGCGCCAACCCGGTTTTTAACGCAAAGCAGATGGTGGCGAAAACAATGCCGGTGAATCGGCGACCGGTCTTCCACTCGGAGTAATCCGCCACATCCGCGTAGATGGCCCAGATAAGCGGGATGGTTGGGGCATAGCATATCGCTATAAGAATCGTCAGTGCGACCATGCCGTTGACATTGGTCGGGCCGAGCAGATAAAACGCGAAAGTGCCCAATGCGGCCAATCCGAAACCGCATACCGCAACGGCCTTCTTGCCGAATTTCACGGCCAGCACAGGCGACATAAGCAGCACAATAATAGTAACGCCCGTGCCAATCATGTTGATGATGCTGTTGAAGACATCAGCGACGCTGGAATTTGCCAGGTTGGACCTGTCTGCATGCACAATATAACCAAGCCACTCGAGAATGCCGCCGGGTTTTGGAGCCCCGGGTGCCAGCGGAGGAGCCGTAAGGCCCAGCTTTTGCACCCAGTCAAACATAGCTGCTTTGTCGGCATAGTGATGATAGTAGTTGTAAAGCGCGCCTCCGCGGAATGACAGGATGCAGAAATGGACCAGCGTCATCGCAAACATCACGACCCAGGGGCTATTTTTGATCAGGCCGGCAAAATCCTGCATGAAATCCGATTTTTGCTGCGGCGGCGGCTGAATGCGCTCCTTGGTGCTGAAGAACGTAATCATGAACAGCACAAAACAGAGGACAGCCCAGATGGTCATGACCATCCGCCAGCCGTATTGCGCATCATGGCCGACGGCGAATTTGGCGACCAGAGGCAGGGTAAGCCCGCCGACGATGAACTGGGCCGCGTTTACCGAAATGAACCGGAACGAATTGAGTTTGGCCCGTTCAGTGATATCGCCGGTCATCACGCCGCCCAGCGCAGAATACGGCATGTTATTCATTGAGTAAATCGACATGAGCAGGATATTGGTGATGGCGGCGTACGCTATCATCGCGCCCATGCTCCAGCCCTTGGGTGTGGTGTAGGCGAGGATCATAACAACGCACCAGGGCAGCGCCGAGAACAGCACCCAGGGCCTGAACTTGCCCCATCGTGTATTGGTGCGGTCGGCGAGCACTCCCACAATTGGATCAGCGAAGGCGTCCCATAGACGCGCGACAATGAGAATCGTTCCCGCGGCCCCTGCGGTGAGACCAAAGACATCCGTGTAAAAATTCGTCTGGAAGAGAATCATCGTCATAAAGACGAAGTTCGCGGCGGCGTCGGCGCAACTGTATCCGGATTTTTCCAAAAACGAGAGCTTTTTCGATGCATCCTGCATTTGTTTCCCCTTGAATTATTGCCTTCGGATTTACACTCTACTCGAATACGATTTTACCATAGAGCAATACTTAAAAGGAAGGATTGAAAATTCAAATTAATCCTAAGACCTGTCGATTCACAGAATTCACCGGTCTCGGCGATTGCATCGGCAGCGATTCGACGTTAACGACCGTATTATGGATGTCCTTTACGATATAAAGCCATGTCCGAAACCCACATCCCGGGATTTTTGGGGGTGGCAGTATAATCTTTACTGACATATACATCCTGCTTTTTCATATAGGAGGTATGGCCATCATAGAATGCAACAAGCGCCCCCTCGCTGTGACGATAAATTACCGGACCATACACTTGAGGACTCACGTTGGTTCTGTATTGGTCAATGGTCGCCTGGTGAAGTTTATCCCATCCATTTACATAATTGGCCCCCTCCCACTCCGTCCACCAGTCAATACCGTCGATAAATGCGAGTTTTTCGGAAGCCCTTTTTACCGACTGGGCGCTATGGCCCAGCTCAGGCATCTTGGTCCAGTTAAAAATATTGGCCTTTGTAATATCTCCAGATTGCACCAGGAATTCCGTAGCGTTATAACTATAACTCACTGAAACATTGCCACTGGGGCCAACGGCATTGGTGATAAGCTTGTTTATCTCATCGCTGGGACAAAGGTACTCTTTTTGCACAATAAAAGGGCTTGCTGCTGCGCTACTGATAATATCTACCTCCGCGTTATGACGTTTTTGAAATCCCACAATTCTTCTAAAAAGCGTGTTCGTCATCCAAGCCGTCTGCGGCGGCGTGGCCCCTGCTAAATAAGAGTTAATCGGAACAAATTTCCCGTCACAGGATTGTGAATAAATAAAATTAGCCGTCATAAGGGTTTTCAGGTGGTTGCCGCATACTATCCTCTTGGCAAGCTCTCTTGCCTTACTGAGGGCAGGCAGCAATACCGCCATCAACAAAGCGATAATTGAGATTACAACCAGAAGCTCAACCAGCGTAAATCCATTTAATCTTTTCACAATATTATCGTTTTTCATAATACTATCGTCACAAAAACCCGTTCAATTCTGTGTTCCAACAAAACCTGTGCGACTATAAAATATTCCCCATTCCATCCATGGTCACTAATGCCCCGTCGCGACGAGCTTTCTGCTCCTCAGTTTTTATACGGTTTATAACCGTCTGCTCAATAATCAACTGCGCTATAAACTGTTACCAGTTAGACGGGCAACCAGTGCCCGGGTTATCGCACAGGTGCCATTGTGAGGCAAGAATAGCATAATCTTCGAAGTCCACCTGGCAGTCGCCATTCAAATCGCCGGGCAGAGTCAATCCTCTTGCCTTTACCTCGGCGCAATCTTTCGGCTGCCACGCGGCATAATGGGCCGCTATTCTCTCCGCGCTCAAAACACCCTTATACACAGCAAATTCATCGACATACCCGCTCCAGCAGTTATAGGGAGATCCCCAGTCATTCTCACAACCAACCACAAGTTCTACCAGCTCAGGCCCCATCAGCGCCTGGTGGTTATTTGGGTCAAAAACGGTTGTTTGACCCGCAAGAGAACCATCCAAATACAATTGAATTCCCATTGACCCTCCGGGGTCAACCTCATTTTCGTCGTATGTAACGACTAATTGATGCCACTGTCCATCCAGAGGGGCTGCCGTACCAGGATAGAACCACTGACTTCCGCCCGCGACACGCAGCTTATACACACCAGCATCGTTATATAAGCCCAATGCAGGGGCGTTTGGCTCTTTCGTGTAAGAGCCAACCTGCTGGAAAATTATCGGGTAGGTATCCGGCATAAGTCCAGGAACACTCTTTATCCACACCTCAAACGTCATATTACTATCATCGTTTGCAAACGCATATTCATCTCCAAGGACATTTTGAAACGGCGGCGCCTCCCTCACGTTAGTGCCGTTAAGGCCGTTCCACGTGAAAGCTTCCGCGTCTGCATGACCGCTGCTGGTATAGTTTTGTGATGTGTTATCCTCGTAAAGAGATAAGCCCATTCCGCCCGCGGTTTTTTTGACCTGAGCCATCGTGCCCATCCCAACCCACCAGTGATTTGAAGAAGAATCCACCAGCAGTTGATTGTCGAACTTCAGATACACACACGGGTCATCTGCCATCACTTCCGCTGCGTATGGACCGGGCTTTATCGAATTGAACGTAACTACAATGTGGTGCCATCCGCCATCATTTATCGTGCTGTTAAGGTAGCCCGTACTGCCGCCGCCGATAAGACCGATAGCGTTGGTTCCCGCGGAATACATAGCGCCATAACTGTGCTCCTCGGTATTTCCGCCGTTATGCTGGAAAAATCTCGGGTAACCGCTGCTCTGCGTTGTCTTTACCCAGAATTCAACAGATATGTCAATCGTGGAGAATTTTGCATCCCAATCACAAACGTCAATGCAGTCGCTGCCGCCCAGAATCGCCGCTTTATCACTACCACCGGTATAGCCGTCGCCGGCACCTGTAAGGGTAACAGCGCCTCTGTAAGTGCAGTTTGTATCTGCGTTGGCGCTATTCAAGGCTTTACTGCCGTCACTGCTGGCAGTGTCGTCAAATTTCAAATAAAGCACAGGATTACTTGCTGTAACCGCAGCAACGTAACCACTTCCTACCGCACCGGCGTGCGTAGTAACCTCAGCGTCTGTTAATACGCGGTTATATACCGCAAATTCATCTATCTGGCCGACAAGACCGCTGTAACGAACCCATGCGTTTCCCTCGCACCCGATTGTCAGACGCTGATAAGGGAAACTAATCGCCTGGGTAGAGGTTGAAGTCCCCACTTTTGTCCCATCCACGTATAGCGTTTTTGTGACGCTATCTGCCGAAGCAACACCTGCCAGAGACAGGCCTAAAAGCATCACAATCATAACTGATAATTCGAGTTTATATTTCATATTACCTTCTCCTTTTTTTATGTCTTTTTGTCTTTTCATCGCGATATAGAACTCAAAACGTCAAAAACATCCGTTTGGATCCGGGTTATTGCAAATAAGCCAGTTATCCACCGCCAAAGCGAGGTCCTCGAGAGCGACGGTACAGTTACCCGACAGGTCTGCCGGATAGTTAAAGCCGTAAAAACCAACCTCGTTGCAATCTTTCATAGCAATGCTTCCGATACGAGTGAAATTCACGTCGACAATATTGAACCCTGTAGAGCCGCCAGGGCCCTGGAAAGGAAAATGCCATTTAACTGTATGGCTGCCCTTAAAAAGATTTGCTTGAACAGCTGTTGTATTGCCTGTCGTGGGGACACTCCAGTTCATATCACACACGTCCCCCAAGACCTTGTCATCGAGGTAAATTCTAAGAGGAATTGCTCTGTATTGAGCCGCCGTGTTGACATCAAGGGTTATAAGATATCGTCCCTGATTAACGTCATCGACGTTGATATCGTAACCCATAAACTCACCTGTATCTACGTAGCCGACGGTATTGGCGTAAGTGTCCGGTCCAAATTGCTGCAGTTCGGAACTTGGCCCCCTGGTGTTTCGCTCACCGGCAACATCCCAATTTGCAGCCGCTATGATTGTCCCGCCCTTTACTTCAACAGGTGATTTCTTCTTAACAAACTGAAGAGCATTCAGTGTTATGGTGGTATAGGTCAGGTATAAATCATCAGAACTTGAATTGTTGACATCTACATTGGAGAAAACCACGTAATTGTGGCCAAGTTCAAACTGACCGGCATTGGCATCTCCGCTTACTGTTTGGGTAGTCGTCACGCCATAGCGAGTCAGCTTGAATTGTCCCACGCCGCTGCCATAAACATATATGTCATAAACCCCTTGGAATGCGCCTTGGCCGAAAATGGCTAAATTCGGCTCATTCGGACCTTGCGCTGTAAACCCGTCGTTCATCAAACCTGAACCATACTGATATCCATGTTTTTGCCCGTTGTCGCCAAGCCACACCTGCGCAGCATAAACGCTGCAAAAACCTGCCTGTGTCGAAGTGGCAAGCCCCTCGCTTCGCGCCGACCCTACAGGTTTGCCCCAGCCGCCATAATAAACGGTCCATAAAGTGTTTGGGCCTACATCGTATGCCCCATTGCCAACATAGGGCGTTTTGTCGCCAAAGCCCTTTATGTCAACATTGATGACCTCTGCCGCCGTTACAACCCCAACAGCGACCAGAACAATTAATACGGTTGTTAGTAATTTCATTTTCATCATCTCAATACCTCCTATATGTATTTCGATACGTCACCCTTATTTGACCTTTACTAACACGTTTTTTATATTCAGCCGGCATATCCGGCCCATCTCTTTCATCTACACCACTGCCCAAGTACCGGGCAGATAATTAAAGCATAACCCCTGTCGATTTATTAACCAGCGCCGTCGTCGAAGACCGCACTATAAGGTCCTGCGAAAGTTTTACGCACTCAGGACGATATTCCAAAGGCGACTGAAGATGCTTGAGCAGCAAACTCGCGGCCACCTGCCCCATCTGTCTTGACGGCACCGCGACCGTTGTAAGGGGTGGGGCAACAATGCTGCACAGGTATTCATCGTTAAAGCAAAGCAAACTGACCTGTTTGGGAATCTGAATTTCAAGCATATTAGCGCCGTGGAGAATTCTCATCGCCTCAATATGGTCGTACGCGAGAATTGCGGTTGCGTGATGCTTAATCACCGCTGAAGCCAAAAAAGCAGATGCCGAACTGAAAACCTTGTCATGATTTTTCACCGGTTCAAGCCCCCGCATTTTCAGTTCGGAAACATATGTATCGTGACGGTCGCCAATACTTCTATGCTTATAGTGCTCACTGGTGGGGCCCGCGTAAGCTATCTGAGTATGTCCGAGCTCAACAAGATGACGCACTGCCATCTTTGTTGCTTCTATATCATCGGGAATGACCGATGAGCAACTGAGGCCGCCAACACCATTGATAACCACATAAGGAAGATTTGCTCTTTCCATCTCTTCAATGGTTTCCTGCGAACATTTCTGAAGGACTATCGCCCCATCCACCTTCCACGGCGGCAGTTCGCAGCGGCTATCTACCAGATTGGGAACGGACATGCAAACATCATAATTGCCCGTGTGCAGCTCGCGAACGCAGGATTCGATAATGGCCTCATATATGTTGCCCGGAAATCCCAAAGCAACATCACAACCGAGCATCGCGATTACGCTGGTTTGTTTTCTGACAAGATTTTTGGCCGCGAGATTGGGACGATACCCAAGTGAATTTGCAATATCAACAATACGTTGATGAACTTCACGTCTGACGGAAAAACCATGCTTGAAATTTCCGTTCAATACCCGGCTAACAGTCGCCTGGCTTACACCGCAATGAGAAGCAACTTCCCTGATGGTCGGTACGCCGTTGCTTCGAGGGGTACTCATTTCTTCTTCACCTTAATCCAAAATTACATACATCTAAAAACCCGAAACCGTTAACAGGTTTGTATTTACTATATATTGCTTTTTCTTATGCTTTTTGCTAATCTATTTGGAAGACAACAAGGTTTGTTTCGCATAAGATTGCATATTCAAATTTGCGAAGAGCGTCTCTGAACGTCCAGTAATCGTTTACTTATACATTAGCATTGTCCTTTATCAATGTCCAGCTTTTTTTTAAAAAAATTTCTTTTACCCCCCAAACCCACCGAAATCAACCCGTAAAAATGTGGAGTTACCATTCGCAGAGAACATGATTTAAGGGGCAAAAACCCGTTTTTTGCTGATTCAAAGGAGGTAGATATAAAAAAAACGGCATTTGCCGGCCAAAACACAATATCGCCTGCCGGAAACCGACAATTTCAGGTGAAGCGTAAAAAATTTTGCGAGCAGTAACCTTTCCTCGTAAATATAAGCTTGACTGACCTAATACATTTAGGTTATAGTGTAAGTAATCGTTTACTATGACTGCGGCAAAAGCCGGGGCAAGGGCCAATTGGCTCGTTATCAGGGGCCCCGCAGGGGTGATTAAGCACTTATAGGACGTGATGAAAAGTTAAAAAAGCCAAATTTCTTAGGGTTTCAGAAGCTTGCTCTCGGTTTAGCCACCTGAAATTGCCCCTAAGAACGGTTGAAGAGAACAAAATGAACGGAAGTCGCTTTTACGCGTGCGTATTTTTTAGCTTAATCCTTCTATTGGGAACATCCTATGGCGATGTAGCCAACATCCTTGTCAACCCCGGCTTTGAAAGCGGAACAACCGGATGGGCTGCTCGAAGTTGCTCAATCACCACGATAACGCCACCAACGACGCCTGCACCGCATAGCGGAAGCCGGTGTGCCCGGGCGTACAGCAGAACAGCAACATGGAATGGGATACAGCAAAACGTTTTAAGCAAAATGGTGATCGGCCAAACTTACCAGGTCTCGGGGTGGGTAAGAACCGCATCTCCCAGTACTACTATTAATTTAACCTTCGAAAAAACTGACAGTGGCGTAACCAGCTGGAGCCAAGGAGCCCATGGAACCGCCAACAACAGTGGATGGACATATATCTCAGGAAGTTATACCCTGACTGCAAACGGCACGCTTACAGCATTGAATTTTTACGCCGAAAGCTTAGATTTAAATGATGTCTATCTGGATGACGCCAATGTATATGGCGCAGTCCCCGGCGTGGCAGGCCCAAACGCGACAGGTCTGGTTAATTTTAACGTTACTCATCAAACCCTCGAAGGTTTCGGCGCAGCTGGCGCCTGGTATCAAAATAATGTTATCGCCTGCAGCAGTTCTCATCCGGAAATTTACAATATACTCTTCCGCGACTTAGGCATCGATATATACCGGATTCGAAACACTTACGGCATCGATAGCAGCTATATTAGTGACACTAATATAATCGTCAAAGGTGCTAAAAACGCCCTAGGGCATCCGATACGAGTTATGAATACCTCCTGGTCACCGCAGGCATCTCTAAAAAGTAACGGCAACACAGTGGGTGGAACGCTTGCCAAAGACGGCAGCGGAAATTATCGGTACGCTGATTTCGCTCAGTGGTGGGCTGACAGCTTGACCGCTTGGTCTAATGCAGGTGTAGATACTTATTATTTGAATATGCAAAACGAACCAAGCTGGACAGCCAGTTGGGACACTTGCTACCTTGGAACTACCCAGACAGATGCCAATGCCGGCTATGAGCCTGCCTTTGCCGCTTTATGCACTAAGCTGAATTCGCTGCCGAGCCGACCGCTCCTTCTGGCACCAGAAGGGCAAGATACAACCCTCACCCCAAGTTATGTCAACTCATTGACCGTCGCCGATAAGGCCAATGTTTATGGTTATTCGCACCACCTCTATAACGGCAGTGCAGACAGTCCGGACGGCCTTATAAGCCCAATGGCAACTCTTAAGGCAGCGATAGGTGGAGACGGTAAACCACTATTACAAACAGAATTTTCCAAAGGCGGTCCGTTCGTCTGGACGGACGCAATGAACCTGGCGATTTTAATGCACAACGCCCTGACTGTTGAGGAAGTATCGGCATACCTGTATTGGGAATTGTTCTGGGCTTCGCCAAGCGGCCTGGTGAGCGTTTCAAATACAAGCTATACAATCAATCCTGTTTATTACGCTATGATGCATTATTCCAGATTTACAGACCCCGGCTGGCAGCGGGTCGATGCAAACTCTACCTCATCCGATTTGAGGATATCGGCCTACAAAAATCCGGATGAACCCAATGCGGCAATTGTGATAATCAATACTTCAACTACTACCGATATGAATTTGACGCTTGCTTTGAACGGTTTTACGCCGCAAAACTCCGGGATATACCAATCCACATCCAATGCTTATTTCGCATATATTGGGACATTCAGCACATCAACCAAGATGTTCCTGCCCAAACAGTCAATAACGACCATTCACCTGGCGGGATTTGCAGATTGTGCCGCGGTTCAGGCCGGCGATTATGGGCTTCCCTCCGACCTCAACGGTGATTGTTACGTTGACTTGCTGGACCTGAAGATAATGGCCGACAACTGGCTGCATACCGATTGTACCACACCGGGTAATTGTCAAAATGCGGATTTTGCGCCGACGGACGGCAAGGTTGATTTTCTTGACTTCAGCGACTTTGGACCGGAGTGGAGACAGTGCAACAATCCTCTGGACGCCAATTGCACTCCAAACTGGGAATGACAAAAGTAACTTGTGACTGATTTATTTGGCCGAATTTCCAGTGTGTTGCGTCATTGTGTTCAACAGTAAATAAAAACAGGTAAATTATTAGTGAGGGTGATTATGAACCGCAGGACTCATAACCATACTGTTTTCACCAAAACTATATCCGGAGCATTTCTGGCATTATGCCTGTTTCTTGGAGATTCGACAGCTAAAGCCGACTGGAAAAGCGACGCCAACGCCAGAATCGAGGCCAATCGCAAAAGAAACGCCGAACTTACAATTCTCGGCACGGGCAACGCCCCCGTTGCCGATGTCAATGTGCAAATACAGCAGCTTAAGCACAGCTTCGCCTTCGGCACCTGCATCCGCAATTCGATGATGTCAAACAATACCTATAAGAATTTCATCCTCAGCCACTTTGAATGGGCCGTCTGCGAAAACGAGTCAAAGTGGACCTATAACGAATCAACACAGGGCAGTGTTAGTTATACAGATGCCGATAATATTTACAATTGGTGCAGCAGTCACGGAATCCCTATGCGAGGTCACTGCATCTTCTGGGAACAGCAAAGCAGCTTGCCCGGTTGGGTAGCGAATCTGGGCTCTGCACCCTGGCCGCAGACTTCCGCACTTTACACTGCTTGCCAGAACCGGCTCAATAGCGCGGTTCCTCATTTTCAGAACAAATTTCTTCACTGGGATGTCGATAATGAACAACTTTCCGACTCATTCTTTGACAAACTTGAGGTAGTCTCTACAGATGTAAATTCAAGGGTCTGGATGTACCAAAGAGCCAACCAGTTAGACCCCAATTGTAAACTTTTCGTAAATGAGTATTCCGGCAATTCATTCGGCGGCTACGATTCCGGCCCTTATGTAACTCTCATTAATAATCTTCGCAGCAAAGGAGCGCCTATTCACGGTATCGGTATTCAAGCCCATTTGAATGCAGATGTAATCTTTGACCCTGCAACTTATTACAGTAGCGTCCTTCAACCATTAGCAGTAGAGGGTCTGCCTATTTGGGCTACTGAATTTGACGCCTCGCACTCAAACGCAACCACTTCGGCCGATAACATCGAGAACTTTTTCCGTATCTGTTTCAGCCACTCCTCTGTCGCAGGCATAATGATGTGGGGTTTTATGGATGGCCAGATGTGGCGAACTAACGCAGCCCTTATTGACAGTAGCGGCAACCTTACCGTAAGAGGCCAGCGATATGAATCGCTGATGAGCGAATGGACAACACACGACGCCGATTACTCCGATTCAGACGGCAAGGTCAATTTCAGGGGCTTCCACGGCACTTATCAAATAACGCTATCAAAAGCAGGCGAGACCACTGAGGTACACACAATACAACTCGACCCCAATACGACAACGGCCTATATTACCATTGATACCAATTTCATAGCCGGCGCGCCCGATACCAACGCCCCGACGCCCAACCCGATGACCTGGGCAACGGTCCCGACGGCAACTGGTCCGACAACGATTACAATGACGGCTACAACCGCTACTGATGACTCTACGCCGCCCGTTCAATACTATTTCGAGTGCACAACCGACGGCAGCAAAACGAGCGCCTGGCAATCAAGCAGGACATACGTTGCTTCAGGCCTCAACGCGGGCACCTCTTATTCGTTCAGAGTAAAAGCACGTGACAGCGCCGCAGCCCACAACGAAACAGGCTGGTCGAGCACATTATCGGCGACAACCAATCCACCCGATACCACACCGCCGACGCCTAACTCGATGACATGGTCATCAGTTCCGACGGCAACAGGGGCATACACAATCACAATGACGGCGTCAACTGCTACCGACGCAACTACCCCGCCTGTGCAGTATTATTTCGAATGCACAACAGACGGCACTAAATCCAGCTCCTGGCAGTCAAGCCCGACATACCTGGCTTCGGGACTTGCGCCAAGCACCCTTTACACATTCAGGGTCAAGGCACGCGACAGCGCCCCTGCCCTCAATGAAACGGGCTGGTCAAGCTCGCTATCAGCGACCACCTCGGTAGCCCCGACAAACATCGAAATCCTCGGTGCATGGGCTACGGGCACGACTCACGCCAAAGAAGCCGGCGGCAACAGGGCATTGATTTTCATCGCTCATGAAGAATCTACAACAGGCAATCCATATTTGTCATCTGTAACCTACGGCGGACAGGCAATGACAAAAGTCATTGAAGTCAACGTCATAGGCTCAACCGCCGGCAATTATGTCGCTGCGTTTATACTCAATGAGGCAGGCGTCGCCGCAGCGACAAGCAGCACCATTACCCCAACCTGGAGCGCAACAACAACTACCACTACTTACGCCAGTGTATTCCTTGGCAATGTTAACCAGACCAATCTAATCGGGGCAACAGCCAGGTTCGGCACAACAACCGGCAGCCCCAATCCGGTAACGACAACCGCTCTTGCCACAAACGCTGGCGATATGGTTATCGACGCCGCAGCTTCCGGCAACAACGGCTCATATACATTAAACAACGGCTTTACCGAAGGAACCGACCAGTCGGTTGGAACCAACGGACATACCGGCGTGACGGGGCATAAATTAGCGACGGGCGTCGCTGAAACGCCAAGTGCAACTTTCTCCGGCACTCTGAATCGTCAGATAATTATCGGTTTGGTGGTCAATGCAGCCCCATCAGATACAGCCCCCGCGGCACCGACGGGGTTAATTGCGACGGCGGGTAATAAATCGATATCCCTCGCCTGGAACAATAACACCGAAGCCGATATGAACGGCTACAACGTATATCGCTCGACAACACAAGGCGGCGGTTACGCCAAGCTGAACAGCTCGCTGCTGACAAGCGCAAATTACACCGATAACGGCCTGACCAACGGCATACCCTATTACTATGTCGTAACTGCGGTCGATGACGCTAATCACCAGAGCGGCAATTCGAGCGAAGCGACGGCAACACCCGCTTATCAAAACTGCGCGGACGCAATAGCCGATGGCCATCGCCTCCCCGCCGACATCAGCGGTTCGGGTGATTGCTATGTCAACTATGAAGACCTTGCTACGTTTGCCCAATACTGGCTCAATACCGATTGTGTCTCGTCGGGCAATTGTCATGGGGCGGACTTCGCGCCAATAGACGGTACGGTTGATTTCTACGACTTCAGCGATTTTGCCGAGCAATGGATGCAGTGCAACAATCCGAACGATGCCAACTGCACGCTAAACTGATAAGTCCGAAAGCAACTGCGGTTGATCATAACCGGCGACCATTTTGTCTGCTGTTTAGGAGGCCGTTTTCGGCCGGTAAACCGGCTCTTTAAGAAACAGACCCTGCCTTTTATAATTTTGGCTTGACAGCAGGATATTATACGGTATCATTTCTGGTCTTATTTTATTAAGGAATAATAGGTGAAAAGTAAAAAAGACATTGAAATCGTGGCTGCGGGGCATACTTGTCTGGACCTGATACCGGCTTTCACAATCGAGGGAAAAGTTGACAAGATGACCGACGTCCTTGTGCCCGGCAAAATGATAAATATGGGCAATTGCGTCGTCGTAGGAGGCGGCCCTGTTACAAATGCCGGGGTATCAATCAGGCGTTTGGGCGTAAAAACCGAGCTAATCGGTAAAATCGGCGACGACGACTTCGGTAAACAGATTCTTCAATGGTATGAGGAACACGAAGGCCATTTCAAAGGCATTCATATGGTCAAAGGGGAATCGACGTCATATACAATCGCGATTTGCATCCCCGGAATCGACCGGTTTTACCTGCATCATTGCGGGGCGAACGATACCTTCGGCTATGACGATATGGATTTCGACCTTGTGGCTCGCTCGAAACTGATGCTATTCGGGTATCCGCCATGGATGAGAAAGATTTATGATAACACGGGCAAAGAGCTGACGAAAATCCTTAAAAGGACCAAAGAGTTGGGGACGACAACCGCGCTTGACCTTTCGCTTCCCGATGTAAACAGCTACGCTGGCCAGGTCAACTGGAAGGCGATTCTTACCGACTGGGTGCCGCTATCGGATATTATGGTCCCAAGCGCCGAAGAGATATTTTACTTCCTGTATAAGGAAAGGTTCCTTGAGAAGAAGGCGAAACTCGGCCCCAAGGAAAGCGTGCTCGACCATATGACGGCCAAAGATATTTCCACCCTGGGAAGTGATTTGATAAAAATGGGCACATCAATAGCAATGGTCAAATGCGGCCACAGGGGCTTGTATATCCGGACCGCCGGCAAGGAGCAGCTCAAGAAGTTAGGCGCGGCCGGCTGCAAGGACCCGGAAAACTGGGCAAATCGCGAGCTGTGGTTCCCTGTTTACCAGGAAGAAAAATTCGTCGGGGCACTTGGCTCGGGCGACTCGGCGATTGCGGGATTCCTTTCCGCGTTCGTCAGGGAGCATACAATCGAATCCTGCTTAAGATACGCAAACGCCGCGGGAAGTATGAATGTTACCGTTCCCGACGGGCTGACGTGGAATAAAGGGTTCGATGATTTAACGAAGCGGATTAAAGCGGGCTGGAAAACAAAGGATTTGAAAATAGACGAAAAGGGCTGGAAGAAAGAACGTGAATTCTGGGTAGGGCCTGATAACCACGGCAAATGGGAATCATAACCAAGTTGAAAAACAGGAGATAAAAATGGCGAAGAAAAGCGATGCGAAAAGAGACGCATTTATAAGCAAGAAATTAGCGAAGATGACGCTGGAAGAAAAAGTAGGCCAGCTTTTAACATTTACCCGGCGCGGCGCAATGTTGACACCAAGCGGTATTGAGCAAATCACAAAATTGCAATGCGGCGGTCTTTGCCTTGAGCCATACGCCGTAGAGACCTGCAAAAACCTTTACTGGGGCAATTCTCAGATAGATAAGACCTTCAAGCCGCCGAAAGATTATTTCAAAATCGCCAACACTTATTTCGCCGGCAAAAATTTCGGCATAAGTATCACGCCGGGCGATTACACCAAGGACCTCAACAAATTGCAGAAAATCGCGATGGCCAGACCCTCTGGGATTCCTCTGCATATGACCATCGATTTCGAGGGTGATTTCAAGAACGATTATATGGCAGGCGGCATAAGGCAGTT